>DBZL01000079.1 GCA_002311745.1 Phycisphaerales bacterium UBA1161 | reverse complement strand
CCACCATTCGTGGGGAAGCTCAGACACTCAGTTGTTATTTATCCGTGTCATCCGCGTCATCCGCGGTTTTCTCTTAAAGAGAATTTAAACCGCGGACGGAAGAAAGGGGATAAGGACGGAAGAAAGGGGATAAGTACATTTTCGGGCGTAAGTACATTTTCGGGGGTCAGACCGCCTTGCGTCTAAGGCCCGCCGCGACAAAATCAGCGATGAGTTGCGAGCGGTTTACGCCTTTTTTTGTGGCCAAAGCGTCGGCTCGTTGGAGCAGATTTCCTTCCAGCGAAATGCTGATCTTTTTAGCTCCCTTGCCGACTTTGGGGCGGCCGCGGCCGCGGCGCAGCTTGCGTTCCTGGGCGCGCTGGGCCGCCGTCATCGGGCGCGATTTTTCAAATATAAACGGCTCGTCGAACTGCTTGGTCGCTTCGGTCAATTCCGCCGCGCTCATGTCTTCCGGATGTTTCGTTCTCCTTTTCATCGCATTCTCCGGCGAAACCTTCGCTTCTCGGCGTCGGTCAGCGAGCGGCTATGCATGACATACACTGCGCCCGGAACCGATCTGGACGGAACATAAATGACCTGCAGGTAGCGACCGTCCGGCAGGGTGCCAACGACCAGCCGCTTGTCCTGGCCGATCATTTGCGGAAAAGGCGGCCGAGAATTCTCCACAACGTATTGGGCCTCGTGTGGACGTATGCCATGCTTGGCAATATGGGCGACGTTCCTGCTGTTCCAGACAAATTCCACCGCCTGATTATCTTACTACCAAATTCCGGCCAGTCCAGTCCCGGACAGCTCCGGAAAACGGGAAAATCGAAGCGGCTGTGACGAAAGTCAAGCGTTTGGGGGAGATACCGCCCCCCTATTGCGGCGGCTGAACGCCTCATGCAGATTTGCCAACGGGTGAAGTGTTGCCATAAACTTCCCCGCCGTTTACGGCCCACATTGCTGGACCCACTTGAGCCGTGCCGGGTGAGGCACGCAAAACGGCAAGAGTCGAACTAAAGGATGCGGATGAAACGAAGCCTCAGAGCTTCATGGGGGTGGGCTGACACGCTTTTTTGGGCGGTGCTCATCCTGGAAGCAGCCGCGGCCTTGTCCCTGCGATACTTTCCGTATTGCGACGCGACCAATCACCTGGCGCGCACGGCGCTGATCGAGCGGTTCTGGTCGGGCACGGCCCCGCCCTACGTGGATGTGTCGTTCTTCCCGACGCAAAACATACTGCTCGATTTCGTGGGAGCGGGGATCGCTCGTTACCTGTCGATCACGGTTGCCGAGCGTGCGTTGATGCTGTTTTCCCTGGTGGCGCCGCCGCTGGGCCTGTACGTGTTTCTGGCGACCTGCGCGCCGGAGCGGCGCGGATGGGCCATGGTCGGGCTTCTGCTCAATTTGAACTGGTTTTTCATGACTGGGTTTTTCCCGTACGAGGTTGGCTTGGGGATGCTGTTTGTTTGGCTGGCGCTCTACTGGCAAGCCATGCGCAAGCTGTCGCGGGGCCTGGCCGTCGCGGCGGCGGTCTTGGGCGCCGTGCTGGTGCTGTTTCATCGCAGCGCCGCCCTGTGCGCGCTGGCGATCATGGTGTCGGATGCGACTTTGGCAGCCCTACGGGCACGCAGAGCGACATCCGCGGAGAAAAGGCGCACGGAGGTCCGTCGCGCCTTGGGGGCTGTCGCCGTCGCGGTGCCGCTGGTCGGGTGTCTGGTGGCCATTCGATTGGGGGAGCCACAGATGAGCTCCGTCGCCTCGGGACCCGTGGAGTTTCGATCTGTGCTCGGAAAGATACTGCACATGGCCGCGCCGTTTTACTGGTCGACATCCATACCTGCGGCCGTGTTGATTGCCTTCTATGTGATGTGCCTGGGCGCGTTTTTGGTGATCCATCGCCGGCAACTGCAATGTGATGCGATCGCGCTGGGCGCGTTGTGGTGTCTGGGAGCGTACCTGTGCACTCCCACGGGGGCGCTGGGAACCTATTACCTTGATGATCGCTTCCTGTTGCCGGCATTCCTTCTGGTTTTCTGCATCGGCGCAGACAGCGCAGAGGAACTGCCGCGAGGCGATCACGGCGTACTCATTGCCTTGGCGGTATTTTGCCTGGTCAATCTGGGAATCGTTTATCACACGGCGAGGCAAATTGACGGCAAACTCGTCGACTGCCAGACGGCTCTGCGGCAGATCCCACCGGGCCAGAACGTTTTGCCGCTGGTGAGCGATCACTTGCTTTATGGCCGGCTGCTGCCGTACCAGCACTTTGCGCTCTGGTACATGATCGACGGCCATGGCCGCGTGCCACGGCTGTTGAATTGGCCGGAAGCGACCTTTTATTGGCATTTTCGTTTGAATGCCCCGCTGTTGTACGCGCCGGACCTCGATTGGGGCACGAAGATTTTTACGCCGTTGGATTGGCGGCAAATAGATCGCGACTACGGCTACATCGTGCAGATGGGGGATAACCGCCGTGCTAGCGCGCTGATCGAAACACGGGCGGCGCGCATGGCCCAAGTGGGGGAAACAACGGTGTACAAGGTGACCCGCCCGCAATGAGCGAGCCCTTATTCGCCTCGCGTCAGACCGCCTCGTTCCGCCCCAGCAATAAGGGGCGCTTCCCCCCCTTCCCAGCTATCCGCGAGCGACGGAAGTGCTGTGAGGCGGTCGCAAGATTTTCCCCCTTCAGCAGGACGAGCACTTTCCGCCGACATGTCGATAGCCCGAACATAACGTATTGCGGACGAAACTGATAAAATCAGCACGGGTCTGGCCATGGACCAGCGTGGCTAAACGCGAAGGCAACAAATTGCCGCCCAACTCGGGCAGCTGTCGAAATAGCAGGAGTGACAGGTTCTCAGCGTGGTTGAGGTCCCATGACGGCGGAGCCAACAGAAATTGACAAGAGAATTTGGTTTGTGGCGAATCGACTTGACGTTCGCTGCACAATACCCGTCGACTTGGCACCCGGCCACATCTTTCGGCGTGCGACGATGGCTGAGATCGCGAGAATTCGCGATTCGCTATCTTTCTTCGGTGGCGCTATTGGGAATTGTCGTCAGCTGTACGAAGAACGCATGGTCCCGATGGATGCAGCGCAGCCTGGCGGGGGATTGCGGTCGGAGGAACTAAGCCCCGATAAATGGAGGTATTACGTTGTTGAACCCCCGCAAGAGGCGACAGTTACCTCTTCGGGCCAGCGGATTCCTGACTATTTCCAACACATCCTGGATCAGGCAGGCCGGCTCAGCAAAGTTGAGCTTCGGTTTGCGGTAACCCTTTACCCCAAAAGCCAGGGCTTTCACGGCTACCCCGTGGCTAGCCTGCTCGGGTGGGAAACATTTACTAGGTTCGAGGATATTCTGGACGATGCTGCCGTGAATGAGATCAGAGAGGGGTTCAAATCCCTGCAGGATATCGCGGGTCAATTTCCTCGGATTACGCGAGCGTCGGAGAAGTTCTTGCATCTGCGAGGTGTCGCCGGAAGTGACCTCTATCCGCTGGGATTATTTGCCATCATCGAATCCCTACTCACTCACGATCCGCACGGGCGTTACGATTCACTTAGACACCAAATCGCGTCCAAGATTCCGCTGTTAGAGAAGCGGATGGCAATGAAATTAGACTATAGCGTTTTCCGAAACCCCACGCCTCAGGAAATTTGGCAGGCGCTGTATAGCTATCGAAGCACGATAGCGCACGGCGACGATGCGAATTTCGCATTGGCCGAGTTGCGGATACTCGTGAACCGCGGACGGGTTGAGCAGTTCCTTACGCAGGCCCTGAAATCATTAATTCGGCACGCGATGAGGGAACCAGAACTCGTGACGGACCTACAAAAGGTCTGAAAACAAAAGGCGGGGCCAATACGTTGCCCTGGGGTCGAAGACCTGGACGGCTAAAATGAAATCGTGGATCCAATTGGGCGCGCTGCGGCCGCGCGGCCAAGAAGGCGAATCGCGCGTAATTGGACGGGTCCCCAGTTTTGGGTTTCGATCGTGCTGATTTTTGGCAAAGGCGGTGTACATGGCCTCTAACGCTCAATATCTTTTCGAGCAGATCATGTCGGCTCCCGACAAAGCCGCGTATTTGCGGGCGATGGTTGGAGCGGTGCCGCCCACCTTCGAAGAAGAATGGCTGGACTTTAAAGCGGGGTTGGGTGGTCCACCAACTGCACTCGTCCCGCTCAAAGACGAAAAAATCAAAGAGTTGTGGAGCACCGCGCTAACGGGCTTTGCAAACACTGGCGGTGGTGTCCTGATATGGGGCATTGATGCGCGCGCCACACCCTCCCCCGCCGACCCCAACAAGAAAGTAGATGCCGCATCTGACTTGCGGTTTGTACCCAATCCCGACGCCTTCAAGTCGCAATTGATGGCGCTGCACCACATGGCTACCGACCCACCTGTGGGCGGCGTTCTGATAGAGCCAATCAACGATCCAGCTGGTGGTGGGTTCGTCGTCTGCCTCGTGCCCGAAAGCAATTTCAAGCCGCATAGAGCCGAATACGTGAAAAACAAGCCGTATTACATTCGCGCTGGTGATGATTTCGTAGTCGCAGCAGTCTCATTACTAAGAGCCATGTTTCACCCGCGATCAAAGCCCTATTTGCGAGTTCAGGTGCGATTCGTTGACCAGGGATCCCAAAGTGCCGGGGTTGAAATTCGTAGGTGGATATTCCGCATTTACAACACGGGCACGGCGACCGCGCGGGATTTAAATGTCTCAGTGCAAACGCGAGCGGCTCTGCAATCCCACGCACCCGGTCCAGGATGCTCGAAAGGCGACTTGAAATCGGAAACCGGATTTACCATCTATTGCGACCGCCCTGTTCATCCCGGAACTTCCCGCGATGTACTCACTGCTGACGAGAAGTGGAGTTCGAACTCGCGATGGGGAAAAGATACGGAATTCGCCGTTTACATGTACGCCAGCGACCACGAGCCGCAGGCGGCGCACGTTCGTTTCACTTACCAGGACTATGTCAACGGCGATCCGAAGCTCGGAACGCCCATAGCAGTCGAAGGCAGCGAGGGTGAAGGAACTGACGGGGCCAGTACGCTTTAGTCTTTCCCACGGAAGTTCAAGCCGGCCGAGACGAAAGTCAACCGTTTTGAAAAGGGATATGCAGGAACGCAGTTATTCCCCCGTCGTCGCTCAAGCGGGCCTGTTTTGGACGGTTGAAGGTCGGCGTGGAGCCGAAATTCCGATTCGGGGGTGCCGCCGGAGGCGGCGTGGTAGTGAAAGTTTTTCTCGCGCCAATCAATTTGGACGATCCATGAGCCAGACCCAAAATTCATGATTTTTCGGGCCTCGGCGCGCCGATTTTCGATCGCCTCTGGGCAGCCCAAGCGCCCAACATTCATCACCTTAAACAGCCTCAAAAATCGAGGTCAAAAACACAACCCCCTATGGTCCTCACGCGGGTGAAGGTTCTCTTCCATTTTTTTCATAACCAAAATCCAGCCAACGGCTTATGTATTTTTCGGCCCCCTTCCGCCGTTCGCCTTGGCGCGCAATCTATTTTCCTCAATATGGTTACGCGCAGCCGTGCGAGCCCAATCCAAGTCTGTTTGCAGACATGGGGGAAAAGTTTTTTGGAAATTGCGTGCAAATAGGAGCGCAACTGCACGTCCGGGGCAACGTTGCGATTCATTCCTTGCGCGCTAGTCTAGTGCGAGCCTGCGCGCAGTTCACCTGTAACGCCTTTGTGATCCGCAATTAATCGCCGCTTCGAAATTCAGTTGCCTGAGCGGCTAGAACGAAGGTCATCAATTTGGGGGGCGGTGCATCAATCCCTTGTTGCACCAGTGAAAGCCCGACCGCGTCGCAGTTCACTGCACGGGGACTTCATCGTTGAGAATCCGTGTGCCTTCGACTTCACGAAGGCCGCTGCGGACTTTGGCGTTGGGAATGATCTGCACGTTGCTGAAACGGTACAGCTTGATCGTGGTGCGGCCAGGGCCCAGGTGGGTCACCAACCGCTCCTGACGCGGTTGGCCGGGGTAGACGGCGAAGGCGGTGTAGTCGATGGGCTTGTTGCCGTAGTTGCTGATCATCTGCTGAACGATCAAGTCGTTTTTGTCGTGCAGGGCCAGGGTTTGCATGCCCACGTCGCCCAGGCCCAGGCTCAGGAGGATGGGAACGTTGAAAGCGATTTCGCGGCGGGCCTGAATCTTGAAATTGGCCAGGACCGTCTTGGGGCCGGCGAAACTGTTGTAGGGGAACTCGATGCTGATCTGGCGGTCGAAGACCTCGCCGGGGTTCAGGCTGAAGGAAAACACCGAGGGGGTGAGGGTCCAGCCTTCGGGGGGGATCAATTTCAGGGAGCCGCTGATGGTTTCCTTCGCGGGATTGACGAAGTGGATGGTGCGTGTGTGCGGCTCAAAGCTGGATTCCAGCAACGGCTGATCGAAGCGGACGCTGGCGCGCATTTGGGCGGTGACGGGATCGATGTCGATCAGGAAGAAGGGCATGGGGCCGATGGTGAGCTTGACCGTGTCGGTTTTGCCTTCGGCTTGGAGCAGCGGGGTGACGTTGCCCCATAGATCGACGCGGCGGGGATGCTCGCCGAGGTTGAGGGCCAAGTCTTTGGAGGCGGTTTGTCCGCCGCGGCTCCAGAGGACCATGATGCCCTGGCCGTCGCGGTCGAAGAGAAAGGCTTCGACGTTGCTGGCGATGGGGACTTTGCCGCGGAAGTTGGCGCCGGCAAACTGAGTGACCAGGGTGCGGATGACCAGGGCCAGTTCCCAGGGTTCATCGCAAACCTGCTGGTCGTCGCGGCGGAGGGTGAAGGGCAGGGGAAGATCGATGCGGCTAGCCCCCCCGGCCAGGGCGTAGGTCAGGCGCTGGGCCAGGTCGCGGATTTGCTCTTCCCGGCCGTAGCGGTCGTCGAGCAGTTGCAGAGTCAGGGAAAGGTTGTGCCCTTGGTATCCGCGGATTTCCTGCATGTAGAGGGGCAACTGCGAGGGAAGCACCTCGGGAGGAACGGAGAGGGCGACGGTGGCGGGAAGCCGGCCGGACAGGTCGTACCAGGCGGGCCAGGGCATGGCCAGGTCCGGCTTCTCCACCAGGGCGGCGAATTCCTTGTACAGCAGGTCGTAGACCTGGCGCATCTGCGGTTTTTCCAGGAACATGGCGGCGTCGCGGTCGGCGCCGATCTGCCAGCGGTCCAGGTGAGCGGCGTGGCGGGAAACCAGGTAGGCCAAGTCCTGCCGCCATAGTTCGGGTGAGACCTTGAGGAGCTGGGTCCACTGTCCGCCGCCGATCTTCGCCGACACCGAAGGGGGCAGGCCGGTCAGACACGCGGTGGGCGTGATGCCCAGTTCTTCCAGGCGTTGGAGCAGGGCATCGAAAGCGATGGCATCGACCTGCTGGATATCGCCGTCCTGGTTCCAGACGGCGAGCTTGACTCGCCCCGCCGCCAGCAAAGGCAAGAGCTCGGGAAGCTGCGACCAGCCGTCGAAGGGCAATTCCGTGGCGATGAGTCCGAAGCGTGGATCGGGCCGTGGCGGGGACTGGTCATCGGGCAGGCGGATCAGGTGAAGGTCTTGTTGGCCGACGAATTGGCCGTGACAGGTCATGACCAGGGCGGCGTCGTACCAGCCGGGGCGCAGCGGCGGCAGCACGATCGACGCTTGCTTGGCGGCGGCGCCTTGGTCGCCCGCCGCCGCCATGTCCAGGGCGCCGCTCTGCTGGTAGACCATCGCGCCGGCGGCATCGTGGATGACCAGTTGAGCGGCCAAGTCGTCGGTGAAGCGGTCGTTGACCGCGACGCTGAGGCGCAGGGGATCGCTCAAGCGGAAGATGTTTCCCGGCCGGCCGGTGGACAGCAGCACCCGGGGGACTTGCGAGATGGTCAGATCGTCGAACCAAGCCGTGCCGTAGATGTCCTGCGGGAAAAGGGTGCGTTCGCCCAGGATGTTGGGGGCGTAAAGGCTGGACTGCAATAGTTCCAGTTCGACGGTCAGGAAGGCCGCGCGCTTGTCGTCGGCGGTCAGCTCGATGGAGAGCTTGTGCCAATCCTCGCCGTCGCGTGCGGCGGCGTAGAGTTCGGAATGAACGGTGGTGTCGGGGAGGGGATGGCCGTCCAGGTCGGTGAAATACGCCGTCATGCGCGCCCGGGCGTGCGGAAGGACGGTGGTCTGGACGTAGACCTCGACGCGGTAGTGGGCGCCGTTCTGCACGGGCAGCTCATGCGGGTCGTAGCGGTAGATCAACGATCCACCGTTCAGATCGAATCGGAAGCTGTGGGTTGGCGAGCGGGAGCGATCGTCGCTGAGGAAGCCATTGACGTAATGCGGCAGCCCCGGGCCTTCGAGCTTGACCCAGTGCATGGGGAGTTCTTCGTGGTTTCCCAGGCGTCGTTCCTCGAAGTCGATGGACTTGAGGACGCGGCTGACGTCGGGCGGCGCCGCGGCGGCGGCCGCGGCCAGCGCGCAGCCCAAGATGAACGCCAGGCGTGCAGGCATGGTCCGATAAATGATTATCGGCCGGAGGGCGCTTAAACCTGCACCGCCCGGGCGCGGGGGGCAAAGTCGGCGGCCTTTGCGGCGGCGACGGCCCAGCAGGCGGTGGCCATCACGAAATAGTAGTAATTACAGAACGCCTGCTTGTTGAACGCGAAAAACGCCAGGTGGATGCAGGTTACGGCGGCGGCAAAACCGCTGGGTGAGCGGGCGCAGCGCCACATGGCCAACGCGGCGGCCGGCACGACGGCGGCCAGCGGCGTCCAAATCGGCGGGTGATAGCCGCGCGTGTAGCGGTAGATCGCCACCAGATAGCTCAAGGCATCTGGTCTAAACGGCTGGAAGAACTGCCACAGGACCACGTCGCGGATGAAATCGTACGGATTCCACAGGAAGAACGGGAAGGTAATCACGGCGGCGACGATGGCCGCCTTGAGGATCAGCTTGCCCAGGGCTTTGCAGCGGTCCGGTTCATCCACCAGAAGCCAAAGCGCCGGCAAGGTCAAAACGGTGTACTGCTTGGTGGCGAAATAGAGCCCCAGGGCATAAGGCAGCAGTCGGCGGCATCGGCAGGCGCAGAACATCACCAGTGAAAAGTTGAGGGTGAGCAGCGGCTCGGTCCAGGCCAGGTCCAGAACCCAAAAAGCGCGCGGAGTCAGCAAGAAAAGGGTGGCGGCCAGCGCCCCCCACCGCCCCGGCCGCGCCGCCGCCATCAACCCCGCCGACAGGGCCATCGCCAGCACGTGCGCGTAGCGGCAATCCCCGCCCAAAAGATATCCGGGCAAAACCATGAGCAGGCTCAGCGGCGGATAGGGATATCCGTAGGTAAGGAAATTGTCTTGATCGACGACGCCCGGACCGTAGAAGGGCGTGTCGGGCTCGTAGATGTTGTGGTAGCGCATCGCATAGGGGTTTCGTCCGTGCAGGATGGCCGGCGGTTCATGCAGGTTGCGGTCGTGAACCAGGGCATCGCACGCCTGTTGCTGAAAGAAAAAGACGTCGACGCCCGGAACGCCGTTGAGGTAACGGCGGAACTGCGTCGTCCCCACAAGGCAAAAAGCCACCAGCATGATCAGTATCAGCGGCCAACGCAGGCGTCGCTGGATGAACGCCTGCACGCAGCCCAGCGCCCCGACGAATATCAGGCCGGTGAGCACGGTGGCATCGGCATAGGCATCGTGCACCAGCGGCGAGCCTTGAGCGCCGCCGAACGCGCCGCGCAGCAGCATGCCGCATTGGAACGCGATGCCGATGACCAGCACGGCCGTGAGGCTCCTGGCGGCCAGCGACTGCAGGCGCGCGATGGCGGGCAAGGCAACGGCCAGCAGGCAGATCAGCGCCGCGATGCTCAGCCAGATGATCGCGCCCCGGCTGTAGTCGCCGAGGCTGACGTTGATCGCGCCACCCACGCAGAAGGCCAACAGGGCCATGCCCAGGACGGTGATCCCGCGGTCTTTGCGGCACGGTGGGACGAGCGCTGCGTCGGTCATGGGGGTGCGGGTTGGATCCATCGGCCCTGGTCCGCGAAAAACCGCCGGAATATCCATATCGTTATATCCACTGGGCCGGCGTGAGAGAATGAGTCGCGCGGCGCAGGGTAATTCGGTTACTGGGACCTAAAGTGAGCGGCCGCCCGATTCGATGCAGGATCGGAGGTACGTTGATGCCGAAACCACCCGATGCCGCCGCGTCCAGCGATCCGCAAGCTGTCCCCCGCAGCCAGGACCGGCGAAAGAGCCTGGCAGACCGGCGTAGCGGGCTGGATCAACGGCGTCTAGCGACGCAGCCGGCGGGTTATACCGGACCTGAGCGGCGTGCCGCCGACCGACGCACGGGACTGGAGCGGCGCCGCGGCCCGGGACGCCGGCGCTCGGATGACCGCCGCTGCGCTGAAGAGGGCGAAATGACCGCCGAGCAGTTTGAATTCGTGATGGCCATCGAGACCTATAAGAAGGTCAACAAGCGCTTGTATCCCACCTGGACCGAAGTGCTCGAGGTCGTCAAGCAACTGGGCTACCGCAAGGTGTTGGCGCGCAACATCGACCTGGCCAGCGTTCCGGAGCCGGAACTGACCAAGGTGGCTTGAATTGTTTTCCTGCCAGGGGCGCGGGAAGGCTCATCTCTGCTACACTGGTTGTGGATGCGGAATGGAGCTGGCGAGGTTGGCCGCCGGGGGTGCAAAATCCGCCTGGGCGTGTCGGCAATGCGCGTGGCGAGCTGCGTGGCGACGGCGGTGGGGTTGCTGACCGCGGCCGGTTGCTCACGGCCGCCGCCGCCGCCACCTTCTCCGCCGCCGCAGCCGGATACCGTCCAGATCGACGCCCTGCTGGCCGTGCAGCGCCACCGCCCGACACACCTGAGCGCCGGCGACGCCGGCGCGGTCTTTGTCCAGGAAACGGATGAGGGAAACGACGTCGTGTACCGAGTGAATGCCGCCGCCTTGCCCGAGAAGATCGGCCTGAGCAGCGCGGCGGTGCTGGCGGCGATGGGATGCAGCGGCGGCAAGGGTAACTTCCTGGACCTGGCGGCGACGGATAACACGATCTATTTCTATTTCGCGGCCAGCGTCGGGCGGCAATCCCAGGCGTGCTTGGGTTGCCTGAGCCTCGGGGGGAAGATCCAGGTCCTGGCCGACGACCGGAAACTGGCCGATCTGAGCGGCGCCGGCGACACGCTGAGCATCTACCGCGCCGACATGGCCTTGTCGGGCGGCAAGATTTGGCTTTGGCTGCACTCGGTGGAAGGTTCGTGTTTTCTGCAGATCGATCCGGAGGCTTCGCCGCCGGCGATCGGCCGACCGTTTGCACGGCCCACGGCCGATTTTGCCGCGCCGGTGCTGACCGGCGACAAATACACGGTCGGGGCAGGACCGGAGGGATCCATCGTCATCGCCGACTTGTGGATTGGCACGATCTGGCAGATCGAGCCCGATGGATTCGCCAAGCCGCTGGGGAGTCTGGTCGGCCTGCCCAACGCGATATCCGCGCCCGCGGTGGACAAGCAAGACCGCGTGGTGATGTTCAGCGCCGGCGAGCAGAACATCCTGCCGCATGGGGAGGCGCAACAGCCCAGCAACATTGGGGCGACGCAGTTCCCCGCCCTGCTGATCTTCGGCCAGAACCAAGTGAGCCGGTTTTCGCGCACGGCGATTCGCGTGGGCGCACCGTTCCGCCTTGAAGACTTGCGGCTTTCGTCGATGTGCCCGTCGCCGGACCACGACGGTTGGATCGCCTACGACGCGGCGGCCGGCGAGCTGTTTCATGTCCATCTGATCGTGCGGCAGTAGGCTGCCCAACACCCACGGCTTCCAAATCCGCCGCGTCGCTTTACAATGGGGGCGATTCTTATGTCATTCGACACGTACGAATCGCCCCTGGCCTTGCGCAACGCCAGCAAGGAGATGCTGCGGCTGTTCTCCGCGCGGCACAAATTCGGCCTGTGGCGACGGCTGTGGCTGGAACTGGCCCGATGCCAACGCGAGCTGGGTCTGACCCGCATCAGCGCCGAAGCGCTGTCGCAGATGGAGGCGGCGCTGGATGAGATCGACTTCGCGGCGGCCGCGGAATGGGAAAGACGGCTCCGTCACGACGTCATGGCGCACCTGCACACCTTCGCCCAAGCAGCGCCGGCGGCCCGCGAAATCATCCACCTGGGCGCTACCAGCCAATTCGTCGTCGACAACGCCGACCTGATCATCATGCGCGACGGCATGAAGCTGCTGGCGGTGTGGCTGGCCAACGCGATCGACGCCCTGGGACATTTCGCCCTGAAGTGGAAGGAGCTGCCGACGCTGGCCTACACGCACTTTCAGCCGGCGCAATTGACCACCGTCGGCAAGCGCGCCGTGCTGTGGGCGCAAGACTTGGCGATCGATCTGGAGGAACTGGAGTATCGCATCGCCAATCTGAAGTTCCGCGGCGCCAAGGGGACCACCGGAACGCAGGCATCTTTCTTGGCGCTGTTCGATGGGGATCACGCCAAGGTCGATGCCCTGGACCGTATGCTGACGGAGCGTTTCGGATTTGCCCAGTCGTTTCTGGTCACCGGACAAACGTATCCGCGCAAGGTGGACAGCCAGATCATCTGCGGCCTGGCGGGGATCGCCGCCAGCGTGCACAAATTCTGCAACGACATCCGCCTTCTGGCGGGGCTGAAGCAGATCGAGGAGCCGTTCGAAGAGGAGCAGGTGGGCTCCAGCGCCATGGCGTACAAGCGGAATCCCATGCGCTGCGAGCGTGCGACGGGTTTGGCGCGGTTTGTTTTGAGCCTGGTCAACTCCCCTCTGCAGACGGCCGCGGAGCAGTGGTTCGAGCGAACCCTGGACGATTCAGCCAACAAGCGACTGAGCCTTCCGGAGGCGTTTTTGGCCACGGACGGATGTCTGCAAATCGTCACCAACGTGGCGCGCGGGCTGGTGGTCTATCCGCAAACGATACGAGCGGCGGTGATGGCCGAACTTCCGTTTATGGCCACGGAGGAGATTCTGATAGCGGCGGTGCGCGGCGGCGGCGACCGGCAGAAGCTGCACGAGCTGATCCGCCGCCATTCCCAGGCGGCCGCCCAGCGAGTCAAGCAGGAAGGGGCCGGCAACGACCTGCTAGATCGGCTGGCCAAGGAGCCGGCCTTTCCCAAGATTAATTTTTCCGAAATAATCAATCCGGCCAAATTTATCGGACGTTCTCCGGAGCAAGTGGAACGGTTTTTGGGAGAGATTGTAGATCCCATACGACATAAGTATAGTCACAAACTAGGTTTAGTGACAGAGCTGTGCGTTTGAGTCTCAGAATCGTTCGAGCCGATAACGAATTTGGCACCTCAAAAATGTACGACGATTAGGGGACAAAATCCGTTGACAAGAGGCCAAATCGAAGTATGCTGTTGGTTGTACTTCTGGCCAAAGTGATGCAGTTGACAGTGCGGTAGGAAAATGCACATGCAATCGACGGAAGTGGGAGAACAAGTCGAGGCGATCAGCTTCTTCGCCAGCCAGCGCATGATCGGTGACTCGCCGATCATGGCGGCGCTAAAGAAGACGGCCACGGACATCGCGCCGCGCCGATCGACCGTCATGATCTTGGGCGAGACCGGCAGCGGCAAAGAGATGCTGGCTCGCTTCATCCACCAGAATTCCACCCGCGCTTCCAAGCCCTTCATCCCCGTGGATTGCTCATCGCTGAGCGACACGCTGTTCGAAAGCGAACTCTTCGGTCACGTCAAGGGCGCCTACACGGGCGCGACGCGTGACTCGCTGGGCTTCATCCGCGCGGCCAACGGCGGCACGCTCTTCTTGGATGAAATCAGCGAACTGAGCCTGCACCTGCAATCCAAGCTGCTGCGCGTCTTGCAGGAAAAGTGTGTGGTGCCGGTCGGCGACTTCCGTCCCGTGCCGGTGGACATCCGCGTGATCAGCGCGACCAACCGCGCTCTGGACAACATGGTGCATGAGGGCTCGTTCCGGCAGGACCTGTACTTCCGGCTGAACGTGGTGGTGCTGAAGCTGCCGACGCTGCACGAGCGCGTGGACGACATTGTGCCGCTGGCCGAGCACTTCCTCAAGACGCAAGCCGAGCTTTACGGCGAGCCGCAAAAGCAGTTGTCGCCCGAAGTGGCGATGCTGCTGCAAGCCTATCCGTGGCCGGGGAACGTGCGTGAACTGGCCAACGTGATGGAGCACGCCCACGTGATCGCCTCCGACCCGGAGGTGGCGGTGGCCGATCTGCCGCCGAGGATTCAGGTTGCCTCGCAGGCGCCGGGTGCCGGCGATGACCTGAGTCTGCAGGACGTGGAGCGGTGCACGATCGCCAAGGCGCTGAAGAAGGTGAACTACAACAAGGCCGCCGCCAGCCGCGTGCTGGGAATCAATATACAACGACTTAACCGCCGGATGGTCCGTCTGGGGATTCACGCCCCGGACGGCAAGTAAGACGCTTCGAGTTCCATGGGTCGAATGGGTCGAAAGAGCGAAGCCCCGCACGGATGGCGGGGCTTCGAGTCTTTTGGGGGGAGCATATCTTCGGCAACGGCGTAGGGCGCAGGTCTTGCATTTAGCGCGCGTAGTCCACGGCGCGCACTTCGCGGATCAGGGTCACTTTGATCTCGCCGGGATAATTCATCTCCGTCTCGATCTTGTGCGCGATGTCGCGGCAGATTTTGGCGCTGACGTGGTCGTCGACCAGGCGAGCGTCGACGATGACGCGGATCTCTCGGCCGGCCTGGATGGCATACGCCTGGCGCACGCCCTCGAAACCCAGGGCCAGGCCTTCCAGGTCCTGAAGTCGCTGGATGTAGCGTTCCAGGCTCTCGCGGCGAGCGCCGGGGCGGCTGGCGCTGATGGCGTCGGCGGCCATCACGATGGGCGTGTACACGGTGGTTGCCGGGACGTCGCCGTGATGGGCCTCGGCGGCGTTGAGGACGGCCTCGGGTTCGTTGCATCGGCGTAAGAATTCCTTGCCAAGCTGCGGGTGGCCGCCTTCCTGCTCGTGGTCCATCGCCTTGCCGATGTCGTGGAGCAGGCCGCAGCGCCGTGCCAGCGAGCCGTCCAGGCCCAATTCATCGGCGATCATCTGGCACAGAAAGGCGACCTCCAGCGAATGCCGCAGCACGTTCTGCCCGTAGCTGGTGCGGTAGGCCAGCCGGCCCAGCATGGGAATCACGGGCTTGGGAAGCTGCAGGTTGGCCTCTTGGGCCGCCTCCCTGCCGACGCGGAGCAGCTCTTCATCCATTTCCTTGGCGGTGGCGGCGACGACCTCCTCGATTCTGGCCGGATGGATGCGGCCGTCCTGCACCAGGCGCTCCAGCGACAGACGGGCGATTTCGCGCCGAACCGGGTCGAAGCAACTGACCACCACCACGCCGGGCGTATCGTCGATGATCACATCCACACCGGTGGTTTTTTCGAAGGCGCGGATGTTGCGCCCCTCGCGTCCGATGACGCGGCCCTTCATGTCGTCGCTGGGAATCGTGATGGTGCTGACGGTGTGATCGGCCGTCTGCTCCGCCGCGTAACGCTGGATGGCCTGAAGGATGATCTGGCGGCTCTTTTCCTTGGCCTCGTCCTGGGCGAGGTCGACGCTCCGCTGAATCAGCGCGCTGGCCTCCTGCTTGCATTCCTCCTCGATCCGCTTCAGGAGCAATTCCTTGGCCGCCTCGGGCGACAGATTGGTCAACTGCAGCAACTGATCGCGCTGTTGATGCAAGACCTGGCTCAACTGCTCTTCCTTGACGCTCAGGGCCTTATCCCGCTGCGAGAGGCGGTTATCCAGCTCGTCCAGGTGCTTTTCCTTGACCGACAGGGTGTCGAGCTTGCGATCCAGCGTATCCTCGCGTTTGGTCAGGCGGGCTTCGTGGGCTTTCAATTCGTTGCGGGCCGATTCGATCTCGCGGTCGAACTGTTCCTTGCGTCGAAGCTGCTCCTGGCGGGAGGCCAGCTCGATTTCCCGGGCCTTGTTTTGGGCTTCGACCAGCGCGTTCTGCTTGATCTGCTCGGACTCGCTGCGTGCCCGAGTCAACGCGCCTTTGCCAAGCGCGTGCAGGACGGCCAGCACGGCCACGATGCCCGCCATCAGGCCGATCGCAATACCGACGATGGTTTCCATGGAGGTTTCCCAATCCCCGGCACGCACGAAGACGTCCGGCAGCCATTACGCGCCGCCGCGCATCGACGTACCGACCATTGGCTGCGGATGCACTCCGCTAGAGCCCTCTGGCCAGAAGCAAGGATCGATAAAACAAGGTCACTGGCTACCGGGACAGATCGGGGGTGAAGGTGAGTCCAGAGGCCGGCGGGTATAAAAGCGATCTGCAGCGGGCACGGACGCCAGGGTCGCAGCCCGCTGGAAAACCAGCCGATGCGGCCGATTTTGCCGCTGGCGGCCACGTGCAATCGCCGCCAACCACGCCGCCAGGGCATAGGCCAGCGCCGCCGCCCAAGCCGATGTTGCCACCTTCGTGATGAAAATTCCCGGAATGACCACGTTCATATCGATCCCCTCGCCAGCGGGCTTGAAAAACACTGCTGGCGAGATGTCAGGCCAGAAGGCCCCTGGGGCGGCGTACCATCCGCTACAACACGCCACCCGCGGCCGGCGGGCTTGCGCCCCATACAAATACCGGCCAAACACATTGTTTATATTCTAGATGTCCCCACCCAGATTGACAAGACTGGCATGGAATTCGTCACGGCTCAGGAACCGCCGCCATGGGCCGCCAGCGTGGCTTGGGCATCGGCCAGCTTCTTTTGGGCTGCATCCACGCCCTTTTTGAGCGGCTTCCAATCAGCTTTATCCTCCAATGATTTCTCGAATTGCGCTTTCAATTCATCAGCGCGTTGCTGCACGGCAGCAAGCTTTTCCTTGGCATCTAGCACGGCCGGATCGTGTTCCTGCGCGTCGGTTTCCATTTTGCTCACCTTGGCGTTGGCTTCCATGACCGCGGTGGCCAGGGGGCCGAGCGTTTCGGGCGTTGTATCGCCCGAAGCCTTGGCCTCGGCCAGGGCGGCGACGGCTTTTTGCTTGTCGGCGACGGCCGCGGCATAGTCGTCGCTTTGGGTAAGTTTGGTCACCGCCTGCCGCCGGGCCGCATTGAGATCGGACTGGGCCTTATGAAGCTGGTCCTGGACGTCGATCCAGTCCTGGGTCTTGGCGAAAACGGCCCAATACTTGTCCTCCACCGGCTTGAGGGCATCGTTGGCCTTGTCCAGGTCTTTCTGGGCGGCGGCAACCGCCGAGCGGTCCTGAGTCAATTGCTGCGAGTTGGCTTTGGGCGAAGTTGGCGTGGGGGAATTTGACGCTGGCCGTGGGCTCGCACCACTCCCCGCGCCCAACCCCGCCGCCAACACGATCAAAAACACGCCCGATGACAAGAATCTTAATTTCTTCACGCTCGCTCCTCTCATTGCGGGATTATAACGTGTCCCGGGGTGCGGCACGACGGGTCACGGTTGCCGCGGATCCTGCACCCGGCCCACGAACAGGATCACGCCCGTTTTCGTGTCGCGAATCAGAAACACAAACGGGTGATCGGCGTCGAAAGCCGTCGGGGATGCCATGATGGCCGTGGCGCCCATGACCATGCCCGTCGCAGCGGCAGCTTCGGTGCCCTGCTCATCAACGGCAACGTAGGCTTGATGCAGGACGTCGGATATCACGAGGTCGCGATTGCCGTCCATGGCCGAAAAATCGGCCTCTCGCGGGTCAAAGGCCTTGTCCATCCCCAGCGTCCTCAGAACTGAACCCAGGGCCAGACGCTGCGCGATCTTGTATTTCGGCAGGGCCATGGCCACCTGGGTGCTGCTCAGGCCCGCGACCACGTGCCCCAGCATCGGCTCATCCAGCTTCGATTCCACCGCGGCCAGGCCATCGACCGAACGCGGCAGCAGCACCAGCATCGCCAGATCATCCCCGGCGTAGGGCATCTCGATCGCCTGAAGCTGGTCATCCTGCATGAACAGGACGCCGCCGGTGCGGTGCATCATGGATGTTTTGACCGTTTCGGGTTTGCCGCCGACGTGAAAATCGCCGTCGGCCGTCATGAACTTTTCAAACGGGTCCTGCCAATCGGCCTTGAAATAGACCGCGTTGGTCAACACCAGACGGGTGTCTGCATTCAGCACACCCGATGAGATGAGCTGCTGGATTTTGTCGGCGGTTTGCTGGGCCACCCAGTCGTTGATGGTTTTTCGCGCCTGCTCGGCGTCGGCGAAATTCAAGGTGGCGAGCTTGGCCTGATAATTCTTGTCGAGCAGATCGAGAAACGGCGGCAGCCACTGCACGCCTTGCTGCGCCCACAAGGCGTTGGCGACGCGGAGGGTGCCGGATGCGTGATCGCGGGCGGTCTGAAATCGAGCGATGAGTTTGCCGGCGGCTTGATGCAGATCGGCCGGGGCCAGGCCCGCCGGCAGGTGCAAGACGCGGGCCATCTCGGCCGCGGTGTCGCCGTGGGCGCCGGCGTAAGTCATGAGCAAGGCGGTGTCGATGCTGTAAGGACTGAAGATCAGGTTTTGATCCGCGCTTCCCGCGCGCTTGTACAAATCCAGGGCGAAGCGGTTGGCGCCGTCGGCCAGCGCCGCGGTTTTGTCATCGCCCTGCCAGTCACCACGGACGGCATCCGATGACATCAACGCCGCCAAAATCGCCAAACACACGGCCATGCTTTTCATAAAACCTCCATCCCCGTTTGACACGTCCGATGCGGGAAGGTTGCGGCGGACGTATCGCCCGCCTTGCATCTGTCGGTACAATAGTACGAACGGCCGGCAGGATTGCCATGGTGGACCTGGATGCACAGCTTCGCGCTTGGACGGCGACGTGGGGAATGCCGTGGGAGGGTCTGGCGCGGCTGGTGCTGGCGGCGGTGGCCGCGGGAATGGTCGGCTTGGAGCGTGAAATCCGCGGCCGACAGGCGGGGTTCCGAACGACCATTTTGATCAGCGTGGGAGCGGCGCTGGCCATGATCGTTTCGTGCAGCTTTGCCCAGCGCCCTTGGCCGCACGACAGCGGCTTCACCGTAAACGTTGATCCGGCGCGGGTGGCGTACGGGATCATGACCGGGATCGGATTGCTCTGCGCCGGAGCCATTATCAAGGAGGGTCCCACCGTGCACGGGCTGACCACGGCGGCGGCACTGTGGTGCGCCGCGGCCCTGGGCCTTGCCGCCGGATTGGGACTGTACCTCCTGACCGTGGGGGCGGCCCTGCTGGTGGTGGCCGTTCTGTGGCTGGTGCAGAATGCCGAATTCCATCTGCCGCGGGTCAAATTCGCTCAAGTAATCGTTCGCCGCGATTGGGATCCGCAGTGCGTGGCGAGCACCGTGGCGGAACTAACCGCCGACGGCTTGCACGTCACCGACATCGATTTTACGCGTCTGGAAGGGACCAATAGCGTGGAGATCGAGTTGCGGATCGGCTTTAGCGCCCGCTCCAGGTTTTTTCAACTGGTCCAGAAAATCGAAGCTCATCCCGACCTGGAGCTGCGGACCGCCAGAAACCTGTGAGCTTGTTCCCTATCATGGAAGATCACGTTCCCGCGAGGCGAATATGCGATTAGCTTTGGTGGGCTTCGGCCTGGTCGGCCTGCTGGTGACGTTGGCGATTTACCTGAAGCTGTCCACCCAAAACGCCCAGACGACGCTGCAAGCGGGCAAGGAAGCGACCCAGAAGGCGTTGCACATCGCCGGCCGCGATGAAAGCGGAACGCCCCTGGCCCAGACGTACGCCCTGGCAGCCGATCTCCGCCCCGACGGCAAGGTCAAGGACCTGCGTGTGACCCGCGTCGATCCCGGCAGTCCCATGGAGAAATTCTTCGGGTTGAAGGTCAACGACCTGATCGTCAAAACGGTCTACCAGGGCAACACGTTCGCAACGAGGCAGGCGGCCGACGAGGAATCAGCCCGGCTGGACGTGCTCAACGCCTACACCTACAGCGGACAACTGGTGGTGTCGCGCGACGGGCGGGAACTGACCTTGCCGCTCAAGTGATCACTTCCGTGTCGCCGGTGGGGGTACCGCCTGGAAACCAAGATTCTCCAGCGCGGCGTTGCGGCCGATATCGAGTTCCGCAATCGTCTTGCCGATCGGCACCTCGAAGGCCAGCCAAACTTCCATCTCGGTGATGTTGCCTCCGGACTGAGATGGAATGGGCTGCAAATTGCCCCTGGAATCCAAGTTGCGGAGCGTGACCACCATGCTGGTCTGCGCCTTGGCAACGTAGTGCACCCAGGCGCCGGCGATCGTGTAGGATTTATCCTCGCTGTCGATCAGGCTGTAACTGGACAACCGCGAACCCCAATCCCACAGATGACGCTGATCCTCGAGCGATGCGACCGTGCAGTGGATCTGCACGAGCACTTGGCCCTCGTTGACGCTCAACTGATCGATAGGATTGGTGCCCGGCGAGTTCAAGGCGGTGCTCAACGTGCCGCGCAAAACGGCGAGGCGGGCCCACTGCCGATTAGCCCAGTCTCCCTTGAGATTGCTGGATTGGACTGTGCCGCTGGGGTTGGCGCTGTGCGCATCGATAGGCGCAAAGAGCTTGTTGGAGATGGAGATGTCCAGGAACCTCAAGGCGGTGGTGCCGAGGGGCGATCCGGGCGCCGGCTTGGCAGCGGTGGCGACGCCCATCAAAGGTTGGATCGGGCTGTCCGCGATCGCTTTGGCGATTTGCGGCTTTTGCACAACGCTTTCACGATCGCGACTGGTCGGCGGACCATAAACAACCTTCTTCCCCGACAATTCCGTCATCGCATACCGCTTGACTTCCAAGAACGTGCCGGGGACCAGGTGATACGGCGGGTCCTTGGCGCCGGCGCCGAAGACCCTGTCTTTATCCACCTGGAAAATCAGGTCGATGGTTCGCGCGCCGTTCGTGCTGGCCAGGAGGAAATCGTCGATCCGACAGTAGACGGCGATCCCCTTGCGATTCAGGATGGCGATGGGGTGGTAATCCGCGACGTCGACGCCGCTGGAGTCGCATCGCCCGGCCACCAAGCGAATGGAGCCTGGGGAGAAACGGAACAACCCATCGGTGTCGGCCACGTTCTTGCTGGGGATGATGCCCATGCGTACCACCAGCAGCGCCTGCTGCTGGGGATCGGCCGGCTGAAGGACCGGCTGCACCTGTTCCTCGGGGGAGCGCAGGGAGGAAGGCTCGCCATCGATCTGGGTCAGTGGCCCGGGCGCGGGCGAGGGCTGGTCCGGCGTCGCCTGGGCCGGCGGTGAAGCCACCACGTAAACATTGCTGACGCTCAGCGCGGCCATCGGCATCGTGCGATCGGCCCCAATCTGAATCCCCAGCCGCTGGCCAAAAAGTTCCGCCAGATAATCCGGATGGACGCAGCCCAGCCGCTGATCGCCTTCCAGCGAGCCGCCGTCGCTCACCTTGTGCGCCAGGGCCATCACCAGATCGTCCTGATGGAGCCAAAGATGATCTTCATCGTCGGGATTGAGCGTGGGGCTATGGGTGACGTCGTAGAGGGTCACATCCTGCTGTTGAGAGGTGCCCATGACGGTGCCGGTTCTGTCCGCGACGGCGTAGCGGGCGTAGTAGCCGACGTCCGGGCCGAAGGGCAGCGCCTGGGCGGCGACGGCGAGAACGCCGGTGGACAGCAGCCCGGCCACCAGGCCCATGGCGCCGGCGCCAATCTTGTCCACCAGCGCGGGAAAGCGCACGTTGCCGGGGATCAGGTAATCGAAGGCGAGGCGCGGAATGATGTACACCACGGCAAAGAGCGCGGCCAGGGCCATGGATGCCGCCTCCTCCGTGAACTTGGTGCCGAGCAGCAGCGAGGCCAGGGTTTCGTGGTATCCCACCGCCACCACGGTCGCCAGAACCACCAGGATGGCCGAGATCGTGGCGCTGAACAGCCCCTGCGCGTAGTGATAAAACGCCACCACCAACGTCAGGACCAGAAGCAGGAGGCTAAGAATCATGACATCCTCCGCCGCGGCTATGGCGGCGATTCAGCGCGGCGCCGGCGCGATTCAGCGCGGCGCCGGGGCGGCGGCTCGGCCGGGGGGTGAGCCCGGCGGTTTCTGCGCCGGCGCATCCCCGCGCAACACGCGCAGCACCTCTTCCACGCTGGTTTCACCGACCTGCACGTGCGCCAGCGCCATCTCTTGCAGCAGCTTGCCGTGCTGCTTGCGAAACGCCTGTTTCAACAGGTTGTCCGAGCCGCCGGACTGGATGATCTGGCGGACTTCATCGTCGATGACGAAGACCTCGTAGACGCCGAAGCGGCCGCGAAACGCCAAGTCGTTGCAGAACGAGCAGGGCACGACGTTGCCCTTGGCGTCGCGCATGGGGTCCTTGCGTGCCAGATACAACTTGCCGACGGCGGCCGGGTCCATGTTCATCTTTCGCAACTGATTGGGATCGGGGGCGTAGCCGACCTTGCAGGCCGAGCACAGCCGCCGCACCAGCCGGCCGGCAATCACCATCTTCAGTTGCCCCACCGCCAGGGCATCGTCACCCACCAGGCGGCGCCATTGGCGAATGGCGTCGAACGTGTTGACGGCACGCAGGGCGGCGTAGACGCGCCGCGTGTCGGAGGCGTAGCGCGACAGCTCGACGGCGCTGCGCGGGTTCTCCACCAGGGTGACCATCAGCACGTCGGGCTCCTGGCTGATCACCCAGTCGATTTGGCTGGCCTCATCGCCCGCGGTGGCGTTGGCCGGCAGCTTGTTCTGCGTGATGCCCTCCAGGTCCAACTCGGGGGCGCGCTCCACCGTATGAACGTGAAACATGAACGCATCGTGCGAGCGGACGATCGCGTAGCAGAGGGTGGTCAGCCCGTTGCCCGGCGGCGCCGCCACCAACACCAGCCCGCCGGTCTCGTTCATCAAGTTGCGCACGGAATCGAGCTGATCGTCGCTGAAGCCCAGGGCGTCGAGCTTGAAATCGTGGCGGCCCTTGGGGTCCGTCAGCAGGCGCAGCGATTCGCCGGCGGTGCTGCCCAACGTGGTGATCTGGATTTCGCGTCGCTGATCGTCCAAGAGCGTGCGGAAGATGCCGGTCTGCGGCTTGCGGCGCTCCATCATGTCCAGACCGCCGACGCGCTTGAGATACTGCACGGCCATGGCGGCCTGGTTGCGCTCCATGGGCTCGCCGCTGTAGCGCACGCCGTCCACCACGTAATTGATGGTGGGCGTTTCGCCGGCCGTCAGCTCCAGGCGCTCGGCGTCGCGGCGAAGCGGCGCAAGCAAAAGCTGCTGAGCCGCGTCATAGGGCGCACGCTCGGGGGAATCGGCGTCGGGCACCGGCTGGGCCGCGCCGGCCTTGGTCAACATCAGCACTTCGCCGGAAACCGCCTCCGGCTCCTCTTCCTCGCTTTTTTTGAACAACCGGCCGTACCAGCCCTGCAGTTGCCCGGTCAGATCCTGCAAGCCCACCTTCTGCGCCCGCAGACCCAGATAGAGGCCCACGTCCGCAAGGAACAGGACCAGCAGGACACCGATGGCCAGGAGGAATCCGGGAAGCAGGAAAAACAGCGCGTACCCCATGACCAGCACGGCGAGCATGATGCAGTTGATCATCGCCCGCGGCAGGTGACAGGGGGTCGCATCCTTGTCGATCCACGTCAGCAATCGCGCCCACACCAGCAGCAGAACCAGAACGGTCAACACTTTCCAGGGACTGACGTAACCCCCGAATTGGATAACTGCCAACGTGGCCAAAGCCATCGACGCTCCTGGAGAACCGGTTCCGCGGGACGGCGATCCGCGGCCTCGTGCCCCCGGCTATTGTACGGTGCACGAGCCGTTTCATTCAATCGCCGCGGCGCCATTGGCCGCAGCGCCCAACGGCGATGAGTGCAAAGCGGACGCCTCTGTAAAACGTTTGTCCGCCCAGCTCATCGGCGTGCTGCGCGGATCCCAGACGTGAAATGCATCGTCTGGAACGACCGTGATATCGACCTCGCCCCTGGCACGGCCCGGCGGCAGGAGCACGAGTTTCCAGCGGAACAGATCGACCGGCGGAAGACAATACGGCGCCGGCTCGGCATCAACGCCCAGCGCCGGCCGGGCCTCGGGAGCAAATGATTGCAACCGATGATCCAGGGCCTGTGCCGCGGCGATGCGCGAGTTGGCCGTCGATGCATCTCGCCAAAATCCGCGCTCGTACGCCGCGGAATAAACGGCCGTGGCGATGACCAGCAGCGCTCCGATGACTGTCTGAATGGCCTGCCGGCGAACGATCCGGCCGATCGCCACCACCGCGGCCATGGCCAGCGCTACGTCGATCAGCAGCGCAAACCGCGCATATTCGCCCGATTTATCCGCCGCAAACAGGGCAAACGGCACGAGCACGACCAGCGCCGCCAGGCCCAGCATCATGCCGATGCCGGAGGGAGCTTGCCCCGGGCCAGATCGGCGGGCCGCCAAGACGATCAAACCGCAAACTCCGGCCACGGCCAAGGGCAGGGCCGCTCCGACGGCGATCAGTCGCAGGGAGTTGATCGCGCTTTTGGCGGCGGAACCCATGGCGTACATGGCGCGGCCGTTGCCCAGATTCGACGCCAGCACCGCTCGCTCGCCATGCACAAGATGCAGCGCGACGTAGGGATTGGTGATGAAGTAAACGGCCGAGGCGATGAGCAATCCCGCAATGCAGGCGGCGATGGCGCGAGCCGGCCCCTTGCGCCCGGCGGCCGCCATGGCGGGGATGACGATGAAGCCAGCCAGAGCGGAAAGGATCATTCCCGCCGCCGCGCCGCAGGCGATGGACGCGGCGATCAACCATTTGGCTTTGCCGCTCTGGACGTAATTCGAGCCGGCCAGGACAGCCAAAAGAATCAGCGTCACGCCAGCCAGGTGGGGCTTGGCTTCGTGCGCCAGTTCCACCACCGCCGGCATGACGATGAAGCACAGCGCGCCGACCGTCGCCAGCTTCAGCGAAGCGGTCATGCGACGAAGCAACGCAAAGACGGCCCACACGCCGAGCAGCCCCCATGCCGCCGCGTAAAGGCGTGCAACCACGTAAAACTCGCCGAACTCTTCGGGATGGTCCACATAGTAAGCGGGACCGTGGACCAAAGGAAACAGGCCGACGAAGGACGCGGCTTCGAGCAACCCGCCCACCGGGTAGATCCACAACCCGCCGTATTGATACAGCCGCGGATCGAAGTCGCCGGCCCGCGGCCGCATGCGCCCCAGGGCACGGAAGGTGATCATCTCGTCCGGCTGATTGCTGTAGAGCCGATATCGACGCAGGATGCGGGCGCGGTTGACGCTGTCGCGCTGGATCGTTTCGGCCAGGTTGGGGATGCGGTCGTTGTTGTAGCGGTCGATCTCGCGTTGGACGGCGTCGCCGCTTTGCAGATACGCACCGTGCGCCTCGCGAAGCTCCTGGGCATGTGTGGCGGGATCCTTGCTCAATGCCTGAACGCGTTGCCAGTCCTGCGACTGTTGGGCCAGCAGCGGAGGCAGGGCCGGATCGCCGCGCTGCAGGATTTGACTGACGGTGAAGCCGGCGGGATTCTCCAGCAGCACAATGGGGGCCGAGCGGTCGGTGAAGGGATGCTGGGCCACGTCGGCGCCGCGGCCGCGACCCTCTTCCCAATCGCCCGCCAGCCGCTGAATGCCGACGCCGGTCAGTCGATAGGCCTGGGTGGAGTTTTCCGCCTCCGAGTCGGGCGGAAAGAAAAACGCATCGACGGCCCGCGAGGGCAATCCCCAGTGAATCCCCGTGCAAAACACCGCCGCCGCAAAGAGCACCAATGCGATCAAGACCCCCCGCTGCGCTGTTGCGTTCATGTGAACCAGTGTAAAGCAAACACGGCGGCAGGGAAAAGCGCCGGCCTCTTCGACACCCCCCTGCCGCCGCGGCGGCGGAGGCGGCGGAGCCAAGGCGGCGGCCTTGCGGTCGTCCCGGCTTTGTGCAGAATCTCACAAATTCCTGGTCACGGAGCGGCACAAGTGCCCAAAGAGGATCAACCCGACTGGGGCAGTTTGGCCACGGCAGGCCTGGACGTGGGCGTCGGCGTCGGCCTGGGCGTGGTCATCGGCGTCTGGATCGACCGCAAATTCCACTGCGGCCCATGGGCGACGCTCATCGGCACCGTGCTCGGCCTGGCCGGTGGAATCTATCTCATGATCAAGGAACTGATGCGGGCGAGCCGCGGCTGATGATGGCACAGTCAATGAGGCTTATGGTCCTGGCAACAACGGCGGCGATCCTGGCCGCGGCCGTCGGCGCCGCAAGCCTGAAAATCCTCGGCGTTGCCGTGCAGATGCCGGCGATGCTGGTCGCCCTGGGCGCGGCGATCGCCGCCAGCGGCCTGGCGGCCGTGCCGCTGTCGCTGGCGCGCGGCGGCTCGCCGGTGACGATCATGCAGGCGGGACTGGTCGGTACCGTGGTGCACATGCTGGTGCTGATCATCACCGCCGCAGTCGTGCTGCTGCTGCGCTGGCCGGTCGGATCGTCGTTTGTCTTCTGGCTGTACGGCTTTTACCTGGTGACGCTGATCGCGCTGGTCGTGGGCATTTCGCGCATTCTCTACGCCGCCCGGCCGGATCAAAAGAAAGCCCTTCCATGAGCGTGATTCTGGCTTTTGCCGATCCGACCGAAGAAGTGCTTTCGCACGGGCTGTTCCGCATCGGTCCGATGACGGTGAACAATCACATGATCATGGCGCTGGTGGCGGCGGTGCTGATGCTGCTGATTTTCCCGCGCCTGTTTGGTCGACCCGATCCGGCCGCGCCCTCGGGCATGAAGAATTTCTTCGAAGCGATCCTGGAATTCATGCGCAACGAGGTGTTCCGGCCGGCGCTGAAGGAATACACCGATCAGTTCGTTCCGTTCCTCTGGACGATGTTTTTCTTCATCCTGTTCTGCAACGTGCTGGGGTGCATACCGTTTGCGACCGTGTTCGAGTTGATCACCGGCGGGCGCGTGCAGTACCTGGGCGGAGCGGCGACCGGGTCGATCACCACCACGGCGGTGCTCGCCCTGTGCGCGTTCTTCTTCATCCATTTTAACGGCGTCGGCATGGTCGCGCGGGCGCTGATGGATGGGACTTACGGCCAGCACGGCCCCCATGAGGAGCACGCGAGCAGCGGCCATCCGCCGCACGCGCGGGCGCCGGCGTCGCCGGTGAAGGCGATTGTGCTGGCCATTCCGCTGTACTTGTGGAATTTCGCGCCGCATCCGTTCAAGCCACTGCCGGGCGAGTCCAAGTGGAAATGGGCGGCGGACCTTCCGATGTTCGCTCTATTGCTGTTTTTGGAGTTGATCGGAGCGTTGATCAAGCCGTTTGCCCTGTGCATGCGGTTGTTCGCCAACATGATCGCGGGGCACATCGTGCTGGCGGTGCTGATCGGGCTGATCGTGTCGGTGCCGTCGGTGCTGGGTCAGTTGGCGGTGGGACTGCCGCTGGCCCTTCTGGACCTGGGCGTGCAAATCCTGGAGATATTCGTGGCGTTTTTGCACGCGTATATTTTCACGTTTTTGACGACGTTATTTTTGGCCAGCGCGGTAGCGCCGGAACATTAGAAATTTCTCCAACGGACCTCTCCGGGTGAGCCGACTCCCGGGAATTCCCAAACAAAAAAGTCGGCGATTCATATCTCGGCCGGCGGGAGCGCTTTTGACCCCGCGTGCCGGGCAAGTCCGGGCCAAAGGCCCGGAAGGAGCCGGTAATGTTCATGATCAACGTATTGGCGGATGCGGCCCCGGCGCTCGACAAGGGCATCGCCATCGGCGGCGCGGCCATCGGCATGGGACTGGTGGTGATGGGTTGCGGCCGCGGGATCGGGCAGATCGGCGGCCAAGCGTGCGAGGCCATCGCGCGTCAACCGGAATCCAGCGGTCGGATCGGCACGAACATGATCATCGCCGCCGCACTGGTCGAAGGCGTCTCCTTCACCGCGGTGATCTTCTCGTTCGTCCTGGTGCTGCTGAAGTTTTAAACTGTTTTTCCGCGGGAAAGTTGGCGGACCATGCTCACAACAACGATCCTGGCCGAAGACAATATCCTGACGCCGAACCTGTCCCAGGCGATCTGGGTGCTGGCGCTGTTCCTGATCCTGGCGGTGACGCTGTACCGAACGGCCTGGAAGAACGTGCTGGCGGGGCTCAAGGCCCGCGAGGCGTCGATCCGCAAGGAGATCAGCGACGCCGAAGAGACCCGCCGCAAGGCGGAGGAAACGCTGCGTCAGTACAACGCCCAGCTCGCCGGGGCCCAGCAGCAGGTGCGCGATCTGCTGACGCAGGCCGGCGCGGATGCGGAAAAAATCGCCACCAACGTCCGCATGAGGGCCCAGCAGGAAGCCGAGGAGGCCAAGGAGCGCGCCACCAAGGAGATCGAGGCGGCCAAGCGGGCGGCGCTGACGGAGATTTACGAGCAGACCGCGATTCTGGCGACCGCGGTTGCGGCGAAAATCATCCGCCGCAACCTGAATCCCGATGACCAACGCGAGCTGGTGTCGCAAAGCCTGGAGGAGTTGCGGACGATGCAGCGCATCTGAGCCGCCCATTTCATGCGCAAGGACAACCACCACTCTCCCGTCGCCCTGTCGTATGCCCAGGCGCTATTGGACTTGGCCAACGAGGGCCACAGCGCCTCGGCGATCGGTCAGGAACTGCGCGATCTTCGGCAAGTGATCGACGCCGCGCCGAGCCTCTCGGGACTCTTGGCGGACCCGGAGATCGGGGTCGATCAGCGCGAGAAACTGATCCGCACGGTCTTCCAGGGCCGGGTGTCGAAGCTCCTGCTCGATTTTCTGCTGGTGGCCAACAAAAGACGCCGGCTGGGCCTTCTGGAAGAGATCGCCGGGGCGTACGATGAACTGCTGGACCAGCAGCAAGGGACGGTGGACGTCGACGCGACGGTGGCGCAGCACCTGGATGGGCGGCAGTTGGAAACGGTCCGCCGGCAGGTCGGCGCCGCCCTGAAGCGCGACGCCGCCGTTCATGAATACGTCGATCCGGAGATCATCGGCGGGCTGATCCTGCGCGTGCAAGATCAGCTCTTCGACGGCAGCGTGCGGGCGCAACTGGCGGCGATGCGCCGCCAGCTCATGGAAGCCAAGCCGTGAAAAACAGTTGCTGGTTGCTAGTTGCTAGTTGCTAGTGCCGGCAATTGATTGGTTTTTCTACTAGCAACCAGCAACTAGCAACTAGCAACTTCCGAGGAATCCATGGCCATCAACGTCGCGGAAATCACCAGCATCCTGAAGCGTGAAATCTCCGGGTTCGAGCAGCATCTGCAGGTCAACGAGGTGGGCACGGTCATCGAGGTGGGCGACGGCATCGCGCGCATCTACGGCCTGCGCAACGCCATGTCCGCCGAATTGCTCGAGTTCCAGAACGGCATCATGGGTCAGGTGTTCAACCTGGAAGAGGATTCCGTGGGGGCGGTGATCTTCGGCAACTATCTGGCGATCAAGGAAGGGGAGTCGGTCAAGACCACGGGCCGGCTGCTGGAGGTTCCCACGGGGGATGGCGTCATGGGGCGGGTGGTCAACCCGCTGGGCCAGCCGCTGGACGGGGGGCCGGCCATACAGGCCCAGCAGACGCGCAAGCTGGACATCGTCGCCCCCGGCATCGCCGAGCGCCAGCCGGTCAAGGAACCGCTGCAAACCGGCATCAAAGCCATCGACAGCATGATCCCCATCGGTCGGGGACAGCGCGAGTTGATCATCGGCGACCGCAAGACCGGCAAAACCGCCATCGCCCTGGACACGATCATCAATCAGCGCGGCATGGGGGTGAAGTGCTTCTACGTGGCCATCGGGCAGAAGGAATCCAGCGTGGCGCAGGTGGTGGACGTGCTGCGGAGTCACGGCGCGATGGATTACACGACGGTGGTGATGGCCGGCGCCGCCGATCCGGCGCCGCTGCAGTACATCGCGCCGTACGCGGGCTGCGCCATGGCGGAGTACTTCATGTGGAAGGGCGAGGCGACGCTGTGCATTTACGACGACCTGACCAAGCAGGCGGCGGCGTACCGGCAGCTCTCGCTGCTCTTGCGGCGGCCGCCCGGCCGCGAAGCGTATCCGGGCGACGTGTTCTACCTGCACAGCCGGTTGCTGGAACGCGCCGTCAAGCTCAGCGACGAGAAAGGCGGCGGCAGCCTCACCGCCCTGCCGATCATCGAAACCCAGGAAGGCGAAGTCTCGGCGTACATCCCCACCAACGTGATCAGCATCACGGATGGGCAGATTTACCTGGAGCCGGACCTGTTCTTCGCCGGCGTGCGGCCGGCGATCAACGTCGGGATAAGCGTTTCCCGCGTGGGGGGCCACGCGCAAAACCGGGCGATGCGGAAAGTCGCCGGTTCGCTGCGTCTGGACTTGGCCGCCTACCGCGAATTGGAGGCCTTCGCCCAGCTTGGCACGGAACTGGACAAGGCCACGCAGGCGCAGCTCGACCGGGGCGCCCGCCTGGTGGAGATATTGAAGCAGCCGCAATACAAGCCCTTCGCCATCGAGCAGGAGGTGATGGTGATCTACGCGGGCACCCAGGGCTATCTGGATGACGTGCCGCTGGCCAGAGTGCAAGAATTTCAAACCGCGTTTTTGGCCTACGTGGATACCAGCGCCGCATCCCTGAGGCAGGAATTGGCGTCCAAGAAGGAACTCGCCAGCGACTTGGAGACGCAACTGAAGCAGGCCCTGAGCGACTTCAAGACCAAGTCGTGGAAGAAGTAAGGCAGCCTACAAGTCGTGCCGGGGCAAACTTGCGCCCGGTGCCATGGAAGCAATCGTCGATCCGGTTGGCGCGTTATATCCAACGATCCCCATGCAAAATAGGCAAGATCAGTGCCAGCGGCCCAGCCGCGTAGTAAAATAGGGCCGGTAAACGGCCGATGTTGGATCGAACATGACCGATGCGTTGAGTGAAATCTCCGATGGCGCCATCCCCAGAAGCCTTTACGGCTACGAGGTGATCGGCCATCTCGGCGAGGGAGCCGGCAGCATCATCTACGCCGTGAGCGATCCGGCCACGAGCCAGCTCTATGCCCTCAAACACGTCAAGGTGAAAAAGAAAAAGGACCACCGTTTCGTCGATCAGTTGGTCACCGAGTTTGACATCGGCCGCAAGGTCAATCATCCGCTGGTGCGCCGCAGCGTCGACCTGAAGATAACGCGGACGCTGCTGCTGAAGCCCACGGAGGCGGCGCTGATCCTGGAGATGGTCGAGGGCACGCCCTGCGACACGCATCCGCCCACGACGGTGGAGGCGATCCTGCACGTGTTCCAGCAAACCATCAAGGCGCTGCACGGGATGCACCAGTACGGTTTTGTGCACTGCGATTTGAAGCCGAACAACATCCTGGTGGCGTCGGACGGTCGGGTGAAGATCATCGATCTGGGCCAGGCGTGCGAGCTGGGGTCCATCAAGAAGCGCATTCAAGGCACGCCGGACTTCATCGCGCCGGAGCAGGTCAAGCGCCAGCCGGTCACGTTTCAGACCGACGTGTACAACCTGGGCGCCACGTTTTACTGGATGCTGTCCGGCAAGAAACTGCCGACGCTGTTCACCGTGAAGAAGGGGAAAAACAGCTTTTTGGTCGCGGATTCGATTCCGCAGCCGCACGAGCTCAATCCGCAGGTTCCGCAGAACCTCTCGAGCCTGGTGATGGAGTGCGTGCACGTCACGCCGTCGAAGCGTCCCAGCGACATGACCGAGCTGTGCCACCGCTTGGAGATCATCCAGGACGGCCTTCTCAAAGCGGCGCGGCCGGCGGCGCCCGACCCGGAAGCGCCTCCCGAGGAGACGGACCTGGCCGACTCCGCGTGCCACATCTGACGCGCCCGGTGTTTCAACGGGGAGTTATTTTTTCTTTTTTGGCTTGGTCAGGCCCTGCAACAGGTCGCCCAGCGGATTTTGCTCGGACGGCTGGCTGGCGGCCGGCGTGCCGGGCTTCTTGTTCTGACCCGTGAGGTTGCCCAACAGGGCCTTTTGCGTCGCATCGCGGATCAGCCCCGGCAAAACCTTGTCGAACTTGAGCTGCGGATCGCTCACGCCGCCCTCGACCGGCACCTGGATTTCATCGGGCATGTAGCTCAGGACGGTGCGGTCGGCGACCCACTGCCGCGGAATCAGCGACGGTGGAATGCCGATGTTCATCCCCACAAACTGCATCGCCGCCAAATCCACGCCGCCGGCCAGGTGCACCGGCTTGTCGCCGTCCAGCACCACCGTCGTGTTTTGCGTGACGCCGCCGTTTTGCACGGTCACATCCGCGCTTTTGACGTCGGCGGAAATGGACGGCTTTCCGCTGAGCAGTTCCGGCACGCCGCCGCCCACCTGCATGTTCCGCGTCGCGCATTGCACGTGCAGCGCCCCCTTGTTCTGCGACGTTTGCTGGGTCAACAGCGCGCTCAGCGGCACGGCATTGCATTGAAGCACGCTCAGGTCCAGGTATCCCTGGCTCGTGATGGTGGTGGTGCCGGAGAAGATCGGGTTAGCCAAGGCGCCGCCCAACAACTGCTTGGACATGGTGTCGTTCAGCGCGACGTTCTTGAGTAGAACGTGCGGATGTTGCGGATCGACGCCGGGCATGGACAGGAGCATCGGATCGGAGCGCAGATCAACCGCAACGGTTCCGAGGTCCAGCGTGCCGCCGTTGCAGATCGCGGGCTTCGGCGCGTTTTTCCCCTCGGGTTGATCGTGATACACCGTGCGCACCACGCCGTTCTTGAGCCACAGGGGCAGCTCGAAATTCTGCACCGTCACGCCCTGAGTCGAAACGCGGTCCACGGTCAGCGAGCCGTAAAGCTCCAGTGAAGCAATCGCGTCGCCGAACGGTTTGCCGGCCGGGAAACTGCCCACGATGTTGAACGAGCGCTTCTGCTTTGCAGTGATGGTCAAATCCGCCAGTTTCTGCTGCTGGGCCGGCGGCAGCATCGGCTTGATCAGCGGCCAGAGCTTGGCCAGGTCGTAATCCAGATTGACCGCCGCGCCGTCCAGCTTGCGTTGGCCGGCCAAATCGCTGACGGCGCCGCTGACGCTCACCGTGGCGCCGGGAACAACCAGGCTCAGCGCCAGGTTGCGGACGTCATTGCAGCCGGGCGGGAGCGTCGCGCCGGCGGTCAGGCTGACCTTTTGTCCGCTGACGGTCGTGCCATAGGTCAGTTGATCCACGGATAAATCGATCGCCGCCGTGCTGTTGCCGCCGGCATCCTGCTTGAGCTGAATCGAGCCGCTGGCCAGGCCGCTGGTGAGCTGTTGCAGCGAGGCCTTTTGCTGCGGCGACAGCAGGACCGCCGTCTTGGCCGACAGCGCCGGCAAATCCGCGCGAACCAGCTTCAGTTGGCCGCTACCCGATGTCCCGCCGGAAGAAATCACCAGATGGATCGGCATGGCCGGATCGGCCGCAAGCTGCAAGTCGTTGCCTTCGCTCAAAGACAGCGTGGGCAGGTTGATCTCCCTGCCGCCGTCGCTGCGCTGGGTGATCGAACCGGCCAAAGCGGCCTGGAGATTCATGGCGGTGATCGGCGTGGCCGCCCCGTTCTGCTGAACCGTCAGATTCTCCACGGAAAGTGCCAGCGGCTTGGTGATCGTGACGGTGCTGCCGTCGTACGAGCCGGACATCGTGGCGGAAAATGTGCCGGAATTGACCACCAGGATCTTATTGGCGATCAGTTGTATCGCCGACGATTGGCCCGGTTGCGTAGCGGGGGGATTGGAGACGAACACGGGCAATACCGGCCCCACCGCCGCCTGCAAGCGCGCCAAATCCCCCTGGCACTTGCTCAGCTCCAGGCGCGGCAGAGTCACCGACAGCGGCGTATCCGGCTTGCTAAGCACGGACACATCCGCCGACGCGTCCGCAGCCAATAGCGGATCGCTGGCCGCGCCCACGGTCAGATGCGCCGCCACGCTGCCGGGGGATGCGGCGTTGGAAACCGTCAAATCCAGCGGCGGCAATTGCGCCGTCTGCACGGAGCCAAGCGCATCCTTGACCGTCGCGTCGATCGGGTCGACGTGCACAGCAAGCGGGGTATCGAAGTGGCAGCCGCTTTCATCCAACCGCCCCTTGCCCGCGATCGTCACCCTGCCCGAATTCAATCGCAGAGACTGATCGGCCAGGGCTTTGATTCCCAGCAGTCCCAGCACGCCCTGGTCCTGGAGCCGATGCACGTCGAACTGGCCGTGCTGAACGTCGAATTGGGGGACCAAGATCCCCAGGGGCCCGCCGAGGCGGAACTGCGCTTCCGCCTGCAAATCGGCGCTGGGCGGTTGGCCCGGAGAATCGCTGGTGGTCAGGGCGATGGTCTGCTGGCCGCTGGCGTGCTGAGCATCCACGGCGTTGTTCTGGATCGCGGCCAGGGTGCCGTCCAGCTTGAGCGACGCCGCCGTCTGGTTGTTGACCCGCGCGGTGATCGCGACGGTGTCTTGGATCGGCTGATTGATGTCCTTGATGTTGAGGCCGACGTCGATCACATCCATGGTGACCATGACCCGTTTTTCGGGCAGATCATCTTCGTAGGTGCCGGCCCCGCGGTTGATGTGGATCGTACCGCTCAGGTTGGGCAGCTTGCTGGGCTTTGCGCCGGGATTGGGAGTGGGCGTGGCAGTGGTAGTGGAACTGGCAGCGGCCTTGAACAGCTTGGCGAGGTTGAGCTGCCCGTCTTTGCCGCGTCGCAGGTTGAAATCCAGGCTGTTGATCTGCACGTCGCCGAGGTTGATGTTGCCGGTGATGGCCTTCAGCAGCGACAGCCCGGTGGTGATTTGGCCGATGTCCAGGACGTGGGCGTCGCTGGCGTCCTTGAGTTCGATCCCCTTGATCCAAACTCCGCCGCTCCATGCGAACGACCAATCGGCGATTTCGAGCTTGCCGTTCAGGAGGGTTTGGTTGACGTGATCCACGACCATCTGGCGGACCAGGCCGGTGCTGGCAATGGTGGGAGCCAGCAAAACGAGCACGATGAGCAAAACGAGCACGGCGGCCGGGATAATCCACCACCGCCGTCGGCGGCGCTTGGCGGGCTTGGGGGGCCCAACGGAGTCGGGTTGATCGGAAGAGGAATTGTGGTTGGCCGAATCGTTGGAGCTTCCCTGCGTCATTTGCACCCTTTGGCTAGGACGCGTACCAGCTTGAGCGCTCGGCCCGGCCGCGTCAACCGTGCAAGCGTAAAAGGGCCGCCCCTTATTGCGGGGCGATGGTGATGAAGTTAACCTTCGACGGGTCTTGCGCGATCTTTTTTTTGGGAGGTTACCGATGCCGCCCGACAACGGGAAAAAGGCCCTGATCACCGGCATCACGGGCCAGGACGGCTCCTACCTGGCGGAGCTGCTGCTGAAAAAGGGATATCAGGTGCACGGCGTCGTGCGTCGCAGCAGTTCGTTCAACACCGACCGCATCGAACACCTGTATCACGATCCGCACATTCCCAACGTCCAATTATTTCTGCATTACGGCGACCTGGTGGACGGGATCGGCCTGCGCGAGATTCTCAGCCGGGTCAAACCGCATGAGGTCTACAATCTGGGCTCTCAGTCGCACGTGAAAGTCAGCTTCGACCAGCCCGTCTACACCGTCGCCGCCGGCGCCATGGGCACCATGAACCTGCTGGAAGCCATCCGCGACACCGGCTTGCCCATCCGTTTCTACCAGGCCTCCAGCAGCGAGATGTACGGCAAGGCGGTGGAAACACCCCAGACGGAAACGACGCCGTTTTATCCGCGCAGCCCTTACGCCTGCGGCAAGGCCTATAGTTTCTGGCAGACGGTCAATTACCGCGAGAGCTACGGCATGTTCGCGTGCAATGGAATTTTGTTTAACCACGAAAGCCCGCGCCGCGGCGAGACGTTTGTCACGCGCAAGATCACCCGCGCCGCCACGCGCATCAAGGAGGGCCTTCAGAAAAAGCTCTACCTGGGCAATCTCGACGCCCAGCGCGACTGGGGCTTCGCCGCGGATTACGTCGAGGCCATGTGGCTGATGCTTCAGCGGGACAAGCCGGACGATTTCGTGATCGCCACAGGCGAAGCGCACAGCGTGCGGGAGTTTCTGGAGGAGGTCTTCGGCTATCTGGAGCTGGATTGGCGCGAGCACGTCGAGGTGGATGCCCGCTATTTCCGGCCGGCGGAGGTGGATTTTCTGCAGGGCGACGCCAGCAAGGCCCGCCGCGAGCTGGGATGGACACCCCAGGTCACCTTCAAGGCCCTGGCCCGAATGATGACGGATGCCGACTGGAAACTGGCGCAGCGGGAAAAAATCCTGGCCGACCGCGAATTAAAAGACCGCACCCCGAGGTAGAACCATGAGCGTTTTGCCCAGCGATCGAATCGTCGTCACCGGCGGAGACGGATTCCTCGGCGGCTTCCTGGTGGAAAAGCTGCGCCGCCTCGGGCACCAGCAACTTTTCGTCCCCCTCCTTCAGGATTTTGATCTCATCAGCGAGGGCAACGTGGAGCGGCTGTACCGCGAGCAGCGCCCCGACGTGGTGGTGCACCTGGCCGCGGAAGTCGGCGGCATCGGCGCCAACCGGGACAATCCCGGTCGCTTCTTTTACGCCAACCTTGCCATGGGCCTGCATCTGATCGAGCACGCCCGCCGCAATCGCATCAAGAAGTTCGTCCAGATCGGAACGATCTGCGCCTACCCGAAGTTCACCCCGGTGCCGTTCAAGGAAACGGACCTGTGGAACGGCTACCCGGAGGAGACCAACGCCCCCTACGGTCTGGCGAAAAAAGCCCTGCTGGTGATGTGTCAGGCCTATCGCGAGCAATACGGCCTGAACGCGATTTATGTTCTGCCGGTGAACTTGTACGGCCCGCGCGACAACTTCAACCTGCACACCAGTCACGTGATTCCCGCCCTGATCCGCAAATGCGTGGAAGCGCGCGACGCGGGCAAAGAGCGGATCGACGCCTGGGGCACGGGCTCGGCCAGCCGGGAATTCCTGTACGTCGAGGACTGTGCCGATGCGGTGATCGCCGCGTTGCTCAAGTACGACGCGCCCGAGCCTGTGAATCTGGGCAGCGGCCGCGAGATCAGCATCAAGGATCTGACCGAGCTGATCGCCCGCCTGAGCCGCTTTGAGGGGAGGATCGTTTGGGACCCCTCCAAGCCGGACGGCCAGCCGCGGCGCTGCCTGGACGTCAGCCGCGCCCGCGACGCATTCGGTTTTTCCGCGCAGACCAGCCTGGAGGACGGCCTGGCCAAGACCATCGCGTGGTTTGAATCGCACCGCTCGGAGCTGAGCGAGCGGCGTTTCGCACCGGCCAATCCATGAATCTCCATGAATGCCGGCCCCCCAGCCGTCTGGCCAGCTTGACCTGGGCAATTCTCCGCCCATAATTCCGCACATGGCAGGTTTAAAAGATAGAGTCGTTGTTTGCGGCGGCGGTGGTTTCATCGGCGGGCATCTGGTCGGAGATCTGCTGCGTAAGGGCCACACGCAGATCCGCTCGGTCGACATCAAACCCTTCAGCGAGTGGTATCAGCACTTCCCGGAGGTGGAGAATGTGCGGCTCGATCTCCAGGGCAAAGAGGCCTGCCACAAGGCCCTGGACGGGGCGCGCGTGGTGTACGACTTGGCGGCGGACATGGGGGGCCTGGGGTTCATCCAAAACAACCGCTGCTTGTGCATGCTCAGCGTGCTGATCAACACGCACCTGTGCATGGCCGCACACGACATCGGCGTCGAACGCTACTTCTACTCCTCCAGCGCCTGCGTCTACAACGCCGACAAGCAGCGCGATCCCAACTTCTCGGCGCTCAAGGAAGCGGATGCCTATCCCGCGCAGGCCGAAGACGGCTATGGATGGGAGAAACTCTTCAGCGAGCGCATGTGCCGGCATTATCGGGAGGATTTTGGCTTGCCGACGCGCGTGGCGCGCTTCCACAACGTCTACGGCCCGTTCGGCACGTGGGATGGCGGACGCGAAAAGGCCCCCGCCGCCATCTGCCGCAAAGTCATCGACGCCAAGCTCTCCGGCAAACACAGCATCGAAATCTGGGGCGACGGACATCAAACCCGTTCGTTCATGTACATCACCGATTGCCTCAAGGGAATCCAGGACATCCTCTGGAGCGACATCCTGGAGCCGATCAATCTGGGCAGCAGCGAATTGGTCACCATCAACCGGCTGGTGGACCTGGTCGAGGACATCGCCCAAGTCAAGCTGCGGCGCACCTACAACCTCACGGCGCCCAAGGGCGTCAACGGGCGAAACAGCGACAACACCCTGATCAAGAAGCTGCTGGGCTGGGAGCCGAGCACCAAACTCCGCGACGGATTGGAAACGACGTATCGGTGGATTTATGACCAGATGACCAGCCGGGGAAAATAGCGCTCGGATTTCTCCCGCTGTGATCGATGAAAACTAGGGCCGGCCATCGCGGGACGATTCTCGTCGTCAGCCAGACGTTCGTGCCCGATCCAGCCAGCGTTGGACAGCACATGGCGGACGTGGCCTTCGAGCTGGCGCGGCGCGGGGAGGCGGTCCGCGTCTACGCGTCGGGTCGCGGCTACGAAAACCCCGCCGCCGTTTATCCGCGCCGCCAGAAGCTGCACGGCGCCGACATCCGCCGATTCCCCCTGGCATCGTTTGGGAAAGACTCGATCCCGCGGCGCGTGCTGGGCACGGCGGCGTTCATGATCCAGGCGTTTTTCGCCGCGCTGCGGGTTCCCAACCTGGCCGGGATTTTTTTCAGCACCTCGCCGCCTCTGATCGGATTGCCGATGTGCCTCGCGGCGGCGTTTCGCCGCGTGCCGGTGGTCTATTGGGCGATGGACCTGAACCCCGATCAACTGATCGCCCTGGGCAAGCTCAAACCCACCGATGCCCTTGCCCGGCTTCTGGAGGCGGTGAACCGATTGATTCTTCGCCACACGGCCCTGATCGTCGCGCTGGACCGGTTCATGGCGGACCGCCTGACCCGCCGCGGCGTGCCCCGCGGCAAAATCCTGGTCATGCCCCCCTGGCCCCACGAACAGCACATCCGCGCTGACCATGCCGGCGAAAACCCCTTCCGCCTCCGCCATGGCCTGAGCGGAAAATTCGTTTTCATGTACAGCGGCAATCACAGCCCCAGCAATCCGCTGACGACGATCTTGGACGCCGCGACCAGGCTCAAGGACCGGCCGGAGATGATGTTCGTGTTCGTCGGCGGCGGAGCGGGAAAACGAGAGGTGGAAACCTACATCCGCGAGCATGGCCTGAGCAACGCCCTGTCCCTGCCGTATCAACCGCTTGCGGAGCTGAAATACTCCCTTACCGCCGCGGACGTGCACATGGTTTCCCTGGGGCAGCCGATGGTGGGCATCATCCATCCGTGCAAAATCTACGGCGCGATGAGCGCGGGCAAGCCGATTCTGTTTCTGGGCCCGCGTCCATCCCACATCAGCGATCTGCTGGACCGCTACCAGATCGGGTTTCAGGTATCTCACGGGGACGTGGGCGGCGCCCTGGCCGCCATCGAGCGTCTGCGCACCATGCCGGGCGAACAATTGCGCGCCATGGGCCAGGCCGCTCGGCAGGCGCTGGATGAGTCGCTGAGGCAGACGCTCTTATGCGGGCGATTCTGCGACGCGGTGCAGGAGGCGCTGGCGGCTGGCCTGGGCCAAAACCGGCAGGTACACTCCGGTCCATGAGGCGATGGATCTGCATCCTGGCGGCGGTGGGGTTGATCGCGGCGGCGCTCGGCTGCGAGCACGCCGTCCGCGAGCCGGGCGAAAGTGAACACGGCGGCGTCTTCCTCCACGCCTCGCCGGATCAGTCCACAACCCGCGGATTCCTGGTTTTTTGATCCAGCAGCCCTGGCGGCGGCCGTCATGACAATCCAGGAGATGTGCCAAACCGCCATGCAGCACCACCAGGCCGGTCGGCTGCGCGAGGCCGAGGCCCTCTATCACCAGATACTCAGCCAACAGCCGGACCAGCCTGACGTCCTGACCTGGTTGGGAGTTCTCCAGTTCAGCACGGGCCGGCCCGGCGAAGCGGTCGCCGCCTTCCGCCGCGTCGCCGAGCTGCGGCCGAATCACGCCCCGGCGCATAACAACCTCGGCGTGGCGCTGAATGAAATCGGACGCTGCGATGAAGCGATCGCCGCTTATCAGCGGGCCCTCGCCCTGCAGCCGGATAATGCCGATGCCCATTACAACCTCGGCAACGTTTTAACCAAGCGGCATCGGCACGACGAGGCCATACGGGCATTTCGCAAGGCCTTATCGCTGCGCCTGGATGTCGATACCTGCACGAACCTGGGAACGGAACTGCTGGGGACGGGGCAGGCCGACGAGGCCATCACCCTTCATCGCCAGGCCCTGGCCCAGCTTCGGCCGCAGGGGCCTCAACTGTTCTACAACCTGGCCTTCGCCCTGGAATGGGCAGGGCAATTTGACGAGGCCCAGACGCATTATCTGCGTGCCCTTTCGCTGAAGCCGGACATGTTCCCCGCCGGTGTGAACTACGCCGTTTTGCTGATGAAAATGGGACAACCCGAGGCGGCATGGGACATCTTCTTTCAAACCGCGGAGCGATACCCCCTGCCCGCTGGAATCCCCCCGGAGAAGCGATGGGATGGTTCGGACCCCGCGGGCAAGACGATTCTGCTCCACCCTGGCGGACACTTTGGCGATACGCTGATCTTGGCTCGGTTCCTGGCCCCGCTGAAACAAAAGGGGGCGAAGATCATCCTGCAATGCCAATCGCCGCTGGCGCCCGTGCTGCAGTCACTGGGAGCGGAACAGACGATTGCGGTCGACCAGACGCCGCCGCCGTTTGACGCGTGCGCTTCGTTGTGGGCGCTTCCCCGCGGACTGGGTTATACGTTGCAGACCATTCCGCGCGACGTTCCCTACCTGGCCGCGCCGCCGCAGCGCATCGAGCAATGGAAGAATCGCATCCCTCGCGACACGATGGTCAACGTCGGCGTGGCGTGGGCCGGCAGCGACTCGACTCTGCGATCCCATCGCCTGGACGTGTTTGCCCCCCTGGCGGAGGTGCAGGGCGTGCGATTTTTCAGCCTGCAAACCGGACCTGAATCCTCGCAAACCCCGCCGCCCAACGTGCCTTGGGTGAATTTGGGCGCGGACTTTCGCGATTTCGCCGATACCGCCGCCGTCGTGCAGCAACTGGACCTGGTCATCACCGTGGACACGTCCATGGCGCACCTGGCCGGGGGCTTGGGCAAGCCGGTGTGGGTGCTGATCCCGTGGCGCGCCAATTTCTTCTGGCTGCTGGAGCGCACGGATTCCCCCTGGTATCCGACCGCCCGCCTGTTCCGTCAGAAGCGCGTAGGCGACTGGAGCCAGCCGGTGCAGGAGATGCGCGACGCGCTGCGCGAGCTGGTCGCCCGGCGGCAAGATCGCGACGCGAGGTGAGGGCGCGTCCGGCGGCACATCAAAGCCCCGCATGTACATGCGGGGCTCCGGCGCGTACCGCAAATCTTCACACCAGCGACGACATCCGCTCCACCGCGGCGGTCAGCGGCTGCACGTACTCCGCGCCGAACAGGTGCACGTGATTCAGCAAAAAATACATCTGATACACCGGCTTGCGGATGCGATGGTAGTCCTCGCCCAGGCGGCGCTTCTGCTGGTAGGTCTTCAGGAAAGCCGCGGTGCAGGTTTGAAACAACGTTAAATAGGCCAACTCCGCCTCGACGTGGGCGAATTTACAGTTGGGATCGAGCAGCGCCGCGATGCGCCAGTTTCCCGACGCATCGGGACGCGCCAGAATGTTGGCGTTCCACAGGTCCCAGTGAACCAGCCGCGGCAGGTCATCGTGCCGCAGCAGTACGTCCAGGCGATCGTGAACCTTGGCGATCTGCTTGCGGCACTTGGGCGCCAGCAGGGCCGATTGGTCGACCTCGGCGACGATCGGGTCGAAAACGTGGCGGAAAAAATCCGGCCAGGCGGCGAACGTCGGCGGCGGAGGCTCGATCACCACGCGGCCGTAATGCCCGGCCGTGCGCTCGTGCATGCGCAGCAGCAGCTCGGCCAGGTGCGCCTGCAACGCGTCGAATTGTTCCGCCGAACACTGCTTGCGCGCTTGCAGCAGGTTCACCCCTTGCACGTATTCCATCAGGATGTAACTGAACGGGTCATCCAGCGAGCCGATCTCGGCGGCGTACACGCGGGGAACGGGCAGGCCCGCTTCGGCCAGGATTTGCAGTTGATGCGCCTCGTTGACGTAGCTGCGATCGACGCGGTGGACGGAGATTTTGCAGACCGCTTTTTTGCCGTCGGCCAACCCAAGGGCGACGGTGCTGCTGATCGCGCCCCCATCCAACGGTTGGACCTCGCTCAGCTCCGCCGACTCGCCAGCCCATTGGTGCACGATCCGGCGGAGCACCTGCCAGGAGATGTCCAACTCCTGCGCCATGGCCGATTGAGATCATCGCAGAATCCGCCGCAGCGCACAAACCCAAATTCGTCCGCCGAAAGATGCAGTTCACGGCGCCGTGTCGCGGGCGGTGGGGACCAGGTAGGTGTCGTAATTGTAAGCCGCACCGATGTCGTGGCCGAGATACCCCGGGGCATCCAGGGGCGGGTGCTCGGCGTGCAGGCGGTGCGGGGCGACGGCGGTGTAAATATTGTCCTGGGAGACGCCGCAGTACGGCGTCGTTTCAAACGATACGTCGCCGGAGGGATGCAGCACGTTCTGCCCCGCCCCGCCATGGTTGGGCGAATTGCCCTTGGCCAGTTGGAACGGCGGTGCATCGCGCCGCGGCCCCAGCACCTTCGTCCCGTCGCAATCGAAGCCGGGATTCTTGTCCGCCATCACGGCGAACTCATGGGGCAAGCGGTCGTTGCTGAAGGCAAAATCCAGCGCATCGGTAAAGGGCGAAGCGTAGGAGTAGCTCAGATTTTCCGGCGAGCGGAAGTTGCCGCGACGCTGGGCGGCGTCGGCGCCGCTCGGCAGGACATCCGGCTGATCGTCGGTGCTGGGGCAAATGAAAACGGCCGTGTCCTTGACGTATCCGCAGCGCACCAGCAGCCACAGCGATGCCGTGATGTCGTTGGGCTTGACGGCGCTGTTTTTGGCGAAGGGATGCGGCTCATCCGGGCCGGTGTACGCCACGTACCCGGCGGGATGATGCGCCGGGTCGTACACGGTTTGGGGCAGCGGGGCATTGGGCCCCTGATCTCTGGCATACTGCGCCAGGGCGATGCCGATCTGTCCCAGCCGCCCGCGGCATTCCGTCCGCCGCGACATCTCCCGCGCGTTCAGCACGTACGGAATCAAGATCGCCACCAGAATCCCCAGGATCCCGGCGGCCACCAAGAATTCGATCAGCGTGAATCCGAAACGCAAAGGATCGCGATGGGGGCGGACCATGCGGCCAAGAGTCTAACTCAAGGCTCGCCGCGGAAAAATTGCGCGCGGTCGTTGAGGTCGGCCTCGACGGCCTGGGCGTACTGGCCATCGGTCAACAGTTGCCCCTTGTAATCCTTCAGCTCCAGGGGCGGCTCGGACGGCCGCGTCGCCGGCACCAGCTCGACCCGCGCCAGATCGAAAAACGCCTTGTCGGCGCCGTTGGCGGTGTCGGTGACGAACCCGATGCTCCCGCCGGGCAGCATCATGTTCCCCACCAGGCTCATGCCATCCCACTGCGGGTCCAGCTTGAACTCGACGGTGCGGTAACCCGGCTTGCTGATGACGACCTGATGCGCCTGCCGGCGAGGCAGATCGACCTCCGTCGGCGTCGTATAACTGCGGCCATCCACCTGGACCGTGGCCCCGCCGGGGTCGGTGGTGATCTTCAGGGACTGGTGCGTCCCGCGCATGAGGGTGGCGCATCCGCCGCACAGAAGCAGAGAAATGCAAAGGGCCCACCGGATTCTGCCGCGCATGGTCGTCCCAGGTCAGAGGATCATCCTGAATATCGACTGTATGCAGCCTCGACTGAATTTGGCCAGGACCGCTTTACGGGGCGGATGCGAATTGGGCTTTTCGCCGCAATTGGCCGCAGGCGGCGTCGATGTCGCGGCCGCGGCTCTTGCGGACGTGGGCGTTGACTCCGCGGTCTCGCAGAATCGTCTGAAATTTCATGACCGCCTCGCTGCCCGGACGAACAAACGGCAAACCCTCCACCTCGTTGTAGCGGATCAGATTGACGTTGGCCCGCAGCGTCTTGCACACGGCCGCCAATTGCCGCGCCTGCTGCGGTCGGTCGTTGACGCCGGACAGAAGGATGTACTCCAGCGTGATTTCCCGCCCCGTGCGCTCGAAGTAGTACCGGGCCGCATCCAGAATCTCCTTCAGGGCAAAATGCTCGGCCCAGGGGATCAGCCGCCGGCGTAAGGTTTCCTCCGGCGCGTGCAATGAAATCGCCAGATTGACCGGCAACCCTTCCTCGGCCAATTGCCGCATTTTCGGCGGCACGCCGACGGTGGAAATGGTGATCTTGCGGGCGCCGATGTTGAAGCATTGCTTATCGTGCAGGATGCGAAGAGCACCGATGACGTTGGCATAATTGGCCAGCGGCTCCCCCATGCCCATGAAAACGACGTGCGAAATGCGCTGGCCGGCGGCCGCCAGCAGCCGATTGAGCACAAAGACCTGCTGAACGATGCGCCCGGCCCCCAGGTTCTGCTTCAGCCCATCCAAGCCGCTTGCGCAAAATTTGCATCCCACCGGGCAGCCCACCTGGGCGCTGATGCACGCCGTGCGGCGCGGGCCGTCGGGGATCATGACGCACTCGGCCGCGGCGCCGCCCTCCCAGCCGACCAGCAGCTTCTGCGTCCCGTCGGCGCTGCTCTGATGCCGCAGCACCTCCCCGACGCTCAAGTCGATGGCGTCGCTCAATTTCCGGCGATCCGACTGCGCGAGGTTGGACATCCGCTGCACTTCGCAGACCAGCTTGTCATACACCCATTGGCGAACCTGCCTGCCGCGAAAGGCCGGCCAACTCCATTGCCGGACCAGCGCATCCAGTTCTGCGGGGGAAAGCGCGAAAAAACTCGGTTTATCCGCAACCGGCATCACAACCGGCATATTATGTTTATAGAGAAGGACCGGCAACGAAGTGTGGGTGAAGTTACCCAACCACCGAACCGCGTCTCCTCTGAAGAAGGCTGTCATGAGCCTGACGGCACATGATCGCGACGGTCGGCGCCGGTGGCTCCCGGGCACATCCGGCACAGCTCATGATGCATCCCGCGGCGCCGGCAAAGGCGCACACTTCAGACCCCGTCGTCTGCATGCCGTCCCCGCCCCGGCCGACAGTGACGAGCAGCTCCTGGCCGCCTATCGCCGCGGCGACCGCTTTAGCTTCGCCAAGCTCGTGGAGCGTTATCAGCGCGAGCTGTTTCATTTTCTGGTGCGGTTCCTGGGCGATCGCTCGGCGGCGGAGGACATGTTCCAGGAGACTTTTTTGCAGGTTCATCAAAGCGCGCATCAGTTTGATCCGCGGCGTCGGTTCCGGCCGTGGCTGTTCACCATTGCGGCCAACAAGGCCCGCGATCTGATCCGCTCCTCGGCCCGGCGGCCAGCCAGCCCCCTGCAGGCGGCCATCAGCCGCGGCGACGATGACAGCGGCGAGTTCATCGACCTCATGCAAAGCGCCCAGGCCCTGCCCGATGAATCCATGCAGCGCCAGGAATTGCAAACGCAGGTCCAGCAGATCGTTGGGGCTATGCCGGCAAATTTGCGCGAAATTTTATTGCTCTCCTATTTTCACCAGTTCCCCTACAAGCAAATCAGCCATATTCTGGGGATTCCGCTGGGAACGGTAAAATCCCGGCTGCACGCGGCCGTGGGCGTTTTTGCCGACCGCTGGCGGGCAGCGAACCATTGACAGCGGGAATCGTAAACACTGGTGGCAATGGCCCGTATTCATTTCCACGGCGCCGTTGCCCCAAGCCGGCAAGTCCAAGCAGACGATCCATTCGGATGTTTTGTCTTGTTAAGCCGTGCCTGGTCGGGCGACAATAGGGTCGTCCACCTTTCGATCATGCGGAGTACGTATGACCAAGAAACTGGGCGATGCCGATCGTCGCGCAGTGGATTTGGTTCTGGACCGGAGCTTACCGGATAACGCGGGGGGTTTTGTGCAGCCAAACGTGTCGCCGCATCGCGTGCGTTCCGTTGAAAAAATCCTGTCCCTGTTGCACTACCTGCCCGTGGAGGAGCCGCCGGCGGATTTGGTCAGCCGCACGCTTCGCCGCGTGAATGCAGCGCCGGCCATTGATCCTCCAGATGCCGAGGGACCTTCGCCCATGGCCGGTCAACGCCAGCTAAGCTGAGCCGCTCAGCAGCGCTTCGGTCAATTGATCGACTTCAGCGTCGCTGTGCCCGCAACAAAGGGTGACGCGCAATCGGCTGGTGCCGCGGGGCACCGTCGGCGGCCGCACCGCCTGCACCAGCAGCCCGGCGCCCATGAGCGCCTCGGCGCGTCGCAGCGCCGCCGATTCATCCCCCACCACGATCGGAATAATCGGCCCATCGCCCGGCGGCAGGGCGATGCCGCCTTGACTCAGCCGCCGGCGCAAACGCCGCGCCAGATCGCGCACGCGCTCTTGGAGCTGCGGCTCATCGCGCATCACGCCAATGGCCGCCTCGATGGCCGCCGCCACCGGCGGCGCCGGGCTCGTCGAGTAGAGGTACGCCCGCCCGAAGTTCACCACGGCATCGCAAAAATCCCTGCTGCCGCAGACCGCCCCGCCGACGCAACCGGCCGCCTTGGACAGCGTCACCACCGAAACATCCACGGCGTGGGCCAGCCCCATTTCCGCCGCGTACCCCGCCCCGCCCGGCCCGTACACGCCACTGGCGTGCGCTTCATCCAGCAGCACAATCAGCCCGTATTTCTGCTTGATCGGCGCGATCGCCGCCAGGTCCACCGCGTCGCCGTCCATGCTGAAAATCGACTCGGTCACCAACACCTGCAATTGGCCCGCCTCGGCCTCTTGCAGCAATCGCGTCAGCTTCGAGATCCCGTTATGGGGGATGCATCGCCAAGGGGCCCCCGTGGCCGCAACGGCATCCAGCAGGGACGCGTGCGCCAGTTTATCGACGATGAACCGCGCGCCGCCGCCGCCGGCCGCGCCCACCGCCGCCAGCGTCTGGATGGCCGCGGCATTGGCCTGATACCCGCTGGGCAGAAGCACGGCCGCCTCGGTCCCTTTCCAGCGCGCGATGGCCGACTCGACCGATGCGTGCGCGGCGCTGTATCCGCTGATGAGCCCCGCCGCGCCGGCGCCGCTGCCGTACTGAAGCGCCGCCGACCGCATCGCCTCGATCACCCGCGGATGATGCGTCAGACCCAGATAATTGTTCGAGCAGAAATTGATCAGCCGGCGGCCGTCGACTTCAACGTGCACCGCATCCAGCGGCCGCACGATGCGCCGGCGGCGAAGCTGCTGGGCCTCGGCTCGGTCCGATAGCTGACGCTGAAGAAGTGGATCCAGCGGAGACGGCATGGACGCGCCGGGAAAGCCGGGGTTGGGGATTCGAACGCCTCGCGGCGCTCAAGCGAAACCCCGCATGTATATGCGGGGCTTGGACCTATCGAGGGGGCGCCGGCTATTCGTCGGCCTCTTCGTCCGACTCTTTCATGTCGGTGACCTCACCGGCCTCGTCCTCGATGGCGCCGCCGATGAGCCCAGCCAGTTTTTGTTTCATCAATCGGCCGACCTTGAACTTCACGGTGCGCTTTTCAGGCACCTCCACGGGTTCCAGGGTCTTGGGATTCTGGGCTTTGCGCGCTTTTCGCAGTTTCGTTTCGAAGACCCCAAAGTCCCGGAATTCAAGCCGATTCCCCTTGCCCAACTCGTTCACGATCTCATCCAGGAATTGCTGAATGACGCGCTTGACTTGCACCCGCCGCTGCGAGGCATTGTCGGCGATTCGATCAATCAACTCCTTTTTCGTGATGGTGGCCATAGTTCCCTCGAACGGGTTTTAACATGCGACGGGAAACAGACTTAACCCAATATCGCCTAGTCGAATAAATATATCAAGAACAAATGGCTTCATCCACAGGGGTAAATGGAGGGGCCAAAGCCGGCGGTAGGCGAAAAACCGCGTTTTTATCGGTAACTGACCCCGTAGGTCTCGCTGATGGCTTCGCGGTCATAGCGGGACCGGCCGTGGCGATCGGTTTGGCGATCGTCCAAGCGGAGGTAGTAGAAGGTGGTGGTGGAATCCTGATAACCCGCGTAAGCGGCTGGCCCACGGTCATCCCGGGACAGATCCAGCCGAGGCACACCCGCCAGCACAGGCGGGTCAAAGGCCAAGGCCCCTGCGCCGCCGTTGGTGTACGCCGCCGTCACAGGTTGATTCGGCGAAACACCCGGCTGCTGGGAAGCACAACCCGCCAGCGCCACGGCCAGGAAGATGACTGGAACCAACCGCATGCCGGGGGAGGATCAAATCCAATGCCAGGATTCGCAACTCCGGCTAACAGCCCGATTTCGCCCTCAGACACGCTTCGTGCACCCTTGGCAAATCGCCGCGCAGATCGTTTGATGTCTAAAGGCAACACCGCGCGTTGCTGCCGGCCAACAGGTCTCTTGGTTGCGGCACCAAGGCGAACATTCTCGGACCGGGCCTCGGGGCGGCGGCAACGGGATCAAATTTCAGTTCGATCAACGCATTTCATTCCTTTGATGCTCCTGGAACGACTTATGACGCAGGACAGCGATCAGCAGAAGTGGATAGGCACAGCTCCCCAGGGCCGGCATTGCCCCGTACGAAATAGGCAGCATCCCTTTCGATAATCCGTGAACTATCCGAATGAGCGCGATCCCCCACCCTATGCTGGCTGGAAGCTGCAGCCACGCGTACAGCTGATGAAATTGAACGCCTCTGGGCTTCGAACGTAACAGCAGCACCGCGGCCACAAGGAGCAACAGGGCCAGCGCCAGGTTGATCGCGACAATGATCGACGCAAACATCGCTGAATCAAATCGATCCTGATACCAGCCTGTCCATTGCGGGCCACCAAAGGCCTTTGCCGCCATTCGATAGCTGTCGGCCGGCGTGGTTAGGTCCGTCTCCAGTTCAGTGCCCCCCAAATCAATCTGCGACTGCACGCGGGTACGGCCCAATGCGCGGCTGCCGTGTGTAATATCGAGGTAAAGGGCACCGTCTGGAAAGAAGAATACCTGTTGTACCAACTGGTAACCGATTCCGTTCTCGTCTTCAGAGCCCAGGGGGATCTGTGGATCGATGATCAATTGGCCGGGCGCTGCGAGCATGCGAGTCAACGCCTTTATTTGAGCCGAGCTAAGCGGGCCGGATTGAAGCCTTCCAACATGGGATCGCTCTTGGATATAACGAATCACGTCCGCGATTTCGTTTTCCGTCAAGGCGCGGGGTGCGGGCCGTGTCGCGGCGGTGCGCGTGGCCGCGGCGGCCTGGGCGGCATTCGTAACCGCCTGTTGTTTTTCCGCTGCAAACTTCTTGGTTAATTCCGACATGCTTACAACTGCCACAAGCAAAAGCAGCCCGTTGACCAGCAAGCTGAAACAGCCCACGCAAATGCTCAATATGCCAGTCGTCGTGACTAGCGGAGACCGACGCTTCAGCCGGGCGCCTGCGTAATCAAGCGGCTGGACCTTTTGCGGGGCGTCAGGAAATTGCCGCGTCATATCATTGATCTGCCAAACGCGGAGTTCCCCAATGCGCTTCGCGGCACGAGCGTGATCAGATCTGGAAATCGGGCGCCAGGCCGCGGCCTTTGCGGGCGCTGCGGTCGCGGTATTTCAGGTGCGGCGCTTCGGAACTGACCTGGTGATGCTGCGGAACGCTGGAGGTGATGAACACGTTGCCGCCGATGGTGGTCCCTTGGCCGATGACCGTCTCGCCGCCCAGGATCGTGGCGTTGGAGTAAATCGTCACGTTGTCCTCGATGGTCGGATGGCGCTTTTGCCCGCGCAGCAGTTGCCCGAACGCCGGGGCCAGCGCCCCCAGCGTCACGCCCTGGTAAATCTTGACGTGCTCGCCGATCTCCGTGGTCTCGCCGATCACCACGCCCGTGCCGTGATCGATGAAGAAACTGCGTCCCAGCTTCGCCCCGGGATGAATGTCGATGCCGGTCAGGCTGTGGGCGTACTCGGTCATGATCCGCGGCAGCAGCGGCACCTGAAGTTTGTGGAATTCGTGAGCCAGCCGCTGCACCGTGATCGCCAGGATGCCGGGATAGCAGAAGATCGTCTCGTCCGTGCTCTGGGCGGCGGGGTCGCCGTCGAAAGTGGCCTGCACGTCGGCGGCGAGCATTTCGCGCACCGTCGGCAGGCGCTTGAAAAATTCCGCCACGACCCGCGCCGCCTCCCGGTCGCACTGCTCGCATTTGGCGCTGTCCCCGTCGGAGCCGGCAATCTGGCTCTTGTAGCGCAGGCAGCACCGCGCCTGCTCGTACAGCAGGTCCGTCAATTCGATGACCAACTCGCCCATGCGATAGGTGATGTTTTGCGTCGTCAATCCCTGCTGCCCGAAATAGCCGGGATAAACGATCTGCCGCATCAACTCGATCGCCTGGATGATGGCATCCCGGCTGGGCAGAAAGACGCGGTTCAAGTGCTGCATCTTCGGCTCAGCCAGGATGCTGGCCACCAGCGATTCCACCACCTTGGGCAGACTCTGATTGAGATGGTTGCGGTCCATAGAAAAAATCCTGAATGATGAACGATGAATTTAATCCGTCATTCGTCATTCGTCATTCGTCATTCGTCATTTCCTCCAAAGGATATCCCTTGCCAGCGCCAGCGGCAAATCCATAATGCGCGGCCGTGGATGCGTTGATGGTGGGGATTTCGGGCCTGCGCGGCACCGTGGGCGGAACGCTGACGCCGACGGTGGTCGGCCGCATGACCGCGGCATTCGCCGCGTTTTTGAAGCACGAGACCCCCGACCGGCGATTGAAGGTAGTGTTCGGCCGCGACAGCCGGCTCAGCGGCACGTGGGTGCGCGACGCGGCCGTCGCCGCTCTGGTCGCCAGCGGACTGGAAGTCGTCGACCTCGACATCGTCACCACGCCCGGAGCGGCCATGATGGTCCAGCACCTGGGCGCGGATGCGGCCGTGATCGCCACGGCTTCGCACAATCCCATCCAGTGGAACGGCCTGAAATTCCTGAATCGCCAAGCCGTCGCCCCGCCGGCCCAGGAGGCCGCGGCCATCGCCCAGTTCTTCCACGACGATCGCGCCGATTTTGTCGCCGTCGAAGGCCTCGTGCCGCCGGTTCGCAACACCGGAACCCACGCCCTGCACGTCAAACGCGTGCTGGATCACGTGGACGTCCTGGGCATTTCCGCCCGGCGCTACAAGGTGGTGTTGGACAGCGTCAACGGCGCCGGATGCGTGGCCACCGCGACCCTGCTGAGTAAACTGGGCTGCCAGGTGGTGCATCTCAACGGCACGCCGGACGGCCGCTTCGCCCACGATCCGGAACCGACCGAGAAAAACCTCGTCGGTCTGGCCGAGGAAGTCCGCCGCCAGCGCGCCGCCGTCGGCTTCGCCCAGGACCCGGACGGCGACCGCCTGGCCATCGCCGACGAAACGGGCCGCTACATCGGCGAAGAATATTCGCTGGTCCTGTGTGCCCAGTGGATTCTGGGCCGCCGTAGCGGCGTGGCCGTGGCCAATCTGTCCTCCAGCCGGATGCTCGACGACGTGGCCGCCGCGCACGGTGGCCGCGTCATCCGCACGCCCGTCGGCGAAGCCAACGTCGTGCAGGCGATGCTGGCCAGCGGCGCCGTCATCGGCGGCGAAGGCAACGGCGGCGTGATCGATCCGCGCATCGTCCCCGGCCGCGACAGCCTCGTCGGCATGGCCTACGTGCTGCAGCTCATGGCCGCCACCGGCTCGAGCATCGGCCAATTGGTCGGCCAGATTCCGCGATACGAAATTGTCAAGACCAAATTCCCCTGCCGCCGCGAAGAGGCCGGGCGCATCGTCGAAGCGCTCAAAACGCATTTCGCATCGCAGCGCCTGGACACGCAGGACGGCATCCGCATCGACTGGCCTGACGGCTGGGTCCACGCCCGAGCCAGCAACACCGAGCCGATCATGCGCATCATCGCCGAAGCCCCCGACCGCGCCGCTGCCGATAAATCCATCGCCGCCGTACGCTCGGTGATCGACACCGTCCTGGGCGGCTAAAGGCGGCTCAGATTCCCCGTTTTCACCAGCAGTCCGCCAATTTCGTGGAGATTCACCGCGCCGCGGTTGCCCTCGGCCGCGGCGTATCGCAAGTCAAAGTAGGACCTTGCAGGAGGTGGCGATGCTGCACCAGCGACCGGCCAAAACCCAAGGCGAATTCATGCTCCGTCTGGTAGGCGGATCGCAAACGTTGGAGGATGCCCTGCGCGACGATCGGCGCCGGCTGGCGGAACTGATGCGCATCCCGCAGAACCAGATCCAATTCGACACCGCTTCGGAGCTGCCGAGCGAGGACCCGGAACGCTGGGATGGATTGTCGTAGACCGCCCTGATGTTCTGACAACATTCACGGGGGGAAAAACCGGCCCGAGGACGGGCCGGCTCAATTGGCGAGCCAACCGCTCGGAAAACGGGTGAGTTTATTTGCGAAACTGAGCCGGCTCGTCCTCGACCGGTCCGCCGGTCCGTGGATGTCCTACGCCAGCGACCCCTTGGTGCTGGGCACATCCGCGATTCGCGCATCCAAAGCGACCGCCTGCCGCAGGGCCTTGGCGACGGCCTTGAAGATGGCCTCGGCGATGTGGTGATTGTTCGTCCCGTAGGGCACGTTGATGTGCAGATTCAGCTTGGCGTTGGCGGCCAGGGCCTTGAAGAATTCCTCGACCAGCTCGGCCGGGAACTGCCCGATCGCTCCGTCGCTGTAGCGCGCGTTGTAGACGAAGGCCGCGCGCCCGGACAGATCGATCGCGGCGCTGGCCAGCGTTTCGTCCATGGGCACCGTCGCCCAGCCGAAGCGCGCGATGCCCCGCTTCTCGCCCAGGGCCTTGTCCAGGGCCTGGCCCAGAACGATGCCGACGTCTTCGACCGTGTGGTGCGCATCGACCTGCAAATCACCCTCGGCCTGGGCGCTCAGGTCGATCAGGCTGTGGCGACCCAGCAAATCCAGCATGTGATCGAAAAACCCTACGCCCGTTTCGACGGCGGTTTTCCCCGTGCCGTCGAGATTGATGGCCACCTTGACCTTGGTTTCCTTGGTCTGCCGCGAGATTTCCGCTGTTCGGTCCATGGTTCTACGCCGCCTTGCCCGCCGCCGTGAGCATCTTGATCCCGGCCAACAGGGCGTTGTTCTCGTGGCTCTGGCCGATGGTGATGCGAACCTTGTCCTGCAAGCCAGGCAGATCGAAGTATCGGACTAAAATCCCCTTCTCCTTGAGGCCGAGGTACATCTCCTTGCCTCTTCCGGTGGGGACGGCGGCCAGGATGAAATTCGCCTGGCTGGGCAGGACCGTCCAGCCGAGCTGCGTCAATTCGCTGCTGACCCGCGCCCGCTCGGACTTGATGTTCTCCCACGTCCAGCGGGCGTAGGCCTGGTCCTGCAGCGCCGCCGTCGCCGCGAGGATCGACACCGCGTCGCAATTGTAGCTGTCCTTGACCTTCATCATTTCGGCGATGACGTTGGGCCGGCCGATGGCGTACCCAAAGCGCATCCCCGCCAGCGAATACGCCTTGCTCATCGTCCGGCTGATCAGCACGTTGCCGAACTGCTCGAGCAGCACCACGCAGTTGTCGTCCGCGAAATCCACGTACGCTTCATCCACCAGGATCAGCCCGGAAAAGTTCTTGGCCAACTCGGCCACTTTCAGGGGCGAAACGAAGGTGGCGCTGGGGGCGTTGGGATTGGCCAGGTAGATCGCCGCGGCCCCGCTGCCTACAAGAGCGTCGATGGGCAGCGACCAGTCGCGATCCCACGGTATCGCCACGGCCTTGGCCTCCTGAAGCTTGGCCAAAACCCCGTACAGCGTGTACGTCGGGTCGGGAAACGCCAGGATTCCGCCGGGCGGTACGAAGCACCGCGTGGCGATGGTCAGGATGTCGTCGCTGCCGTTGCCGGCCAGGATGTGCTGCGGCGACAGATTGTGCAGCTTGGCCGCGGCGTCGCGGAACGCGTCCGCCGTCGGGTTGGGATAGCGCCGCAGCGTCTCCGAGCTGATCCCCGCCAGGGCCTGCATCACGCGCTCGCTGGGCGGGAACGGATTCTCATTGGTGTTCAGCTTGACGACGCGCTGCCCGGCCTCCGGCTGCTCGCCGGGAGAGTATCCCTCCATCTCGCGCACGGTTTGCCGGACAAACGGGGGAACCATACACCGCGATTATAAGCTCGCAGCGCCGTTTGCAAACCACCCCCCCGGCGGCCGCGTCCGCTAAGATTCCGTTTGATTTACACCCACCGGCTTGTATTTTCAGCGCGAAGTTGCTGCACTGGTCGCGATGCCCATTCACGCCCTGACCCATTCGATCCGCACCTCGGCCAAAACCGACATCCGTGAATCATTGCGCCTGGCCGCCATCGACGTCGGCTCCAACAGCATTCACATGATCGTCGCCCAGGCCGACGCCGACGGCGGCATCACCACGCTGTGGCGGCTGAAGGAAATGGTCGGCTTAGGAAGGCTGAGTTTCCCCTCGCGTCGGCTTTCCCAGGACGCCATCGAGCGGGCCGTGGCGGTGCTGGCGCGATTTCAGCAGGCGGCCAGCCAGCGGCAGGCGGAAAAAATCATCGCCGTCGCCACCAGCGCCATCCGCGAGGCCGAAAACGGCGGAGATTTTCTAGAACGCGTGCGCCGCGAACTGGGCCTGTATCTGCGCGTGGTCAGCGCCCGCGACGAGGCACGGCTGATTTACCTGGCCGTCCGCCACGCCATGCCCCTGCGCAGCCAGAACCAGCTCGTGATCGACATCGGCGGCGGCAGCGTGGAATTCATCGTCGGCCACGGACAAAACGCGGCGCTGCTGGAAAGCCGCAAGCTCGGCGCGGCGCGCATGACGGCGCAATTTGTCAAGTCCGACCCGATCAGCGAGCACGACCTCCGCCAGCTTCTGCGCCATTACGACAAGGAGCTGACGCCCCTGTGCGCCCAGATCAAGGCCCTGCGCCCGGTCAAGGCCATTGGAACCAGCGGCACGCTGGAAAACCTGGCGACGATGTGCGGTTCGGAGCCCAGCGCCAACGGCCAACCTCAAGCCCAGATCATCGAGCGCCGCCCGCTGGAAAAGCTGCTGGCCAAGCTGCTGGAAAGCCGGAGCAAGAACCGCGCCCGCATCCGCGGCTTGGACGATCAGCGGCAGGACCAGATCGTCGCCGGCGCGGCCCTGGTCGGGCAGATGTTTGAGCGATTGAACCTGAAGCGGATCGAGATCTGTCCCGCCGCCCTGCGCGAGGGGATTTTGCTGGATTATCTGTCGCGGCACCTGCCGGACCTGGCGATCCGCCGCGAGGTCCCCGATGCCCGCCGCCGCAGCGTCCTGGACCTGGCCCGCCGCTGCCATTGGCACCAAACGCACAGCCAGCAGGTCGCGGGCATCTGCATGAAGCTGTTCGACGAGCTTCGCCCGCTGCACGGCCTGGGCGCCGCCGATCGCGAATTGATCGAGTACGGCGCCCTGCTGCACGACATCGGCTTGCACATCGGCCCCAGCGGGCATCACAAACACAGCATGTACCTGATCTTGCACGGCGATTTGAAAAATTTCAGCGACGACGAGATCAAGGTGATCGCCAACGTCGCCCGCTACCACCGCAAGTCCCCGCCGCGGGCCGGCCACGGCGTTTACGCCTCCCTGCCCGGGCGATTTCAGCGGGTCGTGGACGTCGGGGCGGCGCTCATGCGCATTTCCGACGGCCTGGATCGCAGCCACAGCAGCGTCGTGCAGAATCTACGCTGTAAAATCGGCGCCAGGAAGGTCAAATGCCTCCTGGTGACAAAATCGGACGCGGAGTTGGAAATCTGGGGCGCAAGGCGGAAAATGGATTGGTTCCAGGATGTCTTTGGGCGGCCGATTTCATTTGAGTTGGCCCAACGGTAGGACAAGATGGACTCACTGCTGACGCCGCATCATTATTCGGGCAAGCTGATCATCGTCGAGGGCATCGACGGCTCGGGCAAGAGCACGCAGCTTCAACTGGCGATGCGCTATTTGCAGGCCAAGGGTTTGCGCCCGTCGTTCACCGAGTGGAACAGCGCCGACCTGGTCAAGGCGATCACCAAAAAGGGCAAGAAGAAGATGTCGCTGACGCCGATGACGTTTTCGCTGCTGCACGCGACGGATTTTGCCCATCGGCTGGTGCACAACATCCTGCCGCCGCTGAAAGCCGGTCTGATCGTGCTGGCCGACCGGTACGTGTACACGGCCTTCGCCCGGGACGTGATCCGCGGCTGCGAGCGCGATTGGGTGCGGCGGGTGTTTCAGTTCGCGCCGCGGCCGGACCTGGCGCTTTACTTCAACGTGCCGATCGACGTCAGCGTGTCGCGGCTGATCTCCGGCCGGGCCAAACTCAAGGAATACGAGGCCGGCATGGACCTGGGCCTGGCCGGCGATCTGGTCAGCAGCTTCAAGATTTTCCAGGGACGAATCCTGGGCGAGTATGCGAAAATCGTGCGGGAATACGGGCTGACGGAAATCGACGCGACGCAGAGCATCGGCGAGCAGCAGCAAACCGTGCGCCGGCTGATCGACCAGACGCTGGCGGATTACAAGCCGCAGACGCCGCAGCAGTCCGTCGCGTAGAAAGAATCCTTCGATGGGCGAATTTCGTTACATGGGTCACGCGATGCCGTACCTGCCCAAGGACGGCTGCACCGGCAAGCTGATCGTCATCGAAGGGACCGACGGCTGCGGCCGCAGCACGCAGGCCATCATGCTCAAGGAATGGCTGGAAGTGCAGGGCTACGCGGTCATCGACACCGGCTGGACGCGCAGCAAGCTCGTCGGCCAGGCCATCACCGATGCCAAGCAGGGCCATTCACTGCACCGATTGACGTACTGCTTGATGTACGCCGTGGACTTGGCCGACCGCATGGAATACCAGATCATCCCCGCCCTTCGCAGCGGATTCATCGTCCTGGCCGACCGCTACATCTACACGCTTCTGGCGCGCGGGGTGGCGCGCGACGCTGACAAGCAATGGCTGCGCGACCTGTTCAGCTTCGCCGTTCAGCCGGATTTGGTCTTCTATCTGCGACTGGATGTGAAGGACCTGGTCCCCCGCGTGCTCGAAGCGGGCAAGATGAATTACTGGGAGAGCGGCCTGGACATGAACTACGGCGACGATCTGTTCGACAGCTTCATCGCCTACCAAACCGAGCTGATCGAGCAGTTCAACCTCATGACCCAGGAATACGGCTTCCACACCCTCGACGCCCATCAGGACCCGCGCACGATTCAGCGTCAGCTTCGCCGCGCCGTCACCGAGTATCTGCAGCAAAGCAACTACCCCGCCCCCGGCGCGGCCGCAGCCCCGACTCAGAATCTCAAATCTCAAATCTGAAATCCTGCATCAGGTCAGGCGCACGCTCACGCCGTGCTCGGCCAGGAATTGCTTGACTTGGCCAACCGAGTACGTCCCGAAGTAAAAAATGCTGGCGGCCAGGGCGGCATCGGCGTGGCCGGTGGTGAGCACGTCCAGCATGTGCTGGGGATTGCCCGCCCCGCCGCTGCCCTTCCGGTTTACCTCATCATCAATCGCATCTCTGAGCTCCTCCGATCTCACCGTTGCGCCGATTAACCCCAATGGGCTTCCGCCCCAGTAGATTGCCCGCTACAATAATTTGCGAGTTGGACCGGTGGAGGCCCCCACAAGCGTCGCACGCTCACATAGCTACGCCGATGGGCGCGTGTCCGATTTGCTCCCAGGAGCGATTCGAGGGAAATTCTATGTGGCATCGCGATGAAACGTTAAAAGAATTCAGCGAGCACTTTTTTAAAACCGAGCGGGCCGATCTACGCGATCTTCTGCAAAGCACCGCAATTCGCCTATGTGACGCGACCTTCCAGAAGGCATCGACGCATTGGTTCACAGATCACGGTCCGGTCCATAGTGATCACGTATTCTTTTACGCGACGAGACTAGCGCTCCGCGCCGAGGTCGAGCAACTCGGGCTGAGCGATTTCGAGGCAATGACCCTAGCCGCGGCCTGTTATATCCACGACATCGGCATGGCGAATTTCAGCAATCGATGGGATTTGAGCCATGGATGGACGGACAAATTGATCGATGACATTCGCAAATGGCATGTGGAAGCCGTTTCCACTTTGCTCAAGTTGCCGCCTTACCGGGAGCAGCTTGAGCGTCTTTACGATTGGGAGCCTCGCTTGGAAGAGGTATTGCCGATTGTCTGCCGCGCGCACGGGACCGATTCCCATGAAAGTGCATGCGAAGAACTGAGCAATCTGGACATACCACGTTTCAAGGGCGATCTCCTCGGAAAAATTCTCCTGTTGGCAGACGAATTGGATATGGCCCACCATCGGTCGGCGGTCGGTCGACATCCACAGGCGGCGGCATTTCCTCCTTTGGCTCAGGCTCACCAATACAAGCATCGTTACGTGGCAGATGTTGACGTCGATTTGCCCGTGGTGCATATTCATTTTGGATTCCCTGATGGCTTGGCATACGAAACACGACGGCACTTTAGAGAATGGGTTTGCGGCAAGCTAAGACGACAGGCGAATTGGCTGGTGGAGCGCCAGCCAGCAATTTATAAGCACATTTTCGAGATCCGTCCGCAAGTGACGGAAGCTTCTCAACCTGTCACCCAGCAGATCTGTCCGGATATTGCACTTCGGGAGGTAGCTAAGCAGGCCAAGCTGTACATCGCAACTCCTAACAGCTACAAGCGGTGCCGTCGCCCCTGGATGATTAATCCGCGCGCCGCACTGGGCCCCACTCTCGGAATTTCATATCCGCATGCTGACCGCCTGGTTGACCACTTCTTCCGGGACTTGGAGAACCTCGGAGAGAAGAACCTGGTCAAGCAAGCTTATGTCGAAATGGCTGAAAACCTTCGCGTCGCTGGGGAATTGGAACATCGGATCAATGAATTCGTAGGCCTCTTTAATAGCGGAGCGCCATCAGTCATTCCACCCGGTCGTCCCTTCGTGATCACTGGTCCTACTGGCGCAGGAAAGTCAACTCTCTTGAGTTTAATGCGCGACAACGACGCGCTTTCCGGCCATGGCGCTGGACTGTTAGTATTTGTGGATTGCCTAAATATACACAGCTTTGCCCAACTTCTATGGACTCTTCTGCAAACCCTCGAAGAGCAATGCCGGAAGCGGCCCGAAGTGTGGAGCGTTGTGAAGGACGCGTTTCCGACCGACGCTTGTAAACTTGACATCGACCAAGTTATCTTCGAATGCCGCCGCACTATGAAGCTCTTTCATGAAAGCACGTTGGAAGGTCATTTACCGAAGCCGCTGCCGGTCGTCGTTGTTCTCGACAATCTCGACCGAGCCCCCGGGTTCGACCTTAAACTCCCCGTGGTGCGATTTTGCATGAGGGAGGCGGAAAGCATCGGATTTCCATTTTTCGTCATCCCGCTTCGAAACTCAACCAAGAAGCAAGTAGATCGCGAGTCCGATGATCTAGCAGCTATACCTACCAATGAAATCGTCGCGCCTAACGCTCACGATATCCTATCCTGGCGTGTGAAAACCGTGTTTTCAAAAGAGGTAGCCGAAAGTAAGAGCAATCCCTGGCAGACAAGAGTGGGCACAAAACTGAGGCTCGGCCAGATCGAGCTGGAATTTGAGGACTTCCGTAGGACCCTTGAAATGGTCGTCCAAACGCTTGCGTTCACGGGTGGCGATGACTCCCATGGACATGCGCCATTCATTTCATCGATGGCTGGCACAAACATGCGCGAGGCGCTAACATTGTTTCGCGCGATCATTAAAGCAGCCGATGCCGAGCATCTCTTGAAGTTGTCGAAACGTGAGGCTGCGGGTGAGCATTACCTGATCAAGTGTGCCGCGCTGGAGCGGTTTCCCTACTATTACGGAAAAAATTCCAAGGTTAGGAACATTTTTGAGACCGACGATTTCGAGGGCCACTTCTTAATGGCATCAATTTAAGC
>DBZL01000068.1 GCA_002311745.1 Phycisphaerales bacterium UBA1161 | reverse complement strand
GGTCCGGGACTCCTGGCGTATGTGGTGACCAGCAAGATGGCGGACCATCTGCCGCTGTACCGTCTGGAACAGATATTCGCCCGCCAGCGAGTAAACATCGATCGCTCGACGCTGTGCGGCTGGATCGCGGCGGCGGCGCGGGTGGTCCAGCCCCTTATGAACTGCTATGCAACCGCGTTCGCCAAAGCGCCGTCCTGCACACGGATGACACAACCGTGCCGATCCAGCACGAAGGGCACTGCCGGCAAGGACGGTTGTGGACGTATGTCGGGGACGAACACCATCCTTATATTGTCTACGACTTCACGCCAACGCGCTCGGCGCAAGGGCCGCTGGGATGGCTGGGGAAATGGCGGGGGTTCCTTCAGGCCGACGCCTACGCTGGCTATGACAAGCTGTACGCGCGAGGCGATGTGAAGGAAGTCGCCTGTTGGGCTCACACTCGACGCAAATACTTCGACGCCCAGGAATCGGACCCCGCGCGATCCGTTTGGATGTTGGAGATGATCCGCCGGTTGTACGTGGTGGAGAAAGAAGCCACCGAGCGCGATGCGCCAACTCGCCAGATTTTACGGCAATCGCAATCCAGACCGATCTTGGAGCAAATCCGCTTGTGGCTCACCGAGCAACAGGCTCAAGTGTTGCCCAGGAGTCCCATCGCCCAGGCCATCGGCTACACGCTGAACCAGTGGCAAGCGCTGGTGGTGTACACGACCGATCCTCGCCTGAGCATAGACAACAATGTGGCCGAACGCGCCCTGCGGCGCGTGGCCATCGGTCGTAAGAATTGGCTGTTCTCTGGGCATGACGAATCCGCCCAGAACCACGCGATCCTATGGTCGCTGATTGCCAGCGCCCAGCGTCACGAGATCGACGTGCAATTTTACCTGCGTAGCGTGCTGGCCCACTTGCCGGATCTGCCGCCGGAAGAATTGCAAAATTACCTGCCCGACGTCTGGAAGCGCGACCTGATGGCCGAGCAGCGGGCGGCGCCGAATGCTCATCACGCAAGCTAGGCGCGAGCGATCATCCGGTAAGGGATGCGTTTCTCGTAGAGTTTGCAAAGAAACTGATCGATAATGGGCGGTCGATTGAGAACCGGCATTTTCCGGCCAATCAATCCTTAGCGGCCAGATGTGCATCGGGCGTGAGATGGATGCGCTCGCCTTGGTGGTGGATTTGGCGATCGATGGTGACATCGCTGGCGAGCGTGCCGCTTTTGAGATGGCCGTTTTCGTATAACTCAATACCCCGTTGAAACAGGCTTGAATCGCAGGGAATTCCGTCAATTGTTACGGGCAGAGGCGCAAAGAATTGCTTGAGGGCGCCATCGGGATAAAACGCCGCCTGGACACCCTCAGAACCACCAACGCCACCACGGCAAATGTACCCCTGGATTTCCACGTTTCGGGGGAAGGCGCAGACCGTAACGATGCCTTGCGGATTCTGGTGCACCCACGTTCCGGCTGGAATAGTAAAGCGGTCAAGCACGATGTCCTGTCCGGCAGTGAACCCCGCAAGCGTGCCGTTGGGATGTAAATGCACCCACCCTGCCCGACATGGCCGCCCACCGATCGCCGTGTCCGCCGAGATGTACCCACTCACAAACCCATTGGCATCGACGGTGGCGGTCTGAAATGGCACACCATCGACCACGACATTTTGCTTCCATTTGACGCATCCAACGAGCAGCGCCATAAGAAGACAGATCGAAATTGCAGATAGGCGTTGCATGATATAAGCAAAGTCGACGACTGATCAGGCGTCTATCCGGAGACGTCCTGTTTACAGCATAGGTGAAATACCTTACGGGCCCGCGCGATGCAGGATATCCCGTCGTAATCAGAAAAAGATGCTGTTCGGGTAGCGTTCACAATGTGGTTGGCCAATCGGTCACGGCAGATCAAACCGCTGGTGCCGCAGCAGCGGCGATAACGCGGTACATTTTCTTCGCGTTGGATTTCAATTTCAGATGTGCCGGCATGCCGTCCACCGTGATTACCGCGTCGGCATCTTCCCGGTCGTTCCTGAGCCTGGTTGCCCACTCCTCAACGGCTTTGAAATGTCCGCATTTCTCGACGCGGAAATCCGCGTCCAAGAATGGACGGGCTGAAATTGTGTCAGCGGGCGCGCAAAACCGGCCAGTGATGGGCGCGCCAAAACCGGCCATTTTGAGGAACTGGAGATTTGTCCATTACCGTTGGCTTTCGGCTCTCGCCGGAGGCGAATGGTGCGATGGCGAATCAACTCAAGATGGCGGAAGTACAAGCGATTCTGGCACTTGCGCGAGGCGGCTGGTCCAACCGGCACATTGCCCGGCACCTCGGCGTTCACCGGGAGACGGTCGGACGGCATCTTCGCGCGGTAGGCTTTGCCTCCGCCCTGTTGCCCCAAGACAATTCAAAACCGGCCAGCGCGCCCATCGGCTCCGGAGGCGCGCCCATCGGCTCTGCCCTAGCGCCCGTCGGGTTTGTCAGCGCCGCCAGTGCCTGGCGTGAGGTGATTGTCCAGAAGCTGGAGGCGGGGCTGACCGCCCAGCGGATTTATCAGGACCTGTGCGGCGATCACGGCTATACCGGCAGCTATTACAGCGTTCGACGGCTGGTCAAGAAGTTGACGGCCACCATGCCGGCGCCGTTCCGGCGGATGGAATGCGAGCCAGGCGCCGAGGCGCAAGTCGATTTTGGCCGGGGCGCGCCCATCGTCGGACCTGATGGCAGACGCAAGACCACCTGGGTGTTTCGGATCGTGCTGTCCCACAGCCGCAAGGGATACGCCGAGGCGGTGCATCGTCAAACCACCGACGATTTTTTACGCTCTTTGGAGAATGCCTTCGCCTGGTTCGGCGGCGTGCCGCGGACGCTGGTGATCGACAATCTCCGTGCGGCGGTGAGTCGTGCGGACTGGTTCGACCCGGAGCTTTGCCCCAAGGTGCGCTCCTTCGCCGAACACTACGGGGTCGCCGTCCTGCCCACCAAGCCCTACACGCCCCGGCATAAAGGAAAGATCGAGCGCGGCATCGGCTACGTGAAGAGCAATGCCCTCAAGGGGCGCAGATTTGCTTCGCTGGCCGACCAGAACCGGCATCTGCAGACCTGGGAGGCAACCGTCGCCGACACCCGCATCCACGGTACGACGCGCCGGCAGGTGAAGGAAGTCTTTGAGCAAGCGGAGAAGGCGGCGCTGCTGCCGATGCCCGCTTGCCGGTTCGACCTGTTCCAGGAAGCTCTCAGAAGCGTGCATCGTGATGGGCACGTGGAGATCAAGGGCGCCTACTACTCCGTGCCACCGGAGTTTTTGGGTCAGCGGGTCTGGGCGCGCTGGGATGGGCGGACAGTGCGGCTGTTGGATCAGAAGATGCGTCCGATCGCCATGCACGCGCAGCGCCCGCCGGGAACGTTCTCCACGCTGCCGGTCCACATCGTTCCCGAGAAGATCAGTGGCATCGAGCGCGGAACGGCCTGGCTGCTACGCCGCATCGAATCCATCGGCCCGCACGCCACGCAATGGGCGCAATCCATGCTGCAGAATCGCGGCATCGAAGGCGTGCGCGTGCTGATGGGCTTGTTGTCTCTGACGAACAAGCACCGCCGCGATCAGATCGGGCACGCCTGCCAGATCGCCCAAGGACACGGGGCGTATCACCTGCGTTCTTTGCGGCAACTGATCGAGCGGCAGAATCCGCCGGCCATCCAGCAAAACTTCGAGTTCCTCCAGGAGCACACGATCATTCGGAGCCTGGACGATTACGGACAGTTCGTGCGTCAGGCTATTACCCAAGCGGAAGCTTTGCCTTCCGCATCCTCTTTACAGGAGTCCACCCCATGAGACCTTCATTGATTCAGACGCTCAAACAGCTTCGACTTTCGGGTTTGGCCCAAAGCCTTGAAGTCCGTTTGAGCGAGGCATCGGGCAACCGGCTCGATCACGCCGAGTTCCTGGAATTGATTCTTCAGGACGAGCTGAACGTGCGGTCCAGCCGATTGATCGGCCGCCGCGTCAAATCCGCCCTGTTCAGCGAAGTTAAAAACCTCGACGAGTTCGACTTCTCCTTTAACCCGTCGATCAAGCGTAAGCAGATCCACGATCTGGCCGGCTGTCAGTTCATCCGGGAGAAAGCGGATGTTTTGCTGCTGGGTCCACCGGGCGTCGGCAAAACGTTTTTGGTTCAAGCCATCGGACATCAGGCGATCAAAGCCGGCTACCTGGTCCTGTACCGTTCCATCTTCGACCTGGCCCGCGACTTCCTCGGCGACGACGAACTCGGCCAGCAAGACAAAACACTGAATCGTTATCTCAAGCCCGACCTGCTCATCATTGACGACATGGGAATGAGACAGCTTCCACGCCGCTCCGGGGAATGCCTGCTGGAGATCATCATGCGCCGCCACGAGAACCGCTCGACGATGATGACCTCCAACCGGCCGCTGGAAGACTGGGCCAAGCTGATTGGTGACCTACCCGCGGCCACGGCGATCCTGGACCGCTTCCTCCAGCACGCCACCCTCATCAACATCACCGGCAAGAGCTATCGCCTGCGGCATGGCGGCGCCGAGACGAGAACTAATTCAAATCGAGGACGCCGGAGTACCGGCGGCGATGAAGGGCTGTCCCCTCCGGAAGACACCGTGGCAGAAAGCACGGTATCTTCTGTTGCTGAGGTTCCCGCCGATCAGGCGTCCTGATTCAGGGCCGATAACTCAACAGAAAGTTGCATGGAATCAAACGGATGAGGTATATGCATCGTCAAAGCACTGGCCGGTTTTGAGCGCCCCGCGCTGGCTGGTTTTGGCGCGCCCCGCGACAATGAACTGGCTAAGTGCAGCCTATCAACGCATTGGCGATCACCAAAAGTCCGATTCCATGGTTAAGTTGTGCCACCAGCGGCATCCCGATTATCTGTTTGCACGGACCAATCTGGCCGCGATCCACCTCCAAAACGGGGACACCGCCCAGGCCGATGCCGTCATGCAGCACAAGTGGGACTTGAAGCTCATGTACCCGCATCGCGACGTTTTCCACGTTACAGAGTTCACGGCCATGAGCTATGTCGCCATCGATTATTTCATGCAGACCGGCAACCGCGACGCGGCTGAATTGATCCTCGATGCCATGGTCAAGCTCGCCCCCGATCACGAAGCCACCAAATCCCTTCAAAAAGGGATGTATGGCTCCCTCCTCACGAAGTTTCTTGACCGACTCTCCCGCAGGTCTCGGCGAAACCTGCGCCCGGCACGGTGACGACCATCATTTGAGATATTCTGCTTCGGCTTTTTTCTGCGCTCGCTTGATCGATGCCGTCGGCGTTCAATTCGCCCCCGGATTATTAATCATAAAAATCCGCAACGCCCCGACCGGATCGTCGTACACCGTCGGCCCGCCCAGGTTGATCGACTCCTGCTGCGCCAGCGTTGTAGCCCCCAGATTGCCGGCGTAGCTCGACGTCTTGGCATAAGAGCACGGGAACTGATTTCCAGCCAACGACTCCGCGTGCCCATCGGCGAAGCCGACGTTGGCCACGGTATTGGCCCCGCCCGGACCGGGATGCCGATAGCCGATCCGGCAATTCTTCATTCCAACCTGATCCACCGACTGTCGCCCCATGTACACCCCGTCGGCCACGACCACCAGCAGCGACGAGTGCTTGACGTTCGTGGTCTTGTGCAAGCCGATGTACTTTCCAGCCGCATCCGGCCCAAAACCGACGGACCCCGTATAAAAAAGATCGTTTTGCGGGATATTCGCCACCGTACCCCCGATCGGGTTGTACGCATTGATCCAATAGCTGCTGCGGATGATCTTGTTGAATCCCGGCCCCGGCCAGGTCACCGCGATTTGCGGATCGCTGTCGCCGTACGTCGGCCCCGCGAACTCCATCGGCCATTCAATCCATCCCCGCGGATTGGCCCCATTCGTTCCCGTCTGCCCGTTGGCCATCCCATTGATGTCCACCGTGTTCGGGCAGTAAAAAACCGTCCCCACGTCCCGAGCCGCGCTCCACACGAATCCATCCCGATCCAGAATGCTCGGCCAGCCATCCATGATCACGTTCGGCCCCGCGACGTAGTTCGTCGCCGACCCCGGCTGTTGCGGCAAATTGAACGAGGGAACAACCCACCCGT
>DBZL01000018.1 GCA_002311745.1 Phycisphaerales bacterium UBA1161 | reverse complement strand
CTGCGTCTCTGCGGTTGCATTTATTTCCTTGGCGTTTCGCATTTGCAACTTCCCGGCCGTCCCATAATCGCTCCGGGGCTCCGCCAGTAAACCGAACGAAAAAATCCGTTTGTCGCTTACCGTCATCATTTGGATATGCCGATGCTCAGAGACAGCAGTCGTTGATCTGGTGAAACACTAGCGCAAACCCTATGTTGCAACCCAGCGATCCCCACAAGCCCAGGCTCTTGATCCTCGACGAAGACCGCATCATTTTGCAGTCGCTCTCGCAATTCCTCAGCCGCGAGGGATACGACATCCGCGTCAGTGACACGCCGCAGGATGCCTTTGCCGAGCTTGAGACCGGCCAGATCGAGCTGCTCTTGGCCGACATCAACATGCCGGGCATCAAGCCGGCGGAATTCCTGCGCGACGTCCGCCGCCGCTTTCCCCAGGTGGTCATCATCGTCATCACCAGTTACGGCTCCATCGAGGGCGCCGTCGAGGCCACCAAGATGGGCGCGTTCGACTACCTGACCAAACCCATCGTCGACGATGAAATCCGCGTCATCGTTGGAAAGGCGGTTCGCCAGCAGTCCCTGCTCTTTGAGAACCAGACCCTGCGGCAGCAGCTCGATCTGCGCTTCGGTTTGGAGAACATCGTCGGGCACGACTACAAGATGCTCAAGATTTTCGACTTGGTGGATGCCGTGGCCGACAGCCGCACCACCGCGGTCATGACCGGCGAAAGCGGCACCGGCAAATCGCTGCTGGCGCGGGCGATTCACCACCGCTCGCCCCGCCGTGACAAGCCGTTCGTCGAAGTGAGCTGCGGCGCCCTGCCTGAGACGCTTCTGGAAAGCGAGCTCTTCGGCCACGTCAAGGGGGCCTTCACCGGCGCCATCGCGGACAAACCCGGCCGGTTCCTCACCGCCGACGGCGGAACGCTCTTTCTGGACGAGATCAACGCCGCCTCGCCGGCCATGCAGGTCAAGCTCCTTCGCGCCCTGCAGGAGCGCGCCTTTGAGCCGGTCGGCAGCAGTGAAACCACCAACGTCGACGTGCGCGTCATCCTCGCCAGCAACGTCGATCTGGCCCAGCTCGTAACCGAGCACAAATTCCGCCAGGACTTGTACTATCGCATCAACGTCGTGACCATCCGTCTGCCCAGCCTGCGCGAGCGGCTGGGCGACATTCCCCTATTGGCCGATCACTTTCTGCGCTGCTTCTGCAAGGAAAGCGGGCGGGAGATTTTGGGTTTTTCCGACGCCGCCATGGCCGCTCTGCAGCGTTACACCTGGCCCGGCAACGTGCGGGAACTGGAAAACGCCATCGAGCGCGCCGTCGTGCTGTGCCGCCGGCCGCAGATCGACGCCGAGGATTTGCCCGAGACCCTGCACGCCGCCGCCGCCCCGCGTGCCGCCGCCGCCGCATCCACGGCCGAGGTCCCCGAATCACCCATGCCCCTGGAGGTCGCCCTGGAAACTCCGGAGCGGCGGATCATCGAGGCCGCCCTGCGCCGCAACGCCTGGAACCGCCAGGCCACCGCCGCCGAGCTGGACATCAATCGCACCACCCTTTACAAGAAAATGCGCAAGTACCAACTCGACGTAGGCGACGCGCGCGGCGCCATTTAGCGGGGTTCACGCGCGATTGCCGATCCGCCGTATAATCCCCCCATGCCAAAACGCTCCCTGACCCATCTGGACGCGCGTGGCGCGGCGCGCATGGTGGACGTCGGCCACAAACCCGTCACCCGGCGCCAAGCGATCGCCGAGGGCTTCATCACCCTGCAGCCGGCAACGCTGCGGGCCATCGCCGATGAGGAAGTTCCCAAGGGCGAAGTGCTGGGGGCCGCTCGCGTCGCGGGAATCATGGCCGCCAAGCGAACCGGCGACTTGATCCCCCTGTGTCATCCCCTGCCGGTGGAAAGCGTCCAGGTGGATTTCGATTTGCCGATGCTGCCCGCCGGCGGCAAGCGGCCCGTGCGCCTTCGCATCAAGGCCACGGCTCGCATCAGCGCCAAGACCGGCGTGGAGATGGAAGCCCTCACCGCCGTCTGCGCCGCGGCCCTCACCATCTACGACATGTGCAAGGCGATTGACAGAACGATGGTCATCGACGCCGTGCGGCTCATCCAGAAGACGAAGTGAGGTCTCGAATCCGCCGCACGCATTGCGCCAGCGCCGGCACGGGATTCTCCGGATCGGCCTCGTACTCGACCACCGCCATGCCGTCGAAGCCGGTCTCTTCCAGCGCCGCCACGACGCCCGGCAGATCGAGGTTCCCCGTTCCGATAACGACATCCTTCCATTGTCCGCGGCGGTCGAAAACAAAATCCTTGTAGTGAACGCCGTAGATTCTGCCGCGGAATCTTTCGCGGATCCATTGGACCGGATCGCCCGCGTACGGGCCGATCTGCATGCACCACGCCGTGTCCAGGTTAATCCCGATGTTCTTGCCGCCCAGTTGCAGCAGATGCTCCAGCACGTCCGGCGAGCCGCCGAAGTTGTACCCGCCGTGACAGTGAATCCCGACGCGAACGCCGAATTCATCGCACAGTGCCGCCACCGCGGGAATCGCCGTCGCAAACGTCCCCACCGTGAAATGCGCCGAAATGTGCCCGGCCCCCGCGGCCTGGGCGCAGGCAAACCATTTCCGCTCGCGCGAGACATCCCCCACGAACCTCTGCACGCCCAGGGAAACGATCTTGATCCCGGCGTTGCCGTAGAGATCGACGATGCCCTTGAACGCCTCGACGTCGTCGAAGTTGGCGTGGACGGAGCAGATTTCCACCCGATCCACGCCGATCTGGCGCGTTAGTTCAATCACCCGCCGGTTGTCCGTGAACCGGCGGAAGCAGTAGCTTTGCACTCCGATGTTTCGCGCCGCCGTCATCGCGCTATCCTCTATTTTGGAACCGGCCGCGAGGTCGCGCCGGCCGGCTGCCGCGAAAGCGGCATCTGCGTTTGCGTGAGGATCAGAAGCTGTTCATACCGGTCGCGCTTCCCATCGTGCACGAGGAACCGGTTGCCGACGCGGTTGGGATCGGCCGCCTGCGGCGAGGGGCCGATCACCAGAAATTCCCCCGGCGCGATGTCCGCCGCAAAGCGCAGATCGTACAGATACTCCTCGCTCACGAAGACGTTTTCCGGCGGCCGATCCGCCAGGGAATAGTCGAATCGTTTTCGCTGCACCGCCACCACCGGGCAGAGGCTCAGCCGCACGGTCTGACGCTTATGCCGCGCCCACGCGAATGCGAAGGAGAGGCGGTTCTGGCACCAATCGTACATCCGGCCCGTCACGCCGTGCTCATTGACGACGAACAGAAGCTGCTCGGGCATCTCGTCGGTCAGGTTGATGGTGATGTCATTGTTTCCGGACAGGGCCACGAAGCCGGTTGTGTCGACGTGGGTGCCCTCGCGGTCGATGAGAATCTCCCGGAAGTGCTGCCAATCCGCCACGCGGGCCCGGCCGATGCGCAGGCCGTTGCGCCGCAGCAACTCATACGTCGGCACGTCCAGCGCATCCTCGTCGACCCATTTCCAGAACGCCTCGTTTTGGCTGATGGCGCCGTAGGGAACCTGGAACTTGTCCATGATCACGGAGATGAGCGGATTCTGGTCGGGCGCCGCGGCCGGAGCGGGGTTTGGCGCCGCCAGCTGTGCCTCGGCGGCGGCGGGCGCCGGCGGTTTGGCCGCGCAGCCCGCCAACGCCACCAACAGCGCCAGCTTCCACGCCAGTTGTCTCATGATCATTCCCCGGCGATGGTACGCACCAGGGCATCCAGCCCGCGATCCCATTGATCCGCGCCGATGGTCAACGCCGGCGCCAGACGCACCACCTTCTGCGCCGTCAGATTCACCACGATCCCGTTGGCCAGCGCCCGCTCGATGAACTTTTCCGGCGGCTCGTTCAGCTCCACGCCCAGCATCAGCCCCGAGCCGCGCACCTGACGCACCTTGTCGCCGATGCTCGATTCGGACCGCAGCCGCTCGATGGCGTGCTGCCCGAGCTGCGCAGCGCGATCGGTCAGACGATCGCGATCGATCACGTCGAAGATGGTTTTGGCCACGGCCATGCAGATGGCGTTTCCGCCCAGGGTGCAGCCGTGCTTGCCGGGGGTCAGCAGCGCGGCGATCTGGGGCTTGGCGTACAGCGCCCCCACCGGCAGTCCGCCGCCCAGGGACTTGCCCAAGGTCATCATATCCGGCTCGACCGCGCCGCGATCGGCTGCGAACCATTGATATCCAAACCACCGCCCCGTGCGCCCGCAGCCCGTCCACACTTCATCAAAAATCAGCGCCAGCCCGCGCTCGTCGCACAACTGTCGCACCTGCTGGACGTACTGCGGCGAATGCTCGAGCACGCCCCCTTCGCCCTGGATCGGCTCCATCAAAATGCCCGCCGTCTCGTCATCCACGGCGCTTTGCAGCGCCTCGATGGACCCCGCTTCCACGTGAATGAAGCCGGGGACCATCGGCTCGAATCCCTGCTGGATGGCTGGATTGCCCGTCGCCGAGATCATGGCCAGCGAGCGGCCGTGAAAACTGTGCGCCAGTGAGATGATCTTCCACCGCTTGGGGGAAAACTGTTGGCCGCGCAGGCGTGCCAGCTTGCACGCCGCCTCGTTGGCTTCCAGGCCGCTGTGGCAGAAGAACGCCTGCCCGGCAAAGGCGTGCCGGTTGAGCCGCTCGGCCAGTTCAACCTGCGGCTCGTTGTGGAACGTATTGCCCACGTGCCACAGCCGCCGCATCTGCGCCCCCGCCGCGTCGATCATCGCTGGATGGCAATGCCCCAGGATCGCGCCACCGAAGCCGGCGAACAGGTCGATGTAATGCCGGCCATCGCCGTCGTACAGATCCGAGCCATGGCCGCGCACCATGACCACCGGTTGTCGCGCATAGTTGCCGATCAGAACCTTGGCGGCTCGGTCGAGAATTTCCTGCGTGGGGAACATCGGTCATTGAGAAATGGCGATCAGCCTGCGGGAATGCGCGGCGGCGGCGCGATCAAGACGGTTCCTCATCGGCCATCGGGATGGCCAGGTCGCTTGAGCTCGCATTCCTCGCCGGGGCGGGTTCCTCGGGCTGCGTCTGCTGCACCTGCTCGCCTGACGACGGATCCTCGCCGAAAAACGCGGACAGCTCATCGTGCTCGGAGCTGCCGTCGGCGGCCGTGCCCGCCTGCGCCGACTCCGCGGTGTTGTGCGCCGGTTGCTCCGCCGGCGCGGCCGACTCCGGCGCCGCGGCCGCCGCCTGTATGTCCTCATCCGCCGGCACGCCGTCGATCTGAACCATGAACGTCACCGGGCCGATGCGGATCGTGTCGCCCGGCGACAGCACCGCTTCCTGCACCTTCTGGTCGTTGTGAAACGTGCCGTTGGAACTGCCCAGGTCTTCGATGCGCACCGTCTGCTCGTCCTTGATCAGCCGGCAATGCTTGCGCGACACGTCACCCAGGGGAATTCGCAGGTCGCAGTCCTCGCGCCGACCAATCATCGTGATTTCGCGCACGATGGAAAAGCTTCGCCGCTGGCCATCCGCCCGGAACATCACTAGAACGACCTGCATCGCAGTTGCCTCACAAATAATCCAGTTTCTGCCTACGGATTCACGCCGGTTTAAAGGTCGGCCGGTGGTACTGTAGTGTACCGTCGCTGTTTCATCAACACGATTTCGACTTGGCGTATACTGGGCCGACGTGTGCTTCTTAGCCGCGGGCGGGAGCCCGCGGACGATCAGTCATGATGCCGCCGTCGAACATCGACGCCGCCTTCCGCCCGCCGCCGCCGCCGCCCGCCGCCGGGCCGCTGGGCCTTTACCTTCACGTTCCATTCTGTTTCCACAAGTGCGCATATTGTGACTTTTATTCCATAACGCGTCAGACGCCGCAGCGCATGGCGCGGTTCGTCGATCTGGTCCTGCGCGAGGCCGATCTTTGGCTGCAACGCTGCGCCTCGCCGCCGCGGCTCCAGAGCGTCTTCTTCGGCGGGGGAACGCCTTCCCTGCTTCCGCTGCAAGAGATGCATCGCCTGATCGACGGCCTGCGCCGCCGTTTCGACCTGGGCGACTGTACGGAATGGACGATCGAAGCCAATCCCGCGACGCTGTCCCTGGACTACTGCCGGATGCTGGGTGAATCGGGCGTGACGCGCCTGAGCCTGGGCGCCCAGAGCTTCGACCGCGCGGAGTTGGCCGTCCTGGAGCGTCATCACGATCCGGAGGATGTGCCGCGAAGTTTGGACTTGGCCCGCGCCGGCGGGCTGCGGCGGCTCAACATCGACCTCATCTACGCGATTCCCGGCCAGAGCCTCGCCGGGTGGATGGATTCCCTGCGCGCCGCCATCGCCCTGGGGACGGATCATCTCTCCTGTTACGCCTTGACCTACGAACCCAATACCCCCATGTCCGTGCGCCGCCGTCTGGGACAGGTGGAAGCGGCCGAGGAAGCGCTGGAACTGGCGATGATGCGAGCCGCCCGCGCCACCCTGGCGGATGCGGGCCTGCCCGCCTACGAAATCAGCAACTACGCCAAACCCAGCCGCCAGTGCCGGCACAATCTTCTCTACTGGACCGGCGGAAACTACATGGGCCTGGGTCCATCGGCGGCCTCGCACATCGACGGCCGGCGCTGGCGCAATCGCCCGCATCTGGGCGAGTGGGAAATCGCCGTGCAGGGCGATGCGTTGCCGGCCATGGACGTCGAATCGCTCTCACCGCGGCAGCGGGCCGGCGAGCTGGCGATGCTGCTCTTGCGTCTGACTCGCGGCCTGGAGTTTGACGAGTTTTCCCGACGCAGCGGATTTAGCGCGCAGGTCCTTTTTGCCCCGGCCATCGAGCGTATGGGCCGCGCCGGTCTGATCCACGTGGCGGATGGTTCGATCCAGTTGTCGGACGCCGGCCTGAGCGTGGCCGACGGCGTGGCCGCCGAGTTCCTCGCCGCCGCGGCCGCCGGCAGCGGCCGATAACCTGACTCATCCGCTCCTCCGTTTCCGTCGATACAAACCATAGCGGATGCTGTCTCCGGACCTCTTCGGTCCGGTTCAGCCAGATTCGCGACTTTGCCCGTTTGACCCAACCGGCAAACGTATCGTACATCGAGGGTGTCACAGCGGCTCAGGTGGAGAAGATGCTGGAATTCGTCCAGAATTTACTGGCACCGCGCGCCAATCCGATTGGCGTGGACTTCGGCAGCGACTGCCTGCGCCTGGCGCAGGTGCAGCGCACCGACGGCGATTTCAAGCTGATCGCCGCCGCCAGCGCCGACGTCCCGCCGCACCTTCGCCACGACGGCGAGTCCCGCCTGGCCTTTTTCGCCCAGAACGTGCGCGACCTGCTGGGCCAGGGCCGTTTCCGCGGACACCAGGCCATCTTGGCGCTGCCGGCGTCCATGATGCACATCCAGCATCTTCGCCTCGGTCGCATGGAGGAGGAGGCCCTCAAAAAAGCCATCGTCTGGGAGTCCCGCGGAACGCTGCCCATCGACCCTTCCCAGGCGCTGCTGCGTCACGTCGTCGCCGGCGACATCTATCACGAGCAGGAATCGAAGATGGAAGTGATCGTGATGGCCGCGGCGCGGCAGTGGATCCATCAATTTCTGGCCACCGCGGCCAAGGCGCGCCTGGACGTGATCGGCATGAACGTCGAGCCGCTGGCGCTGATGGATTGCTTCAGCCACATCTACCGCCGCAAGAGCGACCGGCAGGCGACGCTCTGCTTCGTGGATATCGGAAGCTGCGGCACGCGCGTCACCATCGCCCGCGACGGGCACATTCTCTTTGCCCGCGTCATCGCCATCGGCGGCGAACACCTGACGCGGGCCACGGCCGATGAATTGAAAATCGCCTTCGAGGAGGCCAAGACGCTGCGCATCAAGCTGGCGGCCGCTGCTCGGGTGCCCAGCGCCCTGGTCGCCGCCCATCACGTTGCCTCGCCACCGGGACAACTGGGCGAGCGGCGCGGCGGCGGCGACCTGGCGGTGGCGGAACTGGAAGGGGACGATTCCGACGATTCGGCCGAAGCGATCGAGGGCGCCGAGATCCAGAGCCGCTTGTCCGAAGTCGAGCAGGCGTGCCGAGCGACCGTCGCACAATTGGTCCATGAGCTGGATCTGTGCCGGCGCTATTACGAGACGACGTTTCCCAACGCGCCGGTGGACCGGCTGATTTTCGTGGGCGGCGAGGCACGGCAACGCTCCGTGTGCCAGCAGATCGCCCGGGAGTTGGGCCTGGCGGCGCAGATCGGCGATCCCATGTGCCGCATGAATCGCACCAGCGACGTGGGCCTGGAAAGCGGGCTGGACCGCCGGCTGCCCCAGCCGGCCTGGGCCGTCGCCCTGGGGCTCAGCATGGGGCCGCCGCTTCCGGAGAAGGATTAACAGGGGGCCACCATGGGCGCAGCCAATCAACTCAGTTTTTTGCCGGATGATTACCTCCAGTGCAAGGCGCAGCGGCGATCGAACATCATCTGCGCCGCCCTGGCGTTCATCGTGATCGTGACCATCGGCACCGCCTTCACGGCCACCGAGCATTTGAACCACAAGGCCGACCGGGACAACGCCCTGGTGCAGGCCCAATACGCCGACGCCGCCCGCCAGATCAGGCAGGTCCAGGAGCTTCAGGACAAGCAGCGCAGAATGGCCCGGCAGGCGGAACTGGCCGAATCCCTCCTGGAAAAAGTGCCCCGCAGTTATCTCCTGGCGGAGATCACCAACGCCCTGCCGGAGGGCGTTTCGCTTTTGGATTTCGTACTGGATGCCAAGCGGCATACGTCGGCGTCGGCGTCGGCGCCGATGACCGCGTACGACCGGCACAAAGCCGCCATCGACACGACCAAGGGTCCGCCCCCGGCGCCCCTGCCCGAGCCGGTGGTGTACGACGTGACCATGAAGCTCACCGGCGTGGCCGACACGGACGTGCAGGTCTCGAATTTCATCGGCAAGCTGAGCCGATCCCCGCTGCTCCGTGACGTCAATCTGGTCATCAGCGACGAGTACACCATGGCCGATCAGAAGCTCCGCCGCTTCCAGCTTGAAATGACCCTCGACCCCAACGCCGAAATCAAGCCGGGCGAGACGCTGCGACACGACGCGCCGCCGGATCGCCACGCCCCGTCGAGCCGCGAGGAGGTTCCATGAGAATCGGATTCCGCGAGCTGATCTTTTCGACCGTTCTGCTGGGCGTGCTGGGCTGCGCCTATTTCGTCATTTTTCAGAAGGCCAATGCCCACCGCCTCGCCGTGCAGGCCGACACCGACGCCAAGCTGCAAAAGCTGGCCGAGCTGCGCCTGACCACCGCCGGCATCAGCGACTTGAACCACAAGATCGACGAGCTGCAAAAGGCCATCGATTTCTTCCAGTCCAAGCTGCCACAGCAGCGCGAAGTGGACACGATCCTCAAGGAAGTCACGCAGCTCACCGAGGCCAACGGGCTGACCACCAAAACGTTCCGCACCCTCAAGGGCGACACGACGCCCAACTACGCCGAGCAGCCCATCCAGATGAGCCTCAGCGGCGATTTCAACGGGTTCTATTCGTTCCTCTTGCAGTTGGAGAAACTGCCGCGGCTGACGCGCCTGACCAACATGAACCTCCAGAAAATCAACGAGCGCGACGGACACATGACCGCGCAATTGACGGTGAGCATTTTCTTCGAGCCGGACCAGAACACCAGCTCCAGCGCGGCGGGCGCCACAGTCGCCGCACCGTGATCGCTTGCAGAGGCAACACCATGAGCAGCGATGAAAACGACCCCCTGCCGCACGATGAGCCGATCGAACCGACCGCCTCCCCGGGCGACGAGGAGTTCGCCGCCGAGGGCGATTTCGTCGATCCGCCCCGCAGCGGCATCAACCAGAACACGCTGGCGCTGATGGTGCTGGTGGCGGTGGTGGTGGGTGTGACGTATGTCATGGTCCTGCGCAGCGGCCCCGGTAAAGCCGCGGCCGCCGACGCCCAGGCCGAAGCCGCCGGCGCCACCATCAATTCTTTCCTCAGCGGCGGCGCCGACAACGTCCGCGTCATCGCCATGATGCTGCAGAAAACGGAAACCGTGGTGAACCGCTTCCGCGCCTATCCCAGCACCAAGCAGGTGCCGCTGGAGGACCTGCACACCAACCCCTTCCACTTCGGCCGTGCCAAGGCGGCCCGAGCCGATTTGGACGACGCCGCCGTCAAGCGGCAGCGCCAGGAGCAGCTCGAGTCGATCCTCGCCGCCGCCAAACAGCTCCGGCTTCAATCCATTCTCATCGGCGATGCGCGCAAGAGCTGCATCATTGACGGCAAGGTGTACACCCAGGGGCAATCCGTCGGACGCTTCACCCTGCTGGAGATCGGTTCGCGTTCCATCATCGTGCAAAGCGACGGCGTGCGGCTGGAAATCGCCATGCCGCTGGAGCACCCGAGGTAATGCGGGAGGAAGAAACGGATGTTCGGTCGACGCACAGGCGGCGCGGCTCCTGCGGTGACGCCGGTTTTGGAGGCGGCTGCAAAGCAGCCCACGCCCCCGCCGCACGACCTGCCGCCATCCGACATCGCCGAATTTGAATCCCTCTGGCAGCCGCCGGCCCAATCCCCTCGCAAAAGCGTCGAGCAGCTTCTGCTGGAGTGCGGCCACATCACCGCCGAGCAGCTCGAGCAGGCCAAGAGCGTCCAAGCGCAGACGCCCGGAAAACCCATCGTCCAGATTCTTCTGACCATGAACGCGGCCAGCGAGGCGCAGATCCTGGCCGCCCAGGCCCAGACCCTGGGCCTGCCCTTTGAATCCCTGGACAAATCCAAGATCGACCCCGAGGCGTTCAAACTGCTGGCCGCCGATTACATCCGCAAGCACCTGGTGATCCCCATCCGCCGCGAGGATTCCGTCCTGGTGCTGGGCATGGTCGACCCCACGGACGTGTTTCTCCTGGACGAGGTTCGCCGCCGCACCAAGCACCAGGTGCGCATCGTCGTCACCACCGCCGCGGATATCCACCGCGCCGTCGAGCAGCTCACCAACACCAACATCGACCTCAAAGTCGAGGAAATCATCAAGGACATGGCCGAGGACGACGTCCAGGTCGTCCACGACACCCAGGACGACGTCACCGACCTGGCCAAGATCGGCAGCGAATCGCCCGTCATCCGCTTCGTCAACTACCTGATTTTCGACGCCATCAAGCAGGGCGCCAGCGACATCCACATCGAGCCCAAGGAAAAGGAACTGAAGGTGCGTTACCGGATCGACGGCATCTTGTTCGAGGCGATGAACCCGCCGCACTCCATGCACCCGGCCATCGTCAGCCGCCTGAAGATCATGGCCAACCTGGACATCTCCGAGCGGCGCATGCCCCAGGACGGCCGCATCCGCGCCATGGTCCACTCCCGCAAAGTCGATCTGCGCCTCAGCACGCTTCCCACCGCCTGCGGCGAGAAATGCGTCCTGCGAATCCTGGACAACCGCACCATCAGCGTCGCCCTGGAGGACCTGGGCTTCAGCGAGGAGGTGCTGACCATCTGGAAACGCCAGATCGAGCAGCCGCATGGGATTCTGCTGGTCACCGGCCCCACCGGCAGCGGCAAGACCACCACGCTCTACGCCTCCCTGCGCGTCATGGATGGAAACAAGCTGAACATCAGCACGGTCGAGGACCCCATCGAGTATCACCTGGCCGCGGCCAATCAGGTGCAGGTGCACGAAAAAATCGGCATGACGTTCTCGGCGGCGCTGCGCAGCATGCTGCGCCAGGACCCGGACGTGGTCATGCTCGGCGAAATCCGCGACAGTGAAACCGCCCGCATCGCCGTGCAGGCCGCCCTCACCGGACACCTGGTCCTCAGCACCCTGCACACCAACGACGCGCCGGCGTCGATCACCCGGCTGATCAACATCGGCGTCGAGCCCTATCTCATCAGCGCCGCCGTCAACGCCATCCTGGCCCAGCGCCTGGTCCGCAAAATCTGCCCGCACTGCAAGGAGCCGTACATCCCCTCCGCGGAAATGCGCGAGTTCCTGACCCTGCAGGGGTTCAACTCGCAGGCCACCTTCAAGGGCAAAGGATGCGACCGCTGCCGCAGGAGCGGTTACGCCGGCCGCCTGGGCATCTATGAGCTGCTGGTCATGGACGACTCTCTGCGCGATCAGGTCACGCGCAATCCGGACGTGACCCAGCTCCGCAAGCTCTGCCGCGAACGCGGACTGGTGACCCTGCGCGAAGACGGTTTTGCCAAGGTCATGCACGGCCTGACAACCGTCGATGAAGTATTGCGGGTGACGGAGAACGCCCTATGACGGCCGGATCGGGTTATCGGGCCTGCGGCGGCGAGATCAGGTGAACTATGATCGACGACATCCTTCGCAGCGCCCTGGAAGCCAAGGCCTCCGACGTGCACATTCACGCCGGCGCCCCGCCCCTGTTCCGCGTTCACACCGTCATGCAGCCCAGCGACTTCCCCGTCGTCACTGCCGACAGCGCGGTGCGCATCGCCAAGAGCATGATGAACGACCGCCGCTGGGACGACTTCGAGCAAAAACGCGACGCGGACTTTTCCTACGAAATTCCCGGCTGCGGCCGCTACCGCGTCAACGCCCACTTTCAGCGCGGCACGGTGGCGCTGTCCATCCGCACCATCGACGACAAGGTCCGGCCCTTGGAACAACTCTTCCTGCCGGACATCGTCATGAAACTGACCTACCTGCCGCGCGGCCTGATCCTCGTCACCGGCCCCACCGGCAGCGGCAAGAGCACCACCCTGGCCGGCATGATCGACGCCATCAACCGCCGCGACCGCGGTCACATCGTCACCCTCGAAGACCCCATCGAGTATGCCTTGGCAAGCAACAAGTGCGCCATCGAGCAGCGCGAGGTCGGCGGTGACGTGCCCGATTTTGCCAGCGGCCTGCGCCACGTGCTCCGCCAGGACCCCGATACCATCCTCGTCGGCGAAATGCGCGACCTGGAAACCACCAGCGCCGCCATCACCGCCGCCGAAACCGGACACCTGGTCCTCAGCACCCTGCACACCGTCAACGCGCCGCAGACCATCGAGCGCATCATCGACATCTATCCCAGCGACCAGCAGAACCAGATCCGTTCCATGCTGGCCAACACCCTCCAGGCGGTCGTCAGCCAGACGCTGTTCAGGCGGACCGATCAACCGGGCATGATCCCCGCCGTGGAGGTGATGCTCTGCACCCCCGCCGTGCGCAACTGCATCCGCGAGAACCGCATCTTCGAGATTCCCAACGTCATCGAAACCAGCCGCGCCCTGGGCATGCAGACCCTGGATAGCTCCATCAAGCAACTGTACGTCAACGGATACATCACTCGGGAGGACGCGATCGCACAGGCCGCCCACCCCGAGAAACTGGAGCGGGCCTTGGTGGCGTAGAGGAAGGACATGCCGAGCTATCGCTACGAGATCAAGTCCGCCGGCGGCGACGTGACCGCCGGCGTCCTTAGCGCCGCCAGCTTGGCCGCCGCCTCCCAGCAGCTCCGCGACCGCGGTCAGTACATCCTGCACCTGGCGCCCGTCGATGACCGCCGAAAACGGCGGACGCTCAGTCTCAGCATCAATCTCGGCCCCGGCGCCCGCGACGTGCAGAATTTCACCTCGCAGCTGGCCGTCATGATCCGCGCCGGCATCAGCATCCGCTCCGCCCTCGAGGGCATCGCCGATCAGCAGACCAACCCCAAGTTCAAGTCCATGCTCCTGCAAATGAAGCGCGACGTGGAAGGCGGAAGGCAATTCTCCGACGCCTTGTTGCGCTACCCCAAGGTCTTCTCGCCCCTCTACGTCAATATGGTCAAGGCGTCGGAACTGTCCGGCGGATTTTCCCGCATGCTCGACCGCATCGCCGGATACCTGTCCCAGCAGATCGAGACGCGATCCATGGTCGTCGGCGCCATGATCTACCCGGCAATCATCGGCACCATGGCCGTCGGCACCACCGTCTTCCTCCTCACCTTCGTGTTGCCTCGGTTCATGATCATCTTCCGCGGCAAGGAATCGGCCCTGCCCATGCCGACCAAAATGCTCCTGGCCCTCAGCGATTTCGTGACCAGCTATTGGTACGTGCTCCTGGCCGCCGCCGCGGCCGCCGCCTGGGGCTTTGCGCTCATGATCCGCACCGATTGGGGCCGACTCTGGTTCGACAAAACCAAGCTCACCGTGCCCCTGTTCAAGAAACTATTCCGCGCCCTGTACATCAGCCGCAGCCTGCACACCATGGGCCAGCTCATCAACGCCGGCGTGCCCATGCTGGACGTTATCAGCATCACCGCCGACATCAGCGGCAACGCCCTGTACCGCCGCATGTGGAAGGCCGTCTACGCCGCCGTCAAGCAGGGCAAGAAGATTTCCGCCCCGCTGAAGAAAAGCCCGCTGCTTCCGCGCGCGGTGGTGCAGATGATCAGCGCCGGCGAGGAATCCGGCAAGCTCGGCGAGGTGCTGGACGAAGTCAGCGAGTTTTACACCCGCGAATTGAAGGCCGTCATCAAGGGCGTCACGGCGATGATCGAGCCGCTGATGATCGTCCTCATGGGCAGCATCGTCGGCTTCATCGCCATGAGCATCATCCTCCCGATCTTCAAGCTCAGCCAACTCGTCAAGTGAGACCTGCTTCGCCATAAACCACCCCGCCCGCAAAGCCTGCAAAGTCACGCGCAGGCTGGGCATCTTCTCCGTTTTGCCTCGCCCCCGAATGTATTGGACATTACCAGTATGCGAAGACGCTCTGGCTTCACGCTGCTGGAAACGGCCCTGGCGACCATCATCGTCGCCGTGGGCATCGTCTCCATGGTCCAGCTCTTCGCCACCTGCACCGCCCAGAACCGTAACGGCGCCCACATGACCACGGCCATGCTCCTGGCCAACAACATCCAGGAGATGATGGCCAATCTGCCCTTCAACGACCCCACCTACAGCAGCGAGTATTTTGGTCCCGAGCCGGGCGAAGTCTGGCCCAACTACAACGACGTCGACGATTTCGACGGCTTGAAATTCAATCCGCCGATCGATTCGTTCAAGAATCCCCTGCCGCAGCTTTCGCAGTACACGCAGAAGATCACGGTGATGCCCATTTATCCCACGCAGCTCAATTCCAACACCAACGAAGCTTCCCCGTCGATTCCCAAGACCACCTATACCGGGGCCGTGCGCGTGCGCGTGCACGTCTATTACCAGCAGGCGCCGGCCAGCCCGCAGGTGGAAGTCTATTCAAGCAGTTGGATTCGCGTGGATCGGTGAGGCAGGCCATGAACCAGATCATCCAACGGCGTAAAACCAATCGTCATCGCGGCGTGGCGGCCGTGCTGGCGATGATGTTCCTGTTGTTGTTCACCGTGCTGGCGCTGGGCATGTTCCGCGTCTCGACCCTGAACGGCGCCGCCGCGGAAAACCTGGGCGATTCCGAGCGCGCCCGCGCCGCCGCAGAATCCGGCCTGCGCTGGATCGCCTACCGTTTCGTCCACATGAGCCGGCCCAAAACCACCGTCGGCGATCTGAGCAAGAATTCCTATTCCTACGTTGACACCACGCTCTGGCCGGCCATCACCACGGCCATCCAGAACGACATGGCCACCAACCTCAACACCGCCGAGCGCCCTGTCACCATCAGCGGCTACACCCTGACCACCTCGAGCATCTCCACCGACAGCACGCCGGCGCGGGTTTCCATCACCGTCACGCACATCCCCCAGAGTCCGACGCTGCACGTCACCTGCACCGGCATGTACAACTCGTGCACCAAGCTGGCATCGATGGATTTCACCATCTCCAAAACCGTCGCGTACGCGGTCATCGGCAAGGTGGAAATCCAGCTCGGCAAGAACACCCTGGTGGAAGGCAACGTGGCCATGGGGACGGCCAACCTCTATCCGCCCTACGTCGCCCTGAGCGACTTTAAACACCTGACCAGCTCCCTGGACACGTCCGTCGCCAATTTTGAGACGTTCTTGAAAAACAATCATAACGGCCTGGACGGGCGGATCAGCATTCAGAATCAAACCGAATGGAACAAGGCCCTGGCGGCCGGCTACACGGACGTCAACGGCGACGGCTACATCGACGAGTACGACCTGTTCCTCAAGCAATTCGACACCAATAAGAACCTGCAAATCACGCAGGCCGAGTTCACCAATCCGTCCACGGGGAAGTCGTACGATGCCAATCTTTTCAGCGCCATCGACAGCCTTGGCGGGCCGCTGAGCTCGACCGATCCCATCCGCCAGGGATACCAGGACGGCGTCATCGCCAACAACGACGGCTACGCCAAGGTGCGCGGCCAAGTGTTGCTTGAGGACACCGCGGCGAATTGGTCGGCGAACCTGGCCAGCCAGGGATTGACCCTGGCGGATATGTTCGCCGGTCCAATCATCCCGCCCACGCCCGCCACCCCGCCCGTGCAGTTCGGTGTTTCGCCCAGCGACCTGTTCGACCTCAACCCTCAGAATTTCAGCGGCGCGGTCGTCAACTATTTCAACGCCACCGGCTCGGCCGCCGGGACCCCCAAGCAGTCCGGCTCGACCCTGACCAACATGACCGTCACCTCCAGCCTGGCCAACGGCGGAACGGAGGTCGATCAGACGCCCTACGGCTCGACGAGTTGGGAGGCCACGTACAAGCGCCCCGTGTTCAACAACATGACCTTCGTCAATTGCCGCATCCCCAAGGGGCTCAACGCCCTGTTTGAAAACTGCACGTTCCAGGGCACCACCTTCGTGGACATGACCGCCAACATCACCAACTCCCAGGGCCAGACCACCACCAGCTCCAGCGACGGCATGACCTGGTCGCAGCGTATGGTTTCCGGCAAGGGCAGCTTCAGTGCCAACACCACGCTGACCTCCAGCAACTCCCTGGGATTCCAGCAGGGGAACAACCTGCGTTTCGACAACTGCACGATCACCGGGCCGCTGGTCAACGGCGACTCGAACGCCATGTCCGGCTCCTCGCCGGCGCCCGTGACCACGGCCTACACGCACTTCACCAATTCCTGGGAATTCACCGGCTCGACGGTGTTCAACAACACCGTGGACCAGACGGCGACCGTCATCGCGCCGCAGACCAACATTGAGATGGGTTCCTACGTGGCGCCCAGCCAGGCCCCCAGCACGCTGATCGGCGTGGTGGTCGTCGGCAACATCGACATCCGCGGCACCACCCTGGTCGACGGCTCGATCATCGTCACCGGCAACGGCGCCGCCAACACCACGCTGGGCTATTTCGGACCCTCCGACTCCAGCACCGATCCCAATTCCGTGCCGGCACAAGGCTGGGGCAAGATCAACTTGCGCTACAATCCCAACCGCACCCTCCCTGATGGCATCAACGTCGCCATCAGCATCACGCCCATCACCACCAGCTATGTGGAGGGACCATGAAGATTGTCCGGCGATGGCGGCGGCGCGGATTGGGGCTGTTCGAGCTGTTGGTCAGCCTGGCCATCAGCGCCACGCTCCTGACCGCCGTCGGCGCCGCTTTGCATACCGCGACGCAGGCCTACCAGATCAATCAGGAGCAATCCACCCTCACCCAGCGGGCTCGGCTGGCCATGAACCGCATGCTGGCCGAAATACGCAACACCCAACTGCACGCCCCGCTAACCGCCAGCGTCGTTACCCAGTTCGCCGGCGGCGTCATCGTTAACGACATCGGCATCAATATGTTCACCAACGCCAATGTGCCGGTGACCTACCAATACGACGCGGCCAATCAGCAGCTTCTCATGATCGACAACAACGTCACGCACGTCATGCTCCACGGCGTCACCGCGTTCCAGATCACCATGCAGCCGATGCAAAGCGCCACCTCGCTCAAGACCGGCGGGCCGTTCGATCTGCTCGAGCGGGCCACCATTACCTTGACCGTCAAAACCGTCGACCACTCCGCCAACGCCACCGAAACCACCAACAGGCAGTCGGTTACCCTCAGTTCCTCGGTCATGCCGAGAAAGAACGTCTGGTGAAGCCGGGCACCGCTGTAGCGTAGCCCCGCATGTACATGCGGGGCTTCCGTCGTCTCACAATTACCGATTGTCCCCCGCCCTCTGCGCCGCCTACAATCCGCCAGTTCGATGAAATACTTCTACGGTCAATACGACGGCCAGGAATTCCCCACCGAGGACAAGCTCTTCGGCTTCGATCAGCTCATGCAGTTCATCATGGAATACGGCGAGCAGGCCCTCAAAGCCCTGCAGCAGATGATGAACGACCCCAAAAACCAAAACCAGGCCGACCTGATCGAGCAGCTTCTGGGCGACGGCATGCTCGACAAGGATGCCAAGGGCCGCTTGCGCCTCACCTCTCGCTCCATCACCAAAATGCAGCGCAAGGCCCTCATGGAAGTTTTTGCCAACCTGCGCGAAGGCCATCGCGAGGGCCACGAGCGCATCACGCCCGGCCAGGGCGGCGAGCGCATCGAAGGCACCAAGCCGTATCAATACGGCGATCCGGTCAGCGAGCTGGATTTGCATCAGACCCTGCGCAACGCCCTGGCCCGCCACGGATTGCCCGCCGAAAAATCCCGCATCAAGTTCGACGAGCACGATCTCGAGCTTCACCTGCTCGAAGGCATGACCAGTTGCTCGACCGTCGTTTTGCTGGACATGAGCGGTTCCATGATGCGCTACGGCCGATTCCACTCGGCCAAGCGCGTCGCCATGGCCATGCAGGCATTGGTGCGCGGGCGCTTTCCGGTCGACACCCTGGATTTCATCGGCTTCTACTCCGGCGCCGCCGTCATCCCCGAATCCGTGCTGCCCCTTACCAGCCCCAAGCCGGTCACGGTTTATGATTACCAGGTGCGGCTCAAAGTCCCCCTGGATCAGCTCGCCAAGGCGCCTCAGCACTTCACCAATCTGCACATGGGCCTGCAGATGGCCCGGCGGCTGCTGCGCAAACGCGGCGGCGAGAACAAACAGATTTTCATCGTCACCGACGGCCAGCCCACGGCCCACGTCGAAGGCAACTTCGTCTATCTGCTGTATCCGCCGGACACGCGCAGCACCGTCGCCACGCTCAAAGAGGCCGTCCTGGCCGTGCGCGAAGGCTGTCGCATCAGCACCTTCGCCTTGATCGAGGATTACTGGGGAATGGAGTGGGTCGGATTCGTCGATCAACTGACCAAGCTGACCAAGGGCGTGGCGTTCTACACCAGCAGCGGCGAATTGGCTTCCTGCATCATGGAAAGCTATCTCAGCGGCCGCAAGAAGAAGTCCTACATCGCTTGAGCGCCCCGCCAGCGCCCCCATTTATCCCCTCGCCCCGGCTTTTCGTTCTTCGCGCCCTTCGCGCCTTCGCGGTAAACCGTATTTTAATTAAACCGCGAAGGCGCGAAGGACGCGAAGCGGATAGGAGATGCCATCATGGGCTACGGCGAATCCACGAATCCCGAATTGGAACGAATTGCAACCATCGTCGTCGATGCCATCTACAAGGTGCATTCCAACCTGGGGCCCGGGTTGCTCGAGTCGGTCTACTCAATCTGTTTGGCCCACGAGCTGCGGAAATGTGGCTTGAAAGTTGAGCGGGAAGTGAAGCTTCCAATTCTCTATGACGGCGTGCGCCTTGAGTCCGGCTTAAGGCTCGATCTGGTGGTCGAATCCTGCATCATCATTGAGGCCAAGGCGGTCGAGAAACTTATTGCGATTTTCGATGCACAATTGTTGACCTATCTTAAACTGACCGGCTACACGCTGGGATTTCTGGTCAATTTCAATGTTATCCTGATCAAGAACGGCCTGAAGCGCGTCATCCTCTCCGCCAAGACGGGCCCCACTGCAGTTGAACCCCCTTAACTTTCTCATGCATTTCTTCGCGACCTTCGCGCCTTCGCGGTAATCCGAAATTTAGTTAAACCGCGAAGGCGCGAAGGACGCGAAGAAGAAAGGGAGCGCCATCACCGCGGAGTTCGCCCAGAACGGGCGTGCCGCCTGAGCACACCGACAATGTTCACGCGCAGCGGCGCAAGCCACTGGCTGCGATTCAGCAGCCGTTCCAGGAATACGCCCAAGGGAAACAGCGGCGAAATCATCCGCAGATAGGCCGGGTACGTTTCAAAAAATCGCAACTGTTCGATCCTCAATCCCGCCCGCCCTGCCAGCAGGGAAATGTCCCGCGCCGTGTTGAGCCGAAAATACACGTCGAACGCCCGCCCGGCGCCGGCCGGTTTCTGGCCGAGAGTTTCCGCCAAGAACGTCGCCATCTCCCGCGGCAGGCACTGCGCGACAGCGCACATCCAATGCCGCCGATTCAGCGTGATAAAAATCAGCGGCGCATCCGGCTTCAGCACTCGCACGATCTCCCGCAGGCTTTGCCCCGGACGGGAAAGATGCTCGAAGACCCAGTGGGCGACGGCCGCGTCGAAATGCCCATCGGGATAGGGAATCGGGCCATCGGGCGCGACCACGACGCTTTCGTGCAGCGCCGGATTCTTCAGCACCGCCGGATCAACGTCCACCCCCACCAGCTTGCCGCACATCGACTGGCGAACCCAGTTCGCCGTCGCCCCCGCTCCATAATCCAGTACCACCGCGCCGGGGCCGATCCGCGCGGCCAGAAGCTCATCCACGCGCGGCGTCAGATCGCCCGGGCGGTCGTAGGCCAGGTCCCAACCCGGTGGATACCACCGCGAGAACGCGGCATCCGAAACTCTTAGCGGCCAGTGCATATCACGTTGACGAATCGCGCCGGTTGCCCTACCAATGGTGCCCGATGGACTGCGGCGCCGATCAAGCCATTGAAGCCTTCGAAACCGCCGGCGAGGAGAACAAGTTCTCCTCGCTGCGTCACGGCCAAACCATCACTTTGCCCCCCGAGGGCGAAGTGTGGATGACCGGCGACCTTCACGACCACCGCTCGAATTTTAACAAACTCATCCGCCACGCCGACCTCCAAGCCCATCCCCAGCGCCATCTGGTGCTTCACGAGCTGATTCATGGGGACCATTTCGACGCCAACGGCGCTGAGGACAGTTGGCGCACGCTCTGGCAGGCCGCCGAGCTCAAATGCAGCTTTTCCAACCAGGTGCATTTCCTGCTGGCCAATCACGATCTGGCGCAAATCCACGGCGAAGGGATTATGAAGGGCGGCTTGAGCGTCTGCGAGGCCTTCAACGCCGGCGTGAAGCGCGATTTCGGCGACCGCGGCGACGCGGTCAACGTGGCCATCACCGAATTTCTCCTGACCCTGCCCCTGGCCATTCGCTGTCCCAACGGCCTGTTCTTCTGTCACAGTCTGCCGACCGATGCACAGATCGAGAATTTCGATTTCACGATCTTCGATCGTGCCCTGGCCGGCGCGGATTACCAGCGGCGCGTCGGCCCGGTGTACCAATTGATCTGGGGCCGCAACGCGTCCCCCGCGACCGCCGAAAAATTCGCCGACAAGGTCGCCGCCAAAATCATCGTCACCGGCCATCAGCCGCAGGAAACCGGCTTTTGCGTCAACGGCGAGCGGCATTTGATCCTGGCATCCGATCACGCCCAGGGCGTTTTCTTGCCTGTTCAACTGGACCAAACGTACGATATGTCCACGCTGGTCAGCCGCCTTCAGAGGTTCGTCGCCATCGACGTTTAGGGAAGCATGGACTCCTACATCCAAAATCTCTTTGCCGAGCGAATCGGCGGCAAGATGTACGGCCAAGGGACCGACATCTACAAATTTGAGAAGATCAAGCGCGCCAAGCGGGCCGCACTGGCCGCCAATCCGGGGGTGGAACTGATCGACATGGGCGTGGGCGAGCCGGACGAGATGGCGTTTCCCGACTGCGTCCAGGCCTTGGCCAAGGCCGCGGCCAAGAGCGAAAACCGCACCTATGCCGACAATGGCGGCACGCCGTTCAAGGAAGCGGCCGCGCGATGGATGAAAAACGTCTGCGGCGTGGATGGCATCGACCCGGCCACGCAGATCGTCCATTCCATCGGGTCCAAGGCCGCGCTGTCCATCCTGCCGGCATGTTTTATCAATCCCGGCGACGTGGCCCTCATGACCACGCCCGGTTACCCCGTCTTCGGCACCCACGGCAAATATTACGGCGGCGAGGTGTTCAATCTGCCCCTGCTCCAGAAGAACCAGTTTTTGCCCGACCTGGCGGCCGTTCCCGCCGACAAGCTCCGCCGCGCCAAGGCGGTGGTCATTAATTATCCGAACAACCCGACCGGCGCATCGGCCACGCCGCAGTTTTTTGCCGCGGTCGTGGATTTTGCCAAACGCAACAAGCTGGTGGTCATTCATGATGCCGCGTACGCCGCCCTCGTTTTTGAGGGCAAGCCGCTGTCGTTTTTGGCTGCGCCCGGCGCCATGGACGTCGGTGTCGAGCTGCACTCGATGAGCAAGAGCTTCAACATGACCGGCTGGCGGCTTGGTTTTGTGGTAGGGAATTCCCTGATCGTGCGCGCCTACGCCGATGTGAAGGACAACACCGATTCCGGCCAATTCCTGGCCATCCAGGAAGCCTGCGCCTACGCCCTGGACCATCCCGAAATCACGCGGAACATTGCCGCCAAATACTCGCGCCGCATGGACGGCCTGGTCGCCGCCCTCTGCCGCAACGGCCTGGCCGCCGAAAAACCCAAAGGATCATTCTATTTGTACGTCAAATGTCCTAAAATCGCCTCAAAAGATGGCAAACGTGTGACTTTCCAAACCGCCGAGGCATTCAGCCAGTGGCTGATTACCGAGAAACTCATCAGCACGGTTCCATGGGATGATGCCGGGGCGTACCTGCGTTTCAGCGTCACCTTCGCGGCTGGCAACGCGGCCGAAGAGCGGCGGGTGCTGGCGGAAATCGACCGCCGATTGTCGGGGTATGCCTTTGAGTTTTGACGTTCCCACCGCCGGCGCGCAGAATAGCGGGGCTATGGGTACGGGGCCCCTCCCCGCCCTTGTCGCATATATCGGCTTGGGCGCAAATCTCGGCGACCGGGAGCGGACTATTCTGGCCGCGGTGTTCAAGCTGCGCGACACCGAAGGCATCCGCGTGACGCAGGTCTCGACGCTGCTGGAGAACCCGGCGGTCGGGGGGCCTCCGGACGCTCCCCCGTACCTCAACGGCGCCGCCGAACTGCGGGTTTCCCTTTCCGCCCAGGCCTTGTTTCGACGCCTGATGCAGATCGAGAGGGAATTGGGGCGCACGCGCCAGAAGAAATGGGATCCGCGCGAGATTGACCTGGACCTGCTGCTGTTTGGGAATCAGATCATCAGCACCGCCGGCCTGGTGGTGCCGCATCCGCTCATGCACGAACGCAAGTTCGTCTTGCAGCCTCTGGCGGAAATCGCCCCCGAGGCCGTCCACCCCGTTCTGCAGATGACCGTCGGCGGACTCCTGGAAGACCTGCTGCGACGCGAGCAGACCGCCGCCCCCGGCATGGCGGAAGCACCACCGGCTGAGCCCCCGCGACCCGATCACTTGGCGTAGTCCAGGTCCACGAAATAATCGTCCGCCGGCTGCGTGCTGTTGAACGTGATCGTGTCGAACGCGTTGCTCTTCAGCGTCACCGTCTTGGGGCCCAGCTTCTCCACCACCTGCCCGCTGCGCAGGAAGGTGATGAAACAATCGACGTACTGTTGCGTGTTGGTCGTCGAGCGGATGTTGATCTGCACGTGCAGCAGGCCAAATTGATCGCGGTTCGCCGTCACCGGCTCGACGCGCGTGTTGCCTTCCAGCGTGGCATCGCCGAATTGCAGGTGCGTGCGCTGGTATTTTTCCGCCCGCCCGTACGCCGGCGAATTGTCCTGAACGCACCCGCTCAAGAGTCCGGCCCCCATCGCCAAAACCAGCAGTTGGATCGCGGATTGTCGCAACATGAAGCAGTCCTTTCGATGTTTAGGGTCGAGTGGCCGGCAGAGCCGCTGGCGGCGCAGTTGGAGGAGCCGCCGGTGCACCCGGCGGCGCCGGCGGCGGCGCGGACGACCACGTCCCGCCCATCTCGTGCATCAGCTTGCGGGCCAAAAATCGCGTGTAATTGTTCAGTTCGATCCGGTCCACCGGCGTCGGCATTTCAACCGACGCGTGCGCCAGCGATTCCCCGCCACGAATGTTGATCGCCTCCGCGATCAGCAGCACGACCAGTTGGTCCTGCCGCTTCGTCGGATGCGCCTGCACCTGGATAAACACGTCCGGCTGTGCCGCCCCGACGACCGCATCCAGCCCCGACGCCTTGCCCGCCTGCACGTCCTGCACCTGCTGATCCGTCAAATGCGAACGGATGAACCCCGGCGAGATCAGCGTCACCTGCCCCCCGCTGTGCAGCCAATCGCTCAGCAGCGATTCGATCTCCGTGTAATCCAGGGCTTGCAAAGCAGCCTCATCGTACTGACCCGGGTGCAGATACACGGTCGTGGTCTCGTGGTACTCCGCCGGCCCGGTGCTCTTGAAACTCTCGGACTGGTGCTGGTGCTCGGAATGGTACAGATCGGAGGATCCCCCGCCTTCCGAATGCTGCACTTCCACGCCCCCGGTGCTGCGGCGAACCGTTTCCGTGGTCGAAACCGGCATATCCCCCCCGCCGACCAGTGACCCATCCAGCGTCCGGTTGACGAACACCGCGATTCGCGGCCGGCCAACGTGGTTGTAAATGTTGACGAACCACGCCTCTTCCGGCAGACGCTGGTCCACCAGCGGCACATCATTGAACTCCGGAGGCGGCGGCTCGGCCGTCGGCTCCGGCATCGGCTTGGCCACGTCCGCCGGATACACCGCCGGCAACCCCGGCGGCGGATTCTGCACCGGCACATTCTGCGGCGGCGGCGCCGCCGGCGCCTGACATCCCGCCAATATCAACGCGCAAACCCCCAACCCCGCGATTACCATCGCGCCTCTGACGGTCCGTTTCACGGCGTACCTCCTGCCTTAGAGTTCATGTATCACTAGACACCTTTGGCGGCCAAAGGATGGGCCTGCCGTCCACCCCGTCCGCGTGTCTAATCCTTTGGTTGCGATTAACCTAAACAGTGCCCATTTTGTGTCAAGCGGCCCCGAAGGGTTGCCAGACGGGCCGCGGCGTTTACACTACTGTCGTTTCCACAAGGAGATTGCCCATGATCCGCGCATACACAGCTTTTCTGGCGATGGGGCTTTTGGCCGCGCTGGGCGTCGGCTGCGCCAGCGATAACCCGCACAGCTACGGCCAGCAACGGCCCGATGTCGGCCAGCTCTCTTCGGATGACAGCGGCCTGCAGAGCAAGGATGTCGTCGCCTGCACCAATCAGCTTGTCACCGACCTGCTGGCCTCGCCCACCCTCAACGCCTCCCCCACCCAGTGGACTCTGGCCGTTGAGAACATGCAGGACATGACCATCGACCGCATGTTCGCCACCAATTACGACATCTTCATCGAGTCCCTGCGCAGCGCCATCAGCGAAAAGGCCCAGGGCCGAATCGCCCTGATCGAGAACAAGGCGACCTTCCACGACATCCGCAACAAGGAAATGGAAGGCTCCTCCGATCCCTACGGCCAGGGCGGTGGCGGCGGATCGGCCGCGCCAGCCGCCATCAATCCCGATTACATCATGTACGGCAAGGCCATGGACATGCCCAACCGCAGCACCAATTTTTACCTGCTGCAATTCAACATCTTCAACAGCCACACCCGCGTCCAGGTCTGGTCGCGAACGTACCAGATAAAAGTCGCCCGGTAATTTTTAGCCACGGATGAGCAGACAGATGCACACGGATAACAACCAGAACAGGCGAAAGCCCAACGCGGCGCGTTTCGGCCGTTTCTCCAGCGCATTTTTTATCTGTGTTCAGCTGTCTGCATCTGTGGCTATATCTCTTTTTCTTTTTGGCTGTACCTCGGCCGTCTCCAGCGGGCACAACACGGCCCTGGACTCCATCGACTTGCAGGCGATGACCAGCCAGATGGCCGCGTCGATGCTGGCCTCGCCGGCCGTGCAGGCCCAGATCGCCCAAACCGGCCCGCTGCGCGTGGTCTGCGAGCCGGTGGAGAATCGCATGACCGGCGAAGTGCTCCCCGTCGGCCAGGCCCAAGCCTACACCGCCCAGGTGCGGGCCCTGCTTAGCGAGCACGCGCCCGACAAATTCACCTGGATCATGAATCGCGACGAGTTCTACGCCTTGCGCGGCCGCGAACTGGCCGGCGTTCCGCTGGGGCCCAGCCCCGACGCGGTCAATCCGCAGTACGCCCTGGCCGCCCGCTTTGACTCGCTCACTCAGGAAAACGTCAAAGAGCGCAGCAGCTATTACCTGTGCGTCTACCGCCTGACCGATTTGGATCACCGGCGGGTCCTGTGGAGCGGTGAATACCGCGTCAAGAAAAACGCCGTCAAGGGATTTTTGGATTAAAGGGGGTACATCCCGCGATGCTCCAACTCCGCCGCCGTTGTGTCTTTTCTCTGCCGCCGTTGCTGATACTGATGGCCTTGTGCGGCTGCCAATCGGCCGCCGAAGCGCAGGCCGACCAGGCCGTCGCCGCCTATTTCCAGGGGGACTATGAGCAGGCCCGCACCCTCCTGGATCCCATCGCACGCAAGACCGATGAGAATTTCGTCTTGAACAACGCCCGCCTGGGCTCGACCACACTGGCCGAGTACCACCTGACCGATGCCGAAGATGCCTTCCTGCGCGCCTACGAAGTGATCAACAGCGTGGGCGTGAACAACGGCGGACGCTCGCTCGGAGCGGCCCTGATCGACGAAAAAATCAAGGTCTGGAAGGGCGAGCCCTTCGAGCGCGCCATGGTCAACTTCTACCTGGGCCTGATCTATTACATGCAGCACGACTACGGCAACGCCCGCGCCGCTTTCGAAAACGCCCTCTTCAAACTGCGCGATTACGCTGATACCGACAAGCCGGACAGCTTCACGCAGGCGGACAGCAATTTCGTCCTGGCCTACCTGATGCTGGCCAAATCCTGGCAGCGCCTCGGCGAGCCGGAAAAAGCCCAGTCGCTGTTCGATCAATTCGTCAAACTTCGCCCGGATCTGGCGGCGCTGGCCGATGCCCGCTTCAACCAGAACGCCAATCTCCTCTTGGTCGTCGAATGGGGCCAGGGTCCGCGCAAACAAACGGCCTTCGACGGCTCCATCGTCGGCTTTGGGCCCAAGCCCGAGTCCGCCGGGCCGATTTATCTGCCGCGCGTCATCGTCGATGGCCAGCCCGTGGATACCGAATTCCTCGCCCGTCCGCCGGTGGATTTGCTGGCCCTGGCGCAAGACCGGCGCTGGCAGGACATCGACACCATCCGCGCCGTCAAATCCGCCCTCGGCTCCGGCCTGATCGCCGCCGGCGCCGTCGAGAGCATGCAACGCAACAGAAGCCAGCAAGAGTTAGGCCTGGCCCTCATCGCTGGCGGCCTGCTGTTAAAAGCCACCAGCCAAGCCGATATCCGCCAATGGGAAATGCTCCCGCGAACCGTCTTCCTCATTCCCCTGCATCTTACGCCCGGAGCGCACGACGTCACCGTGCAATTCCCCGGCGGTTTGGGCCAGACTTGGCGCCATCTGATCGCGCCGGAAAAAACCGACGACACGTATTACATACGGCCAACCCCGTGGAACGCCGGCCCTTACCAATGGCCCCCGCCACCACTGCGCAGCGGCGCTGCCTCCGCCGGCCCCTGACGCTCTTGCGCAAACCACATCACATTCAGCGCGCTACCAACTCCGGCTGCTTGAACAGCGGCCCGTCCTCGACTTGGAGCTGCTCAGGCATCAACAGCGCCCGCGTCTGGTAGTCGTGACCGATCTGATGAAACTCGACTTCGTACGCCACAGATGGCGCAAACCACGTGCTGCGCACGACGCCGACTGCACCTCGATTCAGCGCAAGCTCGGGGATATCCCGCGTCAGACGAACAAAATCATCGATATGGGGCAGTCTGGTCATATCATCCTCCCTGACCGTCGAGGTCCCCATCCATGGCCCCGGCCCACTCAGGATTATTAATTATATCAGTTTTATGGGACTTGTGTTGCGGCAATTCAAAAATTATTTACTTTCTTTAGCCACGACCCCTTGACGCACCCCGCGACGTCACTCAGGAGACTCCCGCGTGCCGCCAACCCTTGCAGAGGTCAACCCGCGGTTCAATGTCGCCCGGCGCCTGCTGGGTTGGTACGCACGACACCGCCGCGACCTCCCCTGGCGTCCGCCCCGCGACCATTCCCATGCACCCATCAACCCCTACACAATTTTGGTCAGCGAATTCATGCTCCAGCAGACCCAGGTGGCCACGGTCATCCCCTATTTCCGTCGCTTCATGGATCGTTTCCCGACCCTCCAAGCCCTGGCCGCCGCCAAAGAGCGGCAAGTCCTGCGCCTTTGGCAGGGTCTGGGCTATTACCGCCGGGCGCGGAACCTTCACGCCGCCGCCAAAAAAATAGCCGCCGATTTTGCCGGCCGCGTCCCGCACGACCCGGCCATCTTGCAAACCATGCCCGGCATCGGCCGCTACACCGCCGGCGCCGTCGCCTCCCTCGCCTACGGCGCCCGTGCCCCCATCGTCGACGGCAACGTCGCCCGCGTCCTGTGCCGCCTGCACCTGATCCGCCGGGACCCCCGCCGCCCGCAAACCATCCGCCATCTCTGGCAAATAGCCGAGCAACTGCTGCCCAGGACGCGGGTCGGCGAATTCAATTCCGCCCTGATGGAATTAGGCGCCACCCTGTGCACCCCTGGCGACCCCCAATGCCCCCTATGTCCACTGCGGCGGTATTGCCGAGCCGCCGCCGCCGGTTTGCAACGTTCCATCCCCACCCCCCGGCCCTCCCGCCCCACGCCTCTCGTGCGGCGTTGGACCCTGTGCCTATCGCGCCGCGGCCGCTGGCTGATCGAGCAGCGTCCACCCCAGGGCCGCTGGCCCGGCATGTGGCAGTTTCTGACCATCCCGCCCCTGGGCCCCCGCCCCACACCCAGCCAATTGCGCAGTCGCCTGGGCCTGCGAATTTCCCCGCCCCGGCACATAGGTCAGATCCGCCGTGCCCTGACCCATCGACGGTATGTTTTTGACATATTTACCGCCGATGTGGACGGCACCATCCCAAGCGTCCGCCCGCGCCGCTGGCTACGTTTGGACCAATTGCACGTGTATCCCCTGTCTCGCCCGCAGCAGCAGATCGCCCAACTCCTGGCCGCCCTGTAAACGCCCCGTTTAGCCGCGGCCCTTGGGCCGCGCGTTCCCCGACGCATGCCAGACCCCCATGATAGAGTTGGCACATCCCCACCCCATATCGTATATCCACACAGGGGGGGAATCCCGATTCCTATGTTTGAGGAGCCGGCCCAGCCTGCCGATTTTTCCGACCGCCGCCAACCGCGGACGATCACCGTGGTGGGCGTGATCCTGGCCGCCTCCCTGGCCTTCAGCTACTTGCTGGCCTATCCGGTGTTGGACGCCTTGAGTTCCCACGGCGTCATCTCCCCCGCTTCCCCCGCCGCACACGACGAGCTTTTCCGCCTTCGCTGCCTGTTCTACATTTTCCTCGGCACCATGGCCCTCCTGATGTCCGTCGCCGCCCTTTTCCGCTGGGCCAGCCGCCGCCAGATATCCCGCATCGACGCCATCGTCGACGCCGAAGACTCCCCTCAATCCTAACCCCGATTATTCACCGCCGAGAGCGCGCAATGGGCCGAGAATGTGATGAGGTCCCGATGTACATCGGAACCTCGAATTTCTCAGCGATCTCGGCGTGCTCCGCGGTGAAACTGAATTCATCCAGCTAGAGAACCTCACCCCCCTGCCGCGTCCGCCGCATCAGGAGCATGCCGCCGGCCAGAGCGAGCAGCCCCAGGCTCGCCGGCTCGGGCACGGGCGACCACTCGACGGCGAAGGGGCCGGTCACGCCGTTTAACGTGCCGGCGGCTAGACCGTACACGTTGCCCGCGCCGTCGATGCCACAGGCAAGCGAATGAATCCACGTGCCGTTCGAGGGCAGGAGCAACTGAAGATCGACGGCCGAATCTGCCGTGCCGGACCAGAGCAGGGCGTGACTGGAGCCGCCCGTCGCGCTGCCGGCGCCATCGCCGACCTGCTGGGCGCCGTTGGTGGCGAGGGCGACCGAAATGTCGAACCCGGTGAGGTTCGTCGGGTTCAGGTCGACGGCCGATGCGGCCGTGCCCGACCAGAGAAGGGCGTGGTGATTGTCGCCTGTCCCGCTGCCATAACCGTCGCCGACTTGCTGGGTGCCGTTGGTGCCGTTGGCTTCCGAGTAGGTGAACCCGCTCAGGTTGGTCGGGTTCAGGTCGACGGCCGATGCGGCCGTGCCGGACCAGAGAAGGGCGTGGTCAATGCTGCCTGTTCCGCCGTCGCCGGCTTGCTGGGTGCCGCTGGTACCCCGGGATTCCGAGTAGGTGAACCCGCCTAGGTTGGTCGGGTTCAAGTCCACAGCCGACGCGGCCGTGCCGGACCAGAGAAGGGCGTGGTTATTATTGCCTGTCCCGCTTCCATATCCGTAGCCGACCTGTTGGGTGCCGCTCGTGCCCATGGCGTACGAATTGGTGATCTCGGTGAGGCTGGTGGGCTGGAGGTCGACGGCCGACGCGGCCGTGCCGGACCAGAGCAGGGCGTGGGCATTGTTGCCCGTCCCGCTGCCCTCACCGTACCCGACCTGCTGGGTGCCATTGGTGCCCTCGGCCACTGAGTAACTGATCCCGGTCAAACTGGTTGGGTTTAGGTCGATGATCGACCCCACCGGGCCGGACCAAAGAAGAGCGTGTCCATTCGTGCCAGTCCCGCCCCCGCCTACGGTCTGACCGGCAGCGGCCTGCAATGCCCCATATCCCGTGAACCCGCTGGGCATCGTACAGGGGTAAAGCACGGTGCCGGTGTAACTGGCCGCGCGCGCCGACGGCACGGCAATCCCAAGCAGCGCCAACACGGTGGCGATAACGACTTTGAGACAACGGTCAGAAGCGAAAATCGATTGCATCCGTCCCTCCCTCAGCTTCAAGAAAGGTCAAACGTCAAAATGTGCCCTGTTTCATTATTTCTACACTTGGGCGTTGGTCGACATCAACGCAAAAGCGGACTTTCTGCGGCGAAATAGCGCTAAGATTTGCGCAATGCGCTGCTGCGCAAGGTCAGAATTTTGACGTGCGAATAATCAATACAGTCAGGCGGAAAAAAGAACGTGTTTGGGCGTCTATAGGCGACCCGGTAGCTGAATGTGGGAGAAAGCGATGACGAAACGCGGTGTTATGACGCGAAACCGTAAACGGATGTCGCAATGCCGGAGTTTAAACTGGATAATCTGATGCCTTGTTACGCGCTTACTCCGACGCGGCGAGAGCAAGGCCGATTTGCTCCAGTACCAATGCCACGTTGACATTGGCATCCAGATACTGCTGGGCCCGCGCGACCGCGTCGATCGCTTGGCAAATCTTTTCCATCTGATCCGCACCCGCGCTAACGGCGAGGCGCAGGCGTAGCTGGCGGGCGGCCAGCGATAGGTACATCGCCAGGGCATCGCGCGTGGCCGCGTCCTTGCTCGCTAAGTCGTCACGCTCAAGTGTCTTTTGCGCTTGCTTATCGGCCAGGGTTCTGAGCAGATCGGCCAAGTCGCCCCCCGATTCCCCGGCGAGAGCTGCGTCGACGCATTGATTCAATTCACCGGCCGATTCCACCACGCCATCCTCGATCCACCGCAGGGCCAGCCCCAGCGATCCATCGCACAATTCCGCCGCGGCCGAGGCGGTCGCCGCCTTGATCCCCCGCCGACGCAGTTCTTGGATCACCACATCCTTCTCCAAAGCCGCGAAGGGGATCGTCTGGCAGCGGCTGCGGACCGTCGCCAGCAAAGCCGTCGCGTCCGTCGTCAGCAGGATAATGAGCGTCCGGCCCCACGGCTCTTCCAGTGTCTTGAGGATCGCGTTCTGGGCCGCCGGCGTCATCAGCTCCGCCTCTTCGACGACAAAGACCTTACCTCGCCCCAGCACGGTTTTGCGGGCGGCCGGGGCCGCCAGCTCATACCGCACCACGTTGATGGCAAGCTGCGTCGCCTTGCTCGTTCCCGTTTTGTCATACACGCGGGCCAGTTCCTTGGTGATGACGTGATAATCCGGATGCGAACCGCCCGACCCGGCCGACCCGGCCGACATCGCCACGCAGCTTTGGCAAACCCCGCACGCGCGGTCGTCCTTGGCGGCCTCGCACAGAAACAAAACCGCAAACGCCGCGGCCGTCGTCGCCTTGCCCACGCCCACCGGGCCGGCAAAGATCAACCCGTGCGGCAGCCGATCCGCCCGGTACGCGCCCAGCAGCGACCCAATCGCCGCATCCTGCCCGACGATTTGCTCAAACCCAATCATCATTCATCTGCCCCAGCAGGCGCATGACATCCGCATGAATCGCCTCCCGATCGCGGTCGGCGTCGATGATGCGCATCTTTTTCTCGTGCTGCCGCCCCTGTTGAAGGTAATTTTCGCGCACGCGTTGGTGGTACTCGTCCGGGCGCTGCTCGATGCGGTCGCGCTGCCGATTCAGGCGGGCGGCGCTGCGGTCCACGGGCATGTCCAGGAGGATGGTCAAATCCGGCCAGCGTCCGCCCACCGCGACCTGCCCCACCCGGTGGATTTCCTCCGCCGTCAGACCCTCGCCGCCCAACTGGTACGCCAGCGTGCTGGTAATGAACCGGTCGCAGATCACGCATTTTCCCGCCGCTAGCGCAGGCTCGATCAATTCCTTGACCATCTGCGCCCGCGCCGCCATGTACAGTAGCATCTCGCAGCGCATCGACATGCGATCGTGTTGCGGATCGAGCAGGATGGCGCGGATTTTCTCGCCGATGTGCGTCGAGCCGGGATCGCGCACCAGGAGCGTCGGCACGCCGGCCTTTTGCAGTGCAGCGTCGAGCATCGCCGCCTGCGTGCTCTTGCCGCAGCCTTCCCCGCCGTCGAAGACGATGAATTTTCCGCGCAGATGATTCATGTCATTAGTCCGCGGCGATCACTTGTTCTCCTGCAGCGATTTGATCAGCCCGTCAAAAAGTTTCTGGACCGCGGATGGCTGGTCCGGCCGGATCGTCAGGTCCCAAGCCAGATTCCATCGCGTGCTCAGCGGCTCGAATCCCTCGGCCGCGAGTCGCTTGGCCAGATCGGGCATGTGCGCCGACCCATAGAAAATGGCGACGTTTTTCTTCCCCGCGGCAAGCGTCTGGGACAGCGTCTGCATCGCCGCGTTGTTGCGCTCGCTCAGGATCACCGTTGCCCCCGGCCCTTCCAGCCCCATCGCCGCCGTGTCCATCTCCCCCATCTGTCGGGCGAGGACCACTTTGATCTGCCGCTCCATATCCGGATGCGTCAGGACGTTGACCATGTCTTGCAGCGACTGCACGTCGCTTTGCCGCGTCGTCGATTGGTTCAGGGCATTGAGCATCTGCTGCAGCATCAGCGATTCAAAACTTTCCCCGCGTTGCTCCTGGAGTTTTTCGAACGTTTCCCGATCCAAATCCGCGTGCACGAAGTTGGGCGCGGTATAGTCGATGTCATCCAACTGAAAATCGAGTTCCAGGACATCCTTCAGGAACCGTTGGAATGCCGCGATGTCGCTGTCGGATTGCTCGGCCTGTCCCGGCGCCGGCGGAGCCGCGCCGCGCGGCTTGATCATCTCGTACAGCACCGCGTCAAAGTCCTGAAACTGCCGGTTCAGCGCGTCGTAATACGATTTTTCCCCGATATGCACGGCCGCGATCAGGTGCACGGTCGCGCCGTCCCGGTTCTGGAACGCCACATCCGCCGTTTGCAGCGATCCTCCGCCGTGGCCGTCCTCGACGAAGCGGATGAACGATTGCGGCACCTGCGGCCGCGTCGCCGGGGCAGTGGCAGGCGATGCCCAAGCCGCCCCCGCCGCCGCAAGGACCATCGCCATGAATGCGCCTCGCCACATCCTTACTTGAGTATAGCGGCTCTGCCGCCCACATGGCACCCACCCCGCCAAATGCAACCGCCCAGACGCAGAGGCGCAGAGATAGCCGCAGAGAAGAAATTGATCTTTTAGAAAGAGCATTCCTGCCTGAGAAAAATATGAAAACCCTTTTTCCATTTTTCTTTTCTGCGGCACTCTGCACCCTCTGCGTCTGGGCGGTTGCATTTGTCTTCCCGCATTCTTACAGTCGCCGCAATGGATCAGGAGGCCAACCAGCGCCTGCGGGAGCGGTTCACCCAGGTTTTCGGCGCCGCGTCGCCGGAGGTGAGAACCCACATCGTGCGCGCCCCCGGCCGCGTCAATCTCATCGGCGAGCACACCGACTACAACGAGGGCCTGGTCTTTCCCATGGCCATCGAGCCCCAGATCACCATGGTCTGCCGCACGCGCAGCGATGACCTGGTCAAGATCGCCTCCACCGTCTTCCCCAACGAGTTCGTCGAATTCTCCGTACAGAAGAAAGTCGAGCGCGGAAAGCCGCCCTGGGGCAACTACGTCCGCGGCGTGGCGGCGGGATTGATCGCCGCCGGCATCCCCCTGTCCGGGATGGACGCACTTGTTTGCAATACCCTGAGCGTCGGCGGCGGGCTGGCCAGTAGCGCCGCCCTCGAGCTCGCCGCCGCCCGCGCCATGCTCTTCCTGGTTGGGCTGAGCATCGGCCCCGACCGCCTGGCCCTGATCTGCCAGAAAGCCGAGCACGACTACGCCCAGGTTCCCGTCGGCATCATGGACCAAATGATCGTTTGCGCCGCCCGCAGCGGCCACGCCATGCTCCTGGATTGCCGCGATCTTTCCAAGCAATTTGTCGCTCTCGACCCCAACGAATTGCGCATCGTCGTCGCCAACACCATGGTCAAGCACGACCTGGTGGGCGGCGAGTACGCCATGCGCCGCCGACAATGCGAAGAAGGCGTCGCCGTCCTGCGCCGCCGCCACGCGGACCTCAAGGCCCTTCGCGATGTGACGATGCCGCAACTCGACGCCTCGCGCTCGGACCTGAGCGAAGTCGTCTTTCGCCGCTGCCGCCACGTCATCAGCGAAAACGGCCGCACCGCGGCCATGGCCCAAAACCTCAAAGAGCAGCAATACGACGACGCCGGCGAATTGATGGTCCAGAGCCACAACTCCCTGCGCGACGATTACGAGGTGAGCTGCCCCGAGCTGGATTTCCTGGTGGACAAGGCGATGCAGGTCAAGAGCGTCTACGGCGCCCGCATGACCGGCGGCGGCTTTGGCGGCTGCATCGTCGCCATGGTCCAGCCCCGCTCGGTGGATGCCCTTTGCGAGCACCTGCACAAAACGTACACGGAGAAATTCGGCCGCCAACCCAGCGTGCTCGTGACCACCGCCACGGCAGGAGCCACGGTGGTGGAATGATCAAGAGAATGACGAAATTCGAATGACGAATGACGAATCAATTCCGAATGTCCAATGCCCAATGAGCAAAGCGCCTCGGCCCGCATTCATTCGTCATTCGTCATTTCATTCGTCATTCGTCATTCGAATTTCGTCATTCGAACCTCGTCATTCGCACCCATGACCGCTTTTCGCGACCTACTGCTCAAGCTCTGCTACCGCCAGGACCTCACGCGCGATGAGGCGCGCGACGCCTTCCTTCACATCATGTCCGGTCAGGCCAACGAGGCGGAGATCGGCGGGCTGCTGATCGGCATGGCGGCCAAGGGAACCACCGTCGAGGAACTGGTCGGCGCCGCCACGGTCATGCGCGAAAAAGTCATCCCCGTCCCCTGCGACGAGGCCGGGATCGTACTGGACACCTGCGGCACCGGCGGGGACGTGCGGCACACGTTTAACATCTCCACCGCCGCCGCCATCATCGTCGCCGCCTGCGGCGTCAAAGTCGTCAAGCACGGCAACCGCTCGGCCTCCGGCCGCGCCGGCTCGGCCGATGTGCTGGAAAAATTGGGGCTGAACCTCCAAACCACGCCGCAGGATTTGGCCCGCTGCCTCAAAGAAGCCAACATGTGCTTCGCCTACGCCCGGTTGCATCACCCGGCCATGAAATTCGTCGCCGAAGCACGCAAAGCCCTGGGCATTGCCACGATCTTCAACCTGCTGGGGCCGCTGACCAATCCCGGCCGGACCCGCCATCAGTTGCTCGGCGTTTTTGCCCCCGAGTTGACCGATCGCCTGGCCGCCGTCCTGCGCGAATTGGGCAGCCGCCGCGCCTGGGTCGCTTGCGCCGAGGACGGTTTGGACGAAATCTCCACCCTTGGCCCCACGCGCATCAGCGAACTGTACGAAGGACACATTCACACCTGGACGCTGGACCCGGCCGAGTCGGGCCTGGAGTATGCCCGGCTGTCCGACCTGCAAGTCAATTCCGTCGATGAAGCGGCAGCGGCCTTGACGGACGTGCTCGACGGCCAAGGCGGACCCAAGCGCGACATCGCGATCCTGAACGCCGCCGCCGCGTTGGTCGTCGCCGAGGCAGCCGATGATTTGCAGGATGGCCTTCGCCTCGCGGCCGCGGCCGTGGACGATGGCAAAGCCCGCCAGACGCTGGACGTGCTGATCCTCTGCTCGCGGCCGTCAAACTGACGGCGGCGACGCGATGACCGCGCCGCATTCCGGGCAGCGGTCCGGCGTGGCGCGCAGATCGTACCCGCAATGCGGGCACCGCCCCGCCATCCGCCCGCGCCGCCGCCACCACATCAACAGCCGCAGCGCCGGCACGATCAACATCACGCCCAGCAGCAGCCAATACGGGATGGTTACCCAGAGGATTCTCCCGCTGCTATAAGGAGTGTTCGGGATCATGTCGGTGGATTCCGTACCCGCCTCCATCCTGGTTTTTTGCGGGGAGTTGCCCAGGTGCATGGCGACATGCCAGGCGCTCCATCCCGTGTGGTCGAAGCCAGGCTCCGTGCCGTATTCAAGCCACAAAGATACCGAACCGGCTCTGGAGTCAACGTCGAGCAAGATGAGGCTCACTGATTGACCAAAGTGTCGGCCGTAGCGGACGGTCCAACTCTCCATCGTGTGCCGGCTGGAAATCCACGCCACGCCCACGAGCAGGCACAAAATCAGCCACACGGCCATGAAAAGGCGAGCGGTTGGGCGGCGCATGGCTCGCATTGTACAAACGTTTTTCTCCGGCCGGGATTTGTCGTAAAATAGAGCCATGAAACACGCGGGGCAATCAGGTGTTCCCCCTCGCCCCATGTACTCATGGGGAGAGGGACGGGGTGAGGGGCGTCTCTGGCAGGCGGTTGTTCTTCTGCTGCTGTTGTGCATTCCCGTACGGGCCGACGCTCCGGCCTCCCAGCCGTCGGCTTCGCAAACCAAAGCCGTCATCGTTCAACTCCAGGGCGAGATCAACGACTACTCGCGCGATCAGCTCATCAACCGCTTCAACCAGGCCCGCGGCTTGGGCGCCAAAGTCGTCATTCTCAACGTCGACACCTACGGCGGCCTGGTCACCGCCGGCGAGGAAATCTCGCGATTTCTCAAACGCCAGGATGACATTCACACCATCGCTTTCGTCGAGGACAAGGCGATTTCGGCCGGGGCGATGATCGCCATGGCCTGCGACGAGATCGTCATGAGCGGCTCGGCCACGCTGGGCGATTGCGCTCCGATCGTCTTTGGCGCCACCGGCCTGGAAGCGATGCCCCCGGCCGAACGCGCCAAGGCCGAAAGCACCGTGCTTCTGGATTTCGCCGACAGCGCCCAGCGCAACCACCACGACCCCCTGCTGGCCGCCGCCATGGTCGACGTCGCGCGCACCGTCTACTGGGTGCAGAACGACAAGGGCGAGAAGCGATTCGTCGATGACAAGGATTACGCCAAATTGATCGCCACCAAGCAGTGGACCGATGTGCCCGGCGCGCCGGTTCCCATTGATGGACCGACGACCCTTCTGACGGTCAGCAGCGACCAGGCCGTGCGCTACGGCCTGGCCAGCGGCATCGCCGGCTCCGCGCAGGCCTTGGCACAGCAGCGCGGCTACGTCGTCGTCGCGGAACTCTCCTCCGGTATCGGCGAGAAGCTGGTCGAAATCCTCGGCAGCGCCGCCGTCCGCGGGCTTCTGATCGTCATCTTTCTCCAATGCCTCTACATCGTCCTGCACGCCCCGGGCCACGGCGTGGCGGAAACCATCGGCCTGGCCGCCCTGATCCTCATGCTCGGCGTCCCCTTGCTCACCGGCTATGCCCAGTGGTGGGAAATTCTGCTCATCTTCGCCGGCCTGGTCTTGATCGCATTCGAAATCCTCTTGCCCGGCCATTTCTTCCCCGGCATCACCGGTGGCATCCTCGTGGTCTTCGGCCTCATAATGACCTTCGTACCCAAGGACACCGGCCCCGCGATCCCGCACAGTTTCTCGGCCGCCTGGATCGCCATGCAAAAAGGGATCATCGTCGTCGCCGCCGCCATGGGCTCTTCCGTGCTGCTGTGGATGTGGCTCAGCCGCTTTTTGCCCAAGATGCCGTACTTCAGCCGTCTGATCATCACCGCCACCACCGGCAACCGCCCGACCGCCAGCGCCTCCGGCCCCGTCGCGGGCAACACGGTCCCCTGGCCGCCCGTCGGCGCCGTCGGCAAAGCCCTCACCGAGTTGCGTCCCGGCGGATCGGCCGAGTTTTACGACCCCGCCATCGCCGACAAACGCATCACCTCCGTCGTCAGCGAAACCGGCTTCCTTCCCGCCGGCAGCGAATTGGTCGTCCGCGCCCTGGCCGGACCCAGCATCATCGTGCGAAAAAAGGAATAGCCGGCGCCCAGTAAATGCAACCGCAGAGACGCTGAGAAGACAAGAATTCTGTTTTTAAAAAATCAATTTTTTCTCTGCGGCTGAAACTATGC
>DBZL01000031.1:110404-156240 GCA_002311745.1 Phycisphaerales bacterium UBA1161 | reverse complement strand
AGGATCGGCAGCACGGCCCCATCCGTCGCCACATCGAGAAATTTGTTGGAATGCCAAGCCGTGGCCAGCGGGCCGGTCTCCGCTTCGCCGTCGCCCACCACGCAAGCCACCATCAGGTCCGGATTATCCAGCACCGCTCCAAACGCGTGGCTCAGGGAGTAACCCAACTCTCCGCCTTCATGGATGGACCCCGGCGTTTCAGGAGCGACGTGGCTCGGTATCCCGCCCGGAAATGAAAACTGCCGGAAAAGTTTTTTCAGCCCGGCCTCATCCTGCGTGATGGAGGGATACACCTCGCTGTAGGTGCCCTCGAGGTAAACATTGCCGACCACCGCCGGCCCGCCGTGGCCCGGGCCGGAAATGTAAATCATGTTCAGGTCGTGCTCCTTGATGACGCGGTTGAGGTGCACGTAAATGAAATTCTGCCCCGGCGTAGTCCCCCAATGGCCCAAGAGCCGCGGCTTGATGTGCTTGGGCGCCAGCGGCTCTTTCAGGAGCGGATTGTCCAGCAAATAGATCTGCCCCACCGCCAGGTAATTGGCGGCACGCCAATACGCGTCCATCTTCGACAGCAGTTGTTCCGAAAGAGACATGGCAAGCTCCGTGAGGTTAAGTGCACTGCGGAACCGCGACCAGATCACAAACCGTCTTGGCGATCATGAGCTCCTCATCCGTGGCGATCACGCGCACGGTAACGGCCGCTTCGTCGCGGGAGATCACCGGCGCCGAAGCGGCGTTGCGATCCGCATCCAAAGAGAGGCCGAGAAACTCCAATCCCTGGCATATGCCCGCCCGAACTTCCGGGGCATGCTGGCCAATTCCACCGGAAAACACCAGCGTCTCCAAGCCGCCCAGCGCCGCCGCGTACGCCCCGATCCACTTGCGGGCCTGGTAGCAGAACAAATCCACCGCCTCGGCCGCGCGCTCGTCCTGTCCCCGCCGGGCGACCAAGTCGTGCATGTCGGAGGTGGTTTGCGAAACGCCGATCAGCCCGCACTGGCGGCTGATGAACTCGTCCATCTCCTGCGGCGTCAGTTTTTCAACGCGCATCATGTACACCATGAGCCCGGGATCCAAATCTCCCGGCCGGGTGCCCATCACCAGCCCACTGGTGGGCGTAAACGCCATCGTCGTGTCGATCGGCCGACCCTGATGCATCGCCACCATGCTCGCGCCCGAGCCCAGGTGCGCCAGAATCACGCGCCCCTCCGCCGCCGCGCCGGCAACCCGGCGCAATTGCTCCATTAAATACGCATACGACAGCCCGTGAAATCCCAGTCGCCGCACCCCCGCGTCGCTGTAGTGCCGCGGAATCGGCAGAAGCTGCGCGACTTTCGGCAAATCGCGATGAAACGCCGTATCAAAACACGCCACCTGCGGTACCCCCGGCAACCCGCCGCGAAACGTCTCGATCAGCGCGATCTCCCGCGGCAGATGCGCCAAATCCAGCGGCTGCGTGCGCTTCAATTCCGCAATCATCGCTTCATCGACGATCTGGTGTTCGAGCAATCGCGTCCCGCCATGCACGACGCGATGCCCAATCGCGGCGATCCTGGTCGATCCCAACCTCTGCCGCAGCCAGCCGATCAGTTGCTGCGCCGCCTGCGCGTGATCGGACGCACTGATGTCCATCCGTTGCGGCTGCCCATCCGCATCCGATGCACTGAGCGCCGTCCCCGGCAAACCGATGCGCTGCACCGCCCCATCGAACAGTCGCCTGATTTGCCGCCCGCCGTCCGCTGCAAATGCCGCGAACTTGATGCTCGACGATCCGCCGTTGATGGCCAGGATGCAATTCTGATCCGGGGCACTGGGAGGTGATGAATGGGATTTCTCCGGCGGCATCGGCAAGTAGTTTAACCGCTAATGGGAGCGGCGCGCAGGTATGAAGACCGCGTCGAGCGGCCCCTCGGCCATCGAGGCGCACAGGCACAATGTCAATATGCGCGGGGACGTTTTCCAAAAACACGCCTAGAATCGGTTTTGGCAATTCGAAGACCCGGTGGCTCTCTCGACAGGGTTGGCAGGACCATGAAAAATATATTTCGAATCTCCAATCGTTATGCAATTGCCGCGGTGCTGGGAGTTGGGGCCGTGTTTTTCGCGCCCGGCTGTCGCAAGCAAGAGACGAAGGTGCCGGCGGTATCCGCCAGCGCCGCCTCGCAACCCGCAAATCCCGGCAGCGGCGCCGTGGAGTTGAATGTTCCATCCGATACAAAGCGCCAGGCGCTGGACAACAACGGTCTCGGCCCTGCGACATCGCGGCCATCGGCCAACTGGTCTGGCGGACAAATGGCCTTCGACGGGCGGGAACTGATCTACACCATCAAGCGCGATTACAACCAGCAGCTTGCCGTTCCCGTGCGAAACTTGTCGTCTGAGCCGCGCGTCGTGCTGGCCACGCTTCAGCCGTTCGAAGAGGGACTGCTGGCCGATTTTGTCGGCGCGGGCTCGACGGGTCATCCGCTGCAAATCAGCGCCGGCGCCGCTGCCACGTTGGCCATCCATGCTTATGCCCAGGATGCGACGCGCACGTCGTATCGCGCCACCGCATTTTTGCGCGACGCGACGACGGGCCTGTTGCTCGCCGCCGCGCCGATCACCGTATTTGTGGACCTTCCCGCCTTCTCGGTTACCGCCCACGTTGGACCGGAAGCACCAGGCACTCTCGCCCGCAAGATCACGGTACACAACGACGGCGCCGCGCTGACTGATTTCTCCGTCCGCGCGGGGCCGGGTCTGGAAGGTCAGGTCATTCTGCATCCGACCATGGAGCACGTCTATCTGGGCAGTGGCGACGATGTTTCATTCCTCGCGGCGCCCCGGCTTGAAACCGATTTCACAAAGGCCCAAGGCTCCCTGATCCTTTCCGGCGCCGGCCAGAAAATCAGCCAGGCGATCGATTTTTCGCTGCCGCCCGGCAAGCACGTGTATGTCGCGACGAGTTTCTCGATCACGTCATTTTTCGGTTTGGGAAAATACTGCACGAACAACCCGAACACCGACACGACGGTCAGCGGTCCGGCGACACCGCCGGACGATCCCTACCCGCTGATCGGCTCGGACCCGAACGATCCTATGCAGAAGTACTATCGAGACGGCACGCCCAACTCCAGTGGCAAGAGCAACAGTGACGTCGATGATCAGGGCAAGTTGGGAAAGTTGGCCGACTGGCTGAATAAGTATGTTCCCAGCATGGGTGTGCCGGGGACCTCAATGGGAACGGACGGCCGATTTCATTGGGGTGACAGCCATTTCGGAGCCGATATGGGGGCCGCGCCTGGTTCAGATCCCAACGGACCCATCATCGACATAAACTACAATGCCAAAATCGGCCCCTTTAATGCGGGCCCAAGCGGCCACACAACCATCGGCATCAATCCCAACGTCTCCGACACCGTCAACATCAACTCGAATAACACGCCGACGGGGAGTCAACTCAATCAGTCCGCCCAGGACGGTAACGGCAACGCCGGCCCGCGCGGGCTGCGCGTTCGCGATGACTACGCCACCTTCCGCAGCACCATCTACCTGGACAACGAACCGGAAGCGATGCTCGCGGTAAGTTCCGGCACGCCGGAAAATCGCGTGATCCTCCAGACCTGGCACACCAACCGATGGTCGGATGGGGCCGCGAGGCAAATTGTTCTTCGGATCTGGGATGGTCTGGCGCAGCGGCGGCTCAGCGCCGACCTCATCCTTTCCGATAAGACCGCGTTTGGCCAATGGCCCGCGGTACTGCCGCTGCCGGACAACCGCGCCCTGGTGGTGTGGGAAACATCCACCACCTGGCATGGCCCGCCGTCGCTGGCGTGTCGAATCAGCGACTCCGGTTACGGGCATTGGTCGCCGGTGCTGAGCGTTCCCGGCAGCAGCGATCCCGCCGGCGCCTACGATCCAGCCCCGGTGCTCGGCGCTGATGGTCACGTGCGAGTCTTCTGGCAGCAGGGACGTGACGCGATGGCGAAGATCATGTTCACCCGAAGCACCGATTCGGGCGATCTCGCGCCGGCCGCGGAAGTGCGCGGATTGCCCGCCGGCGCGGCTCGGCCGCTGGTGCGAGTCGCGGACGACGGAACGATTCATCTCCTCTGCCAGGTTTACACGGGACAGGCGGCTGTGGCGGCGGGTACGCCGCAACCTGAATCAACTTCCGCGGTCTATTACGCGCTCAGTCATGACGGCGGCGCCAACTTCGAGCAGCCAATGCGCTTGAGTCCCGACGGCGCCGATGCCGGCGAGCCTGATCTCCTCATCGCCGGCCAGAAACTGGAAGCCGTTTTCCGCGCCGGCCCCGAATGGGCCTCGCGGATTTTCTATCTCGCCAATCAAGACGGCGGCCGCACCTGGGCTAGCGCCACGCCGATCACGCCCGAAGATCAATATGCAGAATATCCCGTCATCCTGTCGCATGACGGCGCGACCGAAGTCGAATATTACGGCGACGATCGCAGCAGCCGCGATCTCCCGCCGGCCGGTTCCGGCAAGGCGACGGCTGCGCCTCCTTCACAGGCTCGCGCCGTGTTGAAGAAATTCGCCGTCGCCGCAAGCGATGGGTGGGCTTCCAGCCGACGGTTGCTGACGCATTTCCCGGCGATCCAGGCGGCGTGGCTGGAAGTCAATTTCGAGCTTCGCACTCCGCGCGCCAGTTATTCACCGCATGAGATCACGGTGATGCTCAACGGCGTGCCGCTGACTCATCAAACCAACGTCATTCCGGAAGGAACGTATTTGCTGCCGTTCGATCCCAAACTCCTGGAAGCGGAACTCACCGGCCTGCCGCGCAACGTGATCAGCCTGCGGACCGTGCACATGAGTCCCGGGCATTACCTGACGGCCGCCAATTTCCGCCTGGAGGCCCGCCACGCGTTCCGGGAAGTGCTGGTGGTTGCCGACAACCAGCAAGCGGCTGATGCCATTGCCGCCGGTGAATCGGAGCAGGTGAATCACGCCCGCGCCGACGTGGGCGTCTTTGCGCGATTCGTGGAATCGCCGGATACAGCACCGCTGCTTCCCGCCACGCCGGGCAACGGCCAAGCCATCTCGCTGCCGGTGCGAGTGGCAAATCTAGGCGAAGTCTCGGCCGCCGACGTCGTGTTGCAAGTTTACGAAGGCGGCTCCAAACCTGGATGGCAAAACGGCAAGCCGGTTGGCCAGCCGATGACGATCGGCACGCTCGCCCCGCTGGAGTTGCGCGACGTCAACGTGCAGTTCAATTACGGGGGCGCGTCAGTGTACTACATCGTCGCGGCGCACGACGGCGCGGATTTCGATCCGTCCAACGACGTGTATCAGGTAAGCTTCGCCACGCCGACGCCGCCGAGCATTCAGGCCCAGAAGACGGACCAGAGTCAGCCGGTCGTGGCGACGTTCGGCGATGATCCGCAGGCTCCATTCCAATGGCGCATCCTCGACGCACAGAGCCAAAAGGAAATTGCCGTCGTCCGCGGCTCGACGATTTCCGCGCCGATTCCGCCGGGCCAATACCGGCTGGCTCTGACGCGATATCAAAACGAGGGGCAGGAAGTTATTTTTCCGCGGCCGGTGGAAAAGAAGGCTGATGAGCCGCTACGCATTTCCCTCTACACCGCGGTGGAGATGTCGCTGCCGAGTTGGGCGCCAGTGCCGTATCGATGGGAGTTGTGCCAGGCCGATCACCCCGATCAAATCGTGCAATGGCTGACCGGGGCGCATCCCGTGATGCTCGTGCCCCCGGGCGACTATCGTCTGGCGCTGAAGCCAACTCAGTTCGACGGCAAGTGGGTAACGTGGCCGCAGGTGATTCACGTCGAGCAGGACGAGCATGTGGTGGTGAACTTGGACAGCGCCATTGAACCGCCGCCGGCACTGGCGAATCGCGCCGCCCCTTACCGCTGGGGACTCAGGCCCGACATGACTTCCGACGACGAACAGACGGTGCAGGAGGAATACGGCGCCTGGCTGCCGATGCTTGTGCCGCCGGGAAAATATGTCTGGGGAATTCAACCGCTGCGGCATCACTCTCTCTGGACGCCCATGTCGACGGTGAAGATTGCCCCGGGCCAGCGAACGCAGCCGCCGGAGCCGGCCTACATCAGCCTCATCCCCAGCAAATGGAGCGGCAATCCTTTCTCGTTCGGCATCGTTGATTCCGCCAGCGGCAAGGAAATCCAGCACATCGAGTTTGCGGCCGCGACGGACATTCCGGTGCCGGCGGGCAAATATGATCTGCTGGTCCAGCCGTGGCAGTATCACGCCAGCAAGCCGATATCCATCCTTCGGGCGCAAGCGGTAGCGTCCGGACATGCGCTGCGTGTGTCGCTCGACACCGGATTGCAATTGTCGTCGTCGATGGCCAAAGCGCCGTGGCGAATCGATTATTTCCGGGAGGGGGACAAGGAACCTGTGCAGCGATGGGAAGAAGCCGTCTGGGGCGCCACGCCGCTGCCGCCGGGAGATTATCACGTCTCAATTCAACCGCAGCAGTATCGATGCCTCTCCGTCCTTTGGCCGGGGACCGTGCACGTCGAGAGCGGAAAGCTCGCCAAGCTGGTGCTCGACAGCGGCGCCGATTTTCAGTCGCCGGCGAACCGGAAGGACGCCAAGCCACCTTGGCGCGTGACCTATTACCGCCAAGGCCAGTCCGACCCCGTGCAGCAGTTGACCGAAGCTGATTGGGGTGTGACGCTGCTGCCGCCGGGGCAGTATCGCGTCGGATTCCAACCTCAGCAATACAGGAGCAGGGAAGTGCTCTGGACCACTCCCATCACTATCGAATCTGGCAAAATCACCGCCTTCTCCTTGGACGGCGGGATCAGCGTCCAACCCGGCAACGCCGACATTAAACCGGACGCTCCATGGCGAGTTTCGTTCCAGCGGCGGGGGCAGGCCGATCCCGTGCAGCAGATCGAAGACAGCGGCTGGGTGTCGGCCACTTTGCCGCCGGGTGATTACCAAATCACCATCCGCCCGACCCAGTACGACAGCGAAGGCCTGACCTGGCCCGGCGTCGTGACGGTCGAAGCGGGCAAGACCGCCACGCTCAATCTCGACAGCGGCATCCGCATCGTCGGCTCCGCCGGTCAACAACCCGAATTTGAGTTCCAGATTCTCGACGACAAGGGCAAGCTCGTGCAACGCGGCGGGCAGACGTGGGCCGCGCAAATCGTGCCGCCGGGCATCTACAAGGTGCAAGTGCGTCGCCACCATGGCCAATGGCATGATCTGGGCGAAGCGGTCACCGTGGAAGCGTCAAAGTTTATTCAGATTCCGATGGACCATATGCCCGAACCGTAGCAAAGCGGAACTTGGGAGGAATGCATCACGGCCAGCGAGTCATGCGGAGACTCGATACTGCGATGTTTCATAAATCTGGCCGGGCTTGGCGCGGAAGGGGAAATGGAGCACGGTGACGGCGTATGGCTTGGCCCTCTGTAGACGAAGCAAAGCGAGTTGACACCTGTAACGTATCAGGTTACAATCGGGCCGCGAAATGATCCTTTCGTTTCGGCACAAAGGGCTGGAAAAGTTCTTCGCTTCCGGAAGGACATCGGGAATCCGCGCCGATCACGCAAAGAGGCTTCGATTGATCCTCGCGCGGCTTTCCGCTTCGCAAAGACCCGGAGACATGGCGCTGCCCGGTTTGAGACTGCATCCTCTGAAAGGCAACTTGAAGGGATATTTTGCGGTGGATGTCAGCGGCAACTGGAGAGTGGTCTTCCGATTTGACGGCCAAGACGCGGCCGATGTCGATTACGTGGATTATCACTGAGGAGAACAAATGGGTTTGCACATGCACAATCCCCCCCATCCCGGCGAAGTTATTCGGGAGCTTTGCCTTGAGCCGCTGGGGCTCTCCGTTACTGCAGCGGCAAAGGCATTAGGCGTGACCCGCAAGAGCCTATCGGAACTGCTCAATGGCAGGTCAGGGGTGAGCCCCGAAATGGCTATTCGATTGTCGATCGCATTCAAAACCACGCCGGAGTCCTGGCTGAGCCAGCAGATGCAATATGACCTGTGGAAGGCTCGACTGAAGCTCAAGAAATTGAGGGTTTCGACGATCGCCGCATAGGGAGCGCGGCTTCATCTCCGCTTGAAGGAGTCGTCGAATGGACCATGTCATCTCGAATCTGACCATGGCCGACTATGAGGAAACGGTCGCTTTTTGGCGAAGTCAGATTGGAATCGCGCTTAACGAATCTGACGAACGCGAGCCGATGAGTCGTTTTCTGATGCGAAATCCCGGGATGAGTTTTATCGCGCGCAATGCTTCGGGCGTGGTCGTTGCAGCCGTGCTATGTGGCCATGACGGTCGGCGCGGCTATTTGCATCATCTGGCGGTTGACCCGGCGCATCGTCGCAAGGGATTGGGACGAGCGCTCGTGGAAAGCTGTCTGGCACAACTCGCCGCGGTGGGCATTCCCAAGTGTAATATCTTTTTGTTCAACGAAAACGTCGAAGGCCGACGATTCTGGGAAAAACTCGGCTACAAATCCGTGACGTGGATCCCCATGCAGCGTGTCATTGCGATCTGACAACGGTCAGGTACCGGTCGCGGAGGCCATTTTCATACGTCCTTGAATAGCAGCGGTCGATGCAGGCGGCCGGTTTCGCTCACGATGCTCCCCGGCTGCGATCCCGTGTTTTGCCGCCGCTGCAGAAAGTAGAGAGTAGAAAGTAGACCGGGGAGAGCGGCCGCTCGGCCGTCGAAATCGACGCGGCGGGGCGGACTTTTCTGCCTGCGCTACTTTCTCCTCTCTACCGCTCTCCCCTCTATTTCGGCCGAAGGCCGAAATGGGCCCGACAAGATTCGAACTTGTGACCTCGTCCTTATCAGGGACGCGCTCTAACCAACTGAGCTACGAGCCCGCCAATCGATGGAAACGAAATTCTATGACCCCCTCGCGCACTGTCAATCTCGCTTGACCGAACGCCGCCGGGCGAGAATGATGGACGCGGCTTTGACCGGGAACTTTCTATGGCGATCTTTTCGGTGGTTCTTTTCACGGCGCCTCCTGCCGCGGGAATGGACGGCGGCGGAGCATTGGTCAAAATCGACGGACGCGAAGCGCTGCTGCGCAGCGTCGAACTGTTCCTCAATCGCGACAACGTCAAGCAGATCCAGCTTGTCGTGACCCAGCAGGCGATGGAAGAAGCCAAGCGCAAATACGGCGGGCACCTGGGCTTTTCTGGCGTCAAGCTGATCGCCGGCGGGCCTTCGTGGATCGATCAATTGGCCGCCGCGGGACAGAACATCTCCGCCGAGTGCACGCACGTGCTGGTGCACGATGCGGCGCGGCCGGCGGTGGCGTACAGCGACCTCGAGGCCATCATGGCCGAGGCGGAGAAACATCCCGTGGTGGCCCTGGCCGCGCCGCTGCGCACGACGGTCGCGGAAATCGACGATTCCGGCGAGCTGAAGGCCCTGCATCCGCCCCAGCGCTTCATGCAGGTGGTCACGCCGTGGACGCTGAAAAAGGACAGGTTCCTGGACATGGCCAAATCCAAGCGCGAGCCGTCGCCCGGCGAAATCACCTTGCTCAAAGGCTCTTCTCTGAACGTTCGCGTCGGCCATCCCGCCGACGCGTCGCTGGTCAGGGCCATGATCGCCATGCTTCCCAAGCCCAAAATCCGCGGCCCGGAAAATCCCTTTGAAGAAGCGCAGTGGTAAAGCCGAAGAAGTTGCTGGTTGAGAGCGCCGAGCCATGGCTTTACTAGCAACCAGCAACCAGCAACTAGCAACTAATTCAGCCATCTGGTTCCTCTTCGCCCTTGTCTACGTCGGCATGGCGCTGGGGCGGTTGCCGGGGCTGGGGCTGGACCGGGCTGGAGTGGCCGTCCTGGGCGCGATCGGCATGATCGCCGTCAGGGCCATCAGCCTGCCCGCTGCCGCCCACGCAATCGATTACGAAACGATCCTGCTTCTGTTTTCCCTGATGCTATTTTCCGCGCAGCTCCGGGCCGCGGGATTTTACGAAACGGTGGGCGAGGCCCTGACCCATCAAACCGCGCGGCCCAAGCGGTTGCTCGCGGGCATGATGGGCACCAGCGCCCTGCTCTCGGCGCTATTGGCCAACGACATCGTATGCCTGGCCTTCACGCCGGTGCTTTGCGCCGCCCTGCTCAAGGCGCGGCGTAATCCCATCCCTTACCTGATCGCCCTGGCCATCTCCAGCAACATCGGCTCGGCCGCCACGCTGATCGGCAATCCGCAAAACATGTACATCGGCGTCGTGGGCCGCCTGCCCTTTGCCCACTTCGCCGCCGTCATGATCCCCGTCACGATCGTGGCTCTGCTGCTGGCGTGGACCATCATCATGATGACCTGGCGCGGCCAGTTCTGGGACGGCGTCGATCCGGCCATCTCGCCGTTACGCCAACCTCCCCAGCTTCCGCCTTTTGACCGCCGCATGGTGTTCAAGACCCTGGCGATCCTCCTGATCCTGGTCATCGCGTTTCTTTACCTGCCTGCGGCGGGAAGAGTGATCGCCGCCTTGGCCGGCGGCGGGCTCTTGCTGATCTCACGGCGAAAGGACTCGGCCCGGCTGTACCAGAGCGTCGACTGGAATCTATTGCTGCTCTTTGTGGGATTATTCGTTGTCAACGGCACGATGAAGCAGTCGGGTTTTCTGGATCAACTGATCAGCCACCTTCGCCGCCAAGGCGTGGACCTGCATCGCCTGCCGACGCTTTCGACGGTCACGACGCTGTTGAGCAACGTGGTGAGCAACGTCCCGGCCGTGCTATTGCTTCAGCCGTCGATCCCGCGCGCGGATCGCGGCGCATGGTACGTGCTGGCCATGTCCAGCACCTGGGCGGGGAACCTGACCCTGGTGGGCAGCATCGCCAACCTGATCGTCGCCGAGCAAGCGCAAAAGCTGGGCGTAAAGCTGGACCTTGGCAGCTACTGCAAAGCGGGGATTCCGATCACCCTGATCACCGTGGCCATGGGCACGGTGTGGATCATTTGGATACTGCGGTCTTAGGGGTCCGCGTGTCCGTTACGCCTGGACGGAGGCAGGTTGATCTTCCGGCCACCAGAAGCCAACGTCGGGGTTGTTGGCGACTGACGTGCGTACGCCAACCCAGGCGGCGCACACCGTCAGGGCGTGGTGGGCCTGTTCCGGTGAATCGAACACCTGCTCGATGCTCGAATGGTTGCGCGGATTGCGCCAGGCACGCAGGAATTGTCCAACCGTATACAGGTGCAGGATTTGTTGCAGCGGCAGCGCGATTTCCGGCCGCATAACGTTGGTCAGTGGAAGGTTCAAAACGGGGTTCTTAGCCATGTTTCTTACCCGATGCTGCGCCTCCAGGTGTGCGGGAAAACTCCCGCGGCGCATTTTTGCCCGTGGTTTGGAGGCCTCGTGCTCAATGGAGGGAAGTTCGTCAGCGGAAACATCCCTGCCGTTGGGGGGCTTCCGCCGACGTCCATGTCGGAGGAAACAAAAGCCCTCGCAGCGCCAAAGCGCCACTGACGACTAAATTAACCACAACATCGCCGATGTCAACCTCCCGTAGACACGACAAATGGTATAGACGCGGATGAATAGTTCGGCGGGGAGGCAAACGCCCGCGTAATGACGAAATTCGAATGACGAATGACGAATTAAAGGCCGCCCATTGGGGCATTGGTCATTGGGAACTGATTCGTCATTAGTCATTCGTCATTCGTCATTCGGCCACCGGACTCCGGGAAGCGCCTAACTTGACACCGCCTTCCCCCCGCCCTACTTTTGCCTTCGGTAAATCCACACCCCACGGAAAGGCTTTAAAGCGTGATTCCAGTGCAGCAATCCAACGTGTGCGTGATCGGTCTGCAATGGGGGGATGAGGGCAAGGGGAAGATCGTCGATTTTTTGGCCGAGAAGGCGGACGTGGTGGTGCGATACTGCGGCGGCTCCAACGCGGGGCACACGGTGCGCATCGGCGCGGAAAAATATTCCACGCATCTCCTGCCCGTGGGCGTGCTGCGCCCGGGGAAGATGAACATCATCGGCAACGGCGTGGTGATCGATCCGGCGGCGCTGTTCAAGGAGATCGACGAGCTTGCCGCCCGCGGGGTGATGGTCAGCGAGCAGAATCTGCGGATCAGCTACAAGGCCCATTTGGTGATGCCGTATCACATGCAGGAGGATGCCGCGCGCGAGCACAGGGCCGACGGCGGCGCCATCGGCACGACGCGGCGGGGCATTGGCCCGGCCTACGCCGATAAGATGCAACGCGCCACCGCCCTTCGCGTCGCCGACTTCGCCCATGAGGAAAAACTCCGCCAGCGCATCCACCGGATCATCACCGAGCGCAACAAGGTGCTCAAGGCGTTGTACGATTCCGAGCCGATCGACTCCAAGCCGGTGTTCGAGCAATATCGCGACTTTGGCCGGCGGATTGCTCCGCTGGTGGACGATACGACGTACCTGCTGTTGCAATACGCGGCTGAAGGCAAGCGGATTGTGTTTGAAGGCGCTCACGCCGCTTTGCTGGACGTGGATCACGGAACCTATCCGTACGTGACCAGCAGCAATTGTTCAGGGCTGGGGGTGTACAGCGGCGCCGGGGTTCCGCCGCAGATGGTGCAGCGTTTCGTGGGCGTGATCAAAGCGTACAGCACGCGTGTGGGGGGCGGGCCGTTCCCCACCGAGCAGGACAACGACGTGGGCAACTACATCCGGCAGCGCGGCAACGAATACGGCACGACGACGCGGCGACCGCGACGCTGCGGGTGGTTCGACGCCGTCGCCGCCAAGTATTCCGCCGACCTCTGCGGCGTCGAGTCCGTCGCCATGACCCTCCTGGACGTTTTGTCGGGGTTGGATCACGTGCAGATCTGCACCGCCTATCGCCACGGGCAAAGCCGCGTGCCCCATTTCCCCGCCGACGCCGATGCCTTGGCCGAGATCGAGCCGGTTTACGAAACCTTGCCCGGCTGGCGCGGAAACCTTGACGGATGCAAAACCTTCGACGATTTGCCGACCGAAGCCCAACAATACGTAAAACATATCGAACAACTTCTGGAAGTTCCGATTAAGATGGTAAGCGTTGGGCCGGAACGCTCCGCCACGCTGATGCGATGATCCGTGGCTCGCAGCAAGGGCTGGCGCGAAGGCCCGGAAACGCGGCCACACGGGGATGGAACGACACGTTGACCGCACGGATGCGACCATGTCTTTGAAGCCGAATTTGCGTCGTCGGCTCGAACAGCTCTTACGCACGTTCGATGATCGCGATGCGCTTGGACCGCGGCTGTCGGGCGACGCCCAGCGCCTGTGGAACCGCATTCGCAAGTTCGCCGGCATGAAATTCATCGGAGCGGACATGGACGACGAAGGGTTGGAGCTGGCCTGTTACGCCCTGCAGCTTCCGCCGCGGCAGGCCGGCGGCCTCATCGCGGGGAAACTGGGCCGCACCAATCTCCGCGACCGCTGCGAACAAGCCGCCGAGCTGTTGGTCAGCCTCCTCGGCGCCGACGTGGAAGAGGCCCTGTTGGATCGAGCCACCCGCCTTTTGCATGAAGTGCCCCACCGATCCCCCGTCATCGACGAGGCGAAATTGTTGGCCGATGCCCTCAATCTTGACGATTTCGGCCTGACCGGCCTGATCGGGCAAACGGTGCAGCTCGGCCTGCAAGGCGAAGGCGTGGCCGACCTGCTCACCGCCGCCCAAAAACGAGAGCAATACGGATACTGGGAAGCCCGCCTCAAAGATGGATTTCATTTCGAGCCGATCCGCGCCATGGCGCGGCGGCGACTGGAAACCGCCCGCCAAGTGATAAAAATGCTGGCCGATGAACTCGAGCAAGACCAGCCCTAGCCAACCGCCCGGCCGGCAACTCCTCTGCGCCGCGTGGGTGGCGCCGATGTGCGGCCCCCTATTGGCCGATGGGGCCGTTCTCGTCGATGCAAAAATCCTGGCCGTCGGTCCGCGAAATCAGCTTAGGGCTCAGGCCCGCGATGCGGAATTGGTCGACCTGGGCGATTGCGTGCTTATGCCCGGCCTGGTCAACGCCCACGCGCACTTGGAGCTGAGCCTGTGCCAGCGCCCCGACTCGCTCCGGGGCGGTTTCGTGGACTGGATCAAGGAGCTGATGCCCCAAATGCCCTCTCCCGAGCGAGTGGCCGCGGCCATTGACCTGGGCGTCGAGCAATGTCTGCGATTTGGCGTCACCACCGTCGGCGACATCAGCCGCCAATGCCACCTCACTCGGCCGGTGCTGCGCGACTCGCCGCTGCGCGTGACCAGCTTCGGCGAAGTCCACGCCATGGCCCAACACCGAGACCTGCTGGAGGAGCGCCTGGCCGTGGCCGCCGACGACCGTTGGCAAAGCGATCGCCTGACCATCGCGGTTTCGCCCCACGCCCCGTACTCGGTTGAGCCGCACGGTTTTGCCCGATGCCTCGAGGTCGCCCGCCAGCGGCGCATGCCTCTGGCCACGCACCTGGCGGAAACGCCCCACGAGGCGGAATTCCTGGCCGAGCACAGCGGAGCCTTTGGCGATTTGTGGCAATGGCTGGGCACTTGGGATGATCAAGTTCCACGTTTTAGCGGCGGGCCGATTCGTTTCGCACAATCCCTGGACCTCTTGCAATACCCGGCCGTGCTGGCGCACGTGAATTACTGTGACGACGGCGAGTTGGACATCCTTGCCCGCGGCCGCGCCTCGGTCGTCTATTGCCCGCGCACGCATCAATTCTTCGGCCACCCGCCGCACCGCTGGCGGGAGATGCTGGCTCGCGGCATCAACGTGGCGGTCGGCACGGACAGTTGTGCAAGCTCGCCGGATTTGAACTTGGTGGATGATCTGCGCCTGCTGCACCGCCTGGTTCGGCAAGTTCCGACGGCACAACTGTGGCCATTGATCACGACCAACGCGGCGAAGGCGATGGGTTTTCCCGGCCGCGTCGGCTCGTTGGCCCTCGGCGCCGCGGCGGACCTCGTGGCCTTCGCCGTCAAAACGAATGATCCGCTGCTGGAGGTTTTGGAAAGCGACATTCTGCCCGCCGCCGTTTGGATCGGTGGGCGCAAAATCGCGTGATGGTGGCGCCGCCGCGTGTCATTCGCATCCGCTGCCGGACTGGCGGGCGCGACTGATGGCGGCCAAAAGGCGCTCGTGGACTTGCCGCGGGCGGGCAATCGTCTGCCAGATGGCCGAGGGCATGGCTTCCTCGTGCGGGATGATTTCGATGGAGCCGACCCACAACAGTTTTTCGCGCATCGTGGAGACCAGTCGCGTTCGCACCACCTTGCGCAGCGGGCAGTCGAACACGTCCACGGAAAACACGCCGGCCAGACACAGGACGCGCTGGTCCGTCAGCACGTACAGCCGGCCCATCCATTGCAGGGTCGCCCACATGAGCCGCCCGGCGATCAGGCAGCCGGCGATCTCGAAGAGACGATGATCGTGCCCGCGGTGTTCCAGCACCGCCACCGCCAGGCTGGCCACCAGCACCGCCCCCACGAACCACGCGGAGGAGAGGAGGATGAACCACAGCGACGGCTTGAGCACCATCAGAACAATCTCACCGTCGCGCAGGATGTGCGAGGCCAGCACCGCCGCCAGGGAGGTGGCGCGGACGGGCTGTGCGGCGGCGGCGCCGGAACCCGCCTCGGCCGCGTGCAACGCCGGCCAGCATCGGCGAGATGTTCCACGAATGCGGCTCGCGAACCAACTCATGTCTTGGCCACTGTCTGCCCGCGGAGCGTCACCACGTCCGGCAGATTACGATAATAGTCATTGTAGTCCAAGCCGTAGCCGACCACGAAGACATCGGGAATCTCAAATCCGACGTAATCGACGGCCACGCTGCGCGCCTGCGGCCGATCCTTGCGCAACAGAACACAGCTCTTGACGCTGGCCGCGCCCATCTGCCGCAGCGCCGGCAGCACGATCCCCAAAGTCCCGCCGCTGTCCAGAATGTCATCCACCACCAGCACGTGCCGCCCGCGGATGTCGCCCAATTGGCTGGCCAACATCTGGGCCCCTTGCGTGCGCACGCTTCGACCGGGATAGCTGCTGACCGTCATCAGGCCGATCTTCATGGCGATGGGGATGCGGCGAATCAGGTCGCCGCAGAAAATCATCGCGCCGGTGAGAATCGGCACGATGGTGATCTCCCCATCAGCAACCGCCACTGAGGCGTGGTCCGCCGTGATCTGCGCCGCCAACTCCCCTACGCGCTGGGCGATCCGCTGCTGCGGGATCAGGATGTCGCCCATCTGAACGTTCATGGGCCGCTATCTTACAGCGCCGCTTTCGTCGAACCATCACCCCGGCGCGACCCGTTCCAGCATTTGTCTGCCGGAGCGAGGCGCTTTACCATCGCGCCATGGGCACTGCGACTTTCTCTGAGTTTCTCAATCTTCTGCAGCGCGAAGGCGAACTGGCTCGCGTCAAAGCCCGCGTCGATCCCAAGCTGGAAATCTCCGCCATCTGCGACCGCGTCTGCAAAACTCCCGCGCCCCACGGACATCGCGAAGTGGATCGATCACCCGCGGCCAACCTCGGCGGCAAGGCCCTGCTGTTTGAAAACGTCCAGGGCAGCGACATCCCCGTCGCCATCAACGCCTTCGGATCGTATTGGCGCATCAACGAGGCCCTGGGAACGGCGTCGCTTTCGGAATTGGCCGATCGCGTCGCCGCACTGCTCAAGCCGGAAATCCCCACCACCCTGCTGGAAAAAATGAAAAAGCTGCCGGACCTGCTGAAGCTGGGCAGCTTTCCGCCGCGATCGGTGCGCAATGGAATTTGCCAGCAGGTGGTGCTCGAGGGCGATCAGGCGGACCTGAATCGCCTGCCCTTGATCCAGTGCTGGCCGCTGGACGGCGACCTGGACAGCGGGCAAGTCTACGATCCCGCCGCGGCCGCCGCCGCCAACCCGCGCGGCACGGGGCGCTACATCACCCTCGGCGGCATCTTCACCCAGGACCCCCAAACCGGCGACCGAAACATCGGCATGTACCGCGTCCAGCAATACTCCGCGCGCACGTGCGCCATGCACTGGCACATGCACCACGACGGCGCCCGGCACTTCCGCAAGTACGCCGCCCGCGCCCAGAAGATGCCCCTGGCCGTCGTGCTGGGCGGCGAAAGCGTCCTGCCCTACGTCGCCACCGCCCCGCTGCCGCCGGGCATGGAGGAAATCCTATTTGCGGGTTTCCTCAACGGACGCGGTATCGAGCTGGTCAAATGCCGAACCATCCCCCTGGAAGTCCCCGCCAACGCCGAGATCATTGTTGAGGGTTACGTCGACCCGGCCGAGAAATTGATGGAAGGCCCCTTCGGCGACCACACCGGCTTCTACAGCCTGGCCGATCTCTACCCTGCGTATCACGTCACGGCCATCACCCACCGCGCGGACCCGATCTACCCCACGACGATCGTCGGCAAGCCGCCGATGGAAGACTATTTCCTGGGCAAAGCCACGGAGCGCATCTTCCTGCCGCTGGTGCAGACCATCATCCCGGACATCGTCGATTACAGCCTGCCGGTCAGCGGCGTATTCCACAACTGCGCGTTCGTGAAAATTCGCAAGGAATGCCCGTACCAGGCCCGCCGGGTGATGCACGCCATCTGGGGCGCCGGGCAGATGTCGTTCACCAAGTTCATCATCGTGGTGGACGAGGACGTCGACGTGCACGACGAGCAGGACGTGCTGTTCCACTGGTTCGCCCACTGCGATCCGCAGCGCGACAGCGAGATCGTCCACGGCCCGGTGGACATTTTGGATCACGCCAGTCCGGAGCTAGGCGCCGGCAGCAAGATCGGCTTCGACGCCACCGCCAAATGGCCCGCCGAAGGCAAGGTCCGCCGCTGGCCCAGGAAGATGGAGATGGATCAAACGACCATCGACCTGATCACCCGCCGCTGGGGGGAATACGGAATTTAATGTCCACGGACAATTACCAGCTTGACAGGTTTACGCACGGCGGCGTCCACATCGACCGTTATCGAAGAAACAGAAATGTCGGCCGATACCGGCTCGATGGCACTCCAATCCCGCACAACGGAATCGTTCCACCTCCAATTCCACTCGCAGATTGGCTGCGTTTTTGTCGTGAGGCAGCGAAAGCGAGCAAAAACGCTTTGCATCCAAGGGATTAGAAGCCGTATGATGTAAAGTTGGAGTATGAAGATTCCTCGAATCATCCCGCCAAAGACCCTCGTACGGCTCAGCCGCTACGACGACTCGACGCCCCACTGGCGAAAGCAGATGGGGCGAGAATTCCGGATCGGCTATTATTCGCCGCGCGATGGCAGCGACTGTATCTGGCTTGTGAATAAGAGCGGCCAATACGAGCAGACCATCGATCGCGCCACGCTGCTGATGTATTTCGACATCGTTCGGCTCTCGCACGAAACCAACCTGTACGGGGCCAACCGTGGTTCCATCGGCCGCCGGCGCGAGCGTCGCACTGCGGTCGTTTAGACCCCAACGCCACCGCTAAGCGGCCCGCCGAAGGCAAAGTGCGCCGCTGGCTCAAGAAAATGGTGATGGATCAGAAAACCATCGACCTGGTCACCCGCCGCTGGGGGGAATACGGGCTGTAACCGCTCTTGTCCCGAATTTCCCAGACAGGCATCATACTTGCAACATATCCTTGAACCGGTGGTCGCCCGCGTCGGCTTCATCGTCACCAACCTCGGCGGCCGGGCTGCTGGCGTGGCAAGATGGACAACTTGCCGTCAAAATCGTCGCGACGTCGTTGGCGCCGAATGAACAATAAATTGTGCAAAATTCCCAAGGCCGCTATCCTGCGAGCCATCGCCACACGACCGTCGTGCGGCCTAGGTCAATGGTAAATGCCGGTTTAACACGAGGAGGGCGGTCATGTCTCGGAAGCGTTGCGCGCTTATCGGTGCCAGTTGTTTCCCTATTGTCGCATCCTTGACGGGGAAGGCCTTGGCGAACCCCACGTTGCCGACCATTGGTTCGGCAACCTACAACGTCACGGTTTCCAATTCCGCCATCGACGGCGGCGCTGTCGCTAAAGCCGGCGGAACCACCGACAACTCATCCGTCATCAACGCCTTCATCGCCTACGCGGCCAGCCATGGCGGCGGAACCGTGGAAATCCCCGCCGCATCCAGCGCTTATATGAGCAATGCATTGTTGCTCGGGAATAACGTCAATCTCAAAGTCGACACCGGCGCCACCTTGCAGAACCTCACGCCCAAGAACACATTCATCTCCACTACCGGAACAACGCACGACGTTGAAATCAGCGGCGGCGGAATTATCGACGATCATGCCACTTCCACTTCTTCCAACAATATGTTGTCGCTCAAGAACATCACCAATCTGGAAGTGGCCAATGTGACCATCGAGAATTCCTCCCACGAGCACCTCGTTACCGAAGCGGACAGCAACGTCACCATCAACACGGTCACCATCCAGGATCCTCTGAAATATCAATCCAACACGGACGGGATCGATTTTTCCGGCAGTCATTTCCTGATCGAGAATTGCCATGTCGCCGCGGGCGACGACGACATAGTCGCCAAGCCGCAAGACACCGCCTGCAGCGACATCACGGTCGCCAATTGCACCATGACACACGGGCACGGCATTTCCATCGGCGGACAGACCAACCTCGGCCTCAACGGAATGACCGTCACCAATTGCACGTTCAACAATACGACGTACGGCCTGCACCTCAAGGCCGGCCAGGGCAACGGCGGAACGGTGCAGAACGTGACGTTCAACGGCCTGACCATGACGAAGGTCGAATACCCCATCATCATCAACAGCTTTTACAGCAGCGGCGGAGACAATTTCCCCGGCAATCCCAGCGCTTCCAGCCCCTTCCCGGCCGCCACCTACACCGCCACTACGCCAATCTGGGACAACATCACCGTCGAGAATCTCACCGCCACCGGCGCCAACAACGCCGCCATGATCTATGGGCTGAACATTTCACCGCCCAACATTAACGGCCTGACGTTCGAGAACATCAATATTCACGCCACCGACCAGTGGAACATGTTCTATGCCGCGAACATATACATGTCGAACGTCAGCGTCACGCTCACGAAGAAGGAAGCCGCGTTCAACGAATACGCCGACACCTTCGTCAGCGGCAGCCAAACAGACGTCGTAATGATGGGAGATATGGTCGCGGTCCCCGAACCGGGTTCGGCGGCAATTCTCCTTGGCGCGGCGATTCCCCTGCTCGCCCGTATCCGACGGCGGAAATGCCCGACGACGTGAACGTTGGAATTTCAACGATCCCGGTACGGCTCAGCGGCTTTTAGATCAGCGTATACGCGCCGGGCCTGTCCCCTTCGCCCCTCACCCTAACCCTCTCCCCGCCAGCACGCGGGGCGAGGGGACCAGACAACGCTCAAACTCACTTGCGCGCGATGCGGAAATGGGAGAAAAACAAGGCGACCGCCAGGATAATCAACGGGATGGCCACGCAGATCGCCACCAGGCGGTAGCGCTTCAGGTTGCCGGATATGGGATTGGGTTTGACCAGGCGCTGGGCGCGGCCGGTCACTTCGACCGCTTCGGGATTATCCAGCTCCTGCTTCATCGCCAACGCCGACGGGTAGCGGTCCTGGGGATTTCGGGCCATGGCGTGCAGGACGATCTCCTCCACCTGCGGTGAGATGTTGTCGTTGCGCTTGCGCGGGGCCACGGGGTCGCCGCTGACGCGGCTGTTCATGATAATAAAGGGGTTGGCTCCTTCGAAGGGGACCGAGCCGGTGAGCATTTCGTAGAGGATGGCGCCCAGGCTGTAGATGTCGGTGCGCGCGTCGCCGCGGCGGCCTCGCACCTGCTCGGGGGCCATGTAATCCGGCGTGCCCATGGCGGGCGTGAATCCGCCGAAGGTCAACCGCCGCCTCCCCTCGAACTTGGCGATGCCGAAATCCATGATCCGGATGCTGCCGTCGTTGCAGATCATGACGTTGTCCGGCTTGAGGTCGCGGTGCACCACGTCGTGCTCGTGCATGTAATGCAGGGCCTCGCAGACGCGGCTGGCGATCTTGAGGGCGTCGGCCTGCGGCATCGGGCGGATCGTGTGCATCAAGTGCGCCAGCGTCTGCCCCTCCAGGAATTCCATCACGATGTACGGCCGGCTCTTCTTGACCGCTTCATCCTCCATCATGCGCAGGATGTACGGATGGCGCAGCGCCTGGCCGATGGCCTGCTCGCGCTGGAAGCGCTGGTAGAAGCCGGGATCCGATTCGAACTGCATGAACGGCACTTTCAGCGCCACGACGCTGTTGTCCGTCAGGTCGATCGCCTTGAAGATCGACGCCATGCCCGAGCGGCTGATGACGTCGGTGATCCTGAATCGCCCGTCCAGCACCTGGCCAACTTCCACCTCGGTTCCCATGACGGCTGGACTCTCCTTTTGGTACGTGGGCAGTCCGCGATAGTAGCTCAAGCGCTCGATGCCTTGAATTTGGATGACCTGGACCGAGAGGTTGTCATCCGCGCCGCGCCGCTCGGCCATCCGCACGAGCGATGGGCAGGCCTGCTCCGGCGCTTGCTTGCTGACGACGTCCAGAATCTCGCCTTCAGTCAGTTGCGTCCAGACGCCGTCGCACATCTGCACGATCACGTCGCCGGGGCTGACCGTGATCGTATGATAGTCCACGCGGATGGTCGGTTCCTGGCCGACCGTACGGGTCAGGACCGAGCGCATCTGGCTGCTGGCGGCCTCCTCCACGGTGATCAGCCCCAGCTTGAGCTGCACGCCCGCGTAGGAATGATCGCTGGTCACCTGGCGGATGCGGCCCTGCTGCACCGCGTACACGCGGCAATCGCCCACGTGGCCGATGTTCACCTCGTTGTGGCGGAACATGCAGACCGTCAACGTCGTCGCCATGCGGGCGGCGCCGTGACCTTTGAGGTTCTGGTCATAAATGGCGACGTTCGCCGCCGAGAACATCTGGAACAGAACCTGATTAGGCGCGGCCAGGGGTTTGGCCTCCAGGAAGGATTTTACCGCCTCGTCGCAAGCGAGTTTGCTGGCGATCTCGCCGCGGTCCTGCCCCCCCACGCCGTCGGCCAGAATCGCGATGGCTCCCCGCTCGCGCCATTCCGATTCGCCCTGCGGCTGCCAGCAGACGACGCAGTCTTCATTGTGCTCCCGTATCGGACCGGCGGTGGACAAGCTGGCGTACGAGATCTCCATAGAAGAAAGGCGGCGGCCTGCTGGATCGGCCGGATTCTATGAGCCGCAGCCGCCAATACAAGACCCCCGCATCGCCGCCCGATAACTGACTTCTCCGACTCTGGCCGGCGCGCTCAGCTTCGCGGCTCATCCCAGGCGCCATTTCCCATCCTGCCCACTTTTTAGGCGTGGCGCTCCACGCGACCGCCCGGACCCATGCGGCGCCGTCAGGGCCTCAAAACCGCCGCTACGGCGGCCACAAGCCCTGTCCCCAATCTAACTGGCGAACGTGGCACAGCATTTGTGATGGCGCCTGTGCGAGAGACGCAGCGCCGCCGCGCCAAAGACCAAGCTACACAGCCCGGCTGCACGCACAGCCGGGCGAAAGGAGAGTGATTGTGGCAACCGAATCCAGTCCCAGTCCCACCCCCACCGCACCCAAGGCCACGCTCGGTTTGACGGGCCTGACCAGCAACGCCATGGCCCTGATCGCCCCGGGCGCGTTCCTGTGGCTGACCTTCGTCATGCAGCTTTCCTATGGCAAGCCCATCGCGGGCATCGCCATGTGGTTCGGCATCTTGCTGGCGTTGGCGCTTTGCTTTGCGACCGCCATCTCGTACGCCGAGCTGTCCAAGCTCTATCCCGGCGCCGGCAGTTCCTATTTCTTCGCCGAACAGGCGTTCCTTTCCAAGAAACAGGCCTACAAGTGGGCGCGACTTTACAAGTTCATGGTCGGCTGGGCCAGTCACCTCTACTATTGGGTGTATCCCGGCGTCATGGTGGCCGTCACGGCCATTGTGGCGGGGTATCTCGCCGGCCAATTTTGGCCCAAGATTTTCAACGCCGGCATCCCCAGCCCGCTGTTCATGGTTCTCTTCTGCGTGGTCTTCGCCTACGGCGTGGCGTACATCGCCTACCGCGGCGTCGTCGGCGCCACCGGCGTCAACGTCGCCATCAACGTCATTCAAATCACGGCGCTGATCATTTTCTCCGTGATGGCCATCGCCTATCGCACCAACCACCACGAAGGCTCAGCCGTCAGCACCTGGGGCCTGGTCGCCGATAGCTACGGCAACAACAAGGCCTATCCCTACCAGCAAGCGGTCGACGCCAAAGGCAACCCCGTTTTCAACGATGACGGCACGCCCAAGCTGGACACCAGCAATCCATGGAAGGTTTCGTACGACGGCGGCGTAGTCATGGCGCCTGACCCCAACGACACCAGCGCCAATCCGCGTCTGGTTCCCACGTTCAATCAACACATCAGCGCCGGATCGGTCATCCACCCGCACGGCCTGAGCGTCACCTTCGTGCAAGCGTGCATCGCCATCCTGATCCTGGTCGGATTCGAATCCGTCACGTCGATGGGCGAGGAAGCCAAGAACCCCAAGAAGCACATCCCGTGGGCTGTATTGCTGTCATTGGCGATTCAAGGCGGATTCTGTTACCTGTTTGAATACTTCGCCGCCGATTATTTCATGCACAATAACTACAACGCCACCACCGCCGCCGGTTCGGCCGCCCCCATCGGCGACATGATGCAGATCGTCGGCGCCTGGGTCTTCGGCAGCACCCAAGGCGGTTGGTGGTTCATGATCCTGGAGGCGTTCACCGTCTTTGTGGCCTTGATCGGGACGACCCTTTCCTGCATCAACACCGGCGCTCGCGTGACCTACGCCATGGGCCGCGACGAGGAAGTCCCGGCGCACTTTGGCATGCTGCACGGCAAGAACGCCACGCCGCACCGCTCCATCTGGACGCTGGCGACGATCTCGGTGGTGATCGGCATCTATGGCGTGCTCTTCAACTTCTGCGGTCCCGCCGCCCAAGCGGATACCGCCGTCGCCGGTGTGTGGCACTACAGCCCGTGGTACTACTTCGGGCTGTTCCACAACTCCACCGCTTTGAAATTCCCGTGCAGCTCGCTGGTCATCACCCTCATCAGCAACTTCGGTACGTTCATGCTCTACATGATGACCTGCATCATCGCGATGGTGGCCTTCCACCAGCACCATCTGCACAATCCGATCAAGCACCTGTTCATTCCGGCGTTCGGATTGCTCGCGAATCTGGGCTGCATGTTGTTCTACATCATCGGGCCGTTCAGCGTGCCGGGCATGAGCCCCAAAGAGCCGTTCTGGGCCTTGGGAATCGCCGCCGCCTGGGGCGTCTACGGCACCATCTATTTCATTGGCCGAAGCAAGAAACTCGGCAAGGAAATCATCCTGAGCCGACCAACAACGCTCTCGGTCACTTGAACAGTGCACAGAAGGATCAAAACCCTCCGTTTTCAGGACGGCCACCTCCGCGGGTGGCCGTCCTGTTTTCCCGGGCGGCTTTGTTTCCGATATTCATTTCTTGTCCCGCGGCCTCCAAGGCATTAACTTCTGACCACCTATGATCGACTCTACCAACCGCAGAACCTTTAGCGTCGCATTACTCCTGCTCATCTTCGCGGCCCTAGCAACGCTGACTCCGGCGGCCCACGCCCAGTCCGCAGCCATTCCCGCCCTGGAGCCGGCGAATCCCACCGCCGCCGCCATCGCCGATCACACCCGTGCCATCAATTTCGTCTGGACTTTGGTGGCCGGATTCTTGGTCATGTTCATGCAGGCCGGATTCGCCCTGCTCGAGACCGGCATGTGCCGCGCCAAAAACGCCGCCCACACCATGTCCATGAATTTCCTGGTCTACAGCCTGGGGATGATCGGGTTTTTCATTTGCGGCTACGCCTTCATGATGGGCGGAGTCAACGGCGCCCCCGCCGGCTCCGCCATCCCGCTGATCGGCGGGCCGCAGTCCCTGGGCCTGGGCGGCGGCTCGTCCCTCAACCACATGCTCTACATCACCCTCTTCGGCAAACACTGGGGACTGTGCGGCTACAGCGGCTTCTTCCTCAGCGGACCGGCCATCTCCGCCGGCGCCATCGTCCTCTTCCTCTACATGATGGTCTTCATGGACACCGCCGCCACCATCCCCACCGGCGCACTGGCCGAACGCTGGAGCTTCCGCAGCTTCACCATCTTCAGCCTCTGCGTCGGAGGATTCCTCTACAGCGTCTACGGCTGCTGGATGTGGGGCGGCGGCTGGCTGGCCAGCCTGGGCGTCAACTGCGGCCTGGGCCACGGCGCCGTCGATTACGCCGGCTCCTCCGTCGTGCACCTGCAGGGCGGCGTCATGGGCTTTATCCTCTGCGCCATGATCGGCCCGCGCATCGGCAAGTATGACCCCCAAGGCAACCCGCGCCCCATCTTCGGCCATCACATGCCCATGGTCATGTTCGGAACGTTCGTGTTGGCCTTCGGCTGGTTCGGCTTCAACGCCGGCTCCTCGCTCTCGGGAACCACCGACCGCATCGGTTTGATCGCCGTCAACACCATGCTCGCCTCCGCTTCCGCCGCCGTCACCTCCTGCTTCTACCTGTGGAAAGTGTACGGCAAGCCCGACCCCTCCATGATGTGCAACGGAATGCTCGGCGGACTGGTCGCCATCACCGCCCCCTGCGCCTTCATCAGCCCGCCGGCCGCCTTCCTCATCGGCATCGTCGCCGGCCTCCTGGTCGTCTGGGCCGTCCTGATGTTTGAACGCAAGGGCATCGACGACCCCGTCGGCGCCATCAGCGTCCACGGCGTCGGCGGACTCTGGGGCATCCTGTCCGTCGGCCTCTTCGCCAACGGCACCTATGGCGACGGCTACAACAACATCCCCGGCAACATCACCGGGCTGTTCTATGGCCACCATTCCCCCAAGCAATTACTGGCGCAATTGATCGCCGCCGCCGTCTGCATCGCCTGGAACCTGCTCGCCGCCGGCCTGGTTTTCTGGATCATCGGAAGGTTCCTCGGCTCCAACCGCGTCCCCCCCGGCGTCGAAGTCGCCGGCCTGGACATCCCCGAGATGGGCGCCCCCGGCTATCCCGAATTTGTCGCCCACGTCGGCTACGAAAGCATCGCCAGCAGCGAAATTTCCGATGCCGCCGACCGCAGACAATACTGAGGCGAATACAATTGGCCACAGATGAAAGGCCGATGCACACGATTGTCCATTGAGCCTTCCTCTCTCTATGCGAACCGCGCTCATCTCCGCCGCTGATGCCGAATATTTCCCGCTGTTGCGGGGATGGGCATATTCGATTCTGGAACATCGCCCCAATAGCAGCATTGATCTTTGGGTTTTAAATGTGGGATTGGATGCGGATCAGGCGGAGGAGTTGAAGTTCCTCGGCGTCGGATGCGTGTCGCCACAGTGGGATTTTGATTTCGCCGATCGCCCGCCGGCGCCGCATTGGTACCAGGCCATGACCGCCCGGCCGATGTTGCCCAAGTATTTCCCCGATGCCGAAATCCTGATTTGGATCGATTCCGACGCCTGGCTGCAGGATTGGCGCGCCATCGACGCTCTTGTCGCCGCCGCGTCCTCGGCCGACATCGCCGCCGTCATCGAAACGCATCCGGCCTACGCCCATCCATCCACCGATCCGCAGATGCGACGGTTCTACGCCGCCTCCTTCGGCGATGAAATCATGCAACACCTGATCGCCAAACCGATGATCAACTCCGGCGTATTCGCCGCGCCCCGCCAATCTCCCCTCTGGAAAAGCTGGCAGCGCTGGACCCAAATCGCCTTGGACGCAACCCCGCACAAAATGAGCGAACAGAACGCCCTCAACGCGGCCGTTTATTGCGATTCTCTTCGTTTTCAATCCCTACCCGCTGAATTCAACTGGATCTGCGGCCAGTCCCGGCCGATGTTTAATCCTCAATCGCGGCGTTTTACCGCTCCCACGGCTCCGTTTGAGACGATTTCGATTCTCCACGTCACGCCGCGGGCGACGGCCATTTCGCCGATCCAGACAACGGATGGCTCGACGCGCCAGATGCCCCTGGACTATTTTCGATTCAAGGAGTCGCAATCCGCAGCCCCTGGGCCGTCGAAGGATTGACCAAACCATTGCGCGCCATAAAATTGCCGCAGGCTGATGGCTGTGACGGCCATTCGTTTATGATGGCAGCGTAGCTCAGTTGGCAGAGCAGGGGATTCATAAGCCCCGGGTCACAGGTTCGAGTCCTGTCGCTGCTACTTGTTGTAACTCTCGCCGAACCCGCCAATTGGGCGCCTGCCCGCTGTCGCGGCAAATATCGGATCACACTGCGGAATACGACAAAGACCAATGGAGGCAAAGGCTATGAAAACAATCGCCTCAAGGTCCCCCACCGCCGAAGAGGATTACCTGGAACTGGTTCGCTCTTTTCCGCTGCGCCCAATTCGTTCCAAGGCCGACCATCGCCGGGCGTTGGTCATCGTCGCCAAGTTATCAGCAAAAGGCGATCAACAACCAACCGCTGGCGAAGCTGATTACCTGGCGGCGCTGGGGCGCTTTGTCGATGACTACGAGCGGTCGCATATCTTGCCGGCGCTGGCCGCAGCCTCGCCCCTCGACGTGCTGCACCACCTCATGGACCAGCACGGCATGACGCCTGCGGACCTTGGCGAAGTGCTGGGCCGCCGCCCCGCCGCCACCATGATCCTCAAAGGTCAGCGCGAGATGAGCAAGGCGCACATTCGCGCCGCCGCCGCCCACTTTGCCGTCAACCCCTCGGTTTTCCTGTGACGCATCGGCAACGCGCCCAACCACCGCTCGCGCACCTTATCCGTTTCATGACGTGCCCAACGCCGGTCATAAGGTGCGCTGTCCCCCTGCTGGCCTTCCCCTTCTGGCCTTCTGATCAACCTGCCGGCAACGCCGATCAGCCAACTGCCCGACTGGCTGCCGGACCAATGAAATCGCCGAATTCCGGAACCGTCAGCGTCATAGCCCAGCCGACGCAACGCTCACAAGGATTGCCTTTATCAATGGTTGCGATGACTCTCATCAGATGCTACAAGTGACAAGAATTGGTCCGCGGAGGTCGAGGGCCATCGATCGAATCGAACGTTTCGGCTCAGACGCTCGGGAGCTTTATGGCATCCGTCCTTCAGCGTATCAAGACCCGATTCTATTATTGGCGATTCGATCTCCGGTGTATCGCGTTGGACCAAATCCTCCCGCATCAGACGGACCTGATCCTCAATTTGCGCAACTGGAGCAAAGACCTTCGGGCGGGTTCGATTCTTGATTCCATTGTGCTGGCCTCCGTGGCGCGCTGCTTTCAGCCGACCGTCTGCGTGGAGATCGGCACCGGCGACGGACGATCCGCCACCATCGTCGCCGCCAACACGCCGCCCAACGCCATGATCTACACGCTCGATTCGGAATTTCCCAACGATCCGGTCAAAGGCTCCGTATTCCGCGGCCTGCCCGAAGCGGCGAAAATCCAGCAATTTGGCGGCTATTCCACGTCCTTCGACTTCAGCCGCTGGTACGGAATCACCGACTTCGTCTTCGTCGATGGCAGCCATGAATTCGACGCGGTGCTCAGCGACTCCGAGATCGCTTTCAAGTTACTCAAGCCCGGCGGCATTATCCTTTGGCACGATCTAAACCCCCGTTGCCCGGGCGTGTTGAAAGCGCTTCAGAAGTGCAGCCGGTCGAAGGATGTCCTGGCCATTAATCAAACGGATTCCGCATACTACCGGGCACCAGCATAACATTCCGGCCCACTCTTCCCTCCGGCGTGTATCCATACTGGAATACCCGGCCTCTGCGACGAATCCCCCTCCAAAAAGGCCCCCCTGAAGCGCCCATCCCGTCAGGGTAGGAGTGTAGTCGGCGCAGCGGACACGTATTCTCCGAACTGGAGGGGACACGACTGCTCTCTATAGAAAACATGACAAGTTCGGCGCCTGTTACGTAGCGCGATTGTCTTCGCATCTGTAGAAGATGCAATATGAGCCTCATCACCAGGTCTCCGCGTGCGGTCGTGCGGGAAGCGATGACGGTCGCACAAGGGTTTTTTCCGCTCTATAGCCATCGCTACAGTCCCCACAAGTTCACGCAGCATCAGTTGTTCGCCCTAGCCAACTGAAGGAGACACGACCTTTATTCAGCGAGCGCCCCACGACGCGGCAATGATCGACTGACACGATTTACCTCCGTGCCTCCATGGCTCCGTGGTTGCATTTCGGTCGCCCCCGATGCTGCCGGCCCATCCCCGTCACTCGAAATGCCGCCGGTACAGCTCGAAAGCACGGGCGGATTCTGGAGGCAGATACTTCAGGATGGCGTCCGCGCTTTTGCCCAGGTCCTGCGGCAGCGCCAAATTGTGTTCGTATCCCAGGTACTCCCGACGCACCTCCTGCACCCGCTCGTGCACGTTGCGATCCTGAAATGCCGACGCGCCGGCGCTATGGCATCCGAAAAGCCTGACATCGGTCAACTTTGACTTAACCCGTGCTGCGGATTGTCGATAAGAATTCAATGCAGCACGCATCGGACGCTGGGGCCGCGCCTATTGCCGGAACCGCGGAGCATAACGAGCTTCGCAGGGTCAAGCGGATGCTGGTAGAGCGGCTCTTGCCGCACATCGATACCAGCAAGGCCGCCCTGTCCGATGCCGCCGGGCGCCAGTCCGTTCTGAAGCATCTGCCCCAGGACTTGGCGGCACTGGGGATCAGTGTGCCGCAGACCACACAGGAGCAGCTTTTCCAGCAGGTGATCGACGAACTGTTCGGCCTGGGTCCGATCCAGCCGCTGTTGGATGACCCCAGCGTTACCGAGATCATGGTCAACCGCGCGGACCGCGTGTACGTCGAGCGCAAGGGCAAGCCCGTCCGCCTGGACATCACCTTCGACGATGATGCCCACGTTCGGCGGATCATCGACCGGATCATCGTTCCGCTGGGCCGGCGATTGGACGAAACCAACCCGCTGGTGGATGCCCGCCTGCCCGATGGCTCGCGCGTGAATGCGGTCATCCCGCCCGTCGCCGTCGCCGGGTCCTGCCTCACCATCCGCAAATTCAGCAAAACCCTCCTGACCTTCCCGGACCTGATCAACCTTGGCACGCTGACGCCGCTGATCGCCGAGTTCCTCAAAGTCTGCGTCATCGCCCGGCTGAACATCATCGTCACCGGCGGCAGCGGCTCGGGCAAAACCACCCTGCTCAACGTCCTCTCGGCCTGCATCCCCGACGATGAGCGGATCGTCACCATCGAAGACGCCGCCGAGCTCAAACTGTTCCAGGATCACGTGATCACGCTGGAGGCTCAGCCGCCCGACGCCCACGGCCAGGGCGAAGTCACCATCCGCGACCTGGTGCGCAACGCCCTGCGCATGCGCCCGGAGCGCATCATCGTCGGCGAGTGCCGCGGCGCCGAAGCCCTCGACATGCTCCAGGCGATGAACACCGGCCACGACGGCTCGCTGACCACGCTCCACGCCAACGCCCCGCGCGACGCCATCTCCCGCATCGAAACCATGGCCCTCATGGCCGGCATCGAATTCCCCGTGCGCGTCATCCGCGAGCAGATCGGCTCGGCCGTCCAGATGATCGTCCACGAATCCCGCATGCGCGACGGCTCGCGCAAGATCACCCACATCTGCGAGTTGGCCGGCATGGAAGGCGACCGCATGCTGCTTCAGGACATTTTCCGCTTTAAGGAGGAACCCGCCGCGGCCAACGCCCCGGTGCGCGGCTCCCTGCAACCCAGCGGCCTGCGCCCGGGCTTCATCACCAAGCTGGAAGCGATCCCCGGCCTTCAGATTCCGCGGTTGATGTTCACCCCCGGCCCCCACCACGCCGCCCACCCCACGGCCCCCGCCCCCGACGCTGCCGATAAGCCCCCCGAAGCCGAAGCCGCGTAGGTCAACACTACAGAAAGCGGTCCGAGAGCAGGTGGGTATCGATTCGAAATTGAGCCGGCCCGTCCTCGGGCCGGTCTGCTCCCCACGCGGAAATTCCCGACATTTTTCATGCCCCTGCGTTTACTGGCGATTTTCGCGCCGGCGCATCAGCAGCATGCCGCCAGCCAGACCCAGCAGCCCCAGCCTCGCCGGCTCGGGGACAGCCACGGCAATGCCGGACGGCCGATCCAACCCCGAGACCAGAGAGGCGTTCACCGTCACTCCCGACGTGGTGTATTCGCCGATCGTACCGAGCGTGGCGCTCGTGACAAACAAGTCCGGTCCAGACACGGCGATGGCGTACGGGTAAGACAACCCTGAGACCAGGGAGGCGTTCACCGTTGCTCCCGACGTGGTGTATTCGCCGACCGTGACGTCGTAAAAGTTCGTGACAAACAGGTCCGATCCAGACACGGCAATGCCGATCGGGCTATTCAACCCCGAGACCAGGGAGGCGTTCACCGTCACTCCCGACGTGGTGTATTCGCCGATCGTGCCGCTGTATAGGTACGTGACAAACAGGTCCGGTCCAGACACGGCAATGCCGTGCGGGTAATTCAACCCCGAAACCAGGGAGGCGTTCACCGTGGCTCCCGAAGTGGTGTATTCGCCGATCGTGCCGCTCCCCCAATTCGCGACAAACAGGTCCGATCCAGACACGGCAATGCCGTACGGGTCATTCAACCCCGAGACCAGGGAGGCATTCACCGTGGCTCCCGAAGTCGTGTATTCGCCAATCGTGCCGGCGCTGTGGTTCGCGACAAACAGGTCCGATCCAGATACGGCAATGCCCAGCGGCTGACTCAACCCCGAGACCAGGGAGGCGTTCACCGTCGCTCCCGACGTGCTGTATTCGCCAATCGTGGCGGCAGTCTCGTTCGAGACAAAGATTTGTCCGTGCGCGGTCGCCGGCATGAATGCCGCTCCCGCCGATAAGGCCAACGCCATGATGGATATGACGCGTAATTTGAACTGACGCATATGCCTTCTCCTCTGTGGATATGATTTAATTTCGCCGTCGGGCTACCCACGTCAAACCCAGGCGGCAAAGAAATGAGCGGCGAGAAACCGGGCGCGAGCGGCTTTCATTGCTCGTTTCCATCAACCGGTCGTGACCGGTTTCATCGCCCTAAAATTTTCACGATTGCAGCGTGGACTGCAGCCCGCAGGGTATCACGCGTATTGTTTTGTGGTAGTCGGATGTTTCACTGACAGCGCGGCGAAATGCTTGCCTTGCGGACTCGATTCTCCAATCAAAACCAGAAATCTCAACCCCCATCTCCCGCTGGAGCTAAGCGAATTGTCGCGATGAATGCTGCGGGAATACCAACTTTTGCGTGTTTGCAGGCAGGAAAAGATTTTTTCAGTCCATGCGCCGCGGCATAGCAACACGATTCATTATCGCGGCAACTGCGCAGTGATGCGAGCGAGCGTATCGGAGTGTGCCAACAAACGCCCATCGGCGAAGATGGATAGGCCGGGTCCTTTGCTGTAGTGCGCGCCCGTCTTGTCCCAGAGGATCGTCAGCTCGTGGCCGTGATATGGGATGCCATCTGCGCAGAACCAGTCCCACGCGTTCTCGGGCACCAGCGGGTTCACTTCCACCACGTCATCGCTGCGCGGCCGCAGGCCGACCACGCCGGTGAGCACCAAATCACAATACGTCGAATGGTTGTAGTAGCGGCTGCGGGGATTGTTGCCTTTGAGCCAGCGGCCGGTGTTTGGGTCCTGGTACTCCCCGATGTACGGCTTGCCGTCCATCGTGTGCGATTTGGCGTACGTGCGCATCGCGTCAAGAAAAACCTGCTTAGTCATCTCGTGATGCTGGTAGTTGTTCAGCAGATTGGCCAGGGCGGTCAGCGTTTGGCTGGTGGCGAACGGCCAGACGGCGCCATCCCATTCGCAATCGCCTTTGACGCGGGCCATGAACGTCGGCTGGCGCCGCTCGGCCGTGGCCAGGCCCCAGGGAAGCCAAAAACCCTGCGGATCGGTGAGCTGGTTCCACGCTGAGCCGAAGTCGCTCGTGTCATCCGGCAAATTGAAATACCAGGGGATGAAGCCGATCGCTTCCCGGGCTGGGGAGAGCGAGCCGTCTTCGAACTGGACCTTGAAGAACTTGGCCGAATCATCCCAGAGCAATCGCTCCTCGGCGGCTTTGAGCTTGCCGGCTTTGCCGCGGAATTCCGCGGCGATTTGGGGCTTGCCGGCCAGCTCGGCAACGGCGGCGATGGCCAGGGCGTTGCCGTACATGTAGCTCGTGATGGTCGGCCGGGCGTTGTGCTTCTTGCGCGAGCCGCTGATCGATTCTTCCATGCCGTCGCTCACGTCCCGTTGCCAAAACAGGCCGTTGGGGAGGAGCCGCTCACTTTCCCATTGGCGATAATCGGCGACGAAATCGGGCAACATATCGATCAGCAATTTGGCGTCGCCCGTGACCCGGTAGCGCTCGTACGCGGCCGATTCCACCCAGCCGCTGAATTTGTGCAAGTGCGGCTGCGGCTTGCCGCCGTCGCCGCGGAACCAGAAGCGCGTGTAATCGTCCAGGTAGCGCTGGTCGCGCAGCCAGCGGCCTTCGTCCAAATGCTGACCGATAGCACAGCTTATCGTGTCGTAAATCCCGGCGTGTTTGACGTGCGTGATGAACTCCGTCAGCACCCAACCGGCCGGCGTCTGCACCAGGTGTTTGCGGTACGTCCACCAGCGGAAGTAATAGATGCGCTGGATGTCCGCATCGGGACACTCAAACAGCGGCACGTTTTTCTGCATCCAATCCCATGCGGCGGCATTGGGGATGGCGTTGACCACGTCCTCGCTTTCCATCGTGTTGAAGTCATCGACGTAATGTTTGAACGCCTCGGCGTGCAGGACGGGCGCCGGTCCCGCCGGCTTTTGCGCTGCGCAGCCGAACAGAAGCAGCGAGATCGGCACCAGCGCGCTAATAGCCCGTTGTCGCCGCGGTGCGGGGGATGCGGTTTTGCAGCCAGCCATAGACGGTCATCCTTGTAACATCTTTTTCACTGCGGAAAAACAGGCTCGCGCAATAGCCGACGGCAAAGAGCACGATATGGCTCCAGACGCCGACCATCAACTGCGGCTGGGTAAAATTGAATCGTCCCAGGTCAAGGATGAGGCGCTCTTGGCCGCGGATTGTGATCGTGTGCGAGCTCAGGAACGTCCAAGCGGTAAAGAGGATGCAGGCCAGGATGCCGACGTTTAGGCCGCGGCGGTTGGCGCGGGTGGTGAAGAATGCCAGGACGAACAGGCCCGCGATGCCACCGGAGAAGATCGCATACATGTCGAAGATGAAGGCCAGGAGGTTCTGCTCGCCGAAGCGCGCGATCATGCAAGCCATGAGGATGCCGCAGGCGCCGGCGACGGCGACGATGGTCCGGCCGACGTAGAGGCGATGCCGGTCCGTGGCGGCGGGGCGCAGACGGCGGTAGTAATCGTCCAGGACCGCGGCCGACAGGCAGTTCAGGTCCGATTGCAGGCTGGACAGGGCCGTGGAAATCAGGGCGATCATGACCAGGCCCATCACGCCGCTGGGCAGTTGCGTTTTGATGAAGTGCGGAAAGACCGCATCCGGTTTGAGCCCCGCCGGCAGCGCGGCGTGCGTGAGCTGATAGAACGCCCACAGGCACGTGCCCATGAACATGAACAGCGTCCAGACCGGCACGCACAGGCTCACGCCCAGGAGCGAAGCCTTGATGGCGTCGCGGTCGCTCTTGGCCGTCAGGAAGCGCTGCACGACGGTTTGATCGGCGGCGTAGCGCTGCAGGGCGTAAAAAATTCCGTTGGCGGCCATGACCCAAAAAGTCAGCTTGGAAAAGGTCAAATCGAACGGTCCGACCGTGATCTTGTGCGCGGCATGCGCGATGCGCAGCACGTCCAGGGGATTGCCCGTCGGCTTGAAAAGCAGCACGGCCGCGCACAGAAGTCCGCCGCCCATCAGGACGGTGCCTTGGATCACCTCGGTCCAGATGACGCCCTCGATTCCGCCCAGGAGCGTGGTGATGGTCGCCAGCGAGCCGACGGCAATGACCACCTTATAGTAGCCCATCCCCGTCACCTGCTGGATGGCCATGGCCATCAGGAATATGACCGAACCCATCTTGGAAAAATGAGCGATCAAAAATGCCAGCGAGCTGTAGACGCGTGCGCCGTAGCCGAACCGGCGCTCGAAGTATTCGTATGTGCTGATGCCGATGAATCGGCGATAGCAGGGAACGATGAACCACAGCACGCACACGAGCACCGGCGGGACCATCAGGCCCTGGACCAGGCGAATCCACGTGCCCTTGAACCCGTCCCCGGGATAGGCCAGGAACGTGACGGGGCTGATGAGCGTGGCCATCAGCGAGATGCCGATCGCCCAGGCGGGGATGGAGGCATTGGCCGTGTAATATTTTTTGACGCTGCTTCGCCGCCGCCCGAAGCGCACGCCGATCGCGAACACCACGGCCAGGTACACGGCGATGACCAGGTAATTCCATCTCATCGCGATACGGGCCGGATCAACTGGTTCCAAATCGCGCCGGGCCAACCGTAGCTGCCCGGCTTGACCACAAGATTCACCTCGCCCCCCGCCGGGCGCAAATGCGCGACTCCCGGCGAAAACTCGGCCACCACCCCAAAGCGGTCCCATTGCAGTTGCCGCAGGATCGCCGAGGCCGTCGCGCCGCCCTCGATCAAAAGCCAGTCGACGCCATAGTCGCCGAGGATCGCGGCGACCAATTCCGCCATTTGCCGCTCGAGATCGCGCGGCGCCGCCGAACCGCTTTGCGCCGGCGTGCTCAGGATGGCGCGACCGTGCGTCTGCATAAATCGACGCGCCTCCTGGGCCTCGGGCATGCTCAAGAGCGGCGCACCGCGCGCCGCGGCGGTCTGCAACGCGTCGCGGCTCTGGAGCGACGTGCTGCCGCACACGCACAGGACCGACCCCTCGAGCCGCGGCGGCGCAGACTCCAGCGGGCGCGGCCGGCATCCGCGCCTCTGCAAAACCGCCGCGAAGAATTCGGCCCCGCCGGCGGCCAGCGTCGATTCGTCCAGTCCGGCCGCCGCCGCCCAGCTCAGCAGATGCTCCTGCGTGTTGCCGCCGCAGACGACCAGGCCGTCTTGCGGCAGGAGCTGGGGCTCCTGGCAATACGCGATAGGCAACTCGCCGCCGCCCAATAGGGCCAGCACATCGCTCGTCCTGGCCGGATGCTGCGGGTCGTGCCCAAAAGCCGTGCGGGAAAGATCAACCCCGGCGATCTGGTACTTGCCATCCACAATCACGCGGCCCATGCTCGGATTCTGCGGCACGATCACGGCGCGGCGCAGGCGGCGCGACATCAAAAGCGCTTCGATCTCCGCGCGCACCGGCCCGCGCAAAACCGAATCAATCTTTTTGTACAGCAACGGCCCCGGAGAAATCGCGGCGGCCACCGCGGCGACGACCCTCGCCGCTTGCGCCGGCGCCAGCGAGCGCGTGTCCGTGTCGCAAACGGTCAGCGTAGCCTCATCGGCGGCCGTGAATTTGTCGCGCACCACTTGCGCTGCCAGGCCATGACGCAGGGCGACGGCCGCGACCTCGGCGGCGCTGGTGAAATCGTCAGCCAGGACCATGGTATTGGGCGCGAGGTTCATGAGCTTGGCCCAGCCGCTTGGGCCAGTCGGATCGCGTAGTCGATCGCATCCAGCAGGCTCTTTTCGCTGGCTCTGCCGGTGCCCGCCTGGTCGAAGGCGGTGCCGTGATCGACCGATGTGCGGATGATCGGCAAGCCCAGCGTTACGTTCACACCGCGCACCTCCGTCCACGCGCCGGATGAATCACAATGAAACCCGGCCAGCTTCGCGGGCACGTGGCCCTGATCGTGATACATCGCCACGGCAACGTCGAAGGCCCCGCCGACCGCCCGCGGGAAAAGCGTGTCCGGCGGATAGGGGCCGCTGGCCTCGATCCCTTCGTCCCGCGCGGCCTGGATCGCCGGCTGGATCTGCCGCAGTTCTTCATCGCCAAAAAGACCCGATTCACCGGCGTGCGGGTTCAGACCGGCCACGCCGATGCGCGGATGCTCGATGCCCAGTTGCCGGCAGGCCTGGTTCGCCAGGCGAATCACGGCCAGCACGCGGCCGCGGCTGACCAGGTCGCAGGCGCGGCGAAGCGACACGTGCGTCGAAACGTGCACGATGCGCAGGTTCCCCACGGCCAGCATCATCGCCACTTCCCCGCTGCCCGTGAAATGGGCGAAAATCTCCGTGTGCCCCGCGAAATCGTGCCCGGCCAGGTGCAGGGCCTGCTTGCTGACCGGAGCGGTTACGACCGCATGGATTTGGCCCGACATCGCCAGCTCGATGGATCGCTTGATCGCCTCGTAAGCCGCGTGCCCGCCGACGGCGCAGACTTTCCCCGGCTTGGCCTGTTCGGTCGTCGCGATGCGCAAATCGTAAACGTCAATCGTGCCTGGCCGGCCGATCGCCGATTCCACGGCGCTGATGCGATTGACCGCCAGCGGCACGGAAACAAACCGGATGGCGCGCTCGATAATGTCCGCGTCGCCGATCACGATCGGTTGGCATCGCTGGTAAACCGCGGCGTCGGCCAGGGCCTTGGCGGCGATCTCCGGACCGATGCCGCAGGGATCGCCCATCGTGATGCCCAGGATCGGTCGCGACGGCCCGCTCATGATTCTCCCGCGATTGCGTGCAGCGGCGGCAAAACCGTCGCGCCGCAGATGCCCTGCTGCGCCAAGATCGCCTTCAGCGCCGCGATCGATTCGCCCAGGGTGCGGCCCTGCTGATAACGAGCCGACAGCTCATCCGCCTGTTTCTGCAGAGCCGCCGCCTCGTCCCAGCGGCCCTGCATCGCCGCGTCGTACATCTGCACGTACGGCTGCGGCGCGAAATTAGCCGTGCTCGGCACCAGCCCGTGCGCCCCCAGCCGCAAACCGGCGCAACAAAGTGACGAAGATCCCACGAATATCTTGAACTGCGAATCCGCCCCGACGGCGGCCATGAGCTGCTCCAGACGCGGCAGATCACCGGCCGAGTCCTTGATGCCTGCAATATTTCTATGCCCGCTCAGCCGCCGCACCGCGTCAACGGGAATCGACACGTGCGTGGTTTTGGGAATGTTGTACAGCACCAGGGGCAGCGGCACGGCCTCCGCGAGCTTCTCGAAATATTTTTCCACGTCGCGCTCGGGAATGGGAAAATAAAACGGCGGGTGGGCGACCAGCGCATCGATACCCAGATCACGATACGCGGCCCCGGCATCCACGGACTCCTGCAGGCAGTTGCCCGAGATTCCCGCGTACGTGGTGGCCCGGCCCGCCACGGCCTGCACGGTCGCGCGCACCAGTTCGCGCTGATCTTGGCGTGCGATGGAAGCTCCTTCGCCGGTAGTCCCCAGGACGAAAATTCCATGCACGCCGGCGGCGATCAACCGATCCACCAGCCGCCCCACCGCCGCTGCATCCGGCCGCCCGTCCTGCGTGAACGGGCTGACCATCGGAACAATCACACCGCGATATTGTGATATCTCAGCCATTCCGCCCGGCATTATCCCTGAAATAGTGCACAGAAACAGTGCGAATCCGTCACGGCAGCCACGCACGATCGTCTAGCGCGCATTGCTCAGCCGGGAATTGCGTCGGCTGGACGCGGGCCAAGGTTCCCCTATCCGACCGCTGGGTATCCTGGCCGTCGTCGAAAGGGCGGAGTAACCGCGCCGAAGTCGGGGAATCGCCCTTAATCCGCCTTGTGACTTTCCCGAATGCAGGCGTTCTCGTTGTCCAGATCGACGTGCGTAGTTTCTCGCTCCCTCACTGTGACCGGAACAAACCACCCAAAGACAAAAGTTACCCCAGCTACGGTTTCCCCAGCTACCTGCGCATAGATCACGTAATTCCCGGCGGGCAGTTTCGCAAAGGTGTATTTGGCATCTACGTCTGTTCGCGCGCGGGCGACCGCTATGTCGGACAGCTTCGTAACTGCGGGAAAAACGTAAGACCGCCCTTTTAAGGTCTCGACCGCCTCCATTGTGTCGATTTGGTCCCGCGCTTGGTCAGCTTGGGTACGCAGACCAGATGATCTATCTTCGCACCTTTTGGCCATCTCCTCCTGGAAGGCCGCCTCATGCTTGGCCCACGCGGCCTGCTTCTCGTCGAAATCCGCTACTGTGGAGAGGTTTGCGGACCGCGCGTCGGCTGCCTTGGCCGCCCATCCCTTCGCGTCTTCCGATTGTTTCGCCGCATCGGCGCGCCATCTTTTTGCTTCCGCATCCAAATCGTCAGCCGTGGCTTTCAAGCATTGAACAAACACTACCTTGGGACAGACGGTGGAAAGAAGGAAAACATTGAGACCGCGCACCAAATCCGACCCCCCGTTTTCACGGTCTAGCCAAGAAGCACCTTCAATCGCACCATATACCGTCGGTTGCGTGGGTAGCGGCGGCTGCCGAACCGCGGGAGCGGTGGCTACATGTTGTGGAGGTTCTACGGGATGCTCCGAAACATTCGGTTTGGTGGCGAGCTGTCGAGTAACGGGCGCCATGGGCGTGATAACGGGCAGCACGGGAGCGGCGAGGGTCCCGCTTTTCGACAGGGGGGCGGACACGGGGTTAGTGGCGCGCTTCACGGCCACAATCGCGCCACCAATGAGCAAAACGGTGCTAGCTGTTACAAGTAGACTGATGATCTTGGCGTCAGACACAATTGGCCCCGCAAAATGCGCATTGCGAATGGGCTGCTATCCAACGCGAACGAGGGGTAACAGGTCACCCGAAGGCGCGATGCCACTTGTGAAAATGTCTGGGAAGCATACCCCGGTGGGCATGGTGAGTACAAGAAAACCGCTGCCCGGCCGGCGCCGAAACGCTACAATTCTTGTGATCGGGACGGCGGGATTGATCCCCCGCTGACGGCCCTGCACCGCTGGCGCGTTCTCACCTTCGCGTCCAGCGGGCCGGGCCTGGCCCGGAATGGTGAACCATGGCGGAAGACGGGGATGTCAACAAGTCTCTGACGCAGATGTCGCCTGGGCAACGCGCCCGTATTGACCGTGTCAATTCATTGCAGACCTTTGTGCTCAAGTCCAACGAGTTTTTGGAGGCGATGTACGCGCTGGCCAGAGTGAAGGCCAAGCCCTTTCCTCGTCGTGCGGACCCAGCAAAGCGCAATCGCTGGGCGGTCGAACACCCCAATTTGCGGCCTGGGACACCCTTTGCCGACGGCGGATTGTTACGAATAGCGAAATCGTGGTATGCGGCTTATGACGCCGCCTACGCTGCGGCTGGTGACGATGCAACGCGAACTGTCATTGTGGCGGTCGGCTCGGTTGTGCCCATTCAACCCACAATCGAAGTCGAAGAAAAATTGGATGAGAAAGGACAACAAAGGGTGGCCAAATACCTGGATGCAACGAATGAACAAGGCATCCTCCATTTTGCCCGCGATCACTTCGGAATTTACCTTCGGAAATTCGAGGCGAAGCTGCTGCACGCAGAGCGCCACTTGTCGTACTTGTTCGTCACGCTGACGGGCGGTGAGGCGACTCGCCTTTCCCTATTACCGCCGCCGCCAACCCTGCACCCCGACGCCCTGGCCGTCGTGCGCGTCCTTGGCAAAGCGCCCAGCCGGATGATGCGCGATAAATTGGCTGGCCTCGACGGACTGCCCCGTGATGTGAAAACCATCGGCGTCCGCGTTAACGAATTGATTGGCTTCGGTCTGGCTGAACGCAACAGCGGCAAGAAGGGCGGAGTTGCAATCACCGCAGCCGGGCGAAAATATCTCGCCGATCATCCCGCTTAAATCCCCCGCATTTTGGTCGCATTTTCCCTGGCCACTGAGGGCGGACAATCTACACTTATCGATGTCACGATACGGAAAGAGGCGCCCGTGACAATGATTGTAGATGCGAGCACTTATTTAATGACACCCGGCGCCGTCGCCGCGATGCTGGGCCTCCGCGGGCTGGCCCTGGCCCGGAAAGGTGAGCCATGACGAATCTCAAGGATACCCTTGTCCACAACTTAAGAGAGTCGATCGACCAGCAGCGATATCTCGCCACCGAGCTTAAGGATCGGCTGAACCTCTTGCAGTTCGTTACGTCGGCAGGCAACGCTGGTGCAATGGGAAACGCGCAATCGCGGATTAATACCGTGATAGACTGCACGGTACGCAATGCCCAGGCGATGAAGCGTTGTGCGATAGACCTGATCCGCGAGTGCGAACAAAATGACATTACCTGCCCAATGCTGCATGAACTGCTACAGGAGCTTGGTAGAAACAACGACCCTCCAATGATCTCCGACAAAAGCCGGCTGGACCAGCTTCAAACGGAATTACGGTCAGTCCTGAAGACGGCGGACCGCGCCGGTCCGAAGGCGGCGGACGCCGCTAGGGCGCAGCCGACTCCCAACGAGAAATCGAAAAATGGAAACCAGCCAATTACACTGCTGTGCCGTCTCGCTAAGCTTTTCGTTGCAATCACAGATCATCGGTTGGTTAGCGCGGTCCTAGCTTTTTTCATCACAGCCGCAATTGGCTTCTTTATTTTGCGACATTGGAATTTCAACATCTTCGACCTAACCCGCGGCACATCAACAACGCGCTAACTGTGGCGCTCCCCCCAGCAGCGAATCACGATACGGAGGCCGCACGCGGCCTCTGCGGCCCAGCCCCGAGCAATTGGCGGCGCTGGAGGAGCTTGCGGCCCAGCAGGACGCACTCGCCGAGGCGGACGCCAAGGGGTTGCCAGCGCCGGGGAAGCCTGGGCAAGGCCAGCCGGCAAATAGCTTTCAACAAACTGCAAAATGAAAAACGCCCGCAATTCCTCAGCGTTTGCCAACCGTGCGAGTTGGTGCATGATTCATCAGTGGGCGCGGTAGGATTCGAACCTACGAAGGCGTAAGCCATCAGATTTACAGTCTGACCCGTTTGTCCACTTCGGTACACGCCCGTGCGTACGCCGCGTTGCATCGGGAAAAGGGGATTATTGCTGATCGGCCCCGTCTTTTCAATCCGCCGGCAAAGGCAGCCGCAGAGATGATATTGAGTTTTTGTTAAACAAAATTCTTGTCTTTTCTCTTCTTCGCGTCCTTCGCGCCTTCGCGGTTTAGCTAAATTTCGATCTACCGCGAAGGCGCGAAGCTCGCGAAAACATGCTTGAGAAGGTTAAGGCGGTTCAACTGCACTGGGCTGCGCCTCCGCGGTTGCATTTGTCTTCAGTTTTGTTGAATCGCGCCAGAAAGATACAATCCGCTCTTGTCGGTTCGCCGTTGACGTGCACAGAAACCGAGGCTGGGGCAACGATGCAGCCTTTTGACGTCATCGCATTGCTGGTCACGCTGACCGCCCTGTTCAGCTACATCAACCATCGCCACATCCGCTTGCACCCCACCGTTGGCGTCATGCTGATCGCCCTGCTGTTTTCCCTGGCGCTGATGATCCTGGGAAAATTCGGGTTGGGCGTGCGGCACATGGCGGCGGGCATTCTGGATCACGTGGAATTCGGGGACGTGTTGCTGCGATGGATGCTGGGATTTCTGCTGTTTGCCGGGGCGATGGGCGTGGATCTTGGCGAGTTGTCGCGGCGGGCGGGTATCACGGCGGCACTGGCGGTGCTGGGAACGGTGGCGTCGATGTTCCTCATCGGCGCCGCCGCCTGGGTGCTGTTTGCCGCGTTGGGTCTGCGCACGTCGATGTTGAATTGCCTGCTGCTGGGAGCGCTGATCTCGCCGACCGACCCCATCGCCGTGCTGGCCCTGGTGCGCCGCACCGGCGCGGGCAAGACCCTGGAAACCATCATCGCCGGCGAGTCGCTCTTCAACGACGGCGTGGGGGTGGTGCTGTTCTTTTCGCTCTTGCAAATCGCCCAACACAGCGGCGCCGTGACGGCCGGGAGCGTGGTGCGGATGTTTGTCCAGCAGGTCTTCGGCGGCTGCGGGCTGGGATTGCTTACCGGACTAATCGCGTATCGGCTGCTGACGCAGATTAAGGATTTCAGCGTGTCGGTGCTGCTGACCCTGAGCCTGGTGATGGGCACTTATTCGCTGGCCGATGCCCTGGACGTTTCCGGGCCGCTGGCGGTCGTGGTGGCGGGATTGCTCATCGGCAACCGCGGGCGCTTGTTGACCATGCCATCCGACACCACCGCCGACTTGACCAAATTCTGGGACCTGCTGGACGAGATTCTCAACGCCGTACTGTTCGTGCTGATCGGGTTGCAGCTCTTGGCGATGCCGTATTCAATGCGGTACGCGATCGCGGCCATCGCGGTGATTCCCGTGGTTCTGGCGGCGCGGTGGCTGAGCGTGGATGGGACGCTGCGCCTCTTCGGCTGGCCCCGCGGCCAGGGAATGGCCATGCAGCGCATCCTCACCTGGGGCGGACTGCGCGGCGGATTGGCGATTGCCATGGCCCTGTCCCTGCCGCCCGGAGCGGCACGAAACCAGATCGTCGCCATCACCTATGGCGTCGTGGCCTTTTCCATCCTCGTACAGGGCACCACCATCCGGAAACTCGTGCAGAAAACGCTGCCCGTTTGACCCCATGCGGCACCCACTTAACCATGGCGCCTGGCGATTGTCATACAGATAGTTCCGCCGTGCGGCCACTGTGCTTAGAATGCAAGCAGGAGATCACTTCATGTTCAAACACTTCATGACGGCGACGTTGGCGGCAATGTGGGCGGTGGGCGCGGCGGGCATGGCACGCGGGCAGGAGGCCGCATCGCGGTGGCCGTTGCAGGTGGAGATGCCCGATGGCCGACAAGTGACGATCTTTCAGCCGCAAATGGAGAATTTCGCGGCCGATCAACTGTCGGCGCGAGCGGCGGTGGCGATTGCCGCGGCAGGCCAGCAGCCGACGTATGGAGCGATGTGGCTGCAAAGTCGCGTGGCCACCGACCGCGCCAGCCGCACCGTGCAGATCCTCGACGTGAACGTGACGCGCGTGCTTTTCCCAGCTTCCGACCCGGCGACCGAGCAGGCGGTCGCCGCCACGGTGCGCCAGGCCCTGATGGCGCATCCGGCCACGCTCTCGCTGGATCAGCTCCTGGCGATGCTCCAGACCGTGCAGAAGCAGCAGGCGGAGCAATCCGATCTGAAGTTTGACCCCCCGCAGATCATCTTCCGCGAGCATCCGGCGGTGAAAGTGCAATTCGACGGCCCGCCGCGGATGGTGGAAACCAGCAATTCCAATATCGTGCGCGCCATCAACACGCCGTTTTTCGTCGTGCTCGATTTGACGACGCGGACCTACTGGCTCAAAGGCGCCGGACGCTGGTTTGCATCGCACGATGCGATGGGGCCCTGGCAGCTTGCCTCTTCGGTGCCGGCCCCCGTGGCGGACCTGGCCAACCAAAGCGGTTACACCGATCCGCAGCAGCCGATCCCGGACGCCGAAGCGCAGGCCCTGGAGATCGTCACGGCCATCGAGCCGACGGAACTGATCTGGACGGATGGTCCGCCGCAGATGACGCCGATTCCGGGCACCGCTCTGCTGTACGTCGCCAACACGGACAGCGACATGTTCCTGCTCATCGGGACGCAGCAGACGTACGTGCTGCTGTCGGGCAGGTGGTACACCGCGCCCGGCCGCAATGGGCCGTGGACGTTCGTCGCGCCCGATCAGTTGCCGCCGGATTTTGCCCGCATTCCGCCGGATGGCCCCAAGGCGGACGCGCTGGCGTTCGTGGCCGGCACCCAGCAGGCGGCGGATGCGGCCGCCGACAGCGAAATCCCGCAGACCGCGGCGGTGGACCGCAATCAGTTCGAACAGCCGCCCGTCGAGTACGACGGCGCACCGGATTTCCAGCCCATCGAAGGCACCAACCTCCAATACGCGATCGACACGACCTGCTCGGTGGTCCTGGCCAACGGCATGTACTACTGCTGCTACAACGGCGCGTGGTACCTCTGCCCGCAACCGACCGGCCCCTGGCAACTCTGCACGCGCGTGCCGGTGGAAATCTATGGCATCCCGCCGTCGTGCCCGATCTATCCCGTGCGCTTCGTCTACGTCTACGGTTATACGCCACAGGTCGTCTACTGCGGTTACCTGCCGGGATACGTTGGGTCGTATTACTACCACGGCGTCGTCATGTACGGCACGGGCTATCGCTACAGCTCGTGGGTGGGCAACTATTACATTCCGCGTCCGACCACGTTCGGGTTTGCCGCGCGCTACGACCCGTACAGCGGCCACTGGGGATTCGGATTTGCCATGGCCACCGGCGGCGGCGGACGATGGGTCGGGGCTTCGCCCAAAATTCTCGTCCGCGGCGGCGGTTGGTTCGGCTATGGCGGATACCGGCCGACGTTCCTGCGGCACGATGAACATCCCATCGCTCGCCCACGGACCGAAGAGCGCCGCCCCGCCACGCCCTCGGCCGATCTGTATCAGCGCGATCTCTACGAGCGTCGCCAGGACGTGCACCGCGAATCGATCGCGCCGCCGCGGGAAGTCGCCCCGCCGCCAAGAGCGCAGGAGCGCGGCAATCCGGACCTGCGCCAGCAGGACATTTACACCGACCGTGACGGCAACATCTATCGGCATACCGACAAGGGCTGGGAGACGCGCGACCACGACCAATGGCGCCCGGCCCCCGCGCCCGCGGCACCGGAGCATCCCGTCCAACATCAGCCCGAGCATCCGGTGGAACATCAGCCGGAACAACCGGTTCAGCATCAGCCCGAGCATCCGCAACAGGAGCATCCACAGCAGGAGCATCCACAGCAGGAGCATCCTCAACAGGAACATCCACAAGTTCAGCCGCACGAGCCGGCTGCCCCGCCGAAGCAGTATGAAGGCAAGCCCATCTTGAATCCCAAGCAGGACCAAGGCGGCGGATCGGGCACGGACCAAGTGGAACGTGATCGCCAGGCCCGCGAGCACGCCCAACAGCGCGCCCCCGCCCAGCATGAACAGCCGAAGGAGCAGCCGAAAGAGCAACCCAAGGAGCAACCCAA
>DBZL01000031.1:105405-110324 GCA_002311745.1 Phycisphaerales bacterium UBA1161 | reverse complement strand
CCAAGGAGCAACCCAAGGAGCAATCCAAGGAGCAACCCAAGGAGCAACCCAAGGAACAGCCCAAGGACTCGCAGCGCGACCACGGGAAGTAGGCGCGGCCGGGCGGCCGGCAACAGGCTAGGCGCATGCCGGCCGGGGGACCGGCCGGCTCAATGGCGGTGGCGGAGCATCTTCAGGCGAGCGAACGAAACCATGGCGGGGTCCGTTTGCATCGCTCGTATGGCTCGCAAATGGCCGATGACGGTGGGATTGCCGGATCGGCGGATTATCGAACGGTGAGCGCGAGGACGATGACCAACGTGAACATAAGCACCAGGGCACCGTTGACGCAGACGCCGATGAGGGCGGGCACTAAGATTCCCCCGCGACCATAGCGACGCATGCTCGCGAGCGCGATGAAGCCGAAGATCAGACCGAGGATGTACATGCCAAGGGAAATCAGGCCCCTTGTCAGCTTCTCCTGACGGGTTTCCGCGGGAACGAACACATTCAAGGCGACCGCGATGATCGGAGCCAGCCAAGAGGCCTTGGCCGCCTGCATGCCGATGTTGGGCTTAGCGGGCCACTGAGGGGGTTGATGCCAATATGGCGGAGGCAACGGCGGTGGTGTGGAAGGAAACGGGGGTGGCACCGGGGGCAATGGCGGAGGTTGATTGCTCACATTGATCTCTGAAAAGCGGACCTCCTTCTTGTTTCGTCTTCTTGGGACTTGAGCTTTAGAATGGTGCGCGGTTGCTCACGCGATCCGCACGGGGGCAGCGAAGTGTTAGGCCGCACCGCTGATTTTGGCTGGCCGAGATGAAGTTCGCCAACGGGGGAAAAATCGGCCGGTCCGGTTCATGTAATCGCGGTATTCATCGCCGAATCGCTCGAGCATCATCTGCTCTTCGCGTGGAGTCCGGGCCACGAGAAAAGCCACAAACCCTGCCGCGACGAGGACGGGGGCCCAGTTGGCGATCACGAAACCGAGGCTCGCCGCCCATCCAAAAAAGGCCGTGTACATGGGGTGCCGTATCCGCCGGTAGGGTCCGCAAGTCACCAGCCGGTGGCCCTGGCGAAGCTGCAACTGGCCTGACCAGAGCCTGCCAAGCTCCACATGCGTCCAAGCTAAGAGGACCAAGCTGGCAAGTCCCAAGGCGAAGGCCGCCCAGCGCAGCCAGGGGGGCAATGGGAAGACAAGCTTCCGAAACCAGGTGGGATGGAAGATGAGCAGCGCCACCGAGGCCAAGAGCAGGATGCGCATGGAAAATATCGCCCACCCTTCTCGCTGGAGGGCGGCCCGATCCGGCAGGAGCCGTTCGCCCGCTCGGCGCACGCGGAATGCGAAGTAGCTGCGAATCAATACCATCAGCACGAGCAACGCAAAGAAAGCGAAGCGCAACGCTCGTTCGGTGGTCATGGCGTGCAAGGTAAACGGGCAAGCGTGATTCGGCAATGTCGCGTGCATCCGCTCAAAAGAGTTGCTGGTTGCTAGTTGCTAGTTGCTGGTGTTGGGACGCCGAAGATGGCGCGGCGCACGGCGCGCTTGCTCCAGAGGCGGAAGCGGTCCAAGTACAAGTAGACGATCGGGGTGGTGAACAGGGTGAGCATTTGGCTGAGGACCAGGCCGCCGACGATGGCGATGCCTAGGGGTCGGCGAAGTTCGGCGCCGGTGCCGCGGGCCAGGGCCAAGGGTAGGCCGCCGAACAGGGCGGCCATCGTGGTCATCATGATCGGGCGGAAACGCAGCACGCACGCCTCGTAAATGGCATCGCGCGGCGACTTGTTGTTGGTGCGTTCCTGGTCCAGGGCAAAGTCGATCATCATGATCGCGTTCTTCTTGACGATGCCGATGAGCAGGATGATCCCGATCAGACCGACCAGGTCCAACTGCGTGTGACAGACGATCAGGGCCAACAGCGCCCCCACTCCGGCCGAGGGGAGCGTGGAGAGGATGGTGACGGGGTGCACCAGGCTTTCGTAGAGCATACCCAGGACGATGTAGACGGCGATGATGGCGGCAATGATGAGGTACGGCTGGCTGGCCAGGGAGTCCTGGAAGACCTGTGCGGTGCCGGCGAATTGGCCGCGGACGGTCGGCGGCAGGCCGATCTCGCGCTGGGCGGCGTCGATCTCGTCGGCCGCCTGGCCCAGGGACACGCCGGGCAGCAGGTTGAAGGAAATCGTGACCGCGGGGAACTGGCCTTGGTGATTGACCGACAGGGCGGTGCTGTCGGGCGCGTAGTGGGCGATGGTGCTGAGCGGAATCTGGGCGTCGTTGGGTCCGGGGATGTAGATGTATTTCAGTCCGTCGGCGTTTTGCCAGAAGCTGGGCTGCACTTCCATGACCACGTGGTACTGGTTGAGCTGGTAGTACATGGTGGAGACCTGGCGTTGGCCGAAGGCGTCGTAGAGGACGTTGTCGATGGTTTGGGGCGTGATGCCCAGTCGCGCGGCGGTGGCGCGGTCGTAGGTGAGGGAGGCCTCCAAGCCGGCATCCTGTTGATCGCTGTTGACGTCGGCGAGGCCGGGGAGGGTGCGGACTTTTTGCAGAAGCCGTGGCGCAAAGGTGGTCAGGTCCTTGAGGTTGTCGCCCCGGAGGGTGTATTGGAACTGGGCATTGCTGCTGCGTCCGCCGACGCGAACGTCCTGGAAGGGAACCAAGTAAAGGGTGGCGCCGGGGATGTGGGCGAGTTTGCCGCGCAGGCGGTTGACCACCTGGTCGGCGGTTTCGCGGCGTTGGCTGCCGATGGGCTTGAGGGTGACGAACATGAACCCGCGGTTGGTGAGACCGCCGCCGACGAAGGCGACGACGTCTTGCACGGCCGGGTCCTGCCGCACGCCGTCCACGAACTGGCCCATCAACCGCTGCATCGCCTGATAGCTGGTGTGCTGGTCGGCCTGGATGTTGCCGTTAAGCCGGCCGGTATCCTGTTGCGGGAAAAACCCCTTGGGCACGACGACGTACAGGTAAAAGGTGAAGACCACGGTGGCCAGGGTCACGATGATCATGACCAGCGGATGGCGCAAGGCGAGCGACAGCGCGGTTTTGTATCCGCCCAGCAGGTGATCGAACATGCGCTGGCTGGTCTTGTAGATTCGGCCGTGGTGCTGGCGTTCGCGGGGGCGTAGCATCAGCGCGCAGAGCATGGGCGTGGTCGTCAGCGACACGATCAGCGAGACGCCGATGGCCACGGACAACACCACCGCGAACTCGCGGAACAGCCGCCCCACCAGCCCCCCCATCAGCAGGACCGGGATGAACACCGCCACCAGCGAAGTGCTCATGGACAGCACGGTAAAGCCGATCTCGCGCGCTCCCAGCAGCGCCGCCTGCATGGGCGCAATCCCCTGCTCGATGTGGCGCGTGATGTTCTCGATGACCACGATGGCATCATCCACGACGAAGCCCGTGGCGACGGCCAGGGCCATCAGCGAAAGGGTATCCACGCTGTAGCCCGCCAGGTACATCACGCCGAAGGTGCCGATAAGGGACACGGGCACGGCCACGCTGGGAATGAACGTGGTGCGCAAATCCCGCAGGAAGAAAAAAACCACGAGCACGACCAGCACCATGGAGATCAAAAGCGTGAGTTGCGTATCGTGCACGGAAGCGCGGATGGTGGTGGTGCGGTCCATCACCACCGACAATTTCATTCCCGCCGGGATTTCGGCCTGGAGCACGGGCATCAGATTAAGGACGGCGTCGGCGGTGCTGATGATGTTGGCTCCAGGCTGGCGGGAGATGACCATCAGGATGGCCGGCTTGCCATCCGCCGTGCCCGCGGCGCGAATGTTCTCGACCGAATCGGTGACGTCGGCGACGTCGGACAGACGGATGGCCACGCCGTTGTGGTAGGCAATGATCATCGGTTGGTACTGGCTCGCCTTGAGCAACTGATCGGTCGCCTTCAGCGTCCAAGCGTATCGGCTGTCGCCCACCGAACCGATGGGGAGATTGGCGTTGGCGCTCCCCAACGCGGTTCGCACGTCTTCCAATCCCAGACCGACGGTGTTGAGTTTGGTGGGATTGACTTCCACGCGCACCGCCGGCAACGCGCCGCCGCCGACGTTGATCTGCCCGACGCCTTTGACTTGCGAGAGCTTCTGCGCCAGCACGGATGAAGCCGCGTCGTACATCCGCCCCCGGCTGTAAACGTCCGAGGTTAGCGCCAGGATCAGGATGGGAGCTTCGGCAGGATTCACCTTGCGATAGGTGGGGTTGCCCGGCAAATTGCTCGGCAATTGGCCGCGAGCCGCGTTGATCGCCGCCTGCACGTCCCGCGCGGCGGCGTCGATGTTGCGGCTTAAGTCGAACTGCATGGTGATGGACGTTTGGCCAAGCTGGCTGCTGGAGGTCATTTCATTGATGCCGGCGATGCGCCCGAATTGCCGCTCCAGGGGCGTGGCCACCGCCGAGGCCATGATCTCCGGGCTGGCGCCCGGAAGGCTGGCGTTGACCGAGACCACCGGATAATCCACCTGCGGCAGAGGCGAAACGGGCAGGAACTGGTACGCCAACGCCCCCGACAGGGCGATGGCGATCGTCAGCAGCGTGGTGCCCACCGGCCGGTGAATAAATATCCAGGAAAAATTCACGCCGACTCCGGGCTCAAGGTGTCAGTGCCCGCCCCGTGGGACACGGCGCGACCCAGGCGCTGCGCCAGCCGGTCAAACCACAGGTAGATCACGGGCGTGGTGTAAAGCGTCAAAATCTGGCTGAAGATGAGCCCGCCGACGATGGAGATGCCCAGGGGCCGGCGCAGCTCCGAACCCACGCCGCGGCCCAGCGCCAGCGGCAACCCGGCCAGCAGCGCCGCCATCGTCGTCATCATGATCGGGCGGAAGCGCAGCAAGCACGCCTGGAAAATCGCCTCGGTCGGCGGCTTGCCCTCCCGCCGCTCGGCATCCAGGGCGAAGTCGATCATCATGATCGCGTT
>DBZL01000031.1:0-105377 GCA_002311745.1 Phycisphaerales bacterium UBA1161 | reverse complement strand
CGCTCGGCGACCATGGCGAAATCGACCAGCATGATGCCGTTCTTCTTGACGATGCCGATGAGCAAAATGATCCCGATCAGGGCGATGACGTCGAAGTCGCTGCGGCAAACCAGCAGCGCCAGGACCGCTCCCACGCCCGCCGAGGGCAGCGTCGAGAGAATGGTGATGGGGTGAATGTAGCTTTCGTACAGCACGCCCAGGACGATGTAGACCGTCGCCAGCGCCGCCAGGATCAACCACCACTCGTTGACCAGCGACGCACGGAACGCCTGAGCCGTGCCCTGGAAGGACACGTCGATGCTGGCGGGCATGTTCAGTTCCTGCTCGGCCTTGTCGATGGCCGCCACCGCCTCGCCCAGCGACACGTTCGGGGCGAGATTGAAGGAGATCGTCACCGCGGAAAACTGGCCCTGGCGATTGACCGCCAGCGGCGCGGTGGACTGCTCGATGCGCGTAAAGGCGCTCAGCGGCACGGTCGAGCCGCCGGCGGAACGCACGTAAATGTGATCCAGGTCCTTGGGATTGCGCCCAAACTTGGGTTCAACTTCGAGCACCACGTGATACTGATTGAGCTGCGTGAACATGGTGGAGACCAGTCGCTGGCCAAACGCGTCGTACAGCGTGTCGTCGATCGTCTGCGTGGCGATGTTCAGCCGCGAGGCCTTATCGCGGTCGATCACCAGCGTCGTCCACAGGCCCTGGTTCTGCTCATCGCTGGCGACGTCGCTAAGCTGCGGCATCGTCGCCAATTTCTTCACCAGCAGCGGCGCCCACACCGCCAGCTCCTTGGAATCCGGGTCCTCGAGGGTGTACTGGTACTGCGTGCGGCTGACGCGGTCCTCCACGGTCAGGTCCTGCACCGGCTGCATGTACAACGTGATGCCGTCGACCGCGGCCAGCCGCGGCTGCAATCGCTGGATCACCTCGCTGGCGCTGATCTTGCGCACGTCCAGCGGCTTGAGATTGATCTGAATGCGGCCACTGTTGAGCGTGGTGTTGGTCCCGTCCACTCCGATGAACGAGGAAAGACTTTCCACCGCCGGATCGGCCAGGATGGCCTTGGCCAGGGCCTGCTGGCGCTGCGCCATCGCGTCAAAGGAAATGCTCTGGGGCGCATCGGAGATGCCCTGGATGACGCCGGTGTCCTGCACCGGGAAAAAGCCCTTGGGGATGATGATGAACAGCCAGACCGTCAAGATCAGTGTGGCCACCGCCACCAGCAGCGTCTCGGTCTGATGTCCCAGCACCCAGCGCAGCGTGCGGCCGTAGAAGCCGATCACGTTGGTGAAGATTTTTTCCGAGGCGCGGTAGAGCCGGCTGTGCTGCGACGGCGTCCGGTGCCGCAGAATCCGGGCGCACATCATGGGCGTCAGCGTCAGCGACACGAAAGCCGAGACCACGATGGTCACGCTCAGCGTCACGGCGAATTCCCGGAAGAGCCGGCCGACGATTTCGCCCATGAACAGCAGCGGAATCAGCGCCGCAATCAGCGACACGCTCAGCGAGATGATGGTGAATCCGATCTGCTCGGAGCCTTTGAGCGCCGCGGTCAGGGGCGACTCGCCGGCTTCAACGTAGCGGATGATGTTCTCGATCATGACGATCGCATCGTCGACGACGAATCCCGTGGAGATGGTCAGCGCCATCAGGGTCAGGTTGTTGAGGCTGTAGCCCAGCAGGTACATCACGCCGAAGGTGCCCACGATGGACAGGGGCACGGCCACGCTGGGGATCGTGGTCGCCGAGAGGTTCCGCAAAAACAAAAAAATCACCATCACCACCAGCGCCACGACCAGTACGAGTTCCCACTGCACGTCAAAGACGGAAGCGCGGATGGTCGTGGTGCGATCGGTCAGCGTGGCAATGTGGATGGACGAGGGCAGGCTAAGCTGCAATTGCGGCAGCAGTCGCTGGATGCGGTCGACCACTTCGATGATGTTGGCGCCCGGCTGGCGTTGGATGTTGACGATGACGGCCGGGTCGGTGTTCATCCACGCGGCCTGCTTGAGGTTTTCGGGGGCATCGACGACGGTGGCCACGTCCGAGAGCACCACCGGCGCGCCGTTGTGGTAGGCCACGACCAGCGGGCGGTATTCCACGCTGGAGAGGATTTGATCGTTGGCGGCGATGGTCTGCGCCTGGTGGGCGCCGTCGAAGCTCCCCTTGGCCTGGTTGACGTTGGCCGTGCCGATCTGGGTGCGCAGGTCCTCCATGGTCATCCCCAGCGCGGCCAGCGCCGTGGGATTGACCTGGATGCGCACGGCCGGCTTTTGTCCGCCGCTGAGAGTGACCAGCCCGACGCCGGGCAACTGCGAGATCTTTTGCGCCAGCCGCGTGTCGGCCAAGTCCTGCACCAGGTACAGCGGCAGGGTCTTGCTGGTCAGGCCCAGGGTCAGGATGGGCGTGTCGGCGGGATTAACCTTGGCGTAGATCGGCGGGTTGGGCAGATCGCGCGGCAAATACGTCCCCGAGGCGTTGATCGCCGCCTGCACCTCTTGCTCCGCCACGTCGATGCTCAATTCCAACGCGAACTGCAGGGTGATGACCGAGCTGCCGTCGGAGCTGGTGGAGGTCATCTGATTGAGTCCGGGCATCTGCCCGAATTGCCTCTCCAGCGGCGCCGTCACCGATGACGCCATCACGTCCGGATTGGCCCCGGGATAGAAGGTCAGGACCTGGATGGTCGGATAATCCACCTCCGGCAGGGCCGAGACCGGCAACTGCCGGTACGCCACCGCGCCCACCAGCAGGATTCCGACCATCAGCAGCGACGTGGCGACGGGCCGCAGGATGAACTGCCGTGACGGACTCATGGGCTGTTCCTCGTGGCCGCGCTATCGCTCGTGGCCGGGTTGCCGTCGGCGCGGTGCCCATGTCCGGAGGCGCGTGTTGCGGCCGCGCCGCGGGTCGAGGGCCGGGTGGCGGCGCTTTCGCGGACGACGACTGTCGATCCGACCTGGAGCTTGTCCACGCCGTCGATGACGACGCGCTCGCCGGCGGCCAGGCCGTCCTGGATCGCCGCGATGTCCCGCTGTTGCGCGCCGACGGTCACGTCACGAAGCTCGACCGTATTGTCCGCCTTGACGACGTAAACAAACGCGCCGTTGTCCGGGCCGCGCTGCACGGCCGCCGCCGGCACGATCACCGCGTCGTGCAGCGTCTTGACCAGAAGCTGCACGTTCACGAACTGATTGGGAAACAACGCGCCATTCTGGTTCTCGAACGCGGCTTTGAGCCGAAGCTTGGCCGTCGTCGGATCGATCTGACTATCCACCGCCACCACGTACCCACTGGCCAGCTTGGCGCTCAGGTCGCTGTTGTACGCCTCCACCGGCAGCCGCGCCACCGTGGTTGAGCCCCCCATCACCTGCCCAATGTCCACGTCCGCAATGGTGAACACCACCGCGATCGGCTGAAGCTGGGTGATCACCGCCAGACCGTTGACATCGCTGGCGTGCACGATATTCCCCTGGTCCACCTGGCGCAGGCCGATCCGCCCACTGTACGGCGCCGTGATCCGGCAATAATCCAACTGCACCTTCGCGTTATCCACCTGACCTTGATCGCTCTGGACGATTCCCTGGTATTGATCGACCGTTGCCTGCTGCGTGTCGATCTGCTGCTGCGTGAACGTTCCCGCCGCCGCCTCCTGATAGCGCTTCATATCCAGCTTGGCGTTCTGCAAAAGGGCCTGATCGCGGGCGAGTTGGCCCTGCGCCTGCTCCAGCGCCGCCTGAAACGGCCGCGGATCAATCTCGGCCAGAAGATCGCCCTCATGCACCATCTGCCCCTCGGTAAACGCCACTTTGACAAGCTGGCCGTCCACGCGGGTGTGCACGGTCACGGTATTGAACGGCGTGACCGTGCCCAGCTCGGACAGATAAATGGGGACCTCGCCCGAGCGTGCCTGGGCGACGACCACGGGAATCGGCCGGTTGCCTTGGCCGCCACCGCCGCCACCGCCCGCCCCGGCCGAGCTCCCCGTCGCCCAATAGACGACGCCGGCGATGATGAGCATGCCGACAATCCCCCCCAGTATCCACATCCCCACGCGCCTGGGCCTGACGGTTTCGCTTGGCCGCGGCGGCTCCGGACGATCGACCGGCCGCATCGGCGGCGTTTCCGATTTCATGTTTCACATCCTTCGCCTGCGCTGACCGCGGCGATGAGGGCCGTCGGCACTGCCGTTGTGGCCGCCACCGTGGGGCGCTGGCGCCGCCACCGCCTGGTCAGTCGATCCGAACAAATCGCGCAAAGATCGCATCGCGGCCCTCACCATGCCGCGCTGCCGCTGCGACAGCCCTTCCAACGCGCCTTCCATTTTCCGGCGGGTGGCTCGCCGAGCCTCCTGCAACATGGCGCGCCCGCGCGCCGTGATGCGCAGCGAAAGCTGCCGCCGATCCGCCGCACATCCCTGGCGGGCGAGCAATCCCTTGGCCACCAGGCCAGCCACGATCCGCGAGGCCGTAGGCAGCGAGGCGCCCAGATGCTCGGCCACCACCGACAAGCTGGCCGACGGTTGTCGATCCACCCACACGAGCGCGCGAAACTGCGGCAGCGACAAGCCGCCGCGGTAGCTGCGCATCTGCCGCCGGATGAACCAATGCACCATCGGCACCGCTTCCAGCACCGCCAGGGCGCACGGCCGAGTCGAGCAACGTTTAGTTGTCTCTGACAACCATTGCATAACGGAATGGTAAGATTGCTCCGGTGCCGCCGCAAGCGGACCTTCTCCAAGTTAACGCGACATCCGCCCTCCGATCCGCAATTTTCCCGGCAATATAGGAAAATCCCCGATGGATGTCGTCCAAAACGCCATGCAGAAAATGCAACCGCAGAGACGCCGAGACACAGAGACAGCCGCTGAGAAAAAATCTGTTTTTGTTTTTCTTCTCTGCGGCCCTCTCTGCGCCTCTGCGTCTCTGCGGTTGCATTTACTTCTTTCTACGGTTCACTCCCCCGGCATCGTGGCGGGCCGCGTGCTCGGCGGCCATTGCTCGGGCGTGTGAACCGTCAATTGGCCGGTGATGCGCAGCAAATCCAAATAAAACACCGTGCGGTCAAATCGCTCGCTGGTGTACAAAAGCTGCGCGTTGAGCAGCGTGTCCTGGGCGACCAGCACGTCCAGCGGGATCGCCAGGCCGTTGTTGAGCAATTGCCCGGCCTGGCGGCGGGCATCGGAGGCGGCTTGAACCTGCAGGGCCAGGTCCGCCAGCTTCTTGTCGGCGGTGACCAGATTGTCATAAGCCGTCTGCACGTCCTGGTCGATCTGACGGCGCAGCATCGCCTGCTGCAAGGCTGCCTGGCGCAGACGCGACCAGGCGGTGCGCACGTCGGCCTCGATGACGCCGGCGGAAAAAATCGGCAAATTGCCCATCAGGATCGCATCCCACTTGCTGGCGCTGGAAAAATATTCCCGATACAAAAATCCGGCGACGTTGAGCGAAACGGAAGGGTAATACTCGGCGATGGCGCTGTCGACGGCGAAGCGGGCTGCCCGCACGGCGCTTTCGGCGGCGAGCAAATCCTGGCGTCCGGCGGAGGCGGAGGCGCGGAAGGCATCCACGGCGGGCAGGCGATCGGGAACCAGCACGTCATCCGCCAGCGGGCCATCCACGACCGCCACGCCGATCAAAAACGCCAGCGTGCGCCGGCCGTTGCGCACGTCGCTCTGCGCCTGCGCCAGCGCCGCGCGCGTGCCGGCGACTTGCGCACGCGTCTGCGACACCTCCAACGCCAGGGCCAGGTGATTGGCGTAGCGCCCTTCGACGTCGCGCAGACGCGCTTCTTCCACGTTCACGGAATTTTGCAGGACGCGCACCTGATCTTCCGACCGCAGCACCTGGTAATACGCCTCGGCGACGTTCAGGAGCACCGTGGCCTGGGCGTCGAGCAGAAGTTGGCGCTGCTGGACGATCACCTGCTCGGCGGTTTGCAGGTTGGAGACCGACGCGGCCGATAAGTTCATGGCGCCGACGACCGGCGCATTGAATTGGTGCCAGGTGTTGCCGCTGACGACCCATCCGCCCGACTTGGCCGACGACTGAACCTGGGCCGGTGTGATTGGCCCGGGCGTGGTCGACCCGATCGGGGGGATCTGCTCGATGGTGAAGCCCGGCTGGAAGCTGACGGTGGGCAGGAACGCGGCGACGGCGCGATTCTTGTCGATCAGGGCCTGAAGGTAATTCTCGCCGCCCAGCGCGATCTGCTCGTTGTCCTGGTTGGCCAGGGCCATGGCGCGTTGCAGGGACAGCGGCTGGCCGCTCTGGTAGGCCCGCGGCCGCGGCAGGCCGGCGTCGACCACCTCGCGGTAGGTCATGACCTCCTTGTGCTGATTGACGCAGCCGGCCAGCACGGCCAGAGCGACCATGGCGATCCAAACAACACGGCCCGGTTGACGCTGATGCGAAGAAGCGGTCATGAGAATATGGCGTGGATGCATCGCCGGTGGATCATTTGCTGCCGCTGACATAGCCGTCGTTCGGCTGCGTGGCCGGCGGTGAAGCCTCGGCAACGGCCGCCTCCTCGTGGGCACGAACCACCAAACCCTCAACCAGCCGTGAGCCCGGATTCGAGATCACTCGTTCATTGCCGTTCAGCCCCACCAGCACCTCGATTTCGGTTCCCATATCGCGACCGACGCTCACCTTCTGAAAATGCACGCGATCGTCCTTCTGCACCACCGCCACCTGGGTGCCGTTGGATTCCAAAAGCATCGCCCCGGTGGGCACGGTCAGGACGGGCTTTTCGCGATGGATGTCGAAGCGCACCTCGCCGTACATGCCGGCGTACAGCCGGCCGTCGCGGTTGTCGAAATGCAGTTCGGTCAGCATCGTGCGCGTCGTCGGGTCCAGGGCCCCGGCCCAGCGGGCCACCCGGCCGATGAACTGCCGGCCAGGTTCGTTGGGAACCTGGAACGTCACCGGCTGGTCGATCTGGATCGCCGACACGTACGACTGCGGTACATTAACCAGCACGCGGATGATGTCCGTCTCGGCCACGTCGAACATTTCGTGGCCGGCGGCGGTGTCGCTCGAGGACATCAATGCCCCGACGTCGTAATTCCGCACCGTAATGATGCCGTCAAACGGCGCCACGATTTTTTCAAATCCCTGCTCGGCCTCCAGGCGCTGGACCGTCGCCTGGGCGAGTTTGACCGAGGCGATCGCCCCCACCTTGGTGGCGACGGCCTGGTTGAGCTGGGTCTCTCGCGTGTCCAGGTCCTGCTGCGTGACGCCGCCGGTGGGAACCAGCCCCTTGTAGCGCGTGTAGGTGGTCTGCGCCAATTCGAGATCGATTTGCGCGCTGATCACGCGGGAATTGGCCTGCTCGAGGGCGGCCCGAGCCTCATTGAGCTGGGCATCGACGTCCGGGGCATCAATCTCGGCCAAGAGTTGCCCGGCCTTGACGTGATCGCCGATGTCCACCAGGCGCCGCTTCAGGTAGCCGTTGACGCGGGCGTAAAGCGCCGTCGCCTGCATGGCATGGGCGTCACCCGGCAACGGCAACTGGACCGTCTGCTGCGTCGCCCGCGGCACGACCACGTCCACGATGGGCGGTTGCTTGGCCATCTCCTCCGCCTGCCTGGCCAGCCGTTTCTCATGTATGAGATACGGCAGATATCCAGCAAGGAACAACCCGGCAAACACAACCAGGACCGCCACCAGAATCGCGATCAGCCGCGTCTTGCCGATCTTGGGCAGGTCCTTGGGGATGGCGTCGTGCGATTCGGTCATTGCAACTCCTCGGGAACGTGCGTGATCGGCGCTTTTTCGCGCAGCTTGCTGTAGACGACGGGGACGAAAAACAGGGTGGCGAAGGTGGCCAAGAGCAGCCCGCCGATGACCGCCCGGCCCAGGGGCGCGTTCTGCTCGCCGCCTTCGCCCAGGCCCAGGGACATGGGCAACATGCCGATGATCATCGCCGCGGCGGTCATGAGCACGGGCCGCAGCCGCGTCAGCCCCGCCGCCAACGCCGCATCCCGCGCTCCCAGCCCCTCCTTGCGCAGATCGTTGGCGAAGGTGATGACCAGGATGCTGTTGGCCGTGGCCACGCCGATGCTCATGATCGCCCCCATCAGCGACGGAACGCTGATGGTGGTCCCGGTGGCGAACAGCATCCACAGGATGCCGCACAGCGCGCCCGGCAGCGCCATCAGGATGATCAGCGGGTCCAGCCAGGATTGGAAGTTAATGACCATCAGCAGGTAGACCAACATCACGGAGAAAATCAGGCCGTAGGACAGGTCGGCAAAGGAGCTGGTCATGCTCAAGGCTTGACCGCGGACGGTGATGTCGCTGCCGCGCGGCAGGGTTTTTTGGGCCGCGGCGACGACGCGATCCACGCCGGCGGCGACGGAGCCCAGGTCGCTGCCGCGCACCCCGGCCAGCACGTCGAACGTCTTGCGGACGTTGTCGTGCGTGATGTTGGTCGGCGAGTTTTGGCGGCTAAATCGCGCGAGATTGTTCAGCAACTGCACCGACTGCGTCCAACCCCCCGAGGAGCGAGCCGCCGCGCCGGGAACGACCGGCGTGTTCCGCAGGGCGGCAAGCGTATCCAGGTAGTATTGCGGGGTTTGCACCAGCACGCCGTACTGCACGTTATTGCGCGGATTGAGCCAGAAATTGGGCGAAAGCTGGGCGGTGCCGCTGAGCGAAACCAGCACGTTGTTGACGACGTCGCGCTGGGTGAGTCCGACCTGGTCGGCCAGCGTGCGATCCACGTCGACGCGCAGGTCGGGCGTGATGGGCACCTGCTGCAGGCGCACGTCCGCCGCGCCAGGGATCGCCGCCACCTGAGTCTCGATCCGCCGGGCGATCTGCAGGTCTTTGGCGCCGTTGCCGGGCGCGCCGGCGATCTCGATGTCGATCGGCGCCGCGATCCCGAAATTCAGCACCTGCGTGACCAGGTCCGCCGGCTGGAAGAAAAACGCCTCGTCGGGGAATTGGCGGCGCAGGTCTTTGTCCAGCTTCTCCATGTACGCCTCGGTGGGATGGTGCCGGGGATTGAGGGAGATCAGGATTTCGCCGTCGGCCGCCGACATCAACGACATGTCGCTCAGCGCCAGGTTGATGCTGCTGTTGGGAATGCCGATGTTGTCCAGCAGCGTGTCGATCTCCTGGGGCGGGATGTCGTTGCGGATGGCGGTCTCCACCTGGCCGTAGATGCGCTCGGTCTGCTCGATGCGCGTTCCGGGCGGCGCGCGCACGTGCAGGCGAATCAGGCCGGCATCCACCGACGGGAAGAAATCCTTCCCGATCATCCCATACAAGAAGCACGAGAGCAGGATAAAAATGCCGAAGCCCACCGTGACCGCCACGCGATGCTCCAGCGCCAAGGTCAACAGCCCGCCGTAAAAGTTCCGCAGACGCTCGAAGCGACGGTTGAAGGCGTCGTGGAAACGCCGCATGACGGTTGTGCGCTGCCCCGCGCGGCGGGCCGCATCGGTTTCCTCGTCAAGCCGTCCGCCGTACCATTCCACTTCCGCGCCGAGCAGATAATGCACCATCGTGGGGAGCAGGGTACGGCTCACCACGTAACTGGTGAGCATGGCAAAGACCACCGCCATGGCCAGGGAGGTGAACAGGAACTTGGCCGCCCCGCTGATGAAGACCACGGGAACAAACACGATGCAGATACACAAGGTGGAGACGAACGCCGGCAGGGCAATCTGCTGCGAGCCGTCCAGAACCGCGCGCAACAACTGCTTGTTCTGACCCAGATTGCGGTGAATGTTCTCGATGGCGACGGTGGCGTCGTCCACGAGGATTCCCACGGCCAGGGCCATGCCGCCCAGGGTCATGACGTTGAGCGTCTGGCCGAACCACGAGAGCACGATGATCGACACCAGGATCGACAGCGGGATGGAAATGCAGACGATGAGGGTGCTGCGCCAGCTTCCCAGAAACAGCAGGATCATCAAGCCGGTCAGCCCGGCGGCCATGGCGGCCTCATAAATGACGCCGTTGACGCTGGCGCGCACGAAAATCGACTGGTCGAACAGGGGCGTCACCTTCATCGCCGTCGGGAGCTGCGCCTGGATCGACGGCATGACGCTCTTGACGCGGCGGACGATGTCGAGCGTGGAAGCCCCGGCTGATTTGTAGACCACCATCAGCACGCCGCGCTTGCCATCCGCGTGCACGATGCTGTTCTGCACCAGAAATCCGTTGCGCACGTGGGCCACATCCTTGATGTACACGGTGGTGCCGCGCACGGTCTTGATGGGCAGATCGTTCAGCTCTTCGGCCCGCAGGGGGCTGCTGTTGAGGATCACCGGGTATTCCTGTTTGCCGATCTTGGTCGTGCCGGCCGGAAGAATCAGGTTTTGGGCGGCAATGGCGTCGGAAACGTCGGCGGCGGAGATGCCCCAGGCGTACAGCCGCTCGGGGTCCAGGTCCACCATGATCTGCGGCTGCTTGCCGCCGTAGGGGTACGGCACCTGCGCCCCCTGCACCGTCGCCAGCGACGTGCGGATCACCGTATTGGCCAGGTCGAACACCGTCTGCTCGGCCAACGTGTCGCTGCTGAGGCCCAGTTGCAGAATGGGCACGTTGGAGGCGCTGTACTGGATGATCAGCGGCGGCTGCGTGCCGGGCGGCATCGAGCGGATCGCCGTCTGGGCGATCGCCGTCACCTGCGCGTTGGCCTCCTCGATCTTGGTGCCGGGATGAAAATAGACCTTGACCACGCCGATGCCGTTGAGCGACTGGCTCTCGATGTGCTCGATGCCGTTGACCGTCGTGGTGAGGATGCGCTCGAAGTTGGTGACGATGCGGCCTTCTATGTCCTGCGGCGTCATGCCGCCGTAGTTGAAACAGACCGCGATCACCGGGATGTTGATCTCGGGAAAGATGTCGGTGGGCATGCGCGCGATGGTGACGATGGCCAGGATCACCACCAACATCGCCGCCACGACAAACGTGTACGGGCGCCGCAATGCCAGACGAACAAACCACATACCGATTCCTAAAGAAGTTCCTAAGACCGCGCCGCGCGACCCTGCCAACCGTTTTTGGCGATTTGAGGCCCGGCCCGGTCCGCCAATCCGTCGGCGCCGAAAATGCCGGCCAGAAGGCGCATCGCGTCGATCACCGCCCGGCGCTGGGTGGAGGAGAGTACCTTGAGCCGCTGACCCATCTGCCTTTGCGTCGCCTGGTGGGACGCGTGGAAAGCGGCCGCGCCTCGCGCCGTCAGCGCCAGCGAGATCTGCCTGCGGTCATCGCAGCACTCCTGCCGGGCCACCAGCTTCTTGCCGACCAGGCCGTCGATCATCCGCGACGCCGCCGGCAGGCTCGTGCCCACGTACTCCGCCACGCTCGACAGCGACGCCCGGGGCGATCGGCTCAGCAGCGCCATCGCCCGGAACTGCGGCACGGACAGGCCGGCCAGCCGATGGTGACGCATCATGTTCCTGATGGCCCGCACCACCGGCGGCACAACGCTCAGCACGTGGCGCGCGCAGCGGTCGCTGGACGCCTCCGCCGTGGCCGGGCTCGGCTTATTTGCAAAAGACAATAATTGCATACGTCAATAATAGCCCAGGCCGCGCCCAACCCGCAACACCTGGCACGTCACGGCCCTTGGCGGAGCCAGCCAAAGCCGGTTTCTGGATCACCATATCCGAAGGTCCGATTTGCCGGCAATCTCGCCCGCCCGCGGCAACCGCACCGCTTTACAACTGCTCCAGATGGCGCGTCCGTTGGCTGCCATCATCGAGAATCGAGAAATCAGGCGGGGAGGTCGGCGGCAAAATCGACGATTGCTTCGCTTGGCGACCAAACTTCACGGCCAGATGCGCACACCAGGTCCCCAGCGCCAGCAAGCCTGCCGCCGCCATGACGTAAAGCACCGGCCTCACCCAGCCGCCGCCCAGCCAAAGGCGATGGATGGCGTTGATGACCAGTTGCACGGCTCCGACTAGGCACACACCCAGGGCAATCAGGCAGTAGGATCGGCTGCGATACGCCGCCCGCCGCAGCGCGGCCAAGCGCCGAATCCGCATGCCATCGAGTTCATCCGAACCAGCGTCTTCCACGCCATCCATCGTAGCGATCTTGGACCCTGGCCGCGACGGGCACAGTCCTGGCGTTTGATTTGCCCGCCAATTAGGGAATGGTATGGGGTGAGTCCGGATTTTTGCTTGATTTGCCATGAAATCGCGGATATAGGATATACGTCAAGGTGGCGGGTAAGTCCGGCCTCGGGAAAGCGTCTCGTGTATTGTCCTTCCTCCGCGTCCGTAGTATTCCTCCCGCATCGGCCGCCGTGGCGGCCTCTTTCGGTTCGGCCCGGAAAGAACCATGTCAAGACGGGCCTGGGTCTACCCATGTAAGGAGATTCCAAATGGGTAAGAAGTTGTACGTCGGGAATCTGAGCTACCAAATCGATAGCTCGGAACTCGAGCAAATGTTCGGCGCTCATGGGCAGGTGGTTTCGGCTCAGATCATCAATGATCGGGATACCGGCCGGAGCAAGGGTTTCGGATTCGTGGAGATGGCAACGGATCAGGAGGCGCAGGCAGCCATCGCAGCGCTCAATGGCCAGGAACACCAAGGTCGGGCGTTGACCGTCAACGAGGCCCGTCCGCGCGAGGAGCGCGGCCGCGGCTTTGGCGGCGGCGGCGGTGGCGGCGGCCGCGGTGGATACGGCGGCGGCCGCGGTGGCGGCGGCGGTTACGGCGGCGGCGGTGGCCGCGGCGACCGCGGAAACCGCGACCGCTACTGATCGCCCGCATCGAGTTCAATATCCAGAACCCCCGTCCCCCGACGGGGGTCTTTTTTCGCGCCCCTTGTCAATCGCCAGCGTCCTTCAATGGTCCAAAAGACAAAGGCAACCGCAGAGACGCTGAGGCGCAGAGACAGCCGCAGAGAATAAATTCAAAAGAGCTATTTTTATTTTTCTTCTCTGCGGCACTCGGCGCGTCCCTGCGTCTCTTCGGTTGCCTTTGTTTTAGCTCGCATGCAACACGTTCAGCGCCCGCACGATCTGCACCGTCGCCTTACTCTTGTTGAGGGTGTAAAAATGCAAGCCCTCGACACCGTGGGCCAGGAGATCGCGGCACTGACCCACGGCGTGCGCGACGCCGGCGGCATACACCGCCTCCGCATCGCTCTCCAGACTCTCCAGTTTCAGCAGCAGCGGATGAGGAATTTTCGCGCCGCACAGGCTGACAAACCGCTTGATCTGCGCGACGTTGAGGATCGGCATGATGCCGGCGATGATCGGAACGCCGATCCCCATCGCCCGGGCCTGGTCGCGAAAACGGTAGAAGTCGGCGTTGTCGAAAAAGAGCTGCGTGATCACGAAGTTCCCGCCGTTATCCACCTTGAGCTTGAGCATCTCCAAATCGCGCGTGCGGTTGAGACACTGGGGATGGCCCTCGGGGTAGCCAGCGACGCCGATGGCAAAATCGTGGCGGACACGGACAAACTTGGCCAGATCGCTGGCGTAAGCAAAGCCGCCTTCGGGCGGGGCAAACTGCCCCTGGCCGGCCGGAGGATCGCCACGCAGGGCCAGGACGTTGCGGATTCCGCTTCCCCACAGCTCGTCCAGGATCGCGGCCATTTCGGCGGCGGTGTGCCCAACACAGGTCAGGTGGGCCATGGAGCGGATGCCCAGCTCGCGCTGGATGCGCTCGACCAGGGCGACCGTCTTCTGCCGCGTGCTTCCCCCGGCGCCGTAGGTCACCGAAACATAACTGGGATGCAGCGGATGAAGATCGCCAATGACCTGGAAAAGCTGGGCAAACCCCGCCTCCGTCTTGGGCGGAAAGAATTCAAACGAGATCGTCGGCTTGCCGAGACTGAACAGCTTGTCAATCCGCATGATCGAGTCGTTCACGCCCAAGTGTACCCAGGGGAAGCTCGGTTTTCGACGCGGGGATCCTGCGGCCGCTGCGGCCCACAAAAAAGCGGGCGTCGCGGGGATGCCGCGACGCCCGATGGGTCTTGCACCGTAACGGCTAAAACGACCAGATCAGGTCGCAAGCAACCGTCAACTGGTTGAACTTAGTGAAATCGAACACGCCCTGATCGGCCCAGTCAAACCGCACTTCGGGGCGGAGGACCAGGGTCCTGAGCCATTCGTTGTCAGGCAGCGGGGTGATCGCCACGCCGGCGGTCGCTTCCCAGATGTTCACATCCGAGCCGTCGCCCGTGCCGGTGGTGGCGCCCTTGCCGTCATGGTAGTACTCAATGCGGGCATTGAGCGAGAACATGCTGCTGAAGGCGTAGTCGGCGTAGCCGGCGATGCCCCACCACTGGGCGATGTTGTTGGCAAAACCGTAGAGGATATCGCCGTCGACGGTCAATTGATCAGACATCTTGTAGGCGGCGATGACCTCGGGAACAAGAAAGTAGTCGGCGTTGTCGTGGAAAGCCTCGGGCCCAACAGCCAGGTTGGCCGTGAAGGTCAGCTTATCCGACCAGGTGTAGACCGCTTCGCCCAGGAAGTCGATGGCGCCGTTGTTGTCGCTGCTGGACTGGTTCCAGCCGCGTGTGATGCCGGCGGTCAACGCCAGCTTGTCGGTCAGGTTATAGCTGGCCAGGATGCCGGTTTGCGTGAACGGAATGCCATAGCTGAACTCGTAGCTATGCGTATAGAGCAAATTGCCCGTCGGATTGATCGTCTCGATGCCAAACAAGGTGACGAACTTTCCGGCCTTGACGGTCAGGCCGCTGCCCACGGGAATGGCAAACGTCAGATAAGCCTGGTCGAGGTCGAAGCTGACTTCCTGCCCGCCGCCGTGCTTGTTGTTCTCGTCCAATATGCCGTTGGAGTGCGTGAAAAACGCGTCACGGCCGTAGAACGCTTCAACGTGGAAGCCGACGTCGAATTTACCCTTGCTGGCGTCCACCAAGCGCTCGATGTTCAAATCGAGCTGATCGAGCAGCACTTGGTTCTTGTAAGGGCCGGGGAAGAAGATCAGATCGCCGGGGGCGGTCCTGGGCGGGGTGATGTTATGCGGCACCGTGGCGTCGTACATATAGCCGGCCTCGACGAAGCCGTAGATGTTAATGCCGATGCTGTCCAGCGGCTTAGCCAGGCCAATTTTGTCCAGCCCATTCATCAGGGGCTTACGAGGTGCCGGGGCGGCCTCATCCGCTAGAATCGGCTGATCCGTTACAGCCTGCGATTGCGGCGCTACCACTTGCGTGTCCGACGCGAGGCTAAGCGACGGACAGGTACATGGCCCTGAGTCGTCCGCCCAAGCGGCAGACCCAATGGCCAGCACGGCGGCAACCGCGCCAACCAAACCTTTCCGAACCATCATGTTAACTCCTTCCCTTTTGGGGATATGTCCTTCTCGAAACGCAACACGGCTCGACGAAGCGAAACAAACCTCATGCCGCGCCTGCACCTATATGCCACTTGCTATGCATTCTCCCACAAGACCGGCAAATCCCGCATATCCGATGCCCGCGGCACGCTTACAACATCCGCCTAGCCGCTAGGCACTTCCGCTCGGTACCCTCTGTCATTGTTGAAGTAACGAGCGCTTACCAGATACTAATAACCGGGCGGGGATGCCTTTGCAAGGGCTTATGTCGACTGCGGAATCTGGGTAATGTAAGCTAAAATCCATAATAGAGTTACGGGTGTTTTGGCGGTGTTCGAAGCCCATTTTGCCCCCCGCCGCCAGCACGATCGCTCTCCCAGGCGATACAATCCGCCACATGGTAACGGTCTGGCAACAACCCCTGCCTCCAACCTACGCCTGCCTGTCAGATGCCGAACTGGGTTTGCGCATCGCCGCGGCCAAGCGGTCCCTGGGCAACCGACTGATCATCCTCGGCCACCATTACCAGCAGGACGCCATCATCCGACTGGCGGATTTCGTCGGCGACAGCTTTGAGCTTTCTCAAAAGGCGGCGGCTCAAAAGGACATCGAGTTCGTCATATTCTGCGGCGTGCATTTCATGGCCGAATCGGCCGACATCCTCACCCCCGCCCAGGTGAAGATCGTTCTCCCAGACTTGGGCGCAGGCTGCTCCATGGCGGACATGGCCAACCTCGAGCAAACCCTGGAATGCTGGGATCAACTACGGGAAGTCTGCCCCGAGCAAACGATCGTGCCCATTACGTACATGAACAGCTCGGCGGCCATTAAAGCGTTCGTCGGCCGCCATGATGGAGCTGTCTGCACCAGCAGCAACTGCGCCAGCGTCTTGAAGTGGGCTCTGGCCGGCGGGGCCGACGACGGCGCAGCCGACGGCAAAGCCAAAATCCTCTTCTTCCCCGACCAGCACCTGGGCCGCAACACCGCCTACGCCATGGGTTATTCCCTGGATTCAATGGTGGTGTGGGACCCGGCCGAGGAACTGGGCGGCCACGATCCGGAGAGAATCGCCCTGGCGGATTTCGTGCTTTGGAAAGGCCAGTGCTCGGTCCATCAGCTCTTCCGCCCCGAGCACGTGGATCAGGTCCGCGCCAACTACCCGGACATGAAAGTGATCGTTCATCCCGAATGCCGCTGGGATGTCGTTCAGAAGTCCGACCAAGTCGGCAGCACCGCCTACATCGTTAAACAGATTTCCCAGGCCCCGCCCGGCAGCCAATGGGCCGTCGGCACCGAGGTTCACCTCGTGAACCGCCTGGCCAAACAGCACCCCGATCAGAAGATCATCGTGCTCAGCGACTGCCAATGCCTGTGCACGACGATGTACCGCATCGACCTGGCGCATCTATGCTGGGTCATCGAGAACCTGGCCCAGGGCACGGTGGTCAATCAGATCAAGGTGGATGCGGAAACTCGCCGCTGGGCGGTGCTGGCCTTGGATCGCATGTTGGCGATTGGCCGTAAAGCGGCAGCGGAGCCGTCGGCAAGTTCGGCGATAACGGTGGATTGAAGGACATGTCGGCCATTCTCCGACCGCTGATAGTCGCGCCAGATTCATCGATCTTGGGCAACTTGGCGGGGGATTTCTTCTCCAGAGATCCAGATAGAACTCAGAATGCCGGCAGGACATGGCGTCCTCTTGAAGAAAGAAGAATTATCCCACTTCTGACATTGCACCACTTAGTGCCATTGATCGAACAACCGTCTTCGAGATGAAGTTGTCAGCGGTTTTTGCCGGGGTCGCGTTTGGCTCGGCGGGTCTTGGGAGCCGACGCCCTGGGGTGCGTGATTCTCCCCGTCCAATCCACGTTGAGATGGCTGCCGCTGGGAAACTGAACGTCCCATTCGAAGTGCTGACCGCGGGTGATCGAACGACCCTTTTTCCACAAGCGGGCAAACCGGTCGTAATAGCCTCCCGTTGAAGGTCCGTGCAGCGGCTGAGTGGGCCGCCAGCGTTTGGGTGGGATGAACGGAAATTCGCCTGCGGTCGGCAGGTGGAGCGAGCGAAGCAATGCCTCCGGAGACAAGCCTGTGGGATCGGTTTGGCTCACCTGGTTTTTTTCTTGGCTCTGCGGACGATGCTGCCGCGTCCCTGGTTATCCACGCGGACCCGGATCGGCCTGGTTGCGTACATCTGGTCTTGTGGAACCGTCCATCCGAGAAACGACAGGGCCGACTCCGGCAAGACGTAGGTTTCGTTGAGCGAATCCACCAGTACCGTGTATGTCCAGTTTCCCGCGGCATCCGGACCACCGGCCAGGGCTACGCCGGTCTTTCCTTGCAGTTCTTCGGCGCCGGGAACCTTGGCGATGATTCTTACCCTTCCGCACTCGGGAATGTGGCCATCCGCCTTGTCATCCACGACTCGGGCCAGCAGATCGACTTGCCGGCGCAGGTCGTCGATCATCTGCTTGACGCGGGCCTGTTTTTCCTTGAGAGGCGCGTGCATCGTGCCGGCCTTCGCGTTGGAGAAATGGTTCACGCCGCGCCCAGGCGGCGGCGAACGTAGTCGGCGCGGGCGGCCGCCAGGGCTTCCTCATCCAGCTTCTTGCCCAAAAGCTTCTGCAGATGCGCGTCCTGCGTCAGCAGGAAAAGCTCGTTCACCTTGCTCAAATCCAGGTCCTTGACTCGGCCCAGATTCACCCCCAGGCGCACGTGGCTCAGCATGGCCAGCGTTTCTTCCGCGGACAGAAGCCGGGCCGAACGCAGCAGCCCCAGCGCCCGGCACACGCGGTCCTCCACGGCCACCGCCCGCTCGCTCATCAGCGCCCGCCGCGCCTGGTGCTCGTATTCGATGATCTTGGGAATGACGACGTTGCGAAAGTCGCTGATGATGTCATCCTCGCTGCGCCCCAGCGTCGTCTGGTTGGAGACCTGATAAAAATCGCCGGTGGCCTCGGTCCCCTCGCCGTACAGGCCGCGCACGGCCAGGCGCATGTCCTTGGCGGCGCGGAACACCTTTTCGATCTCGCCGGCCAGTTTCAACCCCGGCAAATGCAGCATGACGCTGACGCGGATGCCCGTGCCCACGTTGGTCGGGCAGGCCGTCAGGTAACCGAAGCGCGGATGAAACGCGAAATCCAAGGCCGCTTCCAGTTGATCATCCACCGCGTTGATCTGCTCCCAGGCCTCCTCCAGTTGCAGCCCGCTGCGCAGCACCTGGATGCGCAGATGGTCCTCCTCGTTGACCATGATGGCCAGGGTTTCATTTTCCGCGATGGCCACGCCGCGGGCACCCTCGGCATCCTTGTGCGGCTTGCTGATCAGGTGCCGCTCCACCAGCAGTTGCCGGTCGATCTCCGGCGCCGCCTCCAGATCGACGTAGAGCGTCCGCAGCGACAGGTTGGCCGTCAGAATGGTGTCGCGAATCTTGTGCTCCAGGGCCTGGCGCTGATGCCGCGTGCAGCGCGCCAGGAACGGATGCCCGGAGATGTTGCGGGCCAGGCGGATGCGCGAGGAGATGACGATCTCGCTCATCGGTCCGCTGCCGCGGAGCCATTCGCCGGCCTGAGAAGTCAGATCGCTCAGCTTCATGATGGTGAGTCCGGGTTGGCTTCCGCCTGGCGGATCTGATCACGCAGTTTTGCCGCGCGCTCGTAGTCTTCGGCTTCCACGGCGCGGGCCAGTTCTTTTCGCAAACGGGTCAGATCAAGCTGCCGCTTGACCGGGACGTTGGTGCCGCCCTGACGCGCCGGCACCTTCCCCAGATGGTGCGTCGCCCCTTCATGAGCACGCTGCAACAGCGGCGACAAGTCCTTGTCGAAAAAAGCGTAATCCTGCTCGCAGCCGAACAAACCCGTCTGGCGGAACTCGCCCCAGGTGATCCCGCATTGCGGACAGGCTGTCCCCGGCTCTTTGCTCAAACCGCTGTGCGCCAGCACGAAATTGGTGAGCAGCTCGTTGATCGGCGTGTGTGCCTTGACGGGCAGGCCCTCGGCCTCGGCGGCGCACTGCTCGCACAGATGTTTCTCCGTCTTCTTGCCGCCCTGAATCTCGGTCAGATGGATCGTAGCCGGCTTGTTGCACTTCTCACACTTCATATTGGCCTCGCTAATCCTATTAATCGGAAAACGGATGGTCAATTGAATATCTGTGGCCGTCGGCAGCGGGCCGCAACGCCGTTACGGCCGATAAACCGCCGAAAAATCCGCCGTTTCCCAAACTTCCACGCAGACCAGCCGCACATGCGGCGGCAACGACAGACTCCGCCCAATATGCAGGGCAACGTTCTCCGCCGACGGATTTGCCTGCGACAATGCCGTCAGGTCGTTCAAACGCCGATTCTGCATCGGCCCAATCGCCGCATCCAGGAGCCGCCCCAACTCGTGAAAATCCATGACCACGCCGATCGCGTCCAGATTCTCGGCCGCCACCGTCACCTTCACTTGCCAGTCGTGCCCATGCAGTTCTTCCAACGATCCATCGTACAGCCGAAGCTGATGGCTGGCTGCAAACCGTCGCGTGGCCGTGATCTCAAACGCCATGGTTTCACGAGATTAAACCAAACCCGCCGGATTGCCAGCGATTTTCAATCCCCGAAGACAAAAGGCAACCACGGAGGCACGGAGACACGGAGGCGCTCATTTCATTCCGTAGACCAACCTGCAAATCTTAAAGCTTGGAATGAAACTAATAGCTTGAGAAAACGAGTTGGCCTCCGTGCCTCCGTGCCTCCGTGCCTCCGTGGTTGGCTTTGCTTTTGAACTTGCTTTGACTTTTGATTTGATCCTTCTACCCTTGGCCGCAAATGCGTCGGTATTTCCCGAGCCTCGACGAGGTGGCCGCGATCGCCAAAGAGGCTCAGATCATTCCCGTCTACCGCCAGCTCCTGGCGGACCGGCTCACGCCCGTGACGGCGTTTGAAGTGCTGGGACGCGAAGAGCACTCGTTTCTGCTGGAAAGCGTCATCGGGGGCGAAAAGATCGGGCGCTACAGCTTCATCGCCTCCGGGCCGCGGCTGGTGTACCAGGTGTATCAGGGGCACGCGTCGATCCAGCACGCCGGCAAGCCGCCGCAAGACTTTTCTACCACCGATCCCCTGGCGGATCTGAAAAAACTTCTGCCCCCGGCGCGGTATCACCAGGACAAACATCTGCCGGCCTTCACCGGCGGCCTGGTCGGCTACGCCGGGTACGACACCATCCGCTATTACGAAGGGGAAAAGCTCCCCAACCCGCCCAAGGACGATCGAAGGCTGCCCGACTTGCTCTTCGGTTTGTACGGCGAACTGGTCATCTTCGACCACGTGGACAAGACGATCAAAGTCGTGGCCAACGTCGACATCAGCGGCGGGGTTGCGGTGGATGCGGCGTACCGCGATGCCTGCCGGCGCACCGACGACATCGTGTCGCGCATGCAGCAGCCGCCGCTGTCGGCCCTGGGCGAAATCGACTTCAGCGGCGAACTGGTCCTGCCATTTTCCAGCAATTTCGCGCGCGATCAGTTCGAGCAGGCCGTGGCGACGGGCAAGCAGTACATCCAGGCCGGGGACATCTTTCAGTTCGTCCCCAGCCAGCGCCTACGCGTCACGTCGGCGGCCGATCCGCTGGACGTGTATCGGGCCCTGCGGATCATCAACCCCTCGCCGTACATGTTTTACCTCAAGAGCCCGGGCTGCACTCTGATCGGTTCCAGCCCGGAGATTTTGTGCCGCGTGACCAAGGGCATCGTGACCAGCCGTCCCCTGGCCGGCACGCGGCGGCGCGGGGCTACGCCCGAGGAAGACGCCGCCCTGGAGAAGGAGCTTTTGGCCGATCCCAAGGAGCGGGCCGAGCACATCATGCTCGTCGATCTGCACCGCAACGACGTGGGCCGCGTGGCCAAGATCGGCACCGTCCGCGTCAGCGACACTATGACCGTCGAGCGCTACAGCCACGTCATGCACATCACCAGCAACGTCACCGGCGAACTGGCCGATGGCCTGACCGCCCTGGATGCCCTGCGCGTCAGCCTTCCCGTGGGGACGGTCAGCGGCGCTCCCAAGATTCGGGCGATGCAGATCATTGATGAGCTGGAAAAGAGCCGCCGCGGACCCTACGGCGGCGCCGTCGGCTACCTGGATTTTTCCGGCGACATGGACACCTGTATCGCCCTACGCACGATCGTCTGGAGAAACGGTATCTACGACGTGCAGGTTGGCGCCGGCGTCGTGGCCGATTCCGTCCCCGCCAGCGAATACGAAGAGACGATGAACAAGGCCAAGGCCCTGCTCAAAGCCGTCGAGATCGCCCAAGACCAATTCGGCCCGAGCAAATAACTTGAGCCATACGGCGACGGCGACCGGAACGAGCAAAATAGGCGGCGGTAACCCCTAAATCGTCCTGATAAATCCCAGTATTCACTTGCTTTATCGGTTGTGGAATCGTAGGATAATCAGAGGAGATAGTGCTGGGGTCAGAGCCAAGTCTCAACTGACGCCCAGAGCAGTGTACTTGATCGAGATTGTCGGATGACTAAATGAGGGGTAACCCGGCCGTGGCCGGGGGACCCAGTGACGAGTAAGCCGACGTGATTGAACACCAATGTGTTCGGTTGCGTCGGCTTTTTTTTCCTCGGAGCATCGTTGAAAAGTGTGGCAGCAAATCCGCGCCAGCGACCGGACAAACAGCTTGACGCCCCGTCTGGCAGCGCCTCCTGCGTGATGATGCGTTGAGTTCGGCGACCTATACGGTCAGGCTTCAAGACGTTGAAAGGAGTCCTCATATGGGACTGGTACTACTGATAATCGTGATCCTGTTGCTCATGGGCGGCCTGCCCACCTGGGGCTATAGCCGCAATTGGGGCTACGGCCCCACCGGGGGCATGGGGCTGGTACTGCTGATCGTGGTGCTGCTCCTGCTCTTCAACGTGATTCCGCGCAGCTTCTGAGCAGCCGTTGCTGGACACGGCAAAGGCTTTTCGCGCACGCGAATTGAGAAAGGATTGGCCATGCGCCTTTTGATCGTGCTCATTTTGATCGTTGTCGGCCTGGGTCTCTATCGCGGGTGGTTCCGTTTCACGTCAAACACCTCCGCCGACAAGCCCACCGTCACGGTGACCGTGGACAAGGACAAGATCCAGCAGGACAAGAACGAAGCGCAGAAGAAGGTACAGGATCTGAAACAAAAATGAAGGACAAGCCAAGTCAGAAAAGGAGACACCCCATGAACCTGCGAGAAAGATCATCGTGGCCGTGACGCTGCTGACGCTGTTGGTTGGTATGTTTTCTCTGACCGGCCGCAACACCTGGAAAGGCGCCGGCAAGGACATCGAAAGAGGGGCGAAAAGATACAGGGCAAGGACTAACCCCTGCGTTGCGTGAACAAGGTCCATCTTCAAGAAAGGGAAAAAGAGATGAAAACCGCAATTGCGATCGTGATGGCACTGGCTTTGACGGCCTTCGTCGGCTGCCAATCGAGCGGCTCCCGAGGCGGCGGCATGGCGGAGAACGAGGGATTCCGGATCGCCGTCCCGACCTTCGGGACGGATGTCAAGCAAGGTGAAATGCAAACCGTCACCGTTTCGCTGGACAGGGGCGAATCCTTCAAGCAGGACGTGAAGCTAAGAATCAAGACGACCGAGGGCATCAGCGTCGACCCGACCAGCGTTTGGGTCAAAGCGGGCGACAAGCCTGATGTGCAACTCCGGATTGCCGCGAGCAAGGACGCTGCCCTGGGTGAATATCGTGTCCATGTGACAGGGACACCGGAAACCGGGGAGCCGACCTCGGCAGACTTCAACATGAAGGTCGTCGCTCCGTAGCTTCTGGACGGTGTGTTCGGAGCAAAGCCCGTGCGCGGTCGTGGCCCGCGCAGCGTTGCCGGATCGCGCACGGGCGATGAACGGTAAAGCACAATGAAAGGAGCGTTGCCATGCTCTGGACTTTTGCATTCATACTCGTGGTGTTGTGGGCGCTTGGGATGATCACATCGCACGCGGCCGGTGGGTTGCTCCACATCCTGCTGGTGATAGCCCTAGTCGTTATCATTATCCGTCTTGTCCAGGGACGCAGGCCCCTGTCATAGGTCCAGACGGGGATCGGCGCGTTTGATCGCGAGCGTAGCGCGCGTGGCCGGCCGCCCGTGGAGCCGCATGACCTGCCGCGAACGGAAGACGCCACGGCAGAGAGGTGTCGACATGGCCCAGCAACATCAGATCAGCGCCGACGAGGCAAAGCGGGTTGGTGGCAAACTCGGGCTCGATTGGACGAAGGTCGATCTCGACCAGTTCCGCCGTGGTCTGGAAGTGGAGCTCGAGCACGGTGCGCGCGATCCCGAGACGAACGTCACCAACGACGACATGGTATTAACAGGCAAGATCGCCTGGGCACACCTGAAGGAGTTCCCGGACTACTACGCGCGCTTGGACCGACTCGAAACCGAGGCCGACGCTTACTGGTCATCTCGGCGCTAGGCAAAGCGAGGCCCAGCATGAGCGGAGCAATGCGCACGCGTACTTTAGTCCATCAATCGATCTGAACCTTTTACAACGAACAGGAGACAGCGATGACCAAAACGAATGAACACCATGCGGAGGTGAAGGACGAACCCAAGGATCGGTTCTCGTCCGATCTCGAGACCCTCAAAAGCAGCTTCGCCCAGTTGCGCGACGATGTGACCAAGCTCCTCCACAACACATTTGGCACGGGCAAAAGTGGTGCTGAAATGCTTAAGGATCGCGCGTCGACCGCCGTCGTGGATCTCAAGGATCGCGTGGGTGAGATCAAGGATTGCGGCGTCGAATCGGTCGAGAAACTCGGGCAGAAGATCGGCGAGAGGCCGTTGCTGAGCGCCGCGATCGCCCTGGGGATCGGCTTTATCCTGGCCAAGCTGCTCACGACGAAGAGGTGATCGGTGGAATCCCTGGCGCGGTTCCTTGTGGCGGTGACCGAATTGTTCGAGGCCGAAGGTGTTGCGCTGAAGCGACAACTCGTGCGCCTCATCGTCGCGGCCGGACTCGGTTTGATCATTTTCGGTCTCGTGGTCGCCGGGCTGGGTTTTCTTCTGTTCAGCCTGTTCAGGGTTCTTGCTGCACGGCTCACGCCGACCGGCGCAACTTTGACCCTGGGTGTCGTCGCGATGTCGCTGGCGTGGGGTGCCATCCTGTATGTCAGACGCTTGTTGAGGTGAGCCATGTCAATCGTCACCCAACCCGCTCACGCATCGCTGGCCGAGGCCAAGGCGGCATTGATCGACGCCGCAAAGGCAATCGATCCGCTGGCGCCAATGCGGAGACGGCCCTTCATCTCGGTCGGTGTGGCAGCCGGGGTCGGGGCATTTCTGGGAATGAACCGCGGGCGACTTATTGCGCCCGGGACCCTGACGCGGGCGATCTCTTCGTTCGTGCGGCCTGTCGCTTTTGCCGTCGGAAGATACGTGATGGCCAGAGCGAGCCGTCGCGCAACCGAGACGCGTAAAGAGCCGGCGCGAACGTCGGCTCCGACTTAGGAACTCGTACCATGAGGAACCATAAAGATTCAAAGATGAAGCAATGGGCGATCTGACTGAATACCTGGAGTCACTGTAACGTGAGCAAATCATGAACGAAAAGAAAGAGATAACGAACGCGGCGATCGACAAGGAAAAAACCAGAGCCAGGCACGAGGCCAACGCCCCGACCTACAGAACGGTTCTTATCGCTGCGTGCGTCGGCGTGCTCATCGGTCTGCTCTTGAGACGGTAACAAACCGTGTCGCGACTGATGGAAACAAAATCCGGCCTGAAGCTCGGCTTGATGCCGACCATCATCGCCAGCGTTGTGATTCTCTACTTCGCGCAAGAGGTGCTCATCCCGCTGGCGGTTGCGGTTCTGCTCGCGTTCGTGCTGGCGCCGGCCGTGACATGGCTGGAACGATGTCGGGTGGGGCGGATCGCAGCCGTCCTCATCGCGGTAGGAACGGCTCTGGCCGTGCTCGGCACGATCGGCTGGACCGTGGAGCGGCAGTTTGTCGAGGTGGCGGAAAAGCTGCCCGACTACGGGGCCAACATACAGAGCAAATTCCAACGGTTTCAGGGCGCCGCCGCCGGCAGCTTCTCCAAAGCGGCCAAGGGTGTGGAAGAAACCCTCAAGAACATGGCGGCCACGCAGCCTTCTACGGCGCCGTCGGCGATCGCCGGCGTCGCGCCTCTGGTCCAGGCGCCCGACAGCCGCCCGGGTATGCCGTCGCTGCCTCGGGTTTCTCCGCAGAACCCCTTGCCCGTCCGCGAATACTCCGAGCCGTCCTCGCCGCTCCAGATCGTCGGACATTACCTGGGGCGGCTTCTGGGTCCGCTGGCGACGGGCGGCCTCATCGTGGTCTTTGTGATCTTCATGTTGTTCAACCGCAGGGACCTGCGCGACCGCATGATTCGGCTCGTCGGTCACGGACGGCTGAACGTGACCACGCAGGCGCTGGACGACGCCGCGACACGCATCAGCCGCTATCTGCTGATGCAGTCGGCCATCAACGGGATCTACGGCGTCTGCGTCGGGATCGGGCTTTGGATCATCGGCGCATGCACGAGCGAAGGGCGATTTCCCAACGTGTTGCTATGGGCGTTGCTCGCCGCAGTCCTGCGATTCGTTCCCTACCTGGGGCCGTTTATCGCCGCGGCGGTGCCGGTGGTTCTGTCGCTCGCGATGTTCAACAGCGCCGGCGTCTTTGCGGCGACGTTGGGCATGTACGTGGCAATCGAACTGGTGATAAACAACGTGCTGGAGCCGTGGCTCTTCGGATCGAGCACGGGCTTGTCGGTCGTGGCGATTCTCGTGTCCGCGGTGTTCTGGACGTGGCTGTGGGGGCCGATCGGACTGTTGCTCGCCACGCCGTTGACCGTCATCGTGGTCGTGCTGGGCAAGCATGTTCCGCAACTCCAGTTCCTGGACGTGATTCTCGGCGACGAGCAGGTCCTGGAGCCATCCGTCCGGGTGTACCAGCGGCTTCTCTCTCTGGACCAGGACGAAGCCGGCGAATTGCTCCACGACTACCGGAAGGAAAGGGGACTGGAGTGCGTCTACGACGAAGTCATGATTCCGGCGCTGGCGATGGCAGAGAGGGATCGTCACACCGAGCAGGTAGACACCCAGCGCGACACCTTCATCCACCAGGCGATGCGCGACCTGATCGAAGAATTGGGAGACGCGCAGAAAACCGAGAACGCCGCCGCTGCCCTCGCCGAAGTGCAAGAGAAGCCCGACGGTGCGGCGAGTGTCATCCGGCCGTCGATCCCCAAGGAGCCGACCGTGATCGTGCTGTGCCTTCCGGCCCACAATGAAGCCGACGAGATTGTCGGGCTGATGCTCGCGCAGCTTCTGGAACTCAAAGGGCAGCGGGCGATTGCCGCGTCGCAGGTGTCGCTGGCCAGCGAGATGCTCGAGTTGGTTCAGGAGCATGAGGCGGGGGCCGTCTGCATCTCGGCGCTTCCACCCGCCGCCCTGGCCCACTCGCGATACCTCTGCAAGCGCCTGCACACGAGATTCCCGCAGTTGCCATCGGTGGTAGGCCTATGGACGAGTAAGGCTGATCCAAAGAAGTCGCTGGAGCGCTTGACGTGCGATGGCCCCGTGCATCTCGTGACAAGCGTCGGCGCGGCCATCGCCGAGATTCACCAGATGGTTCAGCCGCTGCTGCTTCAGCGCGCCAACGTCCATGTGAATGTCGACGCGACGCCGGACTCGCCGTCGTTGGGGGCAGTCTAGCCGGGCAGCCTGAGAACCCATAAGGAGGTGTGACCCATAACGGGGTCTTCCTTTCGGCTTCCAGGCGGCCCCACTTCGAGACTGAGCCGGCTCGTCCCCGACCGGTCCCTGCATTTCCCATTTCAACCCGGATTTCTCAGCGGATTCCGCGCACGATTCCCTGTCGACGGACCGCTCTGCGGCGGATAACAGCCCCCCTTCCGGCTTCCCAACGCTCCACCGGCCCCGACGTCCAAAAAAAACGTTCGTCACCAGGGAACACAAAAGGGGGAACGCGAAAGGGAGCATCACCTCCCTTCATCGGCCGGCCGGGATCGCGCAGCGTGCATTTGAGGGCCAGCCGCTGCGCGATTTTCCCAATTTCAATCAGTGCTGTCCCCTGATCCGTTTCCCTCGATTTTTCCGGCGACATGGACACCTGCATCGCCTTGCGCACGATCGTCTGGAGGAACGGCATCTACGACGTGCAGGTTGGCGCCGGCGTCGTCGCCGATTCCGTCCCCGCCAGCGAATACGAAGAGACGATGAACAAGGCCAAGGCCCTGCTCAAAGCCGTCGAGATCGCCCAAGACCAATTCGGCCCGAGCAAGTAACCCGAGCCGTACGAAGTCGGCGAAGGGAACGGGCAAAATAAGCAGCTGATGCCGCATTAAGATCGCCGGCAACAACCTCGCGAATAGGAAAACCTCCCAGAACCGGATGAAAACGGCGATGGATGCGCGAAAACCTTTGCGTCGTACGGCAGGCGTCCCCTTCAATCACGTCGCATTCGCCTTCTTCGCCGCGATGGCCTTTAAGATCATTACCGCCACTTTCGACTCAATGGACTGCGGGAACAGGCCTTGGATCATTGCCTGTAGCGTATCTGACTGTCTGCAAAACCAGTCGATCAGGCGGGAAACAGCGGCTACCTTGGTCATACCAGTGCGAGTGCAAAACTCATCTAGCTGGTCCTTCGATTTGCTGCGCAGTTCGACTCGCATAATAATGCGTTTACCCATTGTATTCCCTTTTCGCATGGCGGCTCATCTGATTTTGCAGAATGTACCAAACTCCGCCGGATTGACCAAGTGAACAAGCTTCACGCCCAGACCGCGACATCCTTTGCAGATTGGCGTCGTTAAATGTAGCGATATTGTGCCCGCCCGGGCGAAGGGTATACTCCGGTGGTTTCAATTCAGGATGGGATTTTGCCGGACAAATCCATCGACTTCGACGGCCTCGTCACGTTCAAAAACAGTCAGGGGGTAGCTGCGCGCGGCACTCTGTCGCACGTTACCCGCCACCACATCATCTTTGAAGCCTATAACCCGTACTCGATCGTTCAACTTAGCGAGGTTCTCAGCGAGATGCGTCTGCTTCGTGGAGAACGCGTGCTTTATTCAGGACGCGCCGTCGTAAGCAACATCGTCGCCACGGGACTCATGAGCATTGTTTCAGCCACGCTGGTCGACCCATGGTCCGACCTTGTAGGCACCGCTCTGGGTGGCGATCTGCAGAAGGAGGTCGAGCAGTTCGTACGCGACTTTGAGGCAGTGCACGCTATCAGGCCCACCTATCAGTTGTCTGTTACGAGCCTTGGTTCGTTTCTGTCCGAGTTGAGTCGGTGGTTAAGCCAGGTGGAGGCGACAGCGGATGTCGCATCGAGGATCAAGGATCAGTATGCGTTTACGTGCGAGGTGGAGCGAGGACTACAGGCGAAGTTGGGAGAGTTGTTCACGGGATTCGAGCAGCGGGCAAAGGAAATTCCCGAGGAGGAAGTTATTAGCCATAAGTCATTTGCCCGTCGGCAGCTTCATCCGCTGATGCTCGTCTCGCCCTTCGTACACCGGACATTCACCAAGCCTTTGGGCTATGCGGGCGACTACGAGATGGTGAACATGATCGCGCGGGAGCCACTGGAAGGGCCGACCACCTACGCCAAGATTCTCAACGCTCTGATACTTCGCTCAGACGGGGCGCAGGCTCATCGCAATCGCATCGACCGGCTCCAGGTATACCTCCACAACGAAGCCGACCGCGTCACGAAAACAGACCGCCCGCTTCGTGTGTTGAATATCGGCTGCGGCCCCGCCCAGGAACTACAGCGATTTATCCGCAACGACCCGCTGTCGGACCGGTGCGAGTTTCATTTAATGGATTTCAACGAAGAAACCCTGGCCCACACCCGACGAAAGCTGGCCGAAGTGGCCTTTGAAAGCAAACGCAATCCGAACATCATCTACCACCACAAGTCGATCAACGAGCTGCTGAAGGAAGCTACCCGCAGCGCTTTGGGTAAGGAAACCTCACCGTTTGTGACAGCCGATTTGATCTACTGCGCGGGCTTGTTCGATTACCTGAACGACAGAATTTGCTGCCGGCTGTTGCAGTTATTCTATACCTGGGTGAGCGACAATGGATTGGTCGTGGCGACGAACGTCACGCCGTTGAACAGCGTTCGATACTTCCTCGAACATCTGCTTGAATGGTACCTGATTTACCGGGGGCCGGATGACATGAGCGTCATAGCCCCGCCCGGGACGGGCGAACAGACAATCGGGTGCGATGCGACAGGGGTAAATGTCTTTCTGGAAATCCGCAAACCGAAGCAGGGACATTCATGAGCGCGCGCGTCGCCAGTTCGGCGGTTACCGAGTCTGCGGAATTGATGCGGGCCTACGAGGAATCCGAGAAGGATTTTCGCATTCAGCAAGCTCGGATTGGCTGCATCCTGGTGCTTATTTGCATGCCGCTGGGGTCGGGGCTTGACTGGTTCGTGTATCCCGGCCATCTCGTCAGCTTCCTCATCTTTGGTCGCCTGCTCTGCGATTTAGCAGTGGCACCCCTGTATCTCATCCTTGGCAGTCGTTTTGCAAGGGAACGGCTGAACGCCATTGGGCTGATATGGCCACTGCTGCCCGCGGTCGCGATCTCTTGGATGATTTATGCCACGGAGGGAAGCACTTCTCCCTACTACGCCGGCCTCAATCTGGTGCTGATCGTTGCGTGCCAGTTGATGCCATACACATTGAAGGAGGCTGCGGTCGTATGCGGCACGACCCTGCTCCTTTATCTCCTGGCGTGCGTGGGCCACGCCCGAACGACCCATATTGTGGTGAACGCCAGCACCATCTACAACAACCTCTACTTCATCGCCATCACGACGTTGATCTGCCTTTGCAGCAGCCACTACACATCGTTACGGCGGCTGCGCGATTTCAAGCTGCGACAGGAACTCGACGAGCGCAACCACAGGCTTGCGGAGTTGGATCGGCTGAAAAGCGAGTTCTTCGCCAACATCAGCCACGAGCTACGCACCCCATTAGCCTTGATTCTGGCACCGACGGACCAACTGCTGAGCGATCGCGCCACTTTGACCGATGAACTGGCGAGCACCTTGGCCATCATTCGCCAAAACGCGCTGCGGCTCTTGAAGCTGATCAACGATCTTCTGGAAATCGTTCGACTGGACGAACGCCCTGGCCCGAAGAGGCGCGAAAACATCGATCTGGCTGGATTTGTCCGGGCAACCGTCGATTCCATGCGGCACCTGGCGACGCAAAAACATCTCAAGCTGGCTTATGTCGGAAGCTCGTCGCCGGTCCTCCTCTCTGTGGATTCTTCGGCAATTGAGAAAGTGGTGCTCAATCTGCTCACCAATGCCATCAAGTTTACCCCGCCCGGCGGAGCGATCACCGTCGACCTGCAGTGCGAGAATCATGACGCTCTTTTGACATTCCAAGACAGCGGCATTGGCATTCCCGCGAAAGATCTGCCGCATATTTTCGATCGTTTCCGGCAAGTCGACGGCTCGTCCACGCGAAGATTTCAGGGAGTCGGGATAGGCCTGGCGCTTGCTCGCGAACTAATTCAGGAACACGGCGGAACTCTCACCGCCACCAGCGAGGAAGGCAAAGGGGCGACTTTCACAGTCCGACTCCCAATTGAAAGCAACCTCAGCCCGGTCGTGATTCCAGCTAGCGACAATGCTGACCCCGTCGTGCGGTTGTATCAGGAAGCCGATCGATTGATCGTCAATCCGCATTCACCTCTGGAACGGGACGAGCTATCCGGCGTCACCGGCCAGGGAACAAAAACAATCCTGGTCGTTGAAGACGAGCCAGACCTCCGTAAATTCGTCGTGTCGCTCCTGTGCTCCTCCTACCGCGTGCGGCAGGCGGCGGATGGACTGCGCGGCCTAAATGCCGTTAAGGCCCACCGGCCCGAGCTTGTTCTCGTCGATCTTATGCTACCCGAAATGGACGGCTTGAGCGTTTGCAAGGAGATCAAATGTGACCCCGATCTTCGACAGACTAAAGTCGTCTTAATCACCGCACGTACGGATGAGCAATCGAAACTCACTGCGCTGAATTACGGCGCTGATGATTTCCTGCAAAAGCCATTCAGCACATCCGAATTGACCACTCGGGTGGCTAATCTGATGCGAGCCGCTGAACTGGAACAGGAACTTCGCAACCGCAATGCGGAACTGGCTTTGACAATACAGAAGTTGCAGGAAACCGAAGTCCAACTTGTGCAAAGCGAGAAGATGAATGCAGTGGGCCGGCTCTCGGGCGGTATCCTCCACGAAATCAACAATCCGCTGAACGCGGCACTGATGGCCCTGCACCTCGCTCGCCAGAAGAACCCGACTGACTCCGTGGCCGAATATCTGAGCGAGTTAGAGACCGCCCTGAAGCGAATCCGCACGGTCACAACGGACTTGCGCAGCTTCGCGCACCCCAACCACGATGTCGCAGATGAGCGATTTACGATTGAATCGGCACTTTCCGCCGCCGAGCGTATGCTGGCGCACGACCTTGGCGATCTTTCCATAAGACGTGAGAACATCGGCGATTCCCTGGTGCGGGGCAGCAAGAACCAGATCACACACGTTTTCATCAACCTTCTATCCAACGCGGCGATGGCCGTCCGAGCCGCTGGCGAGCGAACTCCCGCGGTTGTCGTGCGGACACGCGTCGATCAAAACCGCCTGGTCACCACCGTTCAGGACAACGGCGTAGGCATTCCGGAAATAAATCTTACTCGCGTAACGGAGCCCTTCTTCACCACCAGAGACGTCGGTCAGGGAATGGGGCTGGGATTGAGTATTTGCCACACCATAATTCGCAACCACGGCGGTACGCTGCGAATCGAGAGCAGTGAAGGTCAGTGGACCTGTGTTTCATTCGATCTGTCCTTGGATGTCCCGGAGATGACTGCATGAACACAAAATATGACTACAAGAAGTTTGCAGTTCTGTACGTGGATGACGAGCCTCAACCGCTCAAGTTATTCAGGCAGATCTTCGAGCCCGTCTTCAACGTGCTGACGGCCGGTGGCGCGGATGAAGCCCAGAAAGTGATCGCCGAGCATGGCGACAACATCGGCGTCGTCATCACCGACCAGCGCATGCCGCAAAAGACGGGTGTGAATCTGCTTGACGAATTGCGCCAGAGCCATCCTGGCATCATCCGCATCCTCACCACAGCCTACTCCGATTTGCAATCGGCAATTGAGGCGGTCAACCGCGGCGCGATTTATAAGTACGTCGTGAAGCCGTGGGATATGGATGACCTGCGTGTGCTGCTCATGCGGGCTTTGGAATTCTTCATTGTCCAGCAGGAGCGAGATCTCCTTTTCCACGAGAAGCTGTCGGTCATACAGCGCCTGATCCTGGCCGACCGAGTGAAGAGCCTGACGGTTCTGGCAGCAAGCCTCAGCTATCGTCTCCGCAATTCGATGGCGGGTTTGCAGCAATACCTCGACCAGATGCCCGATGCGATCCAGAAGGAACTCGAAGGACGCATGGCGAAAAACCCGGAGTACTGGACCGATTTGTGGAGATTGGCCAAGCACGAAGCAGAAAACGCCATGCGGATGATCCAGCAAGTGTCCGATGCGGTCGCGGAACCCCACTACGCGTTTACGGATGATGTCGAGTTGGAGGAAGTCATCGGCGAAGCGGCGAAGAAGGTGGAGAATGCGGGCAAGGGCATCACGTCGCTCGACTTGGTTGTCGATATCGGCGCAGAGTTGCCAATGTTCAAGGTCGATCGCAATTTGTTTAGACGTATGCTCACGACATTGATCGAGCGGACGGCACAGTATAACCGACCGAACGGTCGGCTTTTGATTCACGCCACCGATAGGATCAAGGTGTGGGATACGCCCGGCCTGCGCATCCTCATCGCTGGCGAAGGCCCATCGTGGGACGAGCAGAAAGTCGCGCGTCTGTTTTCGGCATTCGGACCTCCGGACGACGACACGGGTGACCTCGGCCTCGATCTTCTCGGCGCCTTTTTTGTCGCCTTCCACCATGGAGGCAATCTTAGCGTAAAGCCCCACCCGCCAGATGGACCGGGATTTGAAGTCCACCTACCGTTTACTCCTGCGGCGGTTAATCGCCCAACAATCCAGCAAGATCTGCTGGAAAAGGTGTTGATGCGATTTGAATTGGGAGCATAATACGAAACCTGCTAAAATACCGTGCTGAATCCATTGCTCTTTTGGGATTATTCATATGGCTAACGATATACCCGGTCGAAAGCGCATTTTGTATCGAATCAAGCTTTCAGCGAAGGCCGGGCAAGAGCTTGAGGGGCTTTCTTGGCAGCTCAGTATGCCAAGAAACACTTTGATGGCTCGATTGATCAGGTGGTTTTGTCGGCAGCCCCCACTATTTCGTCAACTCATCGTGGGAGCAATCCCGCCCGACCAGGCAGCAAATGCTGCTCAACAGGTGCTTGCCGAATCCCGCTGCTTGCACATTTGCCGATCGGTAGGCCAGTGGCAATGGAGCACAATATGAAAGTGGCCAAGCGCCGCCTTCTTCTCCACGTCAACTTGAGAGAAAAGACGGTCAAGACCTTCGAGACCATTAGTGACCAGATGGGCATGAAGCCTTACACGCTTGCCTCGCGCCTTATGCGCTGGTTTGTTCAGCAGGACGACGGCATTCGTGAAAGGATTTTAGGTCTGCATGGACCAGAAGAGGCCAAGCACGCCGCAGAGATCATCTTGAAGCGTATCGCGAGCGAAAATGCTGATTCAACGAGTGACGGAAGCCGCTTGGCCAAGTGACACCTCGCCAAAACCTTCACACCGCCCCACCTCAGACGTGAAGGTTTTTTCCATTTTTCTCGTAACCCAAAACCAGCCGGCAGCTTACGCGAAATTCGTCCGATTTTGGCGATTCGCCATGGTGCGCAAGCAATTGCCGTCAATACACTTATGCGTAACAAACCTCGCCCAATCCCAGTCTGTTGCCGGACATGGAGGAAAAATATTTTTCGAAATTGAATGCAAAACGCGCGCAAGTCCCCATCGCAGCGAAAGCTGCACGTTTTTTCTTGCGCGCCATGAGCGCGCGCACCCGCGCACATCTCCAATGTAACTCTTTGCCGTTGCGCGAGTCATCGCCGGCGCGGGAATTGTCGCAACATCCTCGAAATGAAAATTGTGGCCGGGACAACGGTTAGTTCGATAACCATCGTTAGCCGGCGTTATCTGCCCAATAAAAGCGGCGGCGCAGGCTTTCGCCCATGCCCTACATCGTCGTCACCTCCAGTCACCAGGACGTGGAATGCCGGGAGCTCTCCGGCTCGACGGTGCTCGGCCGAGCCCCGGACTGCCAATTGGCCGTGCGCGACATCGAACTGTCGCGCCGCCATTGCCGAATCGAACACAGCCCCCAGGGCTGGCTGGTAATCGACCTCAACAGCAAGAACGGCACGGTGGTCAACGGCCAGCGGCTCGTCGCCCCGCGGCTCTTGCAGGACAAGGACATCGTGGGCATGGGTCGGTCGCGATTCGTGTTCCACAGCGGTGAGCCGACCCCCCAGGAGCGGAATATGCGCCGCCACCCGCGACCCATCGATCCGCGCGAAGCCCTGGCCGGCACGCTGGCTGGTTTTGCCCTTCTGATGCCCGGTGAAAGCCAGAGCCCGCAAGACATGCCCTGTCCGCAGCCGCGGCCCAGGGAACCGGCCGCCTACCAGCGCGAGGAATTGCACGACATGCTGACGGCCATCGCCTCGAGCAGTTGGGATTCCATCTACGCCGAGGCCCGCCAACCGTTGGCCGACGCGGCAACCGCGACCACCGTGCGGGAAATCCGGCAAGCAAGACTGAGCCGGCCCAGATCGCCGATTGACCTGTCCCTGCAGGTCAGCCCCCTGCCGCCGCCGGCCCCTGTTCCAGCTCCGGCCGCGCCGGCGCGTCAGGCCGTATCGAACTTGCTCAAGCAGAAGCGACGCTCAGGAATCGCCGCAGCTGCTTTCCTGGCGGTTGTGATCGTGTTGCTAGCGCGCTGGACGACGCCAACCCCCCTGCCGCGAGCGACGGTTGCCAATGAACCGATCAGAATCGTGCCGCCTCTGATGCCGGCCCCGCCGTCCCAACAAATCCTGCGTGACTCCCAAAGCTGGCGTGCTGCCGGCCAAATCGCCCTGTTCTGCTTGCCGGCATGGCTGTAGCAATTGCTCTTGGGCCGCTATTCCGCCGGCTCAATGATCGCGGACATCGACCCTTTGCATGTGGCCACGCGCGGATCCGTGCCGTAGGCGTGAATCTGATCCCGCTTGAACTCCGCCATCTCCTTGTGCGTGGTCAGGACGATCACTCGTCCTTCGCGGTCCACTTCCTTGGCCATTTCCATCGCTTTTTCGGCCGGGTGAGCGAACAGCACCCCGAGCATCTCGATGACGTAATCGTAGGAATGGTCGTCATCGTTCAAGAGGATGACGTGAAACGCGGGCAGCTGCGCCGGCTTGCGTTTCTTGGCCGGTTTAGCCTTCTTTGGCTTGGCGACCGCCACGGCCTGATTGCTCGACTCTTGTTCGGAAACCATGCGAAATGATCCGTCCCGAGCTTCTCAAAATTACCGCATGGCCTCCAGCAAAAGCAATAAGTTTTTATAAATGGCGCTGCACTCGAATGCTACTACTGATCCCAGCGGAAGTTGGCGTGATTGCCGGCACAGCGCCGCCGCAGGGGACTATCGGCGTCAAGTGTGGCTCAGGCACCAAATCCACCGCGTCCAATAACTTTCATTACACAAGGCGGATTTTGCCGAAATAATGCCCTAGAGCCGAGTTGCGCCCCGACCGCGCCGGCTTCAAGGACAGTTCATGGACCTGGCAACGCTCTTTGGTCTTCTGCTTGCCTGGGGTGTGGTGTTGTATTCGATGTTCCACGCCTCCGAGGGGGCGATGGGCGCCTACTTCAAGCCGCCGGAGATCGCCCTGGTTCTGGGCGGCTCCATTGGCGCGGCGATGCTGTCCATGCCCCTGCACTCGGTCACCTCGGCCGTGGCCTACCTCAAAAAATGGGCGCTGAACAAAGAGCAGCACATCCAGCACGTCATTAAGGACATGGTCCAGTACGCCGAGACCGCCCGCCGCGACGGCGTGCTGGCGCTGGAATCCGTCGCCCGCGATGCGCCGGACCCGTTCCTGCGTCGCGGACTGCAATTGACCATCGACGGCACCGATCCCGAGATCATCGAGCGCATCCTCCGCATCGAGATCGAATCGATGGCCGAACGCCACAAGCACGGCAAGCACCTGTTTCACACCCTGGCCAAGTTCGGTCCCGGTTTCGGATTGATGGCCACGCTGATCGCCCAGGTGGCGATGTTCCGCAATCTCGCCGGCGACGCGGGGGTGATCGGCCAGGCCCTGGCCATCGCCCTGACCGGAACCCTCTACGGCTGCATCCTGCAGAACCTGGTCGCCGGGCCCATCGCGGAAAAGCTCGGCTTCCGCAGCCAGGAGGAGGCTTTCTCCAAGGAGATCATGCTCCAGGGCATCTTGAGCATTCAAGCCGGCAATAATCCGCGTGTCGTCGAAATGCAGTTGATGAGTTTCCTGAGCAACAAACAGCAGGCGGCGTTGCCGAAGGCCGCCTGATCTTCACCCGCCTGGAACCACCGCATGGCCGCCTGCAAATGCAAAAAGAAGGAATGCCACTGCGAGGAGTGCCCGGAATGGATCTTCACCTTCGCGGACCTGGTGATGCTCATGATGGGGTTCTTCGTGATCCTGTGGGTGCTCAAGCCGGCGCCGGGGAAAAAAGGGGAGGGCACCGCCAACGAGGACTGGGTCCGGGTCGCCGCCGCCATCCGCGAAGCCTTCGGTTACATCCCCAACCCCAATAGCCGGGACCCCGTCGACGTGCAGATGATCCTCAACGGACTGTCCAAGTCGAGAATGAACGGCCCGGGCAACGGTGGAAAAATCCTGCTGCAACCCAAAGGCGCCGAGGGCAGCGACCCCGAGGTCACCAGCATCCGGCCCTCCAACCAGGCCACCGAGGGTGGCAAAATGCTCTTCGACCGCGGCAGCTTCGCCCTGACCGACCAAACCAAGCAGGAACTGGACGCGGTGGCTGAAGTCATCCGCGGACATCGCAACATCGTCTTGGTCAAGGGGCACACCTCTCTGGATGATCTGCCCGATAACGCCACCGCCCAGCAGAAGATGGACCTGTCCCTGCGCCGCGCCCAGGCGGCGGCGGACTACCTGACCGAAAAGGAAGTCGACCCGCGTATCCTGCGCGTCGAAGGATGCTCGACCTTCGAGCCGCTCACGCAGCGGCAATACACCCCCGACGCCCAGCGCATGAACCGCCGCGTCGACGTCGAAGCCACCGCCACGCTGCTGGAAGAATTGCAGGCCGCCCCGGCCCCGTCTTCCGCTCCAACGACGACCCATTCGCCCCGTTAGTAGCTAGTGGCTAGCGGCTGGAAAAGACAAAGCCGGCGCCCTCGCGTTTCCAGCAAGGGCGCAACTGGCAACTTCTTTGATAATTGTCCGCTGTGCGTGCCCTCCGGCCGTATAACTATAAAAGCCTATGACCGAGCAGGAACTCCTCCGGTGTTATGCCTCGCAGCGAAGCGAAGCGGCGTTTGCGGAATTGGTGCGCCAAAACGCCAACCTGGTCTATTCCGCGGCGCGGCGCCAAACGGGCGGCGACGCGCAGTTGGCGGAGGATGTCACGCAGGCGGTCTTTGTCCTTCTGGCGCGTAAGGCCGCAACGATTAAAAGCCCATTAACGGGCTGGCTGATTAAGGCGGCTTGGTATGCCGCTCGAGAAGCCCGTCGCGCGGCGACGCGAAGACAATTCCATGAAAGGCGGGCGGCGCAGATGCGCAGCGAAATGACTTCGCCTGCCCCGCAGCCGCAGTGGGAAGATTATGCACCACTGCTGGACGAGGCGTTGGCACAGTTGAGGGAAAAGGACCGGCAGGCCGTGGCCCTGCGGTACCTGCGGGGCCTGAGCCTGCGCGACGTCGGCGCAGCACTGGGCACCAGCGAGGATGCGGCGCGCAAGCGCGTGGATCGGGGGTTGGCTCGCCTGCGAGGCATGCTGGCGGTGAAGACGGCCGTGCCCGGCATCGCGGCTCTATCAACCGCGTTGCTGTCCCACGGCACGCAAGCCGCGCCGCCCCCGCTGGTGTCGGCGATCATCGCCAATGGCGGCGCGGCGGCCAAAGGCTCCCTGGCCGCGGCCGCGGCCCACAAAGCCGCCAGCGCCCTGATGTGGGCGAAGGTGAAAACGGCGGCCGCCATTGCCGCCGCCGCCCTGCCCCTGGCCGCAGGCACACCCGTGGCCGTCATCGTGCTGAAGCATGAATTGACGCAGGCATCTCCACCGGCGGTGCAGTCGGCGCCGGCCGAACCGGCCGCGGCCCCGCCCGCCGCTGCGACGGCAGCGCCGGAGGCGCAGCTCGAAGCACAAGCGCCCGGGGTCGTGCAATTGGCCCAGTGGGACGTGCTCTTAAACGATGACGGCACCCAGGCCATCCGCGATTTGTGCAAACCACTTCAGACCGTCAGCAGGCTTTACGACGCGATGTTCGGCAATGGCGCCGCTCTGCGCGCGGCCGTGGCCAACATGATTGCCCAAAACAACGGCCAGATCGAAAACGCGTCGCTCACCATGGAAGTGGCCGCCGAGCCCACCCCCAATCGCCTGGAATTTGCCCTGCAGGAAGTCCAGTACGACGATAAGAACCCAGCCGTCGGCCAGCCGCAAGCCAGCCTGGAGGGAAGCGTCTGGCCCAGCGGCTCCGTGCGACGCATCGCGGACGATCGGCTGCACCTGTCCCTGCTCTGGGCTGTTTGGTTCAGAGTGTCGGGGGTCGGCCTGCAAGCTCGCGGCGAGTCCAGCCACGGCGAACTGGTCTATAACGGCGACCTGACCGCGGGAGATGCGCTGGCGTTCATCGGTCCCATCGCGGACCCCTCAGGCCAAGCACATCACCACCTCATCGTGTTTGAAGCGTTCAAGGCCGGCAGCGTGGTGCGTCAGAGCAACTCGGCCTGGTGGTGCCTCAACGGCCCGGCAAAGACGCGTCAGTGGGCTGATGCCGCGCGCGTTTGGTCGGCACGAGCCGCCTCGCCGCCGGCTTCGCTTCCCGCCGCGTTTGTCAAACCGTTGGAGGACCAGACGGTCGTGCGGCTCGTGGCCCTGAGCCGGCCGAACCAATGGCCGCTGTGCTGGTGGGACCCGCAGGGCAACGCCGTGTCCGGCTTGAACGCGGCCGAGGTGCCCCCGCTGGCCGGCGATTCATCCGCAGACCTGCTGGCCTGCGTCCAAATTACCCCAGGGCCGCAAACGCTGCGCGAACTGGGCTTCGGCGACGCAACCGCCGCGGCCGCAGCGGCGCTGGCCTACAACGTCTTTGTCCCGATTTCCCCGGGCGACACCGAGCTGACGGTGGGAGTTCCCAGCGGACCGTGGACCGAACTGGATCGCCTCCCACCGGGTCAAAAGAAGCACCAATTGGTCCGCGACCAATGCAAAATCGAATGGCATATCTACGAGGCACAGCCCAAGCGACTTGCGGTTAATCTGAGCACCCGAGGGAAGATTTCGGATCAGCTTGGATGGGCTAGCGCCGAATCTCCGGGATGGTCGACGGATAGCGTGCCAGGCGTTGTCTTCAGCCGATCGCTGCCCGGAGGTTACGGCTGGGGAGGGTGGAGCTCGCTTGATCAACTGCGGCTCATGCGCCGCGCCCGTCAATGGGCAACGTTTGCCGGTTTTGCCGTCAATCCCAACGTCACTCTTTTGGCGCAGGTAAGCCCTGAGGATCTGGCCGCGCTCCCGCAGCGCGATCAGAAGTCGAACCCATCGTCGACGGTCGCCAGCTTGCAGGAGAAGCGCAAGATTTGGTCGGCGATTCGCCCAGACCCGACCACGCCCATGGGGGCGCTGCGAAGCTTTTTGAACGCCGTGGAATCCGGCGACGAGGCCGCCGCTTGCCGCCTCAGCTCCGCGACCCTCATGACGAACGCCCCAACAACTGAAGTGCTCCGCCCGTTTGTGCACCGGCTGGTGCTGGCTCAGCTGGTGCGCAAAAAGGCCGTCGCCCGATTCGGGCCAGATGCCTTCGACACGCGCCGCGGCGACAGCGCCCTTTTGCTCGACCTCGAGGCGGAATTGCTGGGCCAATCCTGGCAACAGCAGCCCGACGGCAGTTGGAGTGCGTCCACCGCCAACTTTCGGCTTCAGAAGATTGTCCTTTGTAAGAGTTTGGACGGACGGTGGATGATCGATCTCAGCAGTCCGGTCCGTACCATGATGCCGCAGTACCCCGCCGCGGTCGAGCAGAAACTCAAGGACCTGGACCAACGGCTTTCTCAACAGCAGCCGCTGAACATCGACGACATCCAGCCTCTGCTGGATGAACTGATGCAATATATCTAAAGCCACCCGTTTTACTTCAGCACCACCGCCACCAGGACCACGTTGTTGGGCGAATCGAAATCCTCCCAGTACAGGTAGTACTCGCGCGTCTCTCCGGTGGGTTGCAGGCCGCGGGCATGGAGCTGCCCATACAGTTGTTGATACGCCTGCCCAATCTCGGCCATGCGGCCGCCGAACAACACCGTCGCGCAATTTGTGTCGCTCAACGGCAGCAACTGATACCCTTCTGGCGCCATCGCCCCTGCTTCCACGGGAAAGCCGATGTCCACGTTGAACTTCCGGCTCGGGTCGGCGGTCAGGCCGTGATAAACAGAGATCATCCCCCCGCGCATCTGGATGTTCTCGGTTTTCAGCGCCGCTATCAACTTGGGAAGCTCGACGGCGAAGACCTGTCCAATCGTCTTTAGCGTCGCCTCGCGGCTCACGTAGAGGTAATTGAACCCCATCAGATGCTCCACGCGCATCGGACCAACGCTTGGCTTGGCATCGGCGCCGTTTTGTCCCGCCGGGCGCGTCTGCGCCATCACGGCCGCGGCCAGCAGCGCCAAAATGACCGCCATTCCACCCGCTCGTTTCATGTTTTGCTCCCTTCTAATCGCGCCCTACGGTATTCCCTGCCCGGCCCCGGGGCCGGTGGTTCAGAACGATCCACCAGAGCACGCCCGCTAGGCCGATGACCATGCTAAGCAATTGCCCCATCGTCAGCCAGCCGAAGGCGATGAACCCAAGCTGCACATCCGGCTCGCGCGTAAATTCCACGCCAAAGCGGATGAGGGCATAGCCGACCACAAAGGTCGCGGCGACTTGGCCGTCGCGGCGGTTTTTCCACGATTTCAACGCCCAGACGATCCCCAGCAGCACCGGGCCCTCAAGAAGCGCCTCGTAGAGCTGCGAGGGATGCCGCGGCTGCGTGTAGCCCGGAAAAATCATCGCCCAGGGAACCTTCGTGGGCCGGCCGACCAATTCATGGTTGATGAAATTGGCGATGCGTCCGAGGCACAGCCCGATCGGCGTCACCAGGGCCATGCCGTCGGCCAGGTTCAAGAACGACAGCTTCTTCGCGCGCGACCAGACCAGCAGCACGATCAGCACGGCGATCAGCCCCCCGTGAAAGCTCATGCCTCCGTGCTGGATGGCAAACGGTTCCCACCAGGGCTCGTTGCCGCCCTCATCGCGATGATAGAAGATCCACCACCCGGCGCGTCCGCCGACGACCACGCCCAACGCCAGCCAGGCGACCAGATCGCCCAGCCAATCCGCCGGCATACGCAACACGCCCTTCTTGGCCAGTCGCGCCAGCACGAAATACGCGAGCAAAAACCCCGCCAGGTACGCCACGCCGTACCAGCGAATCTGGATCGGGCCGAGGTGAAAAATCACCGGGTTGATGAGCGGGTAGGGAATCGTGGCAATCGGCCAGTGCATTTCGGGCAGTGACGCGCTTTAGATGTCGAAATACATGCAGAACTCGTAGGGATGCGGGCGCTGGCGGATGGCATCCACCTCGTTCTCGCGCTTGTACTTGACCCAGTAGTGGATCACGTCCGCGGTGAAGCAATCGCCCTCGAGCAGGAATTCGTGATCCTTTTCCAGCGCCTCCAACGCCTCCTCCAGCGAAGACGGCGCCGAGTCGATCCCCTCGTACTCCTCGGTCGTCAGGTGGTAGATGTTCTTGTCCAGCGGCTCGCCGGGATCGATTTTGTTTTCGATGCCGTCGATGGCGGCCATCACCATGGCGCTGAACGCCAGGTACGGATTGCAGGAGCTGTCCGGGCAGCGAAACTCGATGCGCTTGGTCTTGGGATTTTCGCTGTACATGGGGATGCGGACGGCGGCCGAGCGGTTGCGGCTGCTGTACACCAGATTCACCGGCGCTTCGTAGCCGGGGACGAGGCGTTTGTAGCTGTTGGTGGTCGGATTGCCCAAGGCGCACAGGGCGGCGGCGTGCTTGAGGATTCCGCCGATGGCAAACAGGCCCATTTCGCTCAGGCCGGCGTACTTGTTCCCGGCGAACAGCGGCTTGTCCCCCTTCCACAAACTGAAATGCACGTGCATGCCCGAGCCGTTGTCCTGGAAGAGCGGCTTGGGCATGAAGGTGACGACCTTGCCGTGCCGGGCCGCCACGTTTTTGCAGACGTATTTGTACATCATGACGTTGTCGGACATGGTCACCAGGTCCTGGTAGCGCATGTCGATTTCGCACTGGCCGCCGGTGGCCACCTCGTGGTGATGCGCCTCCACCGGAATGCCCAGCTCGATCAGCGTCGCCACCATCTCGCTGCGGATGTTTTGCATGGTGTCCATGGGCGGCGTGGGGAAGTAGCCCTCCTTGAGCCGCACCTTGTAGCCCAGATTGCTCGCGTCCTCATCCCCGCGGCCCCAGATGCCCTCGCGGCTGCCCACGTAATACTTGGCGAAATTGATCCCCTGGTCGTAGTACGCCTGATCGAAGATGAAAAACTCCAGCTCCGGCCCGAAGTAGGCCACGTCCGCGAGCTTGATCTTCTTCAGATAGGATGCCGTCTTTCGCGCAATCGAGCGCGGATCGCGCGAATACTCCTTCTTGGTGATGGGGTCGCGCACGTCGCAGATGATGGACAACGTCGTGTGTAGCATGAAGGGGTCGATCTTGGCCGTGCTGGCCACCGGCACCAGGAGCATGTCCGACTCGTTGATGGCCTGCCAGCCGCGGATGCTGCTGCCGTCGAACCCGAAACCGTGCTCGAAACTCTCCAACGTCAACTCATTGATCGGGCAGGTGGTGTGCTGCCAAAGGCCCGGGAAATCCATGAATCGCAAATCCACGAATTGGACCTTCTTTTCCTTGCAAAGCCTAACGACGTCCTGAGGGGTCATGACCCATCTCCTTGTTCGAGCGGCCGATCGGCTTGGGGACGAGCGGCGTATGCTAACCGCGTGCTGAGGGAGCGTCAAAATCCATAAATCCGCGGGATTTGCGACAATTCCGGTGGCGCCCGTTGGGGGCCGGCCAATTCCTGTGCATTCCCCCCCGCCCCCGTCACCGGATGCTTAAGTCCTGCGCACCTGTCGCGCGCTGTTCGGCAACGCCCGATGCATTGACTCGCCGCCCTTTTCTGGATAAATGTTCCGCGTTCCAACCGCCAGCGAGCGGCTTGTGCACGTGGCATCGGCTTTGCACTTGCGCGTTGCAGCTTTCCTAGGGAGGTTGCGGCCTATGGGCGTGGCGGCGCGCGGGCCATCGGTGTCTCTTCACAAGGTCTAATACACAGAAAGGATCAACCGTGAATGCGGCAAAAACTCCGGCGGAAGTTCTAAAGCTGATCAAAGACAAGCAAATCAAGGCGGTAGACCTGCGCTTCATGGACTTCCCCGGCATGCAGCAGCACTTTACCGTGCCAACCCACTGCATCGACCTGGACGCGTTCAAGGACGGCCTGGGCTTCGACGGCTCTTCCATCCGCGGCTGGCAGGCCATCAACGAGTCCGACATGCTGGTCATCCCAGACCCCACCACCGCCTTCGTCGATCCCTTCGCCAAGGATCCGACGCTGGTCATGATCTGCAACATCCAGGACCCTGTCTCCAAGGAAGATTACAGCCGCGACCCGCGCAACATCGCCCGCAAGGCGCTCAAGTACGTCCAGACCCTGGGTCTGGCGGACGTGGCCTACTTCGGCCCCGAAGCCGAATTTTTCATCTTCGACTCCGTCCGCTACGACCAAAACCAGCACGAGGGGTACTACCACATCGACTCGATCGAAGGCATATGGAACTCCGGCCGCGAGAAGGACGGCGACAAGCCCAACCTCGGCAGCAAGCTGCGCTACAAGGAAGGCTATTTTCCCATTCCACCCAGCGACACGCTGCAGGACATCCGCACCGAGTGCATGCTTCTGATGGAGCAGTGCGGCATCGAGATCGAGGCGCAGCACCACGAGGTGGCCACCGGCGGGCAAAATGAAATCGACATGAAGTTCTCCCCCCTGGTCGAGATGGCCGACAAGCTCACGCTATACAAGTACATCATCAAGATGGTGTCGCGCAAATACGGCAAGACCGCCTGTTTCATGCCCAAGCCGCTCTTCCAGGACAACGGCTCGGGCATGCACGTGCACTTCAGCCTGTGGAAGGCGGACAAGCCGCTGTTTGCCGGCAAGGGATACGCGGGCCTCAGCGACATGGCCCTTCATGCCGCCGGCGGGCTCATCAAGCACGCCGCTCCCGTCCTGGCCTTTGCCGCCCCCACCACCAACAGCTACAAGCGCCTGGTTCCCGGCTACGAGGCGCCGGTGAATCTCGCCTACAGCCGGCGCAACCGCTCGGCCGCCATCCGCATCCCCATGTACAGCGCCTCGCCCAAGACCAAGCGTCTCGAGTTCCGCTGTCCCGACCCAAGCTGCAATCCGTACCTCACCTTCGCCGCCATGCTCATGGCCGCCATCGACGGAATCGAGAAGAAGACCGATCCCGGCAAACCGCTGGACGTCAACATCTATGACTTGGAACCCGATGAAGCCAAGCACATCGCCCAGACGCCCGGCTCGCTTGCCGAATCCCTGGACGCCTTGAGGAAGGATCACGCCTTCCTGCTCAGGGGCGACGTGTTCACCTCCGACGTGATCGACACCTGGATCGACTACAAGACCGTCAACGAGGTGGATGCGATGCGTCTGCGTCCGCACCCGTACGAGTTCATGCTGTACTACGACATTTGATTCGAGTCAGCGAATCGCAGAATACGGAGCCCCGCATGTACATGCGGGGCTTCCTTTTTGCATGAAATCATCCTGAAGACAAACCAGCGCGACCTCGAAACTGAGCCGGCCCGTCCTCGGGCCGGTCCGCGGAAAAAGAGATTTCCCCGCCCACCAAGCCCCGCCCCCCTCTACCTTCCAAACCGCCCGCGGATGAACTGCCGCACCGCCTTGGTCTGCCGCTGGAAATCCGCCAGCAGCATCGCCCCCACGTCGCCGCTTTCCTCTTCGGGCAGATAATTCATCCGCCGCGCCAGATGCAGCAGTTCCTCGGCGCCCGGCTGCGGCAGGAACAGATCGCGCGCCGAGCCGCGGAGCATGCGCTGCGCGTTGATCAGGCGGCGCAGGAACTGATACGCCCCCATCAGCGTCTCGAATTCCGCGGCAGAAAGCATTTGCGCCCGGCCCAGGGCGCGGATCGCCTCGTGCAGCCGCGGCGTGCGAAGCTGCGGCGCATCCTTGGCATGCATCACCTGCAGGAGCTGCACCGTCTCCTCCAAGTCCGCCAAAGCGCCGGGCGTGTACTTGGAATTGAGCTGCCCGGACCGCCCGTCCTTGGTGTGCTGTAAGCGCATCTTGCCCGAAATCTCCCACACCGCCGCCATGTCCAACGGCGGACCGTCGTACAAAAGTTGATCGCGCAATTGCTCGATGGCGAACCCGAGCTTGGCCTCGCCGGCGATCCAGCGCAAGCGCACCAGGGCCAGGCGTTCAAACGGATGCGCCTGTCCCTTGGGACCGTAGTACTGGGCGAACTGACGCCGGCTGCTGGCCAGCGGCCCATTGGTGCCGAAGGGCCGCAGTCGGAGATCCACCTGAAAAATCCCCTCTCGCTTGGCCAGGATGTACGCGCAGCTTTCGCGCGTCAGGATGGCGAAGAATTCGCCGTTGTCCAGCGACCCGCGCGTGCCGCCGCTGGTGCTGCCCTCTTCGTCGTACAAGAAGAGCAATTCGATGTCGGAGGCGTACCCCAGGGCCACGCCGCCGAGCTTGCCCAGCCCGAAGACGGCAAATCCCACGTCGCGGCCCGCGGCCGTGCGCGGCCGGCCGTAAAGCCGCACCAGCTCCTCGTGCACCAGCCGGCTGGCCGCCGCCACCAGGTTTTCCGCCAAAAACACCAGACGCTCGGAGAGGTTCAAAAACGCCGCGTCCGGATCGCCCCCGCTCAGGATGTGATTCAGGTCGATCAGAAACAGCTCGTGATCCTTGAAGCGGTTGAGCCGGTCGCGCTGCTCCTCGAAGTGTTTGACCCCCGCCAGCGCCTGCTCCAACCGGTGCGGCAACGTGCGCAGGGGAGGCGCCAGGTCGCGCCCGCGCGCATGCCGCTCAAACGCCTCCAGCAGCGCATCGGATTGCCAGCGGATGAAATCCTCCCACAAATAGTCGCTGGCCCCCAGCACCTTGGCCAAATCCGCCATGCTCAGCGGGTTGGCCAGCAGCTCCAGCCACTGGCCGCGCTTCGGGGCCTGCACAATCTTTTCCGACAGCTTTTCAAACCGCCCCAGCGCCGTGAACGGATCGGGCGATTGGTCCAGAAAATAGGCGAACTGCTGGGTCAGCAGCACCGATCCACGAAGTTGCTCCACGCGGTCGGGGTCGGTCAGCGGCTTGCCGTAGGCGTCGACCAGGTCGATCTCGTCGATGTTGTGCCCGCCGTCGCTGCGCGCCCGCGTCTTGTCGATCTGCAAGCCATGCAGCGACAGGGCCGTGCTCAGCGCGTACAAAAACGCCGGTGTATCGGGGGCGCGCAGAACCAGCCGCGTGGCCTGCGGCAACTGCTCGACCGCGGCGTCCAACGCCATCAAATCCTCGCCGCGGTGCGCCGCCCGCCGCGCTTTGAGCCATTGCGTCACCCGCTCGTTCACCAACCGCTTGGCCCGCTCGACGGATGGCTCATCCTCCTGATCCAACAGCCCGATGGCCTCGACGATCGCCGGCTCGAAGATTTTCGACCATCGGCGGAAATCGCGCACCGGGCCCAGCAGCCTGCCGCGAAAATGGTCCAGGATGACCGCATTCTGCATGGGATCGCGGCGGCGAACGGCCACGCGCGGCCGCACCGGCCGCCGCGCCGCTGGGCCGGTCCGCACCGGCCGCAACGTGAACGCATTGCTGCTCTCGATGCTGTATCCCGTCCCGGCCATCACCCCGGTAATGCTGGAAAACTCAAAGTCATGATCGAATGCCAGGACCGTGCACTCGATCAGCCCGCCCTCCCGCTCCTCCAACAGCACCGCCACCGGCTTCTCCGCCGACAACCCCGCCAGTGCCGCCACGTGCTTGGCAATGGCGGCGGCGTCGAATGCCCGCACATAGTCCTCCCCCAGACGATTGACAAACGCCTCGATCGCCGCGGGCGCAACCTGGCGGGCGTGGGAATGGATGCGGTCGATCAGTTCAGCGCGGACGCTCATGTCCAGCCGTTTCAAAAAACCTCGCACATTTGACCGCCATGCCCGCGCGGTGTCCAGTTCCAAAACTCCCGCATGGCCATACAATCCCGCCGTGTTCCATCCGCGCATCAATCTCTCCAGCACGCCGCAGCGCACCGAAGCCGGCGAGCCGTGGGTCACCGGATTCCTGCAGAGCGTGTGCACCCTCCGCTGCGACGCCGCGACGCTGCAATGCACCGCCCACGTCGGCTCCAGCATTCTTCGCCAGTGGGATGACCCGCTGCAAGCGCTGAGATGGATGTCGCAGACCGTTTGGCCCGGTCGCGGGCGCTGGATCGGGTATCTGAGCTACGACGCCGGCCGGCTGTTTGAAAACCTGCCGGCCGCCGCGGTGGACGATCTGCACCTGCCGCTGTTCGTCTTCACGTATTGCCGCCCGGCATCCGACCCCTCCCCCGCCGCCGACCCCGCCTACGGCGCCAGCGATGCGCCGCTGACGTCGAATTTCACGCGCGATGGATACCAATCGGCCGTGCGTCGCGCCATCGACTACATCGCCGCCGGCGACATCTTCCAGGTCAATCTCTCCCAGCGCTTCACCTGCGGCCTTGCGATCCATCCGTCGATGGTCTATCAGCGGCTCGTCCTGCAGACCCCCGCGTGCTACGGCGCGTATCTGGGCTACCAGGATTTCGCCATCGTTTCCAATTCGCCGGAACTGTTCCTGCACGTTACGCCCGACCGCCGCGTGATCACGCGCCCGATCAAGGGCACGCGACCCAGGCGCGCCGGCATGGACGTCGCTCTGCGCGATTCGATCAAGGACCAGGCCGAGCTGAACATGATCGTGGACCTGGAGCGCAACGACCTCGGCCGAGTCTGCCGCATCGGCAGCGTCAAAGTCACGCAGCCCCGGGTGATCGAGGAGCACCCCACGGTCTACCACGGCGTCGCCACCGTCGAGGGCGTTTTGCGCGACGACGTGGGCTTCGTCGATCTGCTGGCCGCGACGTTTCCCGGCGGCAGCGTCACCGGCGCACCCAAGATTCGCGCCATGCAGATCATCGACGAGTTGGAAGGGGTGCGCCGCGGCCCTTACTGCGGCGCCATCGGCTACCTCGACGCCGACGGCTCCATCCAGTTCAACCTCGCCATCCGCACCATGATCGTCAAGGATGGCCTGGTCCGCATCCCCGTCGGTGGCGGCATCGTCGCCGATTCCGATCCCGCCGAAGAATATGAAGAAACCCTGGTCAAGGCCCGCGCCATGTTCGCTGCTTTGGGGATCGAGCAGACGGCCGTGCTAGAGTAAGCGTATGAGCGATCTGTGGCTCAACGGCGGTTTCGCCGAAGAATCGACGGCGTCGATCCCCCTGCGGGATACCGGCCTGCTGCACGCCGCCGGGGTCTTCACGACCCTGCGGGCCGATCGCGGCAACGTCTTCCGCTTGGACCAGCACCTGCAGCGACTCCGCCATTCCTGCGAAGCTCTGTTTATCCCCCTGCAATACAGCGACGATGTTCTGCGGCAGGCGGTGCGGGAGATTCTGCGGCGAAACCAACTGGCCGATGCCCGCTTGCGATTGACCGTCACCCGCGGCGCCGCCCGGCACGATCCCGTGCACGGCCTGCGCCTCGAGCCGACCGTCTTTCTGACCGCCACGCATCTCGAGCCGTACCCCGGCGAGTATTACGAAAAGGGAATGACGGTCATCGTCCTGGATGAGCAGAAGCTCAATCCCTACGACATTCAGGCCGGGCATAAGACGCTGAATTATTTCTCGCGGCTTTCCGCCCTTCGGGCGGCCAACAGCCGCGGCGCGGGCGAAGCCCTCTGGTTCAACGTCCACAACTACCTCGAATCCGGCAGCATCAGCAACGTCTTTGTGGTGAAAGACAAAAAGCTTCTGACCCCGCCGACGCCGGCCGATCTGAACGATCCGGCCGTCGCCGCCAAGACGCCGTATCCGAAGTCGGCCGCCCTCCCCGGCGTCACGCGTCAAGCCATGCTCGAACTGGCCGCCGCGGCTCAGGTCGAGGTCCAGATACGTGCCCTATCGATTAACGATTTGCTCGACGCCGATGAGTGTTTCCTGACCAACAGCATCATGCGTCTGATGCCCGTCTGCCGGATCGAGCGCCGGGCGCTGGGCCAAGATAAGCCCGGTGAAATCACGCGGAAATTGACGGATGCATTCTCCACGCTGGCCGAGACGCTCTGATCTTGCGACAATTCCGTCATGCAGCTATCCAGACTTCTGAAGAAACTTGACTCGATTGCGCCGCTGGCGCAGGCGGAGCCATGGGACAACGTGGGGTTGCTGGTCGGCGATCCGCGGCAGGAGATCGCCGGCATCATGCTGAGCATCGACTACACCGACGCGGTGGCCAAGGAAGCCCAATCGGCCGGGTGTGATTTTGTTATCGCGTATCACCCGCCGATCTTCGAGCCGATCAAGCGGGTGCTGGCCGGCAACGTGGTGTTCGACGCGCTTCGCCGCGGCGTGGCGATCTACAGCCCGCACACCGCTCTGGACGTAGCCGATGACGGAACCAACGACACGCTGGCGGATGCCCTCGGCCTGGAAAACCGCCAGCCCCTGCGCGCCACCGCCGCCAAGGCCACGCAGTACAAGCTGGTCGTGTTCGTGCCCCTGGATCACGTGCAGCGGCTGGGCCAGACCCTGTTCGACGCCGGGGCGGGACACATCGGCAATTACAGTTCGTGCAGTTTCCGCAGTCCCGGCACCGGCACGTTTTTCGGCCAGGAGGGAACCGCTCCCGCCGTCGGCCGCCCCGGCCGCCTGGAAGAAGTCCCGGAAATCCGCCTGGAAACCCTCGTCCCCATCGAAAAGGTGGACAGTATCGTGCGGGCGCTACGGCAAAGTCACCCCTACGAGGAGCCGGCTTTCGATTTGAACCTGCTCGCCCCGTCCCCGACGGGCAAGGGACAGGGCCGCATCGGCACGCTGCCGCAGGCCGATCGGCAGGCGCTTTTCCACCGCATCAAGCACGAGCTTGAGCTGTCGCATCTGTTGATCGCCGGACCAACCGAAGGCGCCATCACCTGCGCGGCCGTCGGCGCCGGCTCCTGCGGGGATATGCTGGACGACGTGATCGCCGCCGGAGCCGAGCTTTATCTCACCGGTGAAATGCGTCACCACGACGCCGTCAAAGCCGTCGCCGCCGGCATCACCGTTGTCTGCACGCTCCACTCCAACAGCGAACGCGCCGTGCTCAAGCGGCTCAAGAAGCGGTTGGAGCAAGTCCCCGGCGTGCCGCCGATCTCCATCAGCCAATCCGACCGCGACCCGTTTGTGATTGGATAAATCCCTGCCCTGGCAACTCGCTCACAGGTCCAGCAATTGATCCCCGCGCGGCGCCGGTTGGGGCGGCGGAGATGGCGGCGGCTGGAGCGGCGGGGATGGCGCCGCCGGAGGTGGTGGGGATGGCTGCGGGGATGCCGGCAGTAGCACAGGCTCGCACGAAATCTCCGTCGTCGCAGGCGCCGGCGCTCGCGTGAGCCGCTGTATCGCTTCGCCGTCCAGGAGCAGGTGGCGGACCAGACATCGCTCCTTTCGGGATGTTCTGCCGCGTCCGTCGCGCGTCACGTTCACATCGGTCACGCTCAGCGTGCTGAACTCTTTGCAGGCTGGACAAGTGCACTGTTCCCAGCGCAGATAGTGACCCGGGCCGCCGGGGTACAGCACAAGCTGACTGAACACGGCCCAATCGCCCGCTTCCAGTCGCTGGCGCAGGGATGCCCCCTCCATCGCGTCGGTGTCCCCGATTGACCGCGGTTTGTCGCACCAACGGCCGCAGCTCTCGCAAAACGGCCGTTCGGACGCGATCCTCCAAGCCCATTTCAGGGCAAACCAGAAGATGATCGCCGCTTCCAACAGCCAGACGAACCAAAGAGCCCCACCCGTCACCTTCGTATGCGATCCCTTCAGACCCCACGTGCCGCTTTGGTTGAGCAAGACGATGACGCGGATCAGTCGTTGCGGCGACTGCGCCAGCGGCAAGACCAAAATGTGACGTCCCGCCTTGGCGAGTAGAACGTAAATCCACAGTACCCAGCAACAGTAATAGCCCAATGCGGCGCTGAGCAAACCCATCCCCTGCGTGAGGGCCGCATTGCGCACCTTGCCGGCGCGCATCGCCGCGGCCGGCGCCCAGCCCAGCACCATTCCAAACGCGATCGTCAGCAGAAATTTGATGTAAAGGAACGCGATGTAGACGTCACAATAGACGTACGCCAGCGCCGCCCAAGGCGCCACGATCACCGCCGCCGCGATCCCGCCGATCAGTCCCAGCGGCGGAATTTGCCCGCTGTGCGCGTAATACCGGCCCTGACTTGTTCCTTGAACCCCTACAGAAAAAGCCCCTTTGCCCATAGGCCCTCGCGCGTCTGACCGCGCGAGTCATTCTACTGCTGCTCGTACGGCTGGACAATCTGGTCCCACCCACTGTTCGGCAGCGCCGGCTGGGCGAAATCCGCGTCGGCGAGACCGACGTTGATCTTCACCTCCGATAGATCCGTCGTTTTGATCGTCGTCTCGTTCGCGTCCAGCGTTTGAATCCGCCTTGGCATGGCGCTGGCCAGATCAACCCAGAGGTCCACCGTCTTGAATTTGCGCGCATATTGCGTCTGCGGCCTTGGCGTCAGCCGCACATGCACGGTATCCGTTGGATCGTCCTTGGCCGGCTCGATCTTGCCGACGTCGAACAGATTTTTCACGTCTTCCTTTTTTTGCCCGATGGGCAGGGGGAACGGCCCCTCGCCGAGCTTGAGCAGGTCCATCTTCTGACCTGGCTTGAGGACTTGGTTGCGGATTTCCTTTTTCGCCTGGTAATCGCGCTCCACCAGCCAGCCGTCATCCAGGGTGTACTGATGATCGACATCGAAGATTTGATCGCCGCGCTCCTTCTTGTTGAAGGCAACCCGAATGCGCGCATCGCCGTCGCCCTTGCGTTGGAAGAGCACCTTGCCGTCAGTGGCCGCGGAATCGCCCGTGCTGTTGTCGGTGTCGCTGAGCCTCACGACGGCGGTGAAATCCTGGAGGTTGTGTCCGCGGGCATCCAGGGCGTCGAGAATCTGATCGATTCCGGATGTAGCCGTCAGTGCCGCCGGCTGCGTCGCCGGTTGGGCAGCGGCCATGCAGCCCACCGTCAAACACGCGAGAATCACGCATGTCCCATTGCGCATGATGATCTCTTCTATAGGAAAGACACACCTGGGGGAAGCGAGCTTGTTCCCCGGCCAGCGTCCTTTAGTCCCGCATAAACACAAAATGCAGCCGCAGAAACACCGACACCGAGAAAAAAGGGGTCCTGACCCCCTTTTTACGAAAGGGGGTCAGGACCCCTTTTCCAGGCTCTCTTTTCTTTTTAACAAATCAATTTCTTCTCTGCGGCTGTCTCTGCGCCTCTGCGTCTCTGCGGTTGCATTTGTTTTTAAGAGAATAGAAAGAGGCTGGTTATCCGGCACTTTTGAGCAGCTCAAGCAGCTCATGCAAATCGGCGACGGTTTTCCACGGCTGGGCGGCGAACGATTTCGCTTTGCCGTGGCTGAGCCAGACGGCGGCCGCACCGGCCGCGTTGGCCGCCTCCACGTCGTACTGCCCGTCGCCCACCATCCACGCCTTCGACGGCGAGGCGCCCAGGCGCCGGCACGCCGCCAGCACCGGAGCGGGGCTGGGTTTGTACGGCCCATCCTGGCGCGTGATGACGACGCCGATGCTCAGGCGATGGCGCCGCAGCACGATGGCCGCGCACTGCCGGCTGTTGCGGGTGATCACGGCCGTTGTAATGCGGCGGCGCTTGAGCCAACCCAGCACCTCCGGGCAGCCGGGATTCAGGACCGATCGCCGGGCGGCCTCCGCCTCGTGACGCTCGACGATTTTCTCGGCCGCCCGCTGCTCGCTTGGACTCATCTCCGCGATGGCCTCCAGGATCGGCCGCGAACCAATCCCCAGCTCCGCCTTGATGCGCGCAAAATCCAGCATCGGCTGGGTCAGCGTCCCATCCATGTCAAACAGGATGGCGGCAGGTAAGATCAGTCGCGGAGGTCGGTTCATGGCAAGATGCCTTTGGCCGCTGCCGGCCGTCATGCTGATGCTTTGCTCCGCTGCCCTGGCCGACGGCCGGTGGGCGGATCGGCAGTTCGCCTTTCGCCGAGGCATCAACGTCAACTGGGATGCCCAACACGGCAGCGACCGCGAACTTGCCGAGGTGATATTTCTTACCGCCGGCCAGGTCAATCCCGACGGCACCGACCTGCGCGTCGCCACGCAAGACGGCAAGCCCGTCCCCAGCCAGGTGCTCATGGTCGGTCCCGGCGATCTGGCGCGCGTGGCTTTTTCCCTTGTGCCGGGCGTGCACGATTACCAGGTCTATTTCGGCAATCCCCATCCGGCGGCCGGCCAAGCCCCGGACTTCAAATTCACCTGCGGGCTGCTTCTGGAAACCAAACTCTATAGCGGCGGACCGACGGCCACGCCGCAGGACCTCCAGTCATCCTGGGACGATGGCGGACCGCTCATCGGGCGGGAACTGATCGACCTGCCGTTTTTGGGAGGCAATCCCTTCGGCGATCAGCCGCGCACCATCTCCAAATACACCGGCCAGATTTCCGCGCCCGTGGATGGCGAATACACCTTGGCGGCATCCATCGACACCCGCGGCGCTCTTTTCCTCGACGGCGGCCCGATCCTGATGGTTCCCGGCGCCGTAGGCGACATCCGCTATCGCAGGTCGCTCACTTTGGGGCGCGGCCGGCATGAATTGGTCATCTATCAGTTGCACGATGGCTCTTCGCCGTCGCTGTCCGTTTGCTGGCGCCGGCCCGACATGGCCAAGATCGACGTGATCGGCCGCGACGCCTTCGGCGTCGTTTTCCGCGGCAACCCCGGGCCGCTCGAATCGCGCGATCAGCCGATCACCGCCGATTTCTCGGCCGATTATTTAGGCGAATGCTTCTGCGCCGGCAATTACTCGCATCGCTACCGATTCACCGCCGCCGCGGCCCAGCAGGCGGGTGGCAACGCCGCCGTGCAGTGGGATTTTGGCGACGGGCAGGCCGCCTCCGGGTCGGTCGTCGAGCACGTGTTCGCCACCGACGGCGTTTACCCCGTGCGTGTCACGCTCATCGCCGCGGGGAACCGGGTTCAGCAGACCCATCGCCTGGCCGTGCGCCGCGACTTTGCGAACCTTGCCGAGCCGGCGACCGACCCCCTGGGCACGCAGGCCGCGATCCTTGCCCAGTACGACGTGGCGACAATGCCGCTTCCGTGGTTGCCCTGGGTGACGCTGATGCAGTTGCGGGCACAGAACACCCAGCCGATGTTTTCAGCCGCGTCGCGCCTGGCGCAGGAAAAATCCCATCCCGACCGCCCCCTGGCCCTCGATGCGCTTCAACAGGTGACGCAAAATCAGCTTGCCCCCGCCCACCTCGAGCGCCTGGTGGCCCTGTGGGATGGCGCGGCGGATGATTCGGACCTTCAGCCCCAGGCGGCCATCCATCAGGCCAATTTGCTGATCTGGTACGTCGGTGATTTTGCTGGCGCGGTGGCGCGCCTGAGCAAGCTGGCGGCGCAAAACCAGGATGCCGATTTGCAGCGCACCTATGCCCAGGCGCTGATTCTGGACGGTCAGGAGCAGCGCGGCGGCGAGATTCTGCGGCGTCTGGCGTCGGCCAGCGACCAGCGCCGACGCCCGGTCCTCAGCGGCGCCATGGCGCGCACCATCGAGTTCTACATCCGCCAGGGCGACTGGGCCTCCGGCTTGGAGGCCTGGGACCAGTGGCAGCGTCAAGACCCGGCCGCGTTTCTGGAGGGCTACAGCGTGCTGCTGAGGGTGCAGTTGGCCCAGTTGCAAAATTTCCCCGCCGCCGCCGCCACCTTCGCCCAGGCCTTCGCCGCCGCCGCTGTGCACTCGCCTTACAGCCCGCAGTTGCTGGATCGCGCCGCCAAGCTCCTGGCCAAATCCGACCCGCGGAAAAGCGCCGAGCTTCGCCAGACGCTCAAGCAGCGCTATCCCGAAGACCCTCTGAGCCAGGATTAGAGGGCGTGAACTGCGCGGACCGGATCGAGGACGAGCCGCTCGGCCCATCACTAGACGTACCGCGTTCCCGGCCGCTGGAACACCGCCGACGGATAGACCCGATACATCTCGTGGATGAGATTCTTCTTCAGCCCCTCGGCGATGGCGTGCGGCAGCCCCTGATTGCCCACGAACTGTTCGCACCCCGCAATCACCCGCGCCAGCGTCAGCACATCGGGCGTCGCAAAGTACGGCAGCTCGTGCCCGAACGTGTACTGGAAAATCTCGTGCTCCTTGGGGTATCCGACGAAGATGGCGAAGCGCTTCAGTTGCGGAAGATTGGATTCCCAAAACCCGTAATTGCCGTGATAGCGCACGCTGCGGTTGATGACGATGGGCCGGCCCTCGACGCGGATCGGGTCGGCCACGCTCAGCCACGCCGTGTCGCGCTCGCCCAGCGGCAGTCCAAACGCCGCCAAGTGCGAATCGCTCAAATTGTTGAAGCTGATGTGCCGGCGGAATTCGTCCAGGTTGTAATCCACCGCCTCGCCGTGCCAGTGCCGCACTTCCTGGATGTACGGCTGCTGCAGCAGCAGGGGCTTGAGAGATTCGATCGCCTCGGCGTTGAGCTTGGTGCGGATCTTGTCGGCGAACTTCATCACCAGCGAGTTGCTGAATCCGCCGTCCGGATCCAGGTATAGGATTCCGCCACCCAGCGCCCGCACCGCCGGCAGCGCGAAGATGATATCGCCCAGATCGCCCGAGTGTTTAAACGTCTTGGCCATGCGTCAGGTCCAGTGCGGCGGCGTCATCACTTCCAGAACGTCCTGCTTGGTGTGCACCTGGATCTCGCAGACGCGGAATCGGCGCCGGCGGTACGGCTCGATGTGCTCGCTTCGCTTGGCGTAGAACCGTTCCGCGTACCGGTGCCAGTCGGCGTTGATGAGCCCCCGAGAATAATGGATCATGGGCAGATCGCAGCACACCGCCAGACGAAATCCCGCCAAATGCGCCGAAAAGGTGAAATCGGTGTCGTACAAATGAAACCCGGTGAACCGCTCGGCGTCGAACTGCACTTTTTCCAGCACGCGGCGATGCGCGATCAAACACAGCCCGTCCATCACCACGATGCCGCCCTTGACCCGCAGCGGCGTGGCGAAAATCTCCACGTTGAACGTCCCATCCGAATTTCCGTTGGCCACCTGCCCGTAGATGTAGGGCGGACCGGCGTAGCTCCACATCGGATGCTCCAGCCGCGTCGCCCCCGCAACCCCCAGCAGGTCGTAATCCTGCAAATGCGTCACGATGCGATCGCCGATGGGGCAAAGAAATTCCACGTCGTCGTGGCTGAAGATGATGATCTGACCGCGGGCCGCCTCGATGCCGCGGTTGTACCCCTCGGCCAACGAGCGGGCGTCGTGAATCCCCACCACTTCGTGCGCCTGGCCGGCCAGTACCTGGTGGTACATCTCCGTCACGCGCGTGAATTTCGCGGGATCGATGCTGCACGTGACGATGGAAAACAGCGGCGGCTCGGTCATAAATTTCGCAAAGAGTCGTATGATCGCCCGCCGCCCCGCCAGCCGCAAGGGCGGGTTGTGTCCCACCGCCCATTGCACTATCATTGCTGACTCTGAGATGAGGTAACGCCATGTCGCTGGATCGCAGTTTAAAGGGCGCCGACGCGCTGGTTCGTCATCGCAACGTCCTGACGCGCACCGAACGTCTGGACAAACTGGCCGAAGAGGAGCGTTGGGACGAATCCAAGAGCGTCTTTGGCTTGCCGAAGGTGGAACATCGCAAGCAAGCGGTGGCCAAGGGCCCGGCCAAGGAAGAGGCCGAAGCGACCGCCGCTGCCGGCACCGCCCCCGCCGCCCCTGGAGCCGTGGCGGGCGCCGCCCCCGCCGCACCGGCTGGCAAAGAGGCCAAGGGCGCCGCCGCAGCCGCCAAGGCCGCCCCGGGCGCCGCCAAGGCCGCCGCCCCCGCCACGCCCGCCAAGAAGCGGGCGTAACCCCGCATGTACATGCGGGGCTTCGGCATGTGCATGGGGAGTTTCGGGTTCACCGGCCATGTCTTTCGCCGATCACATTGTTTCGCGACGCGCCTTGGCCGTTGATGCTTCCGGCATCCGCAAGGTCTTCGACTTGGCGGCGGCGATGAAGGACCCGATCAACCTCTCCATCGGCCAGCCCGATTTTGACGTGCCCGACGCCTGCAAATCCACCGCCATCAACGCCATCGTGGCCGGACACAACCGCTACACCCAGACCCAGGGAATCGCCCCGCTGCGCGATCGCCTGCGCCGCGACCTTGGGGCGGAATTCGGCCGCGACGTCGGCGATGTCCTTATCACCAGCGGCGTCAGCGGCGGACTTTTTCTGGCCATCCTGGCCACCATCGACCCCGGCGACGAGGCCGTCTTCCTCGACCCGTACTTCGTCATGTACAAGCACCTGCTGACGATGGCCGGCGGAAAGCCGGTCCTCGTCGACAGCTATCCCGATTTCCGCTTTCACGCGGACCGCGTGGAAAAGGCCATCACCTCGCGTTGCAAGCTGCTGATCCTGGCCAGCCCCAGCAACCCGACGGGCATCGTCATGACCCAGCATGAGGTGCTGGATGCCGTGCGCATCGCCGCCAAGCATCACCTGCTGCTGGTTTCGGACGAGATTTACCAGTCGTTTTTGTACGACGCCCCCGGCGGGTCGCTCAGCCCGGCGAAATGGTACGAGCACACGCTGGTGCTTCGCGGATTTTCCAAGAGCCACGCGATGACCGGCTGGCGCTTGGGCTACGCGGCCGGCCCCGAGCCCGTCATCGCGCAGATGACCAAGCTGCAGCAATACACGTTCGTCTGCGCCCCCGCCCCACTGCAGGAGGCAGCCCTGACGGCCCTGGACGTGCCCATGGACCAAGCCGTCGCCGCGTATCGCCGCAAGCGCGATTTGGTCTGCGCAAGTCTGTCCGCCAAGTTTGAGTTCGCCCAGCCGCAAGGCGCGTTCTACCTCTTCCCCCAGGCCCCGCGCGGATTGAGCGGAACCGACTTTGTCACCCAGGCCATCCAGCGAAACGTCCTGATCATTCCCGGCAACGTGTTTTCCGAGCGCGACACGCATTTCCGCATCAGCTACGCCACCACGGATGAGAAGTTACGCGAAGGCTGCCGCATCCTGTGCGATCTGGCGTGAAAAGACTGAAACGTGAAGACGTGAAATGTGAAATGTAACCTTTGAGAAATCGCGCTAAGTCTCTGCACGGGCTTGGCTTGCCGCGAAAACAACGGGCTTATTGAAATAACGACGTTATGGCCAGGCGCTCGGAACGAAAAGGAATTTGGCATCGGCCGGCAATTTTTCGGGGGAAAAAAGCGGGACGGAGGGAAAAAAGCGGAGCGGAAAAAAGCGCGGAGAAAAGCGGGATGGCTCTGAATTTCGGAAGCACGGTGAAAATTCAGAGCCGTCCCGTTTATGCGATCCGTTTATGCGATCCCGGCTCAACCAAGCGCGTTGGCTTCGCCGTCGCCGACGGCTCCCTCGCGGTCACTTGCGTTCATCGCCTGACGGCCATTCGAACGTGATCGTGTGAAGCTCGCGCGACCTATTTGAATAGACCACTCGAATTACTTCTTATTTTCCGGGAAGTCCGAGAGAACATTTCCCAGCGCCGTTTGCGCTTCCAGTCTCTTGTCAGCCTGTCCGATGGCCGAGCCGATGATGCCGCCCGTGCCGTGGCTTCCCGTGCCGGTCACTTTCCAGATGCTGGCTCCCTTGGCGCAGTCGATCGCGTTAAACGTGCCGGTGATAGAATACGATGTGCTGATACCCGCATAAACATCCTGCACATTGGTGACGGTGAGGACCATCAGCATCTTTGCATCCGGCGGCGCCTGTTGGACCAGCTCCGCCACGCTCAACTCCCTGTCGGGACAAGTGGTCGCCGCGGTTTTCCAGGTGTCAACAACGACGGTCTGATATCCCTTGTCCTCGAGCTTTCCCTTCATAAAGTCGCGGAGGCGCTGGAGATCACCGGGATCGAGCTCGCCGGACCTGTCGGAGCGAGCGTCAATCACCGGCATAACGTGGATGGCCGGAAGCGGCTGGGTAAATGCGGTGGCGTCCATCGTCGCTTTCTGATGGGACGTCATGCATCCGGTCATGAGCAAGCATCCGAATGCAGACAAGAAGATGCCCATGTACGTTTTCATGGTTTAATCCTTTCTGTTGGAGAAATGGAAAGTAGTTTTCCCTCAGGTTCAAAAAAGGACGAGACAGGGGAACTTTCTAAGAGGTACAAGCCCCCTGAAAAATGCCGCGAACAGGCGGCGGTGCAGCGCCTGATCTCCTTCATCCGATTTGGCAGTCTACTCAGCGTCAACGTCGCCGTCCATCCTCCGGCCGCATGACCAGAGGCCCCCCCGCTGCGCGCGGCCCAAGTTCGCGGGACGATAAACGACAGCGGGCGGTTACTTCTGCCCGCCCTCGCGAAGCACCTGATCGACGGTCGTGGTGACAGTGTTGAAGCTGGCGGCCGAGACCTTGGGCTGCTGGATCGTGCCGCTGACGTGGATGCGCAGCAGTTCCTGCTTGGCCCCATGGATCAGCGGGCCGACCACGGGCAGTTGCATGAGGTTCGGATCATCCGTCACGAACCACAAACTCACCTTCTTGGCGGCGAAATCCAAGGTGCCGCTGCCGGACATCGACGTGTCTTTGCTCTTGAGTGTGATCTGCTCGAAGGTGACGGTCTGGCCGTCGATGCTGTAGCGCGTGTTGGCCTCGGAAAAGGGGCTGGAGACGGGCAGGGTCAGGTTGGTGATCTGCAGCAGGCCCAGGAGGACGGGGAGGTTGTACATGGATTGGCCGACGACGTGGACGTCGCCGTGGCCGCGGCGGCTGGAGGGATCGTCCAAAACTCCGCCCAAGCGCACGGAGGCGGTGAGGCGGCCGTTGATCGGCTTGTCGGATGCGGGCGTCAATTGCTGCACGTCCGCGTCGCGCAGGACCAGGCCAAAATCGTAGCGGACCGGGCCGGTGTCGCCGTAGGAGAATTGCCCGTCTCCGCCCAGATCGCCGCCGGCAAATTGGCCGCCGACGCGAGAGATTTGCACCACCGGCTCATCGGACGCCTTGGCCAATTCGGCGGAGAAATTCGTGGCCGGCCGTCCGGCCAGCTGCAGCTTCTGGGCCGAGAGGCGCGCCCCCAGGCGCTGCAATTTTCCGTCGCGGACCAGACCGGCCAAGTCGATCGTGCCGGCGATGTCCGTGGCCGGCAGGCCCACATCCATCGCCGCGCCGCTAAGCGTGATCGTCGCGGCAAAATCCAGGTCTGCGGCCGGGGACTTTTGCGTGGTCGCGCTGGCGGTGCGCTGGGCCGCGGGCACGGGCCGATACGCCAGGCGAGTGAATTCGATGGCGAATTGCCCTTGCAGCTTGAGCGATTTGATCACTTCCGAGACGATCTGGGGGGCGGCCCGAACCAGATCGTCATCCACCGCCACGGGACTGGCCGACAATTTCAACATCCACTGCGGTTGCGCGCCTAGGTTCGCATTCCCGGAAAGCCGGACGGCCGTCGGACCATGGCGGCCGTTGACATCGCTTAGGGTCACCTTCTGAGGCGAGATGTCGAGCAGGCCGCTGAGATGTTCGATGCGATACGGAAACACCGCGGGCGTCACGGCCAAGTCGCGCGGACGAATCTGCAAATCCCATCGCGGCGACGGCGAACTGGCGGCGCTGGAGTCCCCGATCCCCGATTCGAAGCTCGCTGTGGCATCGACCGTACCCTGCGGCTGGACGTCATCCCACGACTGGCGGGCATCGGGCGGCAGCAGCTTGTACAACGTCGCGTCCATGGGCAATTGCTGGGCCGAGCCCGAAACGCTGATGTGCGGCGCGGCGCCGCCCCAGGAGATTCCCACGCGGCCAGTCACCGTGCCGCTGCCGCGCCGGGCGGTCACGTCGTCCAACGTGAATTGGCCGTTGGTGACGCGGAGGCGGCCGGTCATGTTGGACAGGGCGAACGTCCCATCCACCGGCCACAAGCTGCCGTCGCGCAGTTTGCCGTCGAAGGCGTAATCCACCTCGGCGTCCGAAGGGGCGGCTCCCGGCTGGGCCGGGAACACCCGGCCGTCGATGTCCAATTTTCCTTGCGCCCCGAGCTTCTGCAGCCAATCGCGCTGCTGGGCGGGCAGGGCGCTCTTCAGGTCGTCATCCAGGGGCAGATTTCTGGCGACGATTTGCAGGTCCGGGCCGGCGCGTCGGGTGCTGGGTGGGCTCGCGCTGTTTTTCCACGTCACCTTGCCGTCGATGGCCAGCGTCGCATCCCCGCGCGTCATGCGCGCGCCGACGATGTTCAACTGCCGCTCGCGAACCTCCAGCCGCCCCGACAGATTTCTCAGCGGGTACGGAAAGTAGACCAGCGTTCCATCGGCCCGATCCAGGGTCACGTCCGTGTCAAACGTCCAGCGTTTGTGCGGGCCGATGGGGCGCTGGATGTGGCAGGTGATGTCGCCGTGGAATTTGGGCAGCTCGCCGTTGCCGACCGGGTCGAACAGCCGCAGGGCGCGATCCACCGGCGGGGGCAGGGCAGCGCGGATGGCCGGCTCGCTGCTTAGGCCCTTGCCGCGTACGTCGATCCACACCCCCGCCACCTGATCCAGCGGGCCGATGAACCCGTCCAGGGCAATGGTGGCATATTCGTTGGGCCCCCCGCCCAAGCCGTGACCGTGCACGTTCACGATCCGGATGCCGTTCATCTTCGTGATCGGATCGCGACCGATCAGGATCGTCCCCGTTGAGCCGGACAGAAGATACGGAAAATCGCTGAAACGGAACTGCCCGTCGCGGATGTCGATCTGGCCGGTGACGTTGAGGCGTCCGCCCGCCTGCTTGCGGTCGACCGTCACCGATACGCCGCACGTGCCCTGCGGATGCAGGCGCTCGTAAATCTCCTGCACCTCCGGCGGCAGCGAACCGGCGTAGGTCGGCGACCAGGCGGGGATGTCCAGATCGTGACCTTCCAGCGATGAGGCCGTGATCCTGGCGGCCGCGTCCGGCGAGTACCCCGCGATCTGACCATCTACGTTGAACCAGTTGTTTTCCAGACGCCCGTTGATCCCCTTGAGCCCGATCCCCTTTTGGGTGAAGACCAGCGAGCCGGACACCTGCCGCAGGTGCACCGGCTCGGGCGTGCTCAAGCGGCGCAACGTCGGGATCGAGTCCGCGGGCATCCACTGCCCCGCCGCGGCGCCGTCCAGCATCTCGTGAAACCAAAGAAGGTTCTGGTTCTGCTGGCGGCTCATCCATTCCTGCGGGCTGACCGCCAGCTCCACGCTGCTCAGGGCAATCTCGACGCGGAAGCTGGGCGTCTGGCCCGGCCGGCCGGGATTAAAGATCATCTCCGGCACGTCCACGCGACCCTGAAGCTCGTGCCGCTGACACCACGCCCGCGGCTCCGCGGGCAACATGGTCTTGATGTCCGGGCCAAAGGTGAAATTCCGCAGGCGGGCCACCGACGGACCGCCGCCCGTGTTCAGCGTCCCATCCACGCTGGGACCCAGCGACTCGCGGCCGCGGCTCTGCAATTCAAAATCGTACTGGTCGGGTTCCTGCCCCGGCCAAAGTCTGCCTTCCAGGCTGTACTGCCCCACCGTCTGCGTGCGATCGCCGTGCAATTGCAGGTACGCCACCTGGGCATCGCGCAAAAGGATCTCCGGCAACAGCGTCGGGCCGGTCGAGGCGACATTGTGCCGCGGCGGCACGCCCGTCCCGTGCCACAAGCGCTGATAATTCCACCGCCCCGTCGCCGGGTCCTCCACCAGCATCACCGTCGGACCGATGGCCACGATCTGCGTCGCCGCCAATTTCCCCGCCAGCAATTCACCCGGGTTGTATCGCACCAGAAGCGTCTGCGCGTGGAAGATCATGGCATCCGGCTGATAGCCGCCTTCGGCGCGAACCGTCACGTCGTCCAAGCGAAGTCCTTCGAAGATGGAGAGGCTGGCGCGGCCAATGTGCACGTCCGCGCCGAGCAAATCCGACAGATACGCCCCCGCCATGGCGCGGACGCGACGTGCATCGGTCACGAAGCCGTAACCGACGACGACCGCCGACAAACCGCACAGCAGCAGCAACATCCCCCAGCGCCGCGCCGCCGAGAGCCGCGGACGCAACGGGTGCCGCGGCCGCCACGTCTGGTCAAACAGTCGCTCCGGATTGGCCAGCTTCCAAGGCATGCATCACGAGCTGAAATGATCGATTCCGTGGCCCGCAGCCCAAAGCTGCGGTTGTCCCGGCCGACCCGGCCGCACCGCGCTGCGCCGGCCCACGGCAGCCGCCGCCACAATCGCCATCGGCGCTTCCGCCGGCACTAGATAACGCAACGATCCGACCGATAACGCCGCGGCCACCGTAAAATAAACCGCCGGCAACAGAAGAAACGCCTTCGCCGGCCCTGGCAGTCCCCGGCGACACAGCCCGACGATCACCAGCAGATCAAACACCACGGCGAAACAGAGTCCCACAACAACGTATATCACGCGGCTGCCGTACTGCGCGCTCAGCGGCATCGGACTCCACGTGCGGGCGATCTTCACTGCCGCCAGTTTCATGGCCGCCGCCGGATGCTCCGTCATCCATTCATCGGCCTTTTCAGCCAAATACTGCGACCGCGCCGTCTCGCTCATGTCCGCCAGCCAGGGCATCCCTTGCGTAAAGCTCTGATCGCTGGCCCCGGTGGCGTCCGGGTTGAACCCATCGTATCGCGTGATCCCGGCGTTGGTGCTGGTCCAAATCCACCGATGGAGGATGAACCGGTTGCGCGCCGCCCAGGGAAACAAAACAATAGCCGTCAGCAGGAGCATCGTCGCGGCCACGGGCAGCGGCCATGTGGTTCGGTACGTCGGGCGGTCGAATCGGTTCAGAAGTGCCGCCGCGCAACCCAGGATCACCGGCAGCGCAATGGCCCCCGGACGCACCAGCACCGCCAGCGCCAGGAGCACCCCCCCGCCCAGCCACGCGGCCAGTCGTCCCCGCCCCGCCGGCCACGGCCCGCCACTGAGCACAATTAGCGCCACGCCCCAACAGAGCAACGCCGTAAACAGCGTCTCGGACAAAATCGTCCCCGTAAAAAAGATCAGGTATGAATTGACCGCGACCAGCAGCGCCGCCAACATCGCCCGCCCGCCGCCGAGCCATTTGCGAGCCAGCAGGAAAATCGCCAAAACGCTGGACGCATCCAGCGCTGCCTGTACCACGCGGATGATCGGCGGCTTGGCCGCGCACGCGGCCACCAACAGCGGATACCCCGGCGTGCGATACGCGTACACCACCTGCCTAAACCGCGGATCGGAGAACCATAGCCCCTGATGCGTGCGCAGGTGCTGGCCCAACTGCAGATATTCGCGCTGATCCGGCAGCGCTTCCAACCCAGCCGCGCCGCCCCCCTGCCGCAGCCCCCATCCCAGCCGAAGTCCCAATGCCAGAAGCATCACCGCAGCCAGTTTCCCGTAGTCGCCGAATCCTTTCACGCACGAGAAGTTACCGCGCAAGCCGTGGCAAACCAATCAGCCGGCCGGCGGGCAGCCTCCTGTAATTCTCCGAAAAGCAAATGCAACCGCGGAGACGCGGAGGGCGCGAGAGTGCCGCAGAGAAGACATTAGATTTAATTTTGATTTTGTCTCTGCGGTCGTCTCTGCGGTCTCTGCGCACTCCGCGGTGATATTAGAGCGTGCCGGGCAAGAGCTTACGCTAAAGATGAAAAATGTTGGTACATAGGGAGAGGGAGAAGGATGCTGCGATGTTATTGCAGCTACCGCCGCCAGAGGCGCGACAGGGGAATTTCCAGATCGTCGAACGGCGGGAGTTTGACGACGTCGTCTTCGCAGCCGCGGCCGGATGAGACGTATTTGCCCTGCTCCAGCCGCCATGCTTCGATGGTGCGGGAGTCGGGATCGACGATCCAGTAGTGGGCAACGCCCGCGTCGCGATATTGGGCGAATTTGTCGGCACGGTCGATCTGCACGCTGCTGGGGCTGATCACTTCGACAGCCAGATCGGGCGGGCCTTGCATCGCCTTCTGGCCGATCAGGTGCGTGCGGGCGGAAGAGAAAAATAGAATATCCGGACGGCGAACGTTGTAGCGGTCGAGAATGGTGTCCACATCGCCAAAGACGATGCCCAGCGAGTTCCGTGTTACGTGAACGTTCAGGATCGTGACCAACTGAATCAGCGCGTAAGAGTGCCGGGGTGTGGGGCTTGGGCTCACGGCGATTTCTCCTTCGACCAGTTCCAGGCGAACGCCGGGCGGATCCTCGCCGAGCCGCAGGAACTGCTCGGCAGTCATCTTGGTAGTGCTGATGATGGGCATAGATGAATCCATTGTAGCATGCACCTCCGTCCGCGTCTCACCCGGCTTGCGGGTGATTCGAGGCCGAGGGGGATTTGTGGTAAGAATCCGCGTGCAATGAACTGGGAATCGGGCCTTGCCGCCGTCGCCGAAACGGTCAAAGCAATCCAGCCGCGCGCTAGGCTCGCGGCGGGGGCCATCGACAAGTGGCAGGCCGATGCGGCCGCGGCGATGTTTCATCTCAGCCGGGTCGGCCGCGACGAGGGCGCGCCGATCCTGGTCTGCATCCTCGGCGGAACCGGAACGGGAAAAAGCACCCTCGTCAATCGCCTGCTCGAGGCGAATCTCTCGACCACCAGCTTTCAGCGCACGTTCACGGCCGGCCCCGTCGCCGTAGCGGCCGACCCCCGCGTCATTCCCAACGGCTGGCTGGGTCTGCCCCAGGCGGCAGCTTCCGCTCTTCCGGCACGCGGGGACGGCGATCATCTGACCGTCGCTGCGCACGCGCATCCACTTACGGCCAAGATGGTGTTGGTGGACACGCCCGATCTGGACGGCGATCAGCCGGTCCATCACGCCCAGGCCGATCGCGTGTTCCGGTGGGCGGAGGCGATCGTCTTTCTGGTCTCGCCGGAAAAATACCAGATGACCGAGCTTCTTCCCTATTACCGCTTGGCCCGTCGATACGCGCTGCCGGCCCTGTTCGTGATGAACAAGTGCGAATGCGATCAGGCGCTGGAGGATTACCGCAAGCTGCTGGAGCGGGATGATGCGGAGACGTCGGCGTTCGCGATTCCGCGTGACGACGCGGCGTACGAGCCGCCGGCGGCGGCGAATCTCGCCGCCCTGCGGGCGCGATTGGGTGCTGTTTCCCCGCCGCAGCCGCAGCAAAAGCAGACCGGAGCGGCGCTGCGTCTGCGCGATCTGCTGAGCCGCTTGCGCGATCAGATCATCGGGCCGCTGCAAGACCAGCAGCGTCAAATCGCCGCGGCGGCCGCGGCGCTGCGGGCCATGGAGACACCGCCGGCCGGTGTGGACGTCAATCCGATCACCGTTGGGCTTCAGCGTCGATTGCAGCAGCGCAGCGTACTGTACCTGATCGGGCCGGGGCGCGTGCTGGACCGTATCCGGCAGGTGCCGGGCATGCTGGTCCGCCTGCCCAGGACGGCCTGGGATTTGGTGTTGCACGGCCGTGTCGAGCCGGCGGCCCAAGGGACCCTGGTGGAATCGCAACTGCCTGATTTCGCCGCGAATTTGCGCGATCAGTTCCGCATCGTTCAGAGCCGGATCGAGGATGTCTTGCGAAGCTTCCCCGCATCCAGCCGCTGGTTGGAGGCCGGGCGCTGCGCCGATTGCCGGATCGATCCGGATGAGGCGGGGAAGATCGCCACGGAGGAGCTGGACGATTTGAAGGAGTGGTTGCAGCGGCGTTGGAACGCCACGCCGCGCGACACCGCTTTGCTTTTGAAGTTGCTGCGGTATCTGCCGGGGGGAAAGAAGCTGACGCAGTGGACGGAAGCCTCGCCGTATTTGCTGGCGATCATCGTGGCCACGCATCATGCGTTTTTCGGGCACGTGGACCTCATGATTCTGGGCGGCTACACGCTGGCAACGTGGATCACCGAGCGACTGAGCAACGAGGTGGCGGCGCGCACCCGGCGGACCAACGGCGCCATCGCCGAGCGTTTCGAGCGTCTGGCCCACGAGCAGATTCGCCGCTGCATCGAGTGGCTGGAGGCGCAAGCACCGGCGCCTCGGCAGATCGCCCAGCTTCAGTCCGAAGCCGATCGATTGGAGGGATCGCTGCCGCCATGAATGTGCCGTCGATTGAACAGCTCGTGCAGGAGACGATCGCCCTGACCGGCTCGCCCGCGCCGCCGATGTTGCAGGACGACTGGCCGGTCCTGCGTCAACCGCGGATTGAGGAGCCGATGTACCTGGTTGGCCTGATCGGCGGCAAGGACGTCGGCAAGAGCGCCATGGTCAACGCCCTGGTCGGCGAAAAAATCACCGAGGAAAGCTCCTACGGGCCGGGGACGCAGGACGTCGTGGCGTACGTGCACCAGTCCTGCCAGGCGGCCGCGGCCCAGCTCCTGGAGCGCGAGGTTCCCGGGCGATACCGCATCGTCACGCACGATCAGCAGCGTCTGAGCCATCAGGCGCTGCTGGATTTGCCCGACATCGACAGCCGATTCGCCGATCATCTCCAGATCACCTGCAAGATGCTGCGGCACATGCTTTTCCCGGTGTGGATGCAAAGCGTCGAGAAATACGCCGATGCCCGGCCGCAGCAGCTTCTGGCCAAGGTGGCCTCGGGGAACGATCCGAAGAATTTCCTGTTCTGCTTGAACAAGGTGGACCAGCTTCCGGCCGGCGGGGCCGTGGCCCCAGAGTTGCAGGAGGATTACGCCCGCCGCGTGGCGAGCGTGTTGTCGCTATCGACCCCGCCCCGTGTGTTCATGGTCAGCGCGATTCGTCCGGCGGATTTTGATCTGCCGGAACTGGCCCGCCAGCTGCGCCGCGAAAAATCGCCTCAAACGGTCGCCGAGTCGCGGCAGCTTGCGGACCGGCGGCGGCAGCGGTCGCTGCTGGCGTGGCTCGATGAGCAGGACCTGCCGGGCCGGGCCCAACGCCTGAACCGATTGGACCAGGCGGCCGGCGAACTGCTCGCCGAACGCCTGGGTGAGCCGATTGTCGAAACGGCGACCGGCGCCATGTTGGACGATCCGGCGTACCTCCGGCTCATGAGCGACGGCCTGTTTTCCCGGCGCGTTGCTCGTTGGCCCATCGTCAACGTCCTGCACGCCGCCCTCTTGCCCCTGCGGCTGGTCGCCGGCGGCGGCCCATCGGCAGGCGCTGAGGCATTGGTTGATGCGCATCTGCCAAGCGGCAAAGTGGCCACGTTGATCCAATCCGCGTTTGCCCAGCTCCATCAATCCGACCCCGCCGTGGCGTCTCTCTTCGGCGGCAGGAAACTGTGGGATCGGATGGACGCCGAAGCGGCCGAAGGCCGCCTGCGCCTGGAGTTGATCGAAACGATCCACCACCAGCGTCAAGCCATTTTGTCGAAGTATTCGGGTAAATCGGCGATCTTTGCGCCTGCGATGCGTTTGGTGCTGACCCTCGGCGCACTGCTGTGGTTTCCGCTGATCCAGCCGATTGTGCAGACCCTGCTGACGGCCTCCTCGCCGCTTAAAACTCTGCGCGACGCCGCCATCCTTCTGGTGCAACTGCTCAGCACCACTGCCTTGCTCAAGAACGCCGTGTTTTTGCTCCTGTGGTATCTGCTGCTGTGGTCGCTGCTGCGTTGGCACACGCGGCGGCGCGTGGAGAAATTGCTGTGGCGCTGGCGAACGGCGCCGGATGCTTCGCTCAATCTGACTGCCTGCGCCCTGCAATGGATGGACGAGCTTCTGGAGAAGATCCACGCCGCGGCTCGTTCCGCCGCCGAGTTGGCCCAGAACGTGAAATTGGTTCGCGATGAACTCGAAGAACGATAAGCGACCCCGCATGTGCATGCGGGGCTACGCCGAAAAAGCAAATGCAACCGCAGAGAAGACAGTCAGTAAAAAGCACCTACATCGTTATTGCGATGAATTCAGCTTCCGATTGAATGGCCAGACGTTGCAGGACGCTGCCCGCCGGGATGCTGCCGTTAAAGGCGCTGAAGGCAAGCGGTTGATGTTCAAGATGCCAGCGCAACAACGGAACTGATCATGGACGGTCGAAGTCTGGTTAATGGAGTCGGGTTGGGCCTATAATGTTCCAGCAGGAGTTAGCATGGTCGAAAGCGTTGCGACATCTAAAGAGCCGCGAAAACCAGCGATTGAACCGCGCGAACTGGCTTGCCAGATTTACGACCTTTATCGCACAATCCGGATGAATGCCCTCTATTACGGCGCAAAGCTGAGGAATTTGCAACGCTGGAGCCTAATCCTGGAGATCTCTGTCGCATTGGCCACGTCGGCCACTATTGGCTCACTAGCTGTTGTAAAGCCAGCATTGCCGTACGTGGCCGTAGTCGCGGCGATTCTGGGTGTACTCAAGCCGATCTTAAATATCTCCAAACGAATCGAGCGATTGTCGAAGCTCTGGCTCGACTACACTAATCTCTATCGGGAGGCAAATGCCATTGTCTCCGATATGCAGATGTACCACGCGGTTACGCCCGAAATGGCCGAGCGCTATCTGGGCATCCGAGAGAGAAGCGGTGAAATTTGCTTGCGCGACGATCCTTGCCCCGACCAGAAATCGCTTCTCAAACATCAGGCGGCCGTCAACAAGGAAATTCCGCCAGACTCGCTTTGGTGCCCAGCTTAGCGCCCTGTTGGCTTTGGCCACGGCGCCGGCGGCGGCACATTTAACGGGGGTGCCTTCCCTGGAATGTGCCTCGGCTCCGGATGCGGCCGTGGCGGTGGTGGTTTGGGGGGTGGCGGCGGTGGTGGTTTTGGGGGTGGTGGTTTTGACGGACCATCTCCAGACTGATTCCTAAGCGCCATTGGCATGATCTAATCCTTTCTTTGGCGGATCGCGTCCGCAAAACCGTCCGCCAGAGAATTTATTCTACAATCGCTAAGATGCCGACGCGAGGCGTGGCCGAGTTTCCACCTGTTTAACGTTTTTGTATTTTCTGTAGCGCATTGAATGCGGCCGACCGGACTTGCACCGGCAACATCCCCTGGTTAACAGGGGCGCGTCTGCTGTTCCGCCACGGCCGCGATAAAAGGCCGGGGACATCCATGCCCCCGGCCTCGCGTCATTCATCTTCGCTTTTGGACAGCCAACAACAGAGACGGTGGCTCATGCCCGTCCTTTGGGCAGTATTTCCCGTTGGCTTTGCGACGAACGGTTAGGGGTTCAATCCAACTGTCGCCGTCCCATAAACGCCATGAATGATTCGGCGGGGTAGGTCCGTCCTGCCCAGGCCGTAGATTGCGGGTTTTCATAATTCCCGCTCCTCTAGAAAATTTTGCTCGCTTGAGGTTTTGACCGGGCGCGTTACAATGATAATGTCTAAGAAGCATTACCGGATACGCATCCGGCCCCCGTCGCAAGCGTGCTTATCGACGGGAAAACGTGCGGAACGTCTTCGGCCGTTCCGCGTGTGAATCGCCTAGCCCCGGCTACTACCGGGGCTTCTTTTTCACGGGCAACGCCGTCGGCTGCTCTGCGGCGTCGCCCCGCCCTTCCTGGTCATAAAGGACCTCCTGAATTCCAGGGGTGATGGCGGAAATTTCTTATTCCTTGGCACACCCCTATAAAGCCTCGATCTGGCGTGGGCGTAGAACCCCCATGAAACTATATAGGTGAGCCGACGCGGATTGAGCGCGCATTTAAAAAGCACATGCCGCGCGGCCTTGTGCGACGAATATTGGTCCCATACAGATATAGAGGGGCCAGGGTGTGCGGAAATCACGCCGCGATTGCCGGCGAACATCTTCCCGGCCGATCCAAAAGGACGATGAAACAAGACTAGTCGCGTTATTATTGGCCGCGGGGAAAATGGCAAAACGCGAAATGATGTTGCGGAGGCGGCGGACTTCTGGAGGCGTTCACGCCACCTGATGCGCCGGCTTGGGCAGGTCGTCGTGGATCGTCTGCTGCTTGGGCTGATCACCGCCGTAGCTGAAAAGCATCATCTCGTCGTCGATCTTCGCTTGCAGGTGAACGGGGCGCTGCCAAAGACGATAGATGCCCTTGAGCGTCTCGACGGCGAACTTGATCTCCAGGTCCACGCCGTTGTGCTTGTGGGCCAAAAAGAGCTCGCCCCGGTTGCCGTAGTTGCCGTCGGCAACGTAGATGAACGGCCGGCCCATGTTGGTCAGTTGATACAGGACCGCCTGCTTGATGCGCTGCGGGTCGCGGCTGAGGATGCGCAATTGGCCGGTGTGCGGATCGCGGCCGTATTGGTAGAATTTGTGCTTCTCGATGAACTCGGGCGTCAGGAACTCGTCGATGAAATTCACGTCGTTGTAGACGCGGCGCACCTCGAAAATCTTCTCCCGGCCGAGCCCCAGCCCCTTGTCCCACGATTGTTTCTCGCCCAGGTTGTCCGATTCCTCGTACGCCTTGCCGAATTGGCCCTTGTTCCAGCGGTCCTCAATGTCGCGGAAGAGCAGCAAGCCGATCTTGTAGGGGTTGAAATTCCCCGGCGGCATGTGCACGGCACCGCTGTGGTGATCGGCATAGTCGATCACGTCGCGGGCTTCCACGAAATGCTTGGTCATGAGCGTGCTGTGCCAGTAGCTGGCCCAGCCTTCGTTCATGACCTTGGTCATCGCCTGCGGGGCAAAATAGTACGATTCCTCGCGGACGATGGTGAGGCAGTCGACCTGCCAATCGTCCAGGCGGGCGTGGTGCAGCAGGTACGACAGCAGGTCGCGCGTGGGTTGGGCCGGCGTCACGTGACGCATCTTGTCGTGCTGATCGCGCAGCTTTCTGGCCTCGGCTTCCAGCACCTCCGGCGGGTTCATCCATTTGTCCAGATACTCCTTGGCCTTGAACTTGGGCAGCGGCTCTTGGCGCTGCGGCTGGTGCGGCTTCTGCTCCATGGGCCCGCGGTTTAGAAACGGGCTGTGCGGATCGATCAGGTCTTCCAGGCCCAGGCAGACGTCCAGAAATTTCTCGACGGTGTCGTATCCCTGCTTTTCGATGTGGCGGCGCACGCGGGTGGCGTGATTGGCCATCTCATCCACCATCTTGCGGTTGGTCTGGCTGAACCACAGGTTGTTCTTGAAAAAATCCGCGTGAGCGTACACGTGCGCGATCACCAGCTTCTGATCCACCAATGGGTTCGATTCCTGCAGATACGCATAACAGGGATCGTTGTTGATGACCATTTCATAGACCCGACCCAGCCCGTAGAGGTTTTGTTTGCGCAGGCGTTCGTACTCGGCGCCGAAGCGCCAGTGGGGATAGCGCTGGGGGAAGCCGCCGTAGGCGGCCACCTGGTTCATCTGCTCGTAATCGCACATCTCGAAGACGACGGGGAAGAAATCCAAGCCGTAGGAGCGGGCGCGCTCGCGAATCTGCTTCTTGGCCGCCAGAAGCTCGGGCGGGAATGAACCCTCGGTGGAAGAGGCCATGTCGAATCTTAGACCTGCTGGCACCAGCGCCGCCACATTTGGCGCAGGGCGGATTCGACATCGCGTGCAAAGCCGGCTGCGTCCATCAGGGGGGAGCCGGCCATGCGTTGCCGCAGGGTGCGGCGCAGCTCGGCCAGCCGCGGCCGATCGGCCGCCAGGTCACGCGCAATGCGGACATATTGATCCACAGTTCCGCCAATCAGCTCCGGCAAGCCGACGTTGCTCAGGAGGCTGGCCCCCGCCCGTCCCACGGCCGTCCGCCCCCGCAGCGTCACCACCGGCACCCCCATCCAGAGTGCATCGCACGTCGTGGTCCCGCCGCCGTACGGAAATGGATCCAGCGCCACGTCAATTTCGTCATGGCGAGCGAAAAATTCGCCCAGGGGCATGCGATCCACGAACGAGAGGCGATCGCGATCGATGCCGGCTGCCGACAGGTTCTGGTAGGCCGACTCGCGGTGGCTGCCGCGCGGGCTGTAAACCGCCAGGCGGGACCGCGGCACCTCACTCAGCAGGCGATACCACGCCTCCCAGGCGCCCGGCGAAACCTTGCAGTAGTTGTTGAAGCAGCCGAAGGTGATCCCGCCGCTCGTTTCCGCGGCCAGCGGGCCGACCGGCGGCGCATCGGAGTCTGGTTCGTAGCACCAGTAGGTCCGCGGCAAACGCATCGTCGCTTCGCTGTAGCATTTTTCGTCGATTCCGGGCGGATCGAGATGCGGATCGGTCAAGCGATAATCCATGGTGTCCAGGCCGCTGCTGCTGCAATACGCCAAGTAGGTGACCTGCAGCGGCGCCGGTTTTTGGGCGAAGACCAGCAGCCGGTTGCCCGCCGTGTGCAGCGACAAATCCACGAGGATATCAATGCGGTCCCGGTGGATTTGCCCGTCGACGTCCCGGTCGCTCATGGCCCGGATATCCCGCCAGTGGTCGCAGCCGCTTTGCAGTCGCTGCGTGGTCTGGTCCGGATGCAGCACGTCGCTGTAGGCAAAAATCTCCACCTGCTCGTGATCGTGGTGGGCGAAAAGGGGCAGGAGGAATCGGCCGACCGAATGCGAGTGGAAATCGGGCGAGATGTATCCGATGCGCAAGCGCCGCCGCTCGTCGCGGTCGTTGTCGTACCGCCGGATCAAGGACCCACGCGGTCGAGCATGCCGCTGGTTCCAGCGTCGCATTTCCTCCAGGAGCGAAGCGGCATCCTGATCCTGGCAATAATGCAGGGCGAAAATCAGGTTGCTGTGAAATTCCGGCGACTGCGGGCGCAGGGCAACCGCCCGCCCATACAGGGTCACCGCCTCGTCCAGGCGCCCCACGTCCTTGAGGGCGTTGGCCAAATTATTGCACGCTTCGGCGGAATTCGGCCGCAGGGAAAGTGCTTTTTCGCACGCGGCGATGGCCTGCTCCTGCTCGCCCTTGGCCCAAAGCGAATTGCCCAGATTGCTGTAGGCCCGATGGTAGTCCGGTCGCAGGGCGATGGCCCGCCGACACGCGGCTACTGCTTCCTCCAATCGGCCCAGGCTCCCCAGGGCGTTGCCGAGGTTGTTGATCGCCTCGACAAAATCCGGACGCAAGCCAATCGCCTTGCCGAACGCCTCCACCGCATCCTCCAATCGCCGCTGCGACGCCAGGGCAATGCCCAGATCGTTGAAGGTACGAGGATCGTTCGGCTCCAGCGCCGCGGCCCGCTCGAATGCCGCAATGGCCTCTTCGACGCGGCCAAGCTCCTTGAACATCAAACCCAGGTTGTAATGAAATTGGGCGCGTTGCGGCTCGAGGGCGATGGCCCGCTGCAGGAGTTGGACTGCCTCATCGCAGCGGCCGCGTTCGAACGCCAAGATGCCCGCCCCCTGCAGCGCCGCGGCATGATCCGGCTGGGCAGCCAGAACCTGCTCGTAAAGCGATTGGGCCTGGTCCAGACGCCGCGCTTCGTGATGCTCCTTGGCCAGCTCGAATATCTGCGTGATGTCCATGTGCCGCTCAGCGGCCCCAGTGTAGCCGCGGCCGGATTTCCCATCCATCGGGCACGAACAGCCTAGCTCCCGGCGCCGGCCAGGTGAGGCGCGACCCCGCCGCACCATGTCCGCCACATCTGGCGATATGCCGCTTCGATATCGCGGGCAAAGGCCGGTTGGTCCATCAGCGGCGACTGGGCCATGCGCTGCCGCAGCGTGCGGCGCAGCTCAGCCAAGCGCGGCAGATCGGCGGCCAGGGCGGCGGCGATGGCGACGTATTGGTCCACATTTTGCCCGATCAGCTGCGGCAACCCCGTGTTGCTCAGAATGCTCACGCCCCCGCGTCCCAGGGCGCTGCTGCCGCACAGCGTCACCAGGGGAACACCCATCCACAACGCATCACAGCTTGTCGTTCCCCCGCAATAGGGGAATGGGTCCAAGGCGATGTCGATCTCTTGGTACCGCTGGTAGTACTGTGGCAGGGGCACGCCGTTGAGGAAGATCACGCGGCGGGGGTCGACGCCCGCCGCCGCCACGCGCCCCAGGGCCTTTTGCCGATGCTCGCCCACTGGGGAAAACAGCACCAACCGGGAATTGGGCACGGCTGCCAGAATCCGCGTCCATGCCTCCCACGCGGGCGGCGATACCTTGCAGTAGTTGTTGAAGCATCCAAAGGTGATCCCGCCGCTCTTGCCCGCCGGCAACCCGCAGACCGCCAGCGTCGTCAGAGGCTGGTAACACCAATACGTCCGCGGCAAGTGCACCGATCGCTCGCGGTAACAGCTCAGGTCGCTGCCGGGCGGGTCCAGGTACGGATCGGTCAGCCGATAATCCATCGTCTCCATGCCGCTGGTGCTGCAATAGCCGAGGTACGTCACCTGCACCGGCGCCGGCTTGCGGGCAAAGACCAGCAAATAGTTCTGGGCCATGTGCAGGCTCAGGTCGACGAGGATGTCGATGCGGTCCTGGCGGATTTGCTCGGCGATCTGCGGCATCGAGCAGCGGCGGATGTCGCGCCACACGTCGCAGTTGGCCCGAAGCTGGGCCGTCACCTCATCGGCGATCTGCACGCCGCTGTAGGCCCAGACTTCCACCTGTTGTCGGTCGTGGTGGGCCAGCAGCGGCAACAAAAACCGCCCCACCGGATGCGCCCGCAAATCCGCGGTGAGGTAACCCACGCGCAGACGCCGCTGCGGAGATGGATCGTTCTGGTGCGGCCGAATCTGGCCGACCAGCGGCTGGGCATGCCGCGCCGACCACTGCAGCGTCTGATGCAAAATGTCCCGCGAATCGTGATCCGGATGAAAACAGCACGCGTACACGCGATTGCTGTGCACTTCGGCGTAGTTCGGATCGATCTCCAACACCCGATCAAAACAGGCCAGGGCCTGGTCGATTTCGGCGGCATCTTTCAAAGCGTTGCCCAGATTGTTGTGCGCCACCAGGTAATCCGGCTGCAGCAACAGCGCCTGGCGAAACCGGGCCATGGCCTGATCCAAAAGTCCTTGATCTAGCAGCACGTTGCCCAGGTTGTTGTGCGCTTCGTGCAAATTCGGCTGGCATTCCAGGGCGCGTAAGTACGCCTGGGCCGCGCCGGCCAAGTCCCCCTTGGCCTTCAGGGTGTTGCCCAGGTTGTAGCAGGCATCGGCAAAGTCGGGCTTGAGGGCGATGGCTTGGCCAAAAGCTTCGATGGCCGCCTCCAGATGCCCCGCCTCGTGGAGCATGTTGCCCAGGTGAAATTGCGACTCGGCATCGTGCGGCCGCAAGGCGATCCATCGGCGCTGGGCGTCAACCGCCTGTTCCCATCGCCCCAGGCGCTGCAACGTGTGACTCAGGTTCCCCAGGGCGTCGAGAAAATCCGGGCGAAGCGACACCGCCCGCTCGAACGCCGCCACCGCGTCCGCCGGCCGCCCGTCCAGCGCCAGCGCGATCCCCAGATCATTCCACGCTTCCGGATAATCCGGCTGAACGGCCAAGGCTTGCTCAAATGCCCCGACCGCCTCCTTGGCCTGGCCGGACAATTTCAGCATCAACCCCAGGTGGTAATGGCAATCCGCGCGCTGGGGATTCTTGGCCACCGCCCTGCGGAGCAGATGCAAACCCTCGTGGCGGCGGCCGCTCTGAAACGCCGCAATCCCCGCCCCATGCAGGGCATCGACGTGGTCCGGCTCGGCCGCCAAAACCTGCTGATACAGCGCCTCCGCCAGCTCGAAACGGCCGGCTTCTTGATGCTCTTGTGCCAGCTTGAGGATCTGCGTTTTGTCCATGGCCGGCTGCACTCAGCGGTTCTCGGGCCAGTCGCCGGAAAAAACTTCGCTGGCCGGGCCGGTCATGTACACGTTGTTGTCGTCCTGCCGCCACTCCAAGACCAAATCCCCGCCGGGAAGATGCGCCAAGATTTTGCGTCCCGTGCGCCCGGTCAGCGCCCCCGCCACGCACACCGCGCACGCCCCGGTCCCGCAGGCCAGCGTCACCCCGCTGCCACGCTCCCACGTACGCATCGTCACTTCCGTCGGCGAATGCACCTGAACCCAGTGCGCGTTGATCCGATGCGGAAACGCGCTGTGATGCTCGATCTTGGGGCCCAGCCTGGGCACGTCGATCTTCCGGACATTCTCCACAAACATGACCGCGTGTGGATTGCCCATGGAAACGAACACGGCGCGGGCGCCTTCGGAATCGCCCGGCTCAAAATCATAATATTCGTGCTCGCGGCAGCTCTTGACCACTTTTTCCGCATTCACGGGAATTTGCGACAAGGAAAGAATCGGCTGGCCCATGTTCACCGTCACTTCGCGTACCGCTTGAGCGTCGATTCGCATGGACAAGGACAGCACGCCGCGCCCGGTCTCGACCGTGATCGGATTCTTGCGCGCCAGGGCGTGCTCGTAAGCGTATTTGGCCACGCAGCGGATGCCGTTGCCGCACATTTCCGCCTCGCTGCCGTCCGCGTTGAATATGCGCATGCGCACATCCGCGTTGTCCGAAGGGAGGATCAAAATCAGCCCATCGGCCCCGACGCCGAAGTGCCGATCGGAGATTCGTTTGGCCAGTTGCGCGGGATCGGCCACCGTCTGCTCAAAGCCGTTGACGTAGACGTAGTCGTTGCCGATGCCGTGCATCTTGGTGAAGCGCATCCGCCCAAGTGTAGCCGCAGGCGGCACCTCGACCAAAAGCTCAAGTCCCGGCCCGGCCAATGTCCGATAAATCAGGTATGAACAGCGTTGTTCTGTGCGTCGGCGATGCCCTCCGCCCCGCCGCGGACGTGCCGCCTGCCCCGCAAGCCGCCGCCGACCGCCTGGCACAAGAGCGTTTTGCCATCAATCTGGCCGCGCTCCAGCAACTGCAACCTTCTGTGGCACATATGGTTACGAGCGTGCCGATGCCGCTGCAGTGGACCTTCGGCCGCGACGGCTTTCTCACGGCTTTGGACGAAGGCTATTGGTGGACCGGATGTTCCGTGCCCTTATTGGCCGGCCGCCAAATGCTCAAAAACCTGGAACTAAGCGGCACCGTCGGATGCTTCGTCCACCCCACGCATGCCGGACAGCTGCGCGCGTGTTTTGAAAGAATCCAGTCCAATCAGGCCATCGTGGCGATTGTGCCCGACCCGCTGTGTCTGGCGGTCATGCTGCGCTGCGAGGATTTTTCCGCCGAGCTGGCCGCCGGGCGCCTTGGGTTCGCCGCGGGCTGGGATTGGACCGAGCAACTGGGCAAACTTTTTGCCGCTCATCCCGGCTTGCCCCTGCCCCAGAATTTCGTGCGAACCTCCCTGCTGGAGGATGGCGAACTGGGCCAATTCACCACCGATGCCCAGGCGGTCATCAGCGCTGAAACCTCCCGGCGAGCCGATCGCATCGCCCTATCGCGTCAGGCCGGCGATCGCCGCACGCGTCCCACCGGCCGCGTGCTTGTCGTCGCCTCCGGCTATTTCCGACTGGCCGATCTTTCCGGACCGGCATTGATGAATGCGATCTGCGGCGACGATGCCGCCGACGCGTTTGTCCATCTGGACCCGGACCGCCCGCTGTCCGCCTCGCCCCTGGCCGTGGCCCTGGCCGCCGCCGAGGCCGACGCCGTCGTGACGGCCAACACCTTCCGCCATGATTTCCCGCTGATCGTTCCCCAGCGCACGGCATGGATCACGTGGGTGACGACGCCGCGCATCGCCCCGCCCGTTGCCGCCGCGGCGGGCGACGGGTTGCTCCTGGCCGATCCGCAATGGCGCGACATCGCCCTGGGCGTCGGCTGGAGCAACCAGCGCATCGACATCGCCGCCTGGCCCGCCGGCTTGGGATTTGCGCTCCCGCCAACGCGCGCAGACGGAAAACTGGTCGGACTCCTGGCCGACACCCATCTCCTGGACGTGCCGCCGCGCCTCAAGGAGTTTTCCAGCCAGGGACTTTTGTGGGAAATGATCGCCGACGAATTGAAGAGAAGGCCGCAGGCGCTGGGGGGCGAGCCGCTGCGCTATCTTGAAAACCAGATGGCCAAGCTGGGCCTCGCCGCCGAGGAGGTCGATCGGCAACTGTTCCTGGAGCGTCTGGTTCATCCGGCGTATCAGCAGAGTCTGGCCCGCGCCGCCATTGCCCAGGGACTTCCCTTGGCGCTGTTTGGGCGCGGATGGATGGACATCGCCGACTTGAGCGACCGCGCCCACGGCCCCATCGCATCCGCCGGCGACTTGGCGGCGGCGCTGGGGCAGTGCTCGGCCCTCTTCGATCCCAACCCCACGGCGGCGCTGGGCGCCATCGACGCCCTGGGATTGCCCGTGATTCGGCCGCGCCCCCTCCCGTCGCGGGCCGCGCTTCCGCCGCTGTCGCGCGGGCGCGTCTTGAGCTTGATTCCCGCCATGCGCTGGCCTTCAATCGCCGCGGACGGCGGCGACCGCGGCTGTGACTAAGGGCGTCGGATCAGGTAAGATTTCCGCACATGCAAAGCCGATTGATTCAGATCGTGCAGAGTCTGCCTCGCAGCAACGTGCTGCTGGTGGGCGACATGATGCTGGACAAGTATCTGTTCGGCAACGCCGATCGCGTTTCCCCCGAAGCGCCGGTGCTCGTGCTGCATTATCAAACAGAGGAGCTGCGGCTGGGCGGGGCGGCCAACGTGGCGGCCATGCTGGCCACGCTCAACGCCGCCGTGCGCCCCATCGGCGTCCTTGGCGATGATGCGGCCGGCCAGGACGTCATACGCCTCCTGCGGCAGTTGGGCATCGATGCGGATTCGCTGCTCCTGGCCCAGGATCGCCCCACCACCTCGAAGTTGCGGCTGGTCGGCGCCGCCCAGCACCGCCACGCCCAGCAGCTCATGCGCCTCGATTACGAGAATCCCAAACCCATCCCGGCGCCACTGATCGCCCAAATGCTTTCCCGCGTGCAGCGGCACATCGCCGATTGCTGCATCGTCTGCATCGAGGATTACAACAAGGGAGCTGTGTGCGAGGGCGTTTGCCGCGAGGTGATCGCCGCCGCCCAACAACGCCACATCCCCGTCCTGGTCGATCCCGCCGGCGTGGCCGATTACGGCAAATACCGCGGGGCCACGGCCCTTAAACTCAACCGCTCCGAGGCCCAGCGCGTCGCCGGCCTGAGCATGGAGGATTCGGATCAATACCCGGTTGCGGCGGAAAAATTGCTCCATCAGCTCGATTTGGAAGCCGTCGTCATGACGCTGGATCGCCACGGGGCGTATCTGGCGACGCGGGAGGGGGAGCGGCGCTGGCTGAAGCACGCGCGACCGCGCCAGGTGTTCGACGCCACCGGCGCCGGCGACATGGTTCTGGCCATGCTGGCCGCCGCTCGCGCCGCGGGGGCAAGCTGGGTCGAGGCCGTCGCCCTGGGCAACGTCGCCGCCGGCCTGGAAGTCGAACGCTTCGGAACCGTTCCCATCACCCCCGATGAAATCGTCCGCGAGCTCATGGCCGAGGCGCACCAGCGCCCCACCAAGGAGCGCACCTGCGAGCAGCTCGTGGTCGAGCTGGCCCGCCACCGCGCCAGCGGCAAACGCATCGTCTTCACCAACGGGTGTTTCGACTTAATCCATCTCGGCCACATCAAATATTTTCAGTTTGCCCGCCAGCAGGGGGACGTGCTGGTCGTCGGCGTGAACACCGACGGCAGCGTCCGCCGCCTCAAGGGCGAGAAACGCCCCATCATCTGCGAGTCCGACCGCCTGGGCGTGCTCGAGGAATTGGAAAGCATCGACTACCTGATCCGCTTCGACGACGATACGCCGCTGCCGCTGATCGAAAAAATCCGGCCCGACGTGCTGGTCAAAGGCGCGGACTACCCCAAGGAAGAGGTTGTCGGTTGGGGCCTGGTGGAATCCTACGGCGGGCGCGTGGCCCTGGCCCCCCTGGTGGATGGCAAGAGCACCACCGCCGTCATCCAGCGCATCCTGGAAACGCACACCTAAGCGAATCGGCGCAGGAGCAGATGCTCGCCATCCGTCCCCGGCGCAACGCAGCGGCGCGTTACTGTGGCAGCACCCTAATCAGTCCGTTCAACGTGCCGTCAGGGCACTTCACGTTGGTGAGCTCCCGGCCCTTGGTGCTGCTCAGCGTCAGCCACTCCGTGTCGCCCGGCTTTTTCACCAGCATATTCGATTCCAGATCGGAACTGCTGATCTCGCTGTGATTCGGGTCATCCAGCGTCGCCTTCATGTCATCCGTGTACTTCTGCACGTAGGCGACCCACTGTTTGCCGCCGTTGCAGGAAAAGACCGCCGCCAGCATGGCCGACTTCCCACCGTGATCGAACGGAGGATTCTTGTTCATCAAATCGACGAAGGTGCTTTGGCCGTCATCATCGGTGTAGTACATCCCAGACATAATCTTCACTGGGCTTTTGGGCAGCATCTCCCAGGTGATCACGCCCAGCGCGATCAGAATGATGACAATCGTACCGGCGGTGGTGATGGCGGGGTTCTTGTTGAGTGTTTCGCGGATTCCCACAGTGTTTACCTCCAATCGAAGTTTTGTGACCGACTCCAGCCGCTGATTGCGGCGACCGGAACACCAATGCCCCTCTCGCTTTAGTGCAATGTTAAATGATCGGGCCGGCGCTCGCAAGACGTTGGCACTCTCAAAACAACCGCAGCCGCCGCTGCCGCGCACGCCCGGGCCCTGGCCCGAAGACCCCAGGCCGCGTGACGGGTCCTAACAATACCGCTTCGCTACTTCTTGCCCGTCTTGCCAGGTCGTGGGGGCTCCCACCTGTTGCGCAGCCACTTTTTTATTGGCGGTTTTGCTCCAGCAGGGTAGGCTCAATAGGCAGCCTCGTATCGACCGCAAGCCGGTGGTTTCCCCGTACCGCCGCTTCAGGAACAAGCGTCATGACTCGTTGGATTCGCGCGTTGTCCATATCCGCACTGCTCATCTGCCTGGGCCTGTGGCCCGCCAGCCGCTCGGCCTCCACTTCCGCCGCGACAGCGGCGATCCAGGCCCCCTCCCCCACACCCGAAGCGCGTTTGCGCCGAGTCCACCTGGTTCGCCCGGACCTGATTCAGTATCCCATCGAATACCAAGTGATCTGCTGAAGCCCCGCAGGTACGTGGGGCTAGGAGTCGCTGTGCACCTTGGCCAAGCGCTGCTCGCGCATGGAGGCGGCGATGTCGGCAAGCGCATCGGCGGCATAGTGCACGTCCTGCGAGCTGAGGAAGGGACCGAAGCTCAGTCGCGTCGTGCCGCCCAGCGCCGCCGTGCCGATCACCTGGTGCGCTAGCGGCGCGCAGTGAATCCCCGCGCGTGTGAGGATTCCGTAACGTTCTTCCAGCACCGCCGCCAACTCGTGAGGCTCCAGGGCCTCGATCCGCACGGAGAAAACGCCCACCCGGTCCTTCACGCCGCGCGGACCAAAATAGGACAAGCCCTCGACGTCCTCTACGCCGTCGATGAACGCGCCCATCAATTCCACCTCGCGCGCCGCCAATTTTTCCACGGTTTGCGCCAACACCCAGCGCACGCCCTCGGACAGTCCGATGATTCCGATGGCGTTGTGGCTTCCGGACTCGTACTTGTCCGGCAGGAAATCCGGCTGGCGATCCTGCTCGCTGAGCGAGCCGGTCCCCCCCTCGCGGATGGGCCGCAGAATCTCTTCCATCCCCGCCCCGACGTACAAGAACCCCGTGCCCAGGGGCCCGAGCAATCCCTTGTGGCCGGGAGCGGCCAGAAGATCGACGCCATCCGCCTGCACGTCGATGGGCACATGCCCCGCCGATTGCGCCGCGTCCAGCACCAACGGCACGCCATGCTCGCGGGCGATGCGGCCGATCTGCCGGATCGGCTGCACCGTGCCGGTGACGTTGCTGGCGTGCGTGATGGCGATAAGCCGCGTCTGCGGCCGGATCGCTCGGGCGATGTCGTCCGGGTCCAGCAGCCCGGTGCGCGGATCGACCGCGATGCGCGTCGGCTCCACCCAGCCCCGATCCGCCAAGGCATTGACCGGCCGAAGAATCGAGTTGTGATCGATCTGCGTGCAAATGACGTGATTCGTCTGCTCCGGATCGATCAGCCCCTTGATCGCCAGGTTCAGGGCATCGGTGCAATTGAGCGTGAAGACGAAGCGCTGGGGCCCCTGCCCGTGGAATAATTTGTCCAGCCGGCGCCGGCATTCGTTCATCAGCTCGCCGGTCTGCGCGGCTTCGCGGTAGGCGCCTCGCCCGGCACTGGCGCCCAGCTCGGCGGCGTAACGCGACATGGCCTCGAGCACCGTCTTGGGCTTGGGGAAACTCGTCGCCGCGTTGTCCATGTACAACCGGCGGGGCGGAGGATTCTCGGTTTGATGTTTCATGGTCTAAGCCGATCAATGATAGGAAACGCGACGCCGCGTGTCATTACCAGAACATCCAGTCGTGGGACCACAGTACATAAACCCCCAGCAGCAAATTGGTCACGCCGTGGGCCACGATGCACGCCCCCAGGCTCTTGGTACGGACGAGCAGCACCCCAATCATGACCCCCCAGACGATCGCCGTGATCCACTGGATGTGCTCGGCGGCGAACAAAGCCGTGATCCCAGCAAACACTTTCCAATCCCACTCCCCGACCTGGGCCATCCGGTAATCGTTGGGCGCCAAGAACGTCCGCCACAGAAAATCCCGCCAGAACAATTCCTCCATCGGCGGCACGACCAGGGCCGGCCCGGCAAGGCGGAAAAAAAGAAAACTGACCAGCCACCACCGCGGCCCGATGTGCATTGGATCGAACACGTCCTGACTGAGCCGCGGATAGTGCGGCCAAAAGTGCAGCAGCGCCTTTTCCATCCCCACCCATTGCACCACGCCCACCACCCCGATCAGCGCTCCCAGCCACGCGTAATCCCACCGAATTTTGGTGTAATGCCGCCAAAGCAGAATCAGCAGAATCCCGGCCAGGACGGTTTTGACGACATAACTGGCGGGGAAAAATGCGGGCCAATGATCTCCCGCGGCGGTGATCAAGAGGAACACCGCCATAGGCAGGATGTAGGCCACGTCGTCGCGCACCCAGCGGTGCAGTCGCGGCAAAGCAAATGCATGTTGATTTTCCATCGGCAGACCGCATTGTGGCCGCACAGACCCACCCCGGCAAGCCTGCGGCAAAATTGAACCGCAGAGCACGGAAGAAGGCGGTCAGGACCCCTTTTTAAGAAGGGGGTCAGGACCCCTTTTTGTCCTCGTGGCCAGTGCAACGCCCAAGGGACTGGATCGAGAGGGTGAACGAACGGTTGTCGGAGGGCGAGCTATCTGCTCTGTACGAGTGCGTACAACGTGGGCGGCCGTTCGGAGAGGCGGCGTGGGTCAAGACAATCGCCGAGCGTTGGGGCCTCGGCTTCACCCTGCGTCCCCGCGGCCGACCGAGTAAAGAGACGAAAAGTTGAGTGTGCCCTTACGGTCCTCCCCTTTCGGTCTGGTATGATTCACGTTAGTGACGCAGGTTCCCATTCAACAGCTCATGCAGACGGCCGTGCAGCACCACCAGGCCGGGCGCTTGGCCGAAGCGGAGGAAACCTATCGGCAAATCCTGAGCCAGGTACCGGATCATCCGGACGTCCTACATTTTCTGGGGGTGGTGTCACACCAAAGGAATCGGGCCGAAACGGCGGCGGACTTGATCCGGCGGGCGATCGTCATCAATCCCGCTGCGGCAGACTACCACGCCAACCTGGGCAACGTGCTGATTGACCGGGGGCTGCTGGACGAAGCCATCGCCGCTTATCGCCGGGCAATCCAACTCAAAGCTGACCATGCGGTGGCCCACTGCAACCTGGGAAACGCACTGACGGACAAGGGATTGCTGGACGAGGCCATCGCCGCCTATCGTCAGGCCATCCAAATCGAGCCCAACCACGCTGGGGCGTACCACGGCCTGGGCATTGCTTTGGGCAAAAGCGGCCGCGTCGAAGAGGCCATCGCCGCGTATCACCAAGCGTTGCGGATCAGGCCCGAATTTGCCATGGCGTACGTCAATCTGGGAGCAACGCTGAGGAACAACGGGCGGGTCGAGGAGGCGATCGCCGCCTATCGCCGCGCGGTGCAGCTCAACCCGGACGACGCGAAACCGCACTACGGGCTGGCTGTGGCTTTGCAGATCAACCGGCAGTGGCAAGAGTCGCTCGATACCTATCGCAACGCCATCGCCCGCGGTGACAACTACGCGCGACTGGATTATGGGATGTTACTCCTGGCTATGGGTCATTGGACCGAGGGCTGGCGGGAAATGGAATGGTGGGAGGAGGTCATCCCCGGTGCCAAACGCTTCCCGCAGCCCCCTTGGGACGGCTCGCGTGCGCCGGGCAAAACGTTGTTGGTCTACTGCAGTTGGGGGGGATATGGGGATGCCATCCACTTGGCCCGCTTTTTGCCCCTTTTGCGCGAAAAACACCCGGACCTCATTTTCGAATGCCGCAAAACGCTGGCTCCTCTTTTTGCCCATTCATTCGCCCCCGTGCGCATCGTTCCGCATGACCAGACGCTGCCGCATTTTGATCTTTACGTGCGAATGGAGAGCCTGCCTCACCTTCTGGGCATCACGCTTGAAAACCTGCCCGCATTGGTTCCCTACCTGTCTGCCCCGCCCCAGCGGGTGGCCGCATGGGCCGGCCGCGTCCGGCGCGATGGTGCGCTCAACGTCGGTCTCGTCTGGTCCGACGGCAGTACGCGTCGCGCCGTTCCCATCGACGTGTTTGCTCCGCTGGCCCAGGTGCCCGGCGTTCGCCTCTTCAGCCTGCAAAAAGGGAAGCAGGCATCACAGAAGCCCCCGCACGGCATGAACCTGATCGACTATTCCGCCGATTTGCACGACTTCGCTGATACCGCCGCCCTCGTCCACCACCTGGACCTGATCATCAGCGTCGACACCTGCGTCGTGCACCTGGCGGGTGCCATGAATAAGCCGACATGGGTTCTGATCTCCCGGCAAAGCGATTGGCGCTGGCTACTGGACCGCACCGATTCACCGTGGTACCCGAGCGTGCGCCTGTTCCGCCAAGGCGCCCACGACGACTGGATGGCGCTTACCCGACAAATGGCCCAAGAACTCGCCGGCACATCGGACCGCGCCGTCAAATAGATCCCGGGCACTTTTTGGCGGCATGCAGCGCCATGGTTCGGAAGGATCTGCTTGGCATGGGCGATACAGGGCTCGGGGGGATGAAACCGGGACATGGGGCGTGAAACCGGCACGGGAGCGTGAACCGAGCAAATGTACTCATCCCCTTTTCCTCCGCGCATCCCCTCTTTTCTCCGCGGGCTCGGCGGTCTCGGTGGTTCAATTAAATATTTCGCAGTCGAGCGGCGAGGATTTGGCTGACCGCCTGCAATGACGGAGCGGCGGGGCCAAGGATCTGGGCGATGCTGGTGACGCGGCGATTGCTCAGGCCGCAGGGAACGATGTGCCCGAATCCGCTCAGATCGGCTGAAACGTTCAGGGCCAAACCGTGCAGCGATACGCCGCGGCGGATGCGCACGCCGATGGCGCAGATTTTCGCCGTCGCGCCGCCGACGCCCGTCCAAACGCCCACCGCCTTGGGATCGGCAAACCCGCGGATACCCAATTCCGCCAGGGCGCCAATCACGATTTCCTCCAGCCGATGCACGTAACCCCCCACCGACAAGCGGTGATCGTTCAGCCGGATGATCGGATAGGCCACGATCTGCCCCGGACCGTGGAAAGTCACGTCGCCCCCGCGGTCGCTGTGAACCAGTTCCACCCCCAAACGCTCGAGTTCTTGGGCGGATTTGAGCAGATTCCCGCCGATATCGCCGCGGCGACCCAGCGTGATCACCGGCGGATGCTGGACGAGCAGCACCGTTTCCTCGTCGCCGGCCACGACTTGCTCATGGGTTTGTTCTTGAACTTGCCAAGCCTGGCGATACGGCATCACGCCCAGGTCGATCACGCGCATCGCCATAGCTTAGGATGCGACCAGATAGGTCGCCACGGGCGTGCGGTAGGCCTTCATGGCGGGGACCAATCCCGCCACCACCGCCGCCGCAATCACGCAGGCAACGTACGCGGCCTCGAACACCACCTCGCGGTAATCGTATTGCAGCACTTCGCCGTAGCGGTGCATCATGTACCACGCCCCGAGGGCGTTGATGCCGTGCCCCACCGCGACGCCCAGCACCGAGCCGATCGCCGCGATCACCGCCGCCTCCAGGCAGATCAGGCTCAGCACGGTCTTGCGCGTCGCGCCCAGGGCGCGCAGGATGGCGATCTCCTTGAGCCGCGCCGACACCGAGTTGTAGATGCTGACCAGAATCCCCACCGCCGCCACCACCGTCACCAGCGAGCAGATCCCCAGCAGAAGCTGGCGGGTCGGCTTCAAGAAAGTGTCGAAAAATTCGCGCATCACGGAGGCGGGATTGACCGCCATCACGTCCGTACCGTTGTTGAGGTCGTAGCGCAGCGCCTCGCCCGTGACGCCCCCGCGCGACTGCACCAGAATCGCCGACAACGCCCAGACCGACGGCGGCAGCGTGATCTTGAGCGTGCCGTCGCGCGTGTTGTAGTCGTAATTTTTGAAATGCTGAATCCCGTCGCCATCCACCGGCGGGACCGTGTCTTCATCGGCCTCCTCCGGCTTGGCGGCAGTGTCCGGCAGTTGTCCCTCTCGCAATTTCTCCTGCGCGATCAACCCCACGCCGTGCTCGGCAATTGTGTAGAAGCTGTTCAGCGGGATGTACAGCACGCGGTCGATCGCCGTGTGCGTCGGGGCCAGAATCCCCACCACCGTCCACTTCTCCGCGTGAATGTCCGGCTTTTCGCTGGGCAGGGGGATGCCGTGCGTCGCCTGAAAAATGCTGCCGATGCTCAGGCCGGTGAGCCGCGGAATGTCGCTCCCCACCACCGCCTGGAATTTGTTGGGCGCAAAAACACGGCCCTGGTCCATCTCCAGATGCCTGCCGGGCCGGTAATTCATGATCCGGTCCGCCGGCAGCGGCTGGCCATCCACGTCGTAGCCGAACATCGACGGATACGTCCCCACAATCCGGTATTTCCCCTGATAGGTGTCCCCCACGACGGTCGGCACGGCGTTGGCCACGTACTTCTTCAAGTCCCCGCTGGCCAGACGCGCATAAATCTCGTACGGAATGTTCCCCGGACTGACGTCCACGTGATAGATGGTGTTGAGCGTCAGTTGCAGGGGCGAACCTTTCTTGCCCACCAAAACGTCGTACCCGTAATCGTTCTGCCCGAACAGGGCCTGGCTCTCGCGGCCCAGCACCATGATGGCAATCGCCAAGCCCACCCCCAGCGTCACCGACAGCGTCGTCAGCCAGGTCGACAAGGCCCGCTGCCGCATCTGTTTCAAAACCAGTTGGAGATAGTTCATCGTCTTCCCCCCGCCGCCCGGTTGATCTGGGCCAAGGGCAGCACCTTGGGCAACTGCCGGGCGATCTCCATGTCGTGGCTGACCAACAGCAGCGACGTTCCCACCTCCGTGCACAGTTGGCGGATCAGGTCCAGGACCTGCTGGGCGTTGGCGGCGTCCAAGGCGCCCGTCGGCTCATCGGCCAGCACCAGCTGCGGCCGATTGGCCAGCGCCCGCGCCACCGCCACGCGCTGCTGCTGACCCAAGGATAGTTTTTGCGGCCGGTAGTGCAGCCGGTCGCTCAGCCCCACTTCGCTCAGCAAATGCGCCGCCCAGGCACGGTCGTGCTTTCGTCCCGTGAAGGTCATCCCCAGCAGCACGTTCTCCAGAGCCGTAAATCCAGCCAGCAGGTGATGCGTCTGAAAAATGTACCCGATGTACCGCCCGCGGAATTCATCGCGTTGCGATTCGGAAAGGCTGGTGAGGTCCACCACGGCGTCGCCGGCCGGATTGGCCGGGTCATATCCAAACAGCACACTGCCGCCGTCGGGCATGAGGATGCCGGCGATCAGGTGCAGGAGCGTGGTTTTTCCGCACCCGCTGGCGCCGATCAGCGCCGCCTGCTCGCCGTCGGCCAGATACAGCTCGGCGATGTCGATGACCGGCACGGCGCTGCCGTCCGGCCCCACGTACGTCTTTTTGAGTTGTCGCAGAAGCAAGCCCATGCAACGCCGCCCCCTGCGGGGACAATAATGTTAACTCCGGACCGCCCGCCGATATTCCGCTTTCGCGCCGCACGCGTCAACTTTTCCAAATGCCCGCCGGCCGTGATATATTGATGATGCTGGAAGGAGGCGCCGTTGACACCGCCGCAGGCGCAATGGGTGATTCTGCAACGTTTCGGCTTGCGGATCGAGCCGGAGATGGCCGCGTACGCCAGCCGAAAAATCGCCGAATCGCGCGACTTTGCTCTGCTGGGCGACGACGCCCGCACCGGACTGCCGCGACGGCAAATCGTCCGCCCGGCATCCCTGGGCGCTGATCTTTCTTTTCCTCGCTGAGGCCTCATGATCTACACCGCTCACGCTTACGCCCGCGCCGGCCTGGTCGGCAATCCTTCCGATGGATATTTCGGGAAGACCATCTCCTTCATCATTCACAACTTCAAGACGACGGTTCGCCTGTGGGAAAGCCCGCATTTTGAAATCCTGCCCACCCACGGCGACTTGACCAAGTTCAACACCATCGACGATTTTCTGCGCGACGTGCGGCTGCACGGATACTACGGCGGCATGCGGCTGATCAAGGCCGCCGTCAAGCGCTTCCACGAATATTGCTGGCAGCAGGGCCGCGAGCTGCACCGCCGCAATTTCACCATCGAGTTCGACACCGACATCCCGCGCCTGGTCGGCCTCTCCGGCAGCAGCGCCATCGTCACCGCCACCATGCGCGTGCTCATGCTCTTCTACGGAGTCGAAATCCCCAAGTACTACCTGCCGACGCTCTGCCTCTCGGTGGAAAAGGACGAGCTGAACATCAACGCCGGCCTCCAGGACCGCGTCATCCAAACCTACGAGGGAATCGTCTACATGGATTTCGACAAAGCCCTGCTGGACAGCCGCGGCTACGGGTATTACGAGGAATTGCGCCCGGAAAAAATGCCGCCCCTCTACGTCGCCTACGACCCCGTCCGCGCCGAGGTCAGCGACGTCCCGCACCGCAATCTGCGGGCCCTGTTCAACCGCGGCGACAAGACCGTGCTCGAAGCTATGCAGAAATTCCGCGACCTGACCGACCGCGGCCGCGCCGCCGTCCTGGCCGGTGATTGGGATGAGCTGGACCAAGTCATCAACGCCAACTTCGATCTGCGACAAACCATCATGAGCATCGCCGCGGAAAACCTCCGCATGGTCGAGGCCGCTCGCGCCGTCAAGGCCAGCGCCCATTTTGCCGGCAGCGGCGGCGCCATCATCGGCCTCTACCACAGCAGCCGACAGTATCAGGAACTGGTCGACGCCCTGGCCTCCATCTGCTGCACCGTCCTGCGACCCCTCATCTTCCAAGCGTGAAGAAATCAACATCCACCCTCCCCCCGGCGAAAACGCCGCGCAACAATTTCCGCGCTTCACGTATTGACGAGGGGCGCCGACCTGCTATCTTTTGATGACCAGCATTGCAATGTTTCCGGCGGATCGAAGCGGTGGCTCCTCTTCGGTCCGCTTTTTTATTTCCGCTTGTGCGCGATAAACTGCCGCAGTTGCCCCAGCGTCATGCCATTGATCACGTCCCGGCTTGAGGCCCACGCCCGCCGGGCAACGAAAACCCCGATCCGCATGTCGTCCAACCCCTCGGTGCTGTGCGCATCGGTGTCGACCGACAGCTTGACGCCCGCCGCCAGCGCCGCCCGCGCCTGCACGTCGTTCAAATCCAGACGCGGATAGGCGCCGTTGATCTCCAGCGCCGTTCCCGTCGCCGCCGCCGCCTTGAACACCTTTTCAAAATCAAACGTCAGCCCCTCGCGCTCAAAAATCAACCGGCCCGTCGGATGCCCGATCACGTTCACGTACCGATTCTCGACGGCCCGCAGCAGCCGATCCGTCGCCTTCGCCGGCGGCTGCTTCAGCGCCACGTGCGGACTGGCCACGACAAAATCCAGCTCCGCCAGAACCGCATCCTCAAAATCCAGCCGACCATCGGCCAAAATGTCCACCTCGCACCCGGCCAACAGCGTGATCCCCTTGAGACTGCTGGAGATACGGCGAATCTCCGCCGCGTGCTTCGCCAGCCGCTGGGCCGTCAAACCGTTGGCGATCACCTGCGTCTTGGAATGATCCGTGATGGCCAAATATTCATACCCCCGGTCCAGCGCCGCCTGGGCCATCTGCTCGATGCTCGAGCGGCCGTCCGAAGCGTTGGTATGACAATGCAGATCACCGCGGATGTCCTTCAGCTCGATCAGCTTGGGCAGCGCATCGGCCGCCGCCGCCTCGATCTCGCCCCGGTCCTCGCGCAGTTCCGGCTCGATCCATTTCAGACCCAGGGCGTTGTAGATCTCCCGCTCCGTTTTCGCCGCCACCGGCTTGGCCGCCGGCGCCGCCCCCGGCGATTTCTTCGCCTTCTCGTATTGATCCAGCTCGTACAAACCCCATTCGTTCAGGGTCATCTTCTTCGCCTGGGCCAGGCCGCGCAGATGCACGTTGTGAGCCTTTGATCCCGTCAGATACATCAGCGTCGCCCCGAAATGTTCCTCCGGCACGATGCGCAGATCGACTTGCAGGTCGTCGGCCGTCGCGATGCTGACCTTGGCCGCACCCTTGGCCTGCACGCGATGCACCTGCGGAAATTCTACAAACGCCTCGGCCACCGCCTCGCCGCCGGCGCCTTTCTTGACCGCGCAGACCAGGTCCAGATCGCCGACCGTTTCGCTGCGCCGCCGCAAACTTCCCGCCACCTCCGCCGCCGCGACGCCGCTCAAATGCCGCAACTGCTCGGCCAGCATCTCCCCCAACGGCAGCGCCGTCACGATCCCAATGCGTTTCCCCGCCGCCGTTCGCAGGGCCAGACCCTGCTTGATCAATTGGATCTTCTTTTCCCCCATGCCCGGCAATTCAGCCAGCTTGCCCGCGTCGATCGCCTTGGCCAGTTCGTCGATCGACGTGATGCCGCGCTGCTTCCAGAGCAGCGCGATGGTTTTGGGGCCGAGGTTGGGGATCTCCAGCATCGGAATCAATCCCGCCGGCACCGTGGCCGCCACCGCGTCGAAATCTTCGCTTTTTCCCGTGCGAACGTACTGCTCGATGACGCGCCGGCTCGAGGCTCCGATCCCTTCGATCTCCTCCAACGTGCCCTCTTCCACGGCCTTTTTCACGTCGATCGTCGCGTCTTTGAGAATGCGAGAGACCTTGGAGAACGCCATCGCCTTGAAGACGTTTTCCCCCTTGATGTCCATCAGCGCCGCCAGGATGCGGAACAGCTCCGAAAGCTCGGCGTTCAGAGACATGGCGCGATCAGATTAACCGATACCGCCGCGACAACGAAGCAAAGAAGCCCCGCATGTACATGCGGGGCTCCGAAACCGCCAGAACTACGCGAGTTTTTCAGCGTTCACGCCTTCACCCGACGCGGGCGGCGCAGCGCCCCCAGCGCGCAGCCGCCGACAAGAAGCACCGCCGAGGCTGGCTCGGGAAGCCCGCCGTCCACGAAATCGCCAAGCACGATTTGGTTCGCGTACGCCCCGCTGCCGTAGGACACCTCGAACGACCCCGACCCGTCGGCCGTTTCCAGACGCCCGCCATCGGCAACGTTGAGAAATGACCCGCTCAGAGTGTCGCCCGCAGCGCCTTGCAATACGGTGAATGCATCGGTACCCAACGGCACGAAGCCGTTGGTGATCGTGATCTGCAGATTGCCCGCAAGCGTCATGTTGCCGTTGATCGACAGAGAGTCGTATTCCGTGCCCTGGGTTTCGCCGCCGATGTTGAACGCCAGGGTCGATGGATCCGAAGCCAGCGTCACGTTGCCGTAAATTGCTCCCGACCCCGTGAGCGTGCCGGCCCCGACGTTGAGCCCGCTGGCCGTCATAATCTGCCCCCCGTTGTGAACGGCCAGCGTCCCATTGTTGGTGAAGCTCGCCGAACCGATGTAGAGGGTGCCGCCATTGGTCGCTTCTGCGGTTCCATTGTTGGTGAAGCTATCCAGGATAATTTTCGTGGCCGTAATTTTCGTGTTCGCGGTAGCGCTGGCGTCCGCGTTGATCGTTCCGTTGTTGATGAGTGCGTCGCCGGCGTGGTAGTTGTTGAATTGAGCCCCACCATGTACCGTGACCTTCGGCCCCAGCGTCAGCGTCTGCGGACCATTGGAGCTTGGACCACTGGCATAAATGTTCATCCAGGAAAAGCCGGCGGTGACGATGTTCAGGTTGTCGATCGCCTGGCTCGGCCCGTCGAAGACAAGTTCGCCGCTGCTGCTGGTGAGGTCCACGTTTTGGTCGCTCACCGTCAGTCCGTTCTGAACGCACAACGTGCGACTGACCCGCAGATCGCCGCCGCTGACCGAAACGCCGTTCAGCGTGCCGTTCTGCACGGTGAAGTTGCCGCCGCTGGCATCGATCGTGCCTCCCGTGATCGTCCCGCCATTGGTGAGAGACCACATCCCTCCGGAGGTTCCTGGCTGCAACGTCGCGCCGCCGTTGTCCAACGAGCCGGTAATGGTCACCGTGCTGTCGGCCGAGGCGCTCAGCGATGCAATTTGGGCGGTGTTGAACGTCCCGCCCAGGTTGACGGTGGCGGCGTTGGTCGCGCTGATCGTGCCGGCGTTGGTCCACGAGCCGCCCAGGTTCAACGTCGCGCCATTGGCGCTGAGCGTCCCGCCGACGGCGTTGCTCCACTGCGGCGAACTAATGAAGAGGATTTCGCCATTGGTCGCTTCTGCGATCGCATTGTTGGTGAAGTTGTCCAGGATGATTTTCACGGCCGAACTGTTCCTGTCCGTACTGAGCTTGTCCGCGTTGATCGTGCCGTTGTTGATCAGCGTATCGCCGCTGTGGTAGTTGTTGAATTGAGCTCCGCCATGAACCGTGACGTTCGGCCCCAGCGTCAGCGTCTGCGCACCCGTGGAGCTCGCACCGCTGGCGTAAATGTTCGCCCAGTAATTGCCGCCGACGACGATGTTCAGGTTGTCGATCGTCTGGCTCGGCCCGTCGAAGACGAGGGAGCTGAGGCTGGCCAGGTTCACGTTATGGTCGCTCACCGTCAGTCCGTTCTGAACGCACAACTTTTGCCCGACCTGCAGGTCCCCGCCGCTGACCGTCACGTCGTTGAAGGTGCCGTTTTGCACGTTGAAATTGCCGCCGCTGGCATCGACCGTGCCGCCGGTGATCGTCCCGCCATTTTTGACAGACCACGTCCCCGCGTAGGAGCCGAGATGGAACGTCGCGCCGCTGTTGTCCAGCGTGCCGATAAGGCTGGTGGTCGTCGTGGCGTCAGGCGAATAACCTGATAGGGCGGCCGCCAGGCCGGCCGTCGTCAAATGGCCGCCCAGATTCACCGTCGATTGGTTCGTCGCCGAGATCCCGGCGGCGTTCCACGCGCCAATGAGGTTCAACGTCGCGCCGTTGAGGCTGAGCCCGCCCCCGCTGAGTGTCACGCTGTCCAGCGTTCCGTTCTTAACGTTGAAGTTGCCTCCGCTGACATCCAGGATGCCGTTGCTGATCGTGCCGCCATTATTAAGAAACCACGTCCCCGCGTAGGAGCCGGGATGGAACGTCGCGCCGCTGTTGTCCAGCGTGCCGATAAGGTTGGTGGTCGTCGTGGCGTCAGGCGAATAACCTGATAGGGCGGCCGTCAGGCCGGCCGTCGTGAAATTGCCGCCCAGATTCACCGTCGATTGGTTCGTCGCCGAGATCCCCGCGGCGTTCCACGCGCCAATGAGGTTCAACGTCGCGCCGTTGAGGCTGAGCACGCCGCCGCTGACCGTCACGCTGTCCAGCGTTCCGTTCTTAACGTTGAAGTTGCCTCCGCTGACATCGAGCGTGCCACCAGCGATCGTCCCGCCTTGGAGGTACCAACTGCCTGCGTAGGAGCCGGGATGGAACGTCGCGCCGCTGTTGTCCAGCGTGCCGATAAGGTTGGTGGTCGTCGTAGCGTCAGGCGAATAACCCGATAGGCTGGCCGTCGCGAAACTGCCGCCCAGGTTCACCTTCGACATGTTCGTCGCGGAGATCGTCCCTTGGTTGGTCCAGACGCCCCCCGCATTCAACGTGGAACCATCGACGCTGATGGTCCCGCCCGCGGCATTGGTCCACGTCCCGCCCAGGTTCAACGTCGACCCGCCCGTCGCCTGGAGAGTTGCTCCCGCGGCATTGCTGCAATTCAATGAATTGATGGCCAGCGTGCCGCCATTGGTCGCTTCCGCCGTTCCGTTATTCGTGAAGTTGTCCGGGTTGATCGATAACGTCCAGCCGCCGGCATCCGCGTTGATCGTCCCGTTGTTAATCAGCGTGCTGCCGATGTAATTCCCGCTGCCGATGTTCAGCGCTCCCTGCACCAGGGCATGGGAGCCCAGCGTCAGGGTCACCAGACCGCTGGGGCCCGCATCGTTGAAGATCACGTTGCTCAAATAGCCCAAGCCGCCGGGGATGCCGTTGATCGTCAGGTTGTCAATCGTCTGACTGGGGCCGTCGATGGTCAAATTCGAGCGTCCGTTACTGCCCCCCAGGTCGATCGACGCGCCACCGGCCGCGGTCAGCTTGTTTTCGATGAACACCGACCCGTCGTTGACCTGTAAGTCCACGCCGTTCAGCGTCACCGAGTCCAAAACGATCGCCCCCCATTCCACAACCGTCAGCGGGCCGCCGCTGACCGTCACGCCGCTCAGCGTGCCGTTTTGCACGTTGAAGTTGCTACCGCTGACATCCAGGATGCCGTTGCTTATCGTCCCGCCTTGCAGATTCCAGGTCCCTCCGTAGCCGGCCAGGTTCAACGTGCTCGACGTGTTGTCCAGCGTGCCCATGAGGTTCACGGTGCTGTCGGCCGATGCGCCCAGCGAGCCCATTCCCGCGGTGGTGAAGTTCCCCCCCAGGTTGAGCGTACTGCCGTTGATCGCACTGATTGTGCCCGCGTTGCTCCACGAGCCGCCTAAGTTCAACGTCGAGCCGTTGACGCTGACCGTGCCGCCGCCAATCGTCACCCCGTTCAGCGTGCCGTTTTGCACGCTGAAGTTGCTGCCGCTGACATCCAGGATGCCGTTGGTGATCGTCCCGCCTTGGAGGCACCACGTCCCTCCGAAGGCGGCCGTCTTCAACGAGTTCGACGTGTTGTCCAGCGTGCCGGTGAGGTTCACGGTGCTGTCGGCCGAGATATTGAGCGACCCGATCCCCGCCGCGGCAAAACTGCCGCCCAGGTTGACCGTGCTGCCGTTGATTGCACTGAGCGTGCCAGTGTTGCTCCACGAGCCGTCAAAGCTCACCGTGCTGGCGCTAGAGTTGATGTTCAGGCTACACGCCGTCCCGCTGCCTCCATTCCAGTCAAGACTGCTGCTGTTGCTCAGATCAACGCTGGGGCTGCTCAGGGTCAAACCCTTCTGGATCGTCACGCTGCCGTTGTTCACCTGCAGATCCCCCCCCGTGACCGTCACGGAATCCAATATGATGGATCCGCCTTGAATCTGCAGCGGCCCGCCGCTCACCGTCACACCGCTCAGCGTGCCGTTGACCAAATGCAGGTCGCTCGCGTTGACATCGAGGGTGCCATTGCTGATCGTCCCGCCTTGTAAATTCCACGTCCCTCCGTAGCCAGTCAGGTTCAGCGTGCTGGAGGTGTTGTCCAGCGTACCGGTGATGTTCACCGTGCTGTCGGCCGATGCGCTCAGCGATCCGAGTTGGGCGGTGTTGAATGTCCCGCCCAGGTTGATGGTGCTGCCGCCGGTCGCGCTGATCGTGCCAGCGTTGTTCCACGAGCCGTCCAGGCTAATCACGCCGGAGTTGACGGCGCTTATTGTGCCATTGTTAGTCCAGGCGCCGTTGAGACTGACGGCGCCGCCGTCGGCCTTGATGGTGCCGCTGGCGCTGTTGTTCCAGTTGGTGGGGTAGTAGTTCGGGTAGCCGATGTACAGTGTTCCTCCATTGGTGGCTTCGGCGAGGTTGTTGTTGGTGAAGTTGTCGAGGAGGATCAACAGGCCGTAGTAGTTGTCGCCGTTGATGGTGCCGTTGTTGATCAACGTGTCGCCGGAGTTGTAGCTAAAGAACCAAGCCCCGCCGTGGACGGTGGTGTGGGGGCCGAGGGTGAGGGTCTGGGGGCCGTTGGAGGTGGGGCCGCTGGCGTAAATGTAGTCGTAGGTGCTGGGAATGATGTTGAGGTTGTCGATGCTCTGGCTGGAGCCATCGAAGTAGACGCTGTTGTATTGGCCGAGGTCCAGGTTGTGGTTGGCCATCGTCAGGCCGTTTTGCACGAACAGCTCGCTATCGTCGCTGACCTGCACGTCCCCGCCGGCGATGCTCACGCCGTTGAGGGTGCCATAATTATCCACCTGAAACTGGCCAGACGGGCCGATGTTGATCGCTGCGCCGGCGATCGTTCCGCCCTCGAGCAGGTAACTTCCGGCGTTGACGTTCAACGTGCTCGCCGTAAGTGTTCCCGCCGAATGCTGCAGTGTGACATCAGGGGAGTCCAACGTCAGTGCATCCACGGCGACGTCCGAATCCAGCGTGACGGTATACGCAGTCCCGCCGGTGGCGTTGATCCATGCCTGGTAATTAACACCGGTGGGGGTGCCGTTGTTGGGGTAGGAGGGATTGGTGGACCATAACAACGCGTTGGTCCAATCGCCGCTGGTTTCAGATTGCCAGGTGGCGGTGGTATCGCCGGCCGCGCGGGCCGGCAACATCGCAAAGGCCAAAACTCCGAAGGCGGCAAAGATTACGCACAACAAAGAAAGACGATCCCCGAGCCTTGCGTTCGGCGCAAGTGACATGTTGCCTCTCCCATCCCCCCTCGACGTACCCCTCGTCGTCGGCAACGCGAATTAACCCGGCGCGCTACCGACAAGAGAGCATCGAAACCCCGTGATCCCAATATCACAACAATGGATGACGGTTCAACGTTTGCGAATTTTTGCACGCGACTTTTCCGTGCGACGATCATTGGAAACCCCGACGCCGGGCCGCTCAGGCGCGACCGGACGTTACCGTGGAGTGGTTTGCGAAAACTACAAACGGCGGTAGCTGCCAAACCCCCCGTCCTCTTTCCCGGAAAGCCCGGCGGTAATCAACCGTTTTCCGGGAAAGAGGCGGTCCACGTTGCACCAAGGTAGGTCCGTCATTCGCCGCGGCGGTGCCTGCCAGCGACGATGAATTAATTTTTCACGGCTATGGAGCCGGGCGCCTAAGCACGGGCGTCCGCGGCTCCCCCCCGCCCGCTCTCCCGGACCGGCTCGCTGTTGGCAAACCGCGCTCCGGGAGAGGGGGGGTCACATCACACCCTAAGTAGTCCGTTGTGCCTGGGCCGACTTGGCGCGGCGCGGACGACGCAGTCCCCAGAGGGACACGCCGCCCAGCATGACCATCGCCGATGCCGGCTCCGGCACCCCCGTTATTGTGCCAGTGCTGCTGATGTAAAGGGTCGTGCTCCCGCTTGCGGGGATGTTGGGATCCCACTCCCAGGCCCACTTTACATCGCCGGGTCCGGCGGTCAGAGACCCATCCGACAACTGCAGGTCAGCAGTACTACTCAGCGCATTTTCTATCACCAAACCGCCACCCGACTCGACCTGGTAATGGTCCGGTGCTCCGACAATGCTGCCAGAGAGTGACGACGCGCTCACGTTCAAGTGGGTCGACGAGCCGACATGGTACTGGTCCGCCGTGTTCTCCGTTGGAGTGCCCGACAACACGAGCGTGTCTTGATTCGCCGGCAGGGAGGCGTTCAAGTCGAAGTCGCTGTACTGAAAAAAGTGCATGGGCAACGACCCCCCCCCGGACCCGGCCGTGTTCTGGATGGTGATGGTTTCGGCCAAGGTGGCGCTGTTTGTCCCGCCGAGGATCTGGTATTGCACGTCGACGCTGAACGGCACCGCCGTTCCCCCGACGGGACTGTAGGTGCCGGTGTAGAGCGCATCTATCTTGCTTGGCACAGTCTGGACGACCGGCGACTGCGTCAAGTCATTAATCGGCAGCTGGAGGCCGGTGGAGCCGACGCGATACCAGAACCATTGCTGCTGGACCTGATTGATCCCGTTCACGCTGAAGTTGTCTAGGCCGAACGATGAGCCGGTGTAGATGGTGGCCGAGGCATTGGCATCGGTGATGGTCGAGGGGGGGACGATGGCGTACGCCGGCAACGCGGTGGCAGCCATTGCGGCGGCGGCCGCTGTCGTAAGGGCCGCTCGCCGCAACGCCTCTCTCCTCTCCCCTGCCAAGCCTAGATAACTGGGTAAGCAAATGAGCTTCTTGGTCGCATCCACGAAGCCGTTGTTCGACGCTTTGATCACCACAGGCATGATCTCTCCTCATTCACACCGACGTCCCACGTTCGGGCCAGGTCGCCAACCACGCGATTGCGTCCCGCGCGGCCCGCTTGGCTATCGCCGGCCGCGATTCCCACTGCTTTCCAGGCCCTGCAGCGCCGCGACCCTACAGAGATCGCGCAGCGCTTCAGCCCTGTTAAACCTCCGCGACAGCTTTCGCCGCCGCCGAAGTGTTCGCTCGACATTGGGCCATGCCACGCCGCCCTTTGCCGTTGTCCCGCTCGCTAACGCGGGGCCTTTGTCTGGTTCGTTCCCTTACGCCTCGGCCACCACGGCCGTGCGCGGATCGGGGTCTTCATCACGCCGCCGGTTGCGGGTCAACATCACCCCGCCCAGGCCCAACAGGGCCACCGAGGTCGTCGGCTCCGGCACCGCGTGAATCTGCTTGTCCACGCAGATCACGTACGATGTCCCGGGATCCAACAGTTGGTTCCACTCAAACGCCCAAGCCGCATCCACGCCGGAGAGGGTGGACGGTGTGCCCGGCAGCGAACCCGTGTTTGATTCCAGCGCCGCCAGCAGAGAGCCGGCGCCGCTTCCGCCCGTTCCAACTTCATATTCGTATGCCCTGGGGCTGACCACCGTCTGGCTCATCACGCCGGCGCTGCTCTGCGTCACCGTGTTCGCCATGTTCGCGCCGGTGGGGCTGATGGACACGCTCTGCCCGCCAGCCACGCCGCCCAGGTTGAAGTCCGTATATAGGACAAGGTCGTAATACTGCTTCGTCGATCCCAAATTGGTGACCTTGATCGTCTCGGCCATGTCGGACGCTCCAGAGCCGGTTTGTCCTCCGGTCAGCGAATACGTCAGGCTCACCTGCACCGAACTGTTGGTACTGTCGGCGTAGGTGATCTTCACCCAGTCGGGTTTCCCATCTCCGTTGGTGTCGTAGGTCGTCGGCGGGCTCGGCGGCCCAACCAAAGTGTTGAGTTCACTCCGCAAGCCCGACGAACCCACCCGATACCAGAACCACTGTTGGTTGAGCTGGTTGGTGTTGTCCACGGTCCAGTTGTACATCCCGTCGTTGTTGCTGGGGTCACTGTTGTAGTTGATCGCCACCGACGAATTGCCGGCAGACAGAGTGATCGGGGAAGCGCTCGACAAATGCGCCGCTCCCAGGATCGAAGCCACCGCCGCCGCCGCCGCCAACATAAGCGCTCGACTCTTTCGCATGATCCCCTTGCCCTTTTCGATAGAAGGTCGGCTGGACCCAAGCCTGTCGCACCGCATGCCAGTCGTGGAAGTCTTCGTGTTCACAGCAATCTCTCCCTTCAAAGGCTTGGGCCCAGCTCGGCCCACAGGTGTTCAATCGATCCGTTCATTCACGAACCAACCTGACCCGAAATCACATTCCCGCAGATCGCGTCCGCGGAGTCGCCTGCTGCTCGGCCGTGTCGAACTTGCCGGAGAGCACGTTGGCAATCGCCTGCTCGCGCAGACGCGCCGTCAGGTTCAGCAACTCGCCGGTCGTCGGCGTTGTGTCGAACAACGTCGTCGAGCCGAACATCCGCGCCGTGATTTCCTGTTGCTCGGAAACCGGCCCGCCGATCAACGCCCACTTCTGATAGGGCCAGGCGGTCTTCAAATGACGCAGAAAATCCCACACCGCCATGTCGGGAAGCTTCAGCCCGACCAGCAAAAAGTCGAAGCTCAGCATCCGCAGCATGTCGATCGCACGATGGCCGCTGTGCACGGCCTGAAAGTTGAGCAACGCCGATCGCCCCGCTTTCGCGGGCGGATCTACGCAGATGCCCAGCACCGCAACTTGATCCTCTTGGCTCTTGAACATGACAAACCTCATGTTGGTTGGTGATGAGACGGTTTCGATCGCCAACCCAGGCGTTCTCACCCGTCCCGGTATTACGCGGTGCACTAGAGCGAGCACCGTGCCGGACGAGCCTCGAGGAGAAAAGATTTTTCCAACTCGTTGAACTGCACATGGATGCAACCTTCTCACTCACCTTGAGCCAAGAAATCCACAAACGTGGAAAACGGTTATTTCAAACGGCCCTTGTGGCGCCGATTCGCGCGTAACTCGCGCGGGCCGCGATGCCACGCGGCGATCGTGTTATTTCAAACGGGGATGTGTATTTTGAACCTCTGCTACCCGCGTTTATCGGAGCACTCTCGATCGCATCGGCCACCTCGGCGCTGACCGCCTCCCCCGTCATCCGCCGCGCCGTACGCAACACGTCCGGCAGCGTCCGCCAATGGCAAACCTCTTCGATCGCCGGCGGCGCCTCGAACAGCGTCGTCACACCCAACATCCGAGCTTCAATTTCCTGTTGCTGCGATATCGGACCACCCACCAACGCCCACTTCTGCTGCGGCCACGTCGTCTTCACGTGACGCATGAAGTTCCACACCGACATGTCCGGAATCTTCAGTCCCACCAACAGCAGGTCGAAATGAACCAGGCGGAGCATGTCGATCGCCCGCCGCCCACTGTGCACCGCCCGGAAATCCACCGTCGCCGTACGGCTCACAAAGGAGGTCGGAGTCACACAAATCCCCAAAACCGCCGCCCTTTCCTCTGTGCTGTTGAACATGACGAACCTCGGTATGTTTGTTCTGAACAGGTTTTGATCGCCCCGCGGCGCCCGGCCCGTCCAGAAGATTCACCAGTCCCTAGAGCGACCAGCGTGCCGTAAGAATTGCCTGCGCAGATAATCTCCATAATTACCTGATAAATAAGCAGATATGAAAACAAGTAAATAGATTCTTCTTTTCCCACGCCCAATAACAAAAAGGTTGTTTTAACCCGCCAAAAATGAAAAATTGTTGACGTAAGTTATGGAAAATAAACTAGTTAAGTGATGAATATTTATTTTAACTATGACAGTGCGTTCCGATAGGCAAATTTCAGGCTAACAGATGCCTTTCAAACAAAAATATTGGATATTTTCGATTTATGGGGCCAGCCCCATATCCGCACACTTGATTGATCCCAATTAAACCCGAGAGTTTGTTGAATCCTGAAGCGATTCTGAATTGCACGATTGACGAATCCCCCTCTCTAAGATAACCCTAACATATGCCGAACATCGGGATGGCCTATGCAGTTCGTTTCTCTTAGTGATGGAGTATTGCATACGCGAAGCGCTCACCATCTGGGGAGCACCGCCGCCGCAACCTTTGGCCCCGCATTATCGGTCCTGAATCACCTGCTGCTTCCCGATGGACTTGCTCGCGGCGCTGTGCATGAAGTCCTGGGCCAGGCCCGCAGCCTGCCCTGGTTCTTCGCTCTTCTGCTGGCCCACACGGCCGTCAATTCCTCGCCCACGCACGGCGCCATCATCTGGTCCGATCCACGCGGCGAGCTATACCCGCCGGCGGCGGCGGCCATGCTCCCCATCAACCGCCTCTTTCTGCTGCGCGTGCGCAAGGCCATCGATCAGCTTTGGGCCCTGACCCAGTGCCTGCGTTGCAAAGCCGTCGCCGTCACCGTCGCCACCCCGCCCTCCCTTTCACGCCTTGACGCCCGGCGCTTGCAATTGGCCGCCGAACGCGGCGGCGGCATCGGCGTGCTGATCCGACCCGCTGCCGCCGCCCTCCACTACGCCGCCGCCACGCGCTGGCTCGTGCAACCCGCGCCCGGCGATCAACTCGTTCAACGATGGAGCATCCAACTCATCCACGGTCATGGAGGAAATATCGACAAAAAAATCCTGCTCGAGGTTCCCCGTGACATCCTCAGCCCAAATCATGTGCGTGCGATTGACCCACTGGCCCATCGACATCCTCCAGCGGAAACGGCCCGAGCTTCGGCGTGATCCGCTGGTGCTGATCCGCAGCATCGCCTCACGCCCCTGCGTCGCCCACCTTTGCCCCCAGGCCGCCGCCCGCGGCGTCCGCCCAGCCATGACCCTCGCCCAGGCCCGCGCCCTCTGCCCCCGTCTGCAACACGCACCCCACCAGCCCCGCCACGATCAGCGTCAGCTCCTGACGCTTTCCCGCTGGCTGATGCGCTTCACCCCCGTCGTTTCACCTGCCCCGCCCGATGCCATCTTCCTGGACTGCACCGGCTGCCAGCGTCTCTACGGCAGCCTGCTCGCCCTGCGCGATCAGGTCGCCGCCGCCCTGGCCGCCCTGCGCATCCGCGCCCGCCTGGCGATTGCGCCCACCGTCGGGGCCGCCTGGGCTATTGCATCTTATACAAACACGCCCATCGTCACCTCGGATGCGCTACTGAACGCTCTGTGCCCCCTACCCCCCGCCGCCTTGCGGCTCGATCCCGACAGCGCCGCGCTGCTGCAGCAACTGGGCATCGAAACCATCGGACAATTGATCAAGCTCGCGCGGCCAACCCTGCCGGCGCGATTCGGCCCGGACCCGCTTCACCGGCTCGACGCCGCCCTGGGCCGCATCCACGAACCGCTCGTTCCCCTGCCGCACCATGGCCCCATCGCCACCTCCATCCACTTCGACGGGCCCATCGATTCCCTGCAAACGATCCAAGAGGTGATGCGCAAGCTGGTCGCCCGCCTCATCGCCCAACTGGCCCGTCGCGGCTGCGGCGCCAGACTCCTGCGCGTGCAGCTCTATCGCATGCGCCATCCGCCGATCGTCAAAATGATTCGCCTGGCCTGCCCCACCCGCAGCCTCTCGGTCCTGTTCAATCTTCTCCGCTGCGTCCTGGACTGCCCTCTGCCCTTGTGCTGGGAGACAGACGCTCAGAGCGAGGGGGGCTTGATCGCCATCCGTCTGCGCGCCGCGGCCTTCGAGCCTCTGCCCGATGCCCAGGGATCTCTATTGGATCAGCAGGACCAAGCCGCCGGCGACGAATGGGCCCGCCTCGTCGAGATGCTGGCCGCCCGTTTGGGTCCGCGATCTCTTTGCCAGCCCCAGCTCGTGCAGTCGCATCTGCCGGAAAAAGCCTATCGGCACGTCGAGCCCACGATCGCTCCCGATTCCGGCGCCTCCGCGTCCGCTTTGCCGCTGCGTCCGTTGCGGCTGCTGCCCCAACCCGCGCCGGTCCTGGCCGTAGCCTGTCCCTCCGATGACGACAGCGCCCTACCCCTTTCATTCACGCATCTCGGCCAGGTCCACGCCATCCGCTATGCCGATGGTCCCGAGCGCATCGCCGGGCTCTGGTGGGAAGGCCGCGACAAAACGCGCGATTACTTCGACGTCGAAGACCAAACCGGCCAGCGCTTCTGGCTCTTCCGCGTCACTCAAACCGGACAATGGTATTTGCATGGACTGTTCGACTGAGCATCCGCTTTTTGAAAAAAGGGGTCCTGACCCCCTTTTCGGAAAAAGGGGGTCAGGACCCCTTTTTTCTTACGCGGAGAGGCGAATTTAATTTAGAGGTGC
>DBZL01000072.1 GCA_002311745.1 Phycisphaerales bacterium UBA1161 | reverse complement strand
AAGCTGATCGGCTCGCCTCCCGGCTACGTGGGTTACGAGGAGGGCGGCCAGCTTACCGAGCGTGTGAAGCGGCAGCCTTACTGCGTCATCCTGCTGGACGAGATCGAGAAGGCCCACCCCGACGTGTTCAACATGCTCCTGCAGATCATGGAGGAGGGCCGGCTGACCGACAGCTTCGGCCGGCACGTCGACTTCCGCAACGTCGTCATGATCATGACCAGCAACATCGGCGCGGAATTGATCAAGGACGGCGGCCCGCAGTTCGGCCTGCAACCCAAGGCCAAGGGCGAAAGGGAAGAACGCTCGTACCAGACCATCAAGACGACGCTCTTGAAGGAAATCGAGCGGTATTTCCGGCCGGAATTCATCGGCCGACTGGACGACGTGATCGTCTTCCGCCCCCTGGGCCGCGCCGATCTGGAAAGCATCGTGGACCTGGAGCTGCGCAAGGTCACCAAGCGTCTGACCGAGCACGGCGTGAAGATCGAGCTGGCCTTGGAAGCCCGCGATTTCCTGATCGACAAGGGCACCAGCAACGAATTCGGCGCCCGCCCGCTGCGCCGCGCCATCGAGCAGAACGTCGAGGACCCGCTCAGCGAGGAAATCCTCCGCGGCAACTTCAAGGGCAAGGACCTGGTGCGCATCACCGTCAAGACCGAAGACAGCGGCGAGAAGCATTTGTACTTCGCCGCCGTCAACAGCGCCGAGGAAAAGGCCGAAAAGGGCGAGACGCAACTCGCCCCCGCCTCCAGCGACGCGACGTGAAGCCGATTGGAAAAATCCAGTTCACCGGCACGACCCACGGCCAGTCCGTGGGTCGTTCTTTATGATCGTCCACCCCGTCCGAACACTTGGCGCGGCAGGCCAGATTGTCGAATGATGGAGTAGAGCGTTCCTAGGCGCAATTCAGGGTCATCAGGCACGGGAACGGTGATGGTCGTCTCGGGCAGGCGGCGTTGCATGATTCGATGGCTGCCCTTTGGCGAACCAGGACAAACCCGTGCGCTTCCAGGACACGACAGACCTCGCGGCCCGACATCGGGCGCTGCTTAGGCAACGCTCACCTCAAGATCTTCAACGTAGCGCTCGGCACCCAGACGGCTCTTGATCTCCGCCGGACTGGCTGCCTCCAAAAAACCCTCGACTGCCTCCACCAGGTTCCGCCGCGCTTCGTCCTTCGAGCCGCCTTGGCTGGCGATGTCCAATTCGGGACACAGCGCGACAAACCCGTCACCCTCGCGTTCGATCACGGCCGTCAACGTAATGCGCTTCATCGAAGTGCCCTCACGAATTAACGCATTATAAGAACCATTTAACTCGCCGACCACAGGGACGCGCGTACAATTCCGTCATGATTAAGACACCTCTGGGAAAAACCGGATTGGAAGTCTCGCCCCTGGGCTTCGGGGCGGCACAGATCGGATATCTCAAAACCGAGCAAGAGCACGCGGCACAAATCCTGAATTTTCTGCTCGATCAGGGCGTGAACGTCATCGACACCGCCTCGGCGTATGGGAATTCCGAGGAGCTGATCGGCCAGTCGGTGGCGCAGCGACGAGGGCAGTTCGTGCTGATCAGCAAATGCGGCATCAAGCTGCCGGATATCAGTGCGTCGGCGTGGTCGGCGGAGCTGATTACCCAAACCGTCGATCGCTCCCTGCGGCGGCTGAGGACCGATGCGATCGACGTGATGCTCCTGCATAGCTGCGACGAGCAGACGCTGCGCAAGGGCGAGGCGATTGCAGGGCTGCTCAAGGCCCGCGAGTCGGGGAAGATTCGCTTCGCGGGATACAGCGGGGACAACCAGGCCGCGGCGTACGCCGCGACCCTGCCCGATATCGCCGTGATCGAAACGTCCATCAGCCTCGCGGATCAGGCCAACATCGACCTCGTGCTGCCGGCGGCGCGCAAGAACCGGATCGGCGTGCTGGCCAAGCGATCCATCGCCAACGCGGCGTGGAAGGATCTGAGCGCCCAGCCGGGTTTCTATAAGGATTACGCCAGCGAGTACACGCAGCGATTGAAGAAGATGAAGCTGGACCCATCCGCCCTGGGCATTTCCGGGCCGCCGGAGTCGGCGTGGCCGGAGTTGGCCCTGCGGTTCACGCTCAGCCAGGAAGGCGTGACCACGGCGATCATCGGCTCCACGAATCTCCAGAACGTGCAACGGAACATCCAGTACGTCGCCAAGGGCCCCCTGCCGCCGCAGACGGTGCAGAACATCCGCGAAGCATTTGCCAGGGCCAAGGGCCGGCGCTCGTGGCCAGGGCTGGGCTGAAGCCCAGGCGGCGGGTGTTGTCTTGCCTTTGGCGGTATTTCGTTTACCTTTTTGCCTGCGTCGCTGGAGAGGTGGCCGAGCGGCTGAAGGCGACGGTTTGCTAAACCGTTATACGGGGTCAAACCCGTATCCCGGGTTCGAATCCCGGCCTCTCCGTTGTCCCCGCCGAAGACTCGCGTTTGGCGGGGATTTTTTATTGACTTCCGCCGCCGCGGTCAGGCTTTCCTTGTTTTAGCTCCCGCCGTGGAGAGTCGGGTCGCGTCTGGCCACGAATCATGCGGCGGCGGCGGGGGATTAAGAATCTCTTTAGGCAACAAGACGACGCTGCAAGTGGGCTCGGCGGCGGTGGTAGTCCAGGTGAACTGGCAGATGTACACCGCGACCTGTCGGCCGGTCAATTCGGCGTTGGGGGGCCAGAACTCATCCGCATGCTTTAAAAAATAGTTGCCCACGGCGGCGGTGCTGGCGCTGGAAAATCCGAACAAGGCCACTTCCAGCGCCTGACTGGCCTCCTGGAAGGTGACGATGACGACGCCGGTGTCGCCGCCTTCGCTGTTGGGACAGCAGGTCCAGTGTTGGTTGCCGCTGCGGTAATAGATGCCCGGCAGGGCTGGGCGGGCGCAGCTGGGCGGCGGCTTCCTGCCTCCGAAGCAACTGGGCAAATCGGGATCATGGGGGCGATACAGCAGATAAAAGGGCACCGGCCATTTTCTGTCCGGCGGGTCGAACGGACGACATGAGAAAACCGAAGCCACCAGCTTCTCCACCAGCAGATTGATCCTGCAACTGCCGACCAAGAAGGTCACGGAGGGGCGGCCGTCGGTCTGTTTTTGGCGGATTTCGTCGAAAAGACGCTCGGCGCGGGCGCGGTCCTCGGCGGGAATGGTGCATGGTGCGCTGTCGCTGTATTGGAACGGAACGTAGCCAAATTCGAGTTGTTGGGCGTGGAGGGGCCGATGCAGCGTCAATTCCTTGGCGGCTGGCGCGACTGTTGCCAAAATGGGTTTCAGTTTTGCCTTTTGAATCGCATCTGTAGACTGACCAGCATACGTTTTTGTTGGGTAGTGCAACGCAGTTGTTGAAAGGGCATCGTCACAGAGCGCGGGGACGGCGCTGCACGCACGTCTGCCCGTTTGCCCGCGCCGGCTAAGAACTCACAACTGGTCATCGGAGGAGGCATTCTCATGGCTACGGTGCATACGAATCGATTGGCGGCGCACGCAGGTCATTGGCTCCGGTCGTTTAAGTGGTCTCGCCGAGCGCAGTACAGGTTGAATAAGACAATTGTTGAATCACTGGAGTCGCGTGTACTGCTGTCGTACAACGTCACAAGCTTAGCCGACAATGGCAACAGTGGGACATTGCGCTGGGCGATTCAGCAGGCCGATGCCGCCGGGGGAGCTCAGACGATCACGTTCGCGGCGTCGCTGACGGCCAGCGGGCCGGCGACGATCGATCTGAACGG
>DBZL01000021.1:42751-42934 GCA_002311745.1 Phycisphaerales bacterium UBA1161 | reverse complement strand
CTCGGCCTGATCGCGCAGCTTGGCGGCCTCCTCGTACTCGGCGTTTCGCACCGCCTCGTCCTTTTGGATGCTGAGGCGCTCGATCTGCTCCTCGATTTCGGCCAGATTCGGGGGCTTGGTCATGCTGCGCAGACGAATCCGCGCCCCGGCCTCGTCCAGGACGTCGATGGCCTTGTCCGGCAG
>DBZL01000021.1:42490-42702 GCA_002311745.1 Phycisphaerales bacterium UBA1161 | reverse complement strand
TCGATGGCCTTGTCCGGCAGGCACCGGCCGGTGATGTAGCGGTCGGAGAGCTGCACGGCCGCGTGCAACGCCGCGTCCAGAATCTGCACGCGGTGGTGCGCTTCGTAGCGGTCGCGCAGACCCTTGAGGATCTCGATGGTGTCGGCGGTGGTGGGCGGCTCGACGGTGATCGGCTGGAAGCGCCGCGCCAACGCCGCGTCCTTCTCGATGTA
>DBZL01000021.1:0-42418 GCA_002311745.1 Phycisphaerales bacterium UBA1161 | reverse complement strand
GCACTGGATTTCGCCGCGCGACAACGCCGGCTTGAGCACGTTGCTGGCGTCGATGGCGCCCTCGGCTCCGCCGGCGCCCACCAGCGTGTGCAGCTCGTCGATGAACAAAATGACGTTCTTGGCCCGGCGCACCTCGTTCATGACCGCCTTGATGCGCTCCTCGAACTGCCCGCGGTACTTGGTGCCGGCGACCATCATCGCCAAATCCAGCACCACGATGCGCCGGTCGTGCAGGATCTCCGGCACGGTGCTGGAGATCACCATCTGGGCCAGGCCCTCGACGATGGCCGTCTTGCCCACGCCCGCCTCGCCCAGCAGCACCGGGTTGTTCTTCTGACGCCGGCACAGAATCTGGATGACGCGCTCGATCTCGTTCTTGCGGCCGATGACCGGGTCGAGCTGCCCTTCGCGGGCCAGTTCCGTCAGATCACGCCCAAAGCTATCCAGCGCAGGCGTTTTGCTCTTGCGGTTCTGGCCCTGTTTTTCCTGTGTCTGGGGTTCTTCGCTTTCCACACCCGCTCCCAAAAGATTCAAAACCTCTTCGCGGACCTCTTCCAACTTGAGGCCCAGATTCATGAGCACCTGGGCCGCTACGCCGTCGTGCTCACGCAATAAGCCAAGCAAAAGGTGTTCCGTGCCTACGTAGTTGTGATTGAGGTTCCTAGCCTCTTCAATGGCGTATTCGATCACCTTTTTGGCCCTTGGCGTCTGGGGCAACTTGCCCATGGTCACCATGTCCGGGCCGCTCTTGACTAGTTTTTCAACTTCCAACCTCACCTTGCGAAGATCGACATCCAGATTCTTAAGGACGTTGGCGCCGACGCCGCTGCCTTCCTTGACCAGACCGAGCAGAATGTGCTCGGTGCCGATGTACTCGTGGTTGAACCGCTGGGCTTCCTGGTTGGCCAGGGCCATCACCTTCCGGGCCCGATCCGTGAATCGTTCGAACATTTCCATCTCCTGTAGGCCGGCGTTTTTTGGGTGCCGGTCCCTCGCCGCATGCCCTCCCTGGCCTGGCGACCCGGCAAAAGGTCGCTCCCGCTTGCCGTCGATTGTAGGGGGGCTACCCCTTCACAAGCAACGTCCCGTGCGTGCCGGTCTATTACACTTTACCAACGAAACGATCCGCGAGGCACGTTGCCGCATCGTATATCGGCTCGCCGGCCGAGCGCGACAACTTTTTGGGCATCCCCAGTTGCCAGCCGCCCCGCGTTAGCCGATAACTGACTCCAGTATCGTCAGCTAACGCACACTCATGATTCACCAAGCTCTAGACCTCTTCATCCATCTCGACAAGCACCTCAACGACTTTGCCGCGGCGCATCGCATTGGTGTTTACATTCTGCTGGCGGTCATTGTTTTCTGCGAAACCGGGCTGGTGGTCACGCCGTTTTTGCCGGGCGATTCGCTGCTCTTCGCGGTAGGGGCCCTGGCCGCCACCGACGGCTCGCCCATTCACCTGCCCGCGGTGATCGTCATGCTGTGTCTCTGCGCTAACTGCGGCGACCTGCTCAATTATTCCATCGGCTTTCGCGTTGGCCCCAAGGTTTTCAGCCGCGAAAGCTCCTGGCTGCTCAACAAAAAACACCTGGAAGAAGCCCACCGCTTTTACCAGCGCCACGGCCGCAAAACCATCATCATCGCCCGCTTCGTGCCGATCATCCGCACCTTCGCCCCGTTCGTGGCCGGCATCGGCCGCATGTCCTTTTCCCGATTCATCGGTTTCAGCGTCAGCGGCGGACTGTTATGGGTGGTGACGTTGACCATGGCGGGCTACCGCTTTGGCCGATTTCCCTGGGTCAAGACCCACTTCCAGGTCGTGATTCTGGCGATCATCGTCATTTCCCTGATCCCCGCGGTCATCCACGCGTGGCAGGCTCGCCGCCGCTCCGTCAATCGTACCCCAGGCGAGACCACCGCGGACGCGGCTCTGCGCCCCTGACCAACTCCCGCTGTCACAGATTCGCCTTGACGATCAACTCCTGGCACCACGCCGGCTGCAACAGGTACTGCGGAATCACCGCGAACGCCCGCCACGACACCACCGCAAACGCCACCGTGAAAATCAGCCCGATCGCCGAAGCGACGGCCTGCGACGCCCCCGCCGGTCCGGTTGCAGCCGTCGCCAGGACACACCCGCTGATATTCACCGCGGTGCCAATCAAAAACAGAATGAACATCGTCAGCGGCGCCCATCGCTGCGACCGCGTTGTCCCCCGCCACGAGAAATAGTACAGAACGCAAAGCCCCACAAAAAATCCCCCCGGGATCAGCATGGCCAGGAACATCCCCCACTGGCGGCCTCGCGCCGGCGCAGTGGCGACTGTCGCCAGGCCGACGATCACCATGACCACCGCGAAGATCACGGCCAGGAGCAGCATCAAGTGGTACAACCGCGCCGCCGCCATCACGCGCTTGCGTAGCTTCACCGTCTGCTCAAAGCATTGCACGCGCGCATCGTCCAGCGGCCAATCCCCCGTGTCGCCGCGGGGCGCCGCATGGTTCCGCAGATTATCCACCGCCCTCTGCGGCATCCCCATCATGGGCGTGTAATACCCCATTTCCACCGGCACGGCCCTCGGCGGCGCCTGCAACGCCGGGATTTGCCCCGCCATCATCCATTGCGGCATTCCCGCCGACCACGCCAAATCGGAGCCGCTCAATTCCCCCTGGGCCAGCAGCCGCCGCAGATCGTCCAATGTCACCGGCCCCTGCTGCTGATCCCCGCGCATGTAAAACCAATTCGCCGAAGTTGTCATGAGGTCTCCCCTCGTGTGAAGGTTCGCCGCGGCCGGGAGGTCGCCACGGCATGGCCTACGGCCACAGGGCCGCGCCGCTCAATCCCGCCGTCTCTTCCAGGCCGCACATGAGATTCGCGTTTTGCACCGCCGCTCCCGCCGCTCCCTTGCCCAGGTTGTCGATCGCGCCCAGGGCGATGATCGTCCCGTCTCCCGCCGCGTAAGAGATGAACGCCCAATTCGATCCCGTTGCCCACTTGCTGTGCGGCGGCTGATCCACGACCCGCACAAACGGCCGCCCCGCGTAAAACTTCCGCGCCGCCGACAGACACTGCTTCGTGTCGGCATCCCCGGCCAGATAACAGGTCGCCAAGATCCCCCGCGTCATCGGGATCAAATGCGGCGTAAACACGATTCGCGGCGATGGCCCGCCCCCGGCGCCCCCCAGCTCGCGCACCGTCGCCGCCATCTCCGGCACGTGCGGATGCTTCAGCAGCCCGTAGGCCGAAACATCCTCATTGACTTCGGCAAATCCAAGCTGCGCCTCTGGGCTGCCGCCGCCTCGCCCGGCGCCGCTGATCCCGCTCAGGGCGTCAATAATGATCGGCCCATCCACCTTGACCAGCCCGCCCGCGATCAGCGGCGCCATCGCCGTCAGCGCCGCCGCCGGATAACACCCAGGATTGGCCACGCGGCTGGCGGCGCGGATTTTTTCCGGCCATACGTCCGCCAGACCATACACCCATCCATCCACGTACCGGTGATCCCCCCCGACGTCCACGATCTTCACGCCCGCCGGCACCTTCGCCACCGCATCGCGCGACTGGCCCGTCGGCAGCGACACGAACACCAGATCCAGCTTCGGCAGCGCCGCTGGACTCCATTTCTGGATTTTCATCTCCGCAAGTTTCGGCGTGATGCCCGCGAACCGCTCGCCGAGCTTCTGCCCCGCGGACGATTCCCCCGCGACATACGCCACATCAAACGAGGGATGCCCCGCGCAGATGCGCAGCACTTCCCCGCCGCCGTATCCGCTGACGCCCACGATGCCGACGCGAATGCTCATGCGGATAAGAATAACGCAAGTCCGCCCGCCGCTCTATGGACTGGCCAGCCCCTTGTTGGCGTCGTCCAGCTTCTTTTGCTCCTCGCTTTTCATCTGTCGAACATCCCCGCTGGCGGGTTTCTTATCGCCCAGGAACTGGTCGAGCAACTGGATCTTGGCCCTGGCCACTTCCGCCTGGATTTTCAGCGTCTGCTGCTGTTCCTTACCCGCGATGTCCGCCGCCAGTTGGGGATGATGCACGCCCCAATAGATCCCCGCTCCCGCTCCCGCCAGAAAAATCACCACCGCAAAGCCAAGTCTCACCATGATGTCGCCTCCCAGTTCTTAAATGCAACCGCAGAGACGCAGAGAGACAGAGACAGCTGCAGAGAAAAAATCTATTTCTATTTTTCTTCTCTGCGGTTGCATTTTCTTTATTTGATTACCGGCAACGGCTTTCGTTCTTTTTCGATCTTCTCCCAACCGCTGCCCAGCTCGCCGATGGGGTCCGGCGGCAGAATATCCACCTTCTTCTCGCCCAGCTTGGCTTCGCCGCGCTTCACCTTCTGTTCAAACTGCCGGCACTCCGCCAGCAGCCGATCCAGAATTTCCTCCTCCGGCACATTGGCCACGCGCTCGCCCTGCACGTAGATGATCCCGCGCCGGTCCCCCGCGAAGATGGCGATGTCCGCCCCCTCGCACTCGCCCGGCCCGTTCACCACGCAACCCATCACCGCCACCTTCATCGGCAGCTTGATCTCCTTCTCCAACTGCTTGCGCACATCCTGCACCAGCCTGAACAAATCCACCTGAATCCGCCCGCACGTCGGGCATGCGATCAATTCCGCCCCCACGCGCGTCCGCAGCCCCAGCACGTACAACAGCTCCAACCCATCCTGCACTTCAAAAACCGGATCGCTGGCATAGCTGATGCGGATGGTGTCCCCGATCCCGCTGCACAGCAGATGTCCCAGCGGCACCACCGACCGGATCGTCCCCGTCTCCCTCGGCCCCGCGTGCGTCACGCCCAGGTGCAGCGGGTAATCAAACCGCTGGCTGATCTCCTTGTACGCGGCGATCACCAATTCCGGATCGATGCTCTTGGCACTGATGACGATGTCGTGGAAATCCTCCGCCTGGAAAATCTCCAGATACTCCTCCAGCTTGGCGATCATGATCGCCAGCAGATGTCCGTGCTTGTCATTGGAGAACACGCCCCCCAGTTCCTTCATGCGTTTTTGTTTGTCCTTACGTTCGACGATCGACCCCTCATTGACCCCGATGCGCATGGGGATTTTTTTTGCCTTGCACGCCTGGATGACGTCTTTGACCTGTGCCCGGTCGCTGATGTTGCCCGGATTGAGCCGGATTTTATGGATGCCCGCCTCGATGGCTTCCATGGCCCGCTGAAAATGGAAATGCACATCCGCGACGATGGGCACGCTTACGCGCGGCAGAATTTCCTTCAGTGCCGCCGTATCTTTCTTTTCCGGCACCGCCACGCGGACGATATCCGCTCCCGCGGCGGACAGCTTATTGATTTCCGCGACGCACTTATCGATGTCCCAGGTGTATCCGGCTGTCATGGTTTGCACGGCCACGGGGGCATCGCCGCCGATGCCGACGAACCCATGGGTTTTATCGCCCAGTACGACTTTGCGCGTTTTACGACGTGAAATCATGGTGAAGGACTCTAAATGCGTCCCCCCTCAAAATCAAACGCGGCCGCCGACGCCCAGAGAGCCAGACTGCAAGGAGAGCCGCTCCCCAGAGAGCCGGGCCGTCCTCGGCCCGGTCCTCCCCCCGAAATTCAATTGAACCGCCGAGTGCGCCGAGGACGCAGAGAAAACCCAAGAATTGATTGACACCCTACCCCGCCGATTACCCGGCCTGCGCTAGCGGGCGAACGGCAAGCACTTCATTTTCCGTCAACGGCCTCCACATTGTCGACGCTGACGGCCGTGACCGTGATCGACTGTCCGACGGCATCGAAGACTTCGATGACCCAGCCCTGCGGCCCGCCGGATGAATGGGGTACCAGTTCCACCACCGTGGCGACATCCCCTTTGCGCAGATTCTCCTGCGGTACATCCCGCCGAAGCGCCACCTGCTGATACAACTCAACGGTTGGTTTTTCTTTCCTCATGCCCCCACTATACCGAGGCCCAACCAATACATGGGATGAATTGCAAAGTATGAAGCATTACTAACGCGGTCGCCGCCTGACGGATCGAAGACCCGCGGCGCGTCCGTTCTGCTCAACTTATGCATTAAAAACCCACAAGTTAGCAGTAGCTCTGCGAATGCCTTCGGGTCTTCGACGAAGCCGCGGACCCACGTGTACCTTTCTGCCTCGACTCGCCCGTTTTCGAAATCGCAGCCGATCTCGATTAGTAACTCTTGGATTCTTTCCAGAGAGAACTCCTTCGGCCAACCTCTGAAGCGGCGCGCCAGATGGCCGAGGCCGCGCCATTTAAATGCCCACTCACTTTCTAGGTCATCGAGCCTTTGTAAAGAGAACTGACGAATTCCCGAGGTGACATCATGCTCGCCCACGTATTTCGCCCCTCGCTTCTGCGCTTCGTTCAGGCAAGCGTGCGTAAGACGCAACAAGTCGCGTGGCGTGCCGGTGGAGTGCTGCCAGAGCTGTTCAAATACATCTTGGTAAAACAGCCCCGTCCAGATTTCACTTTCATTGTGGCGCAACACCCTCGCGAGCCGCATCTGAACAATTTTCTTCACGGTCACCTGATCCCAGTTCACACTGCATACGCCCGCCCGGAATTTATCCCGGTCCTCCAGTGGTAGTTCGCGAAAAATCTGCTCACGAATGGCGACAACGCATTTTATCTTATTGCGGTCCATTCGGCGCAAGGAATAGAACAGCGCCGCGATAAACCAATTCTGAATATCTGTGCCATTCCAGTGCAGGTCCAAGTCGTCGACCAGGAGATAGTACCTACGCGAAAGCAATTCCCCGAGATGCTTTGCGACTTTATTGACCAAATTGAGGATTTGCAGCTCTCGCCCCTCTCCGGGGTTTGGTCCGAGTTCTATTCGCGCACCCACGTGCCCCGGCGTCCCTCCTGCTGATAACTCAATTTCATTTATCAGGTCGAGCATCTTGTCGGTTAACGTCTTTGGGTGTCCCTCGTCCGTGAATGTCATGCCGACAAGACGGCGCGCTGCCTTCTCGCTCTCACCCCGAAAAACTCCAAAAAGCTTGTCCAAGATATATCCAAGGCCGGTGGCAGGAATTTCATGCCGCAGCACCTCGACCGTTAAGACGTAATCCCAAAGCGATTTGAACATCCATTGGTACTTGCCGCCTTCGAGAAGTAATGGTGTACTCGCTTGCGCGTTCGCCAACGACTGAAAAGCGAGGTCGTCCGGTGCAATCTCGATGATACGGGTAGTCTCCGATTCGCGAAGGAGCCGTACCATCTGCAGTACGGCAGACTTACCGATTCCTTTGGGTCCGACGAAAAATGTTGCATGGTCATCGAAGTTTAACGCCCTATCGACGTAGAACTCCCGTCCCACGTAGTACTCCGCCAACGATTTGTCGTGCTCCGCGACAATGTTGGTCAAGCTGTTAATCTCGCTTGCCCGTTCCCGCAGGTAATCTTTTCCACGGCTCGACTTGGACACCTCAAACCTCCCGCGATGGTGGGACAGCAGCTGTGCGCAATCGGCGCCCAGTCATGGGTCGCTTCCAAGTTCGCCCCCTCCAAGTGCCTCGCCACCTAAGCACGGTCTACTTCCGAAAAGGGAACGATCGTTTGCGCGCCGTAGCTATAAATTCTATCGTTAGACCGAGCCAGTCGCGATAGTTCCGGAACTAGAAACCGGCGCGCCTCTCGACACTTGAATCGCTGCCGGGCACCGCCCAAGCGGGCACTGTGAAGGACGGTTGAGGAAGCGGCCTGTGGCCGCAAGTCCAATTCCGGGGGGACTGCCGGTCGCGGAAAAAGAGGCAGGGTCCGATGTCGCTCCCAAAGCTTTCGGCTTCGGGTCCCGTTCCCCACGGAGCGGGATGCGTCGGACCCTGGATCCGTCATTAACGATTTGCGGGTCCAAGTTGGTTGGGCTCGCCGCAAACTCGTCGCCCCAGCCCTTTGATTTGTGGCGGGCGTGGGACTTTACACTATTCTATCACACACCACGCCCCGGGCCGTGAAAATAGTCGACGTTTTTCCGGTTTTTTCGCCGACGGTTTTCGCCGTCCGCGACGCTTAGAGCGTTTTCAGTTGTCATGTGGCGTCTGCGTTGCGTTCCAAGGGGCCGGATGCAAGGAAGAGTGACGAAACGGGTCAAATAGGAGACTCTTTGAGGAGCGATGACGCCGCAGACGACCCCTTGGAACGCAACCCGAAGGGCCGCCGTCAGGCGGCGCGGACGCTACAGAACAACTGAAACCGCTCTAACCCCATGTGGCGGAACGCTTTGTTTCACGCAGCCCCCCAATTGCAATTCCAGTTCGAACCGAGCGCCCGGGGTTAAGAATTCTTTTTCAAAAATGGGCCTGAGCCGAGCCGCTTGTTCCGATAACCGCGGCAGTTACGATGAAAAATCTACCGCGCACATTGCTAACTTGAGCAGATGCCGGCTGTCTAGCTAGCGGAGGAAGCCCCTCACCCTGACCCTCTCCCCGGAATACCGGGGAGAGGGGATGATCGGGCGCCAAATGCATCGGTTATTCATTTTCATCTCGATTCTACTCGCCTCGATCTCGATCGCTTGGGCGGATGATGCGCATCAAGCCCAAGTGGCCGCGGCGCGGGCCAGCGCCATCGATCGCTTGGCCGGCGACATCCGCGCTGAGCCGATCGCCGGGGCGATCGGCGTCCGCAACCTGATCGATCAAACCGGCTCGCAAGCGCGACTGCTTAATGTGCTTCAGCAAGCCCAGCAGATCGGCGGGCCGCGATGGATCGATCCCGATACCTGCCAGGTTCGCCTGGACATCGCCGCACCGCTGGTTCGCGCGGAGCTGGCTCGCATCGCGTCTGACAACCCGCAGAGCACGCCGCTGCCTGCGGCGCTAATCTTGCGCGATCTGAAGAGTTGGGACAGCCGGGTCTTTTCCGCAACCGGCAGCAGCACGGGGCGCATCGATCTGATCCGCCCGCCGCCGACTTCCATTGCGTGGCGCGATGTCAGTCCCGAGCAGATCGTGGCGCAGGCGACCGCCGCCCGGCAGGACGTGGTCAATCGCGTGCTGGACAGCATTTCCTCCGTTCCACTGGCCGGCGGCAAGACCGTCGGCGATGCGCTCTCGATCCCGGCCGTCGCCGCGGCGATGGCCGATTGGGTCGGCAACCGCCCGGTTACGCTGGTCGATTTCCGGGATGACAAGAGCGTCGAAGTGACTTTGTCTTTCCCCCCCGCCGCTCTGTGCCAGGAGCTGCGCTCGCTGCTCACCGGGCGGACGGACATTGCGCTTCCGGCCGATGACAAGGCCTGGGCAGCGGTGGCGGAAGCGATCTCCAAGCGGATGGCATCGCCCGTGGGCCGCAGCGGCCCGGCGGCCGCCGCTACTCGGCCCGTGCAGTCGCTGCTGCCCGCCCAGCCGCCGGATTGGGTGGATCGTCAGATCGACGCCCAGGGTACTGGCGCCGCTCGCACGCAGTTGCTTTCCGCCCGGGCCGCCGAATACGCCGCGGCCAGCAATCTTCACCGCCAGATTCAGGACCTGCCCTGGGGCGACGGCAAGACTCTGGGCAGTGCCGCCGCCCGCGACCCGCGCCTTGCCGCCGCCATCGACCAAGCCCTGGCCCGTGGCGCCCGTGTTTACAGCGTCGAATACCTCTCCGATGGCAGCGCGACCGTTCACATCTCCCTGGACCTGCGCGATCTGTGGGAGACGATTTCCCAGGCCCGTTAACCCTAAAAGTCACCCATCGCCTGTGTCGAAGCAAGCTGGGGAAATAATCCGGCCCCTGCCGCGTTGAAGGTGCAGAGGAGCGTAGAGACGCTTAACCATCGAGGGAACCATGATTCTGCACAACTTTGGCAAATCGTTGGCCGCGGCGACGGGCGCTGTTCTGGCGGTCGTTGCGATCCTGTCTGCTCAATCCGTTAAGGGCGCCGGTACGCCGGCAACGCCGCCCAGCACGCGGCCAACGGGCAGCATTACCGTGCTGGTGCTTGACAGCAACAATAAACTCGTGCCAGGCGCCATGATCCGGCTGTTGGCGCTGCACGGATGGCACCGCCATGCCCGCTTGCCAGCCACACAGCCCGCCGCAGGCGGCCAAGCGACGCCCGGCGCATCCGGGCCGACCCGTGAGCATCACAGACCCGCGCCCATCGCCCAGGGCACAGCCGACCAGAACGGCTCATTTACGTTTACTGACATCCCCTCCGGCCGCTACGGCGTGATGGCAATGATGAGAAAGGTCGGCCACGGCCATGTCCGGGTGGAACTCTCCCCCGGCGCCGACGGCTCGGCGAATGCCCACGTAACCATCACCCTGACCCCGCCCCAGCACCATCGGTACGGCGGGAATGCTCCCGCAACCCAGCCCTCCAACGCGCCCCAGGGCGGCGCCTGAACAGCGGCGATGCAAATGACCCATCATCGCCATCGAAAATGTACGCGCGAGATTATATGATGTGCTCTGCGTTGTAAGGACAGAGGAACACCAACCAACGAGGGACACATGATTTTGCACAATATTTGCAAAGCGCTGGTCGCCACGGCGGCCGCGAGCCTGGCCGTCGTCGCCGTTTTTACCGCTCAAACCGCGAAGGCCGACGCGGCCACGCAGCCCAGCACGCAACCGACGGGAAGCATCACCGTCCTGGTCGTCGATTCGGATAAAAATGCCGTGCCCGGGGCGAAGATTCGCATTGTGGACAATCACGGCAGCGTCCCCGTGGAGCTGTCCGCCACCGCCGATGACAAGGGCTCCTCGACCTTCACCGATATCCCAAACGGCAAATATAACGTGTCGGCCTCCATGAAAGGCGTCGGCCGCGGCCACGCCCGCGTGGAGCTGTCCGCCGGCGCCGAAGGCTCAGCCAGTGTGACCGTCACGATCACCCTGACTCAGCGCAGCCACCCGGCCGCGCCAGCAAGCCAGCCGACCAATTAGCCTCAGGACGGCAGCGGAACCTGAACGGGGCGGTGGCGCTACTGCATCGCTTCGATCACGTAGGGATTAGACTGCATTTCGTCGGCCAGCGTGCTGGCCTGGCCGTGGCCGGGGAGCAGCCGCGTCTGCGGCGGAAGTTGCATGATCTTACGGATCGAAGCGTACAGATGCCTCTCATCGGAATCGGGCAGGTCCGTGCGGCCGACGGCGCCCATGATGATCAAATCCCCGCCGACCAAAACCTGTTCCTGCGGCAGATGGTACATGACGTGCCCCGGCGAATGGCCGGGCGTGTGGATCGCGTGCACGGCCAGTGAGCCGATCTGAAGGACCTGGCCGTCGGCGACATATCCGTCGGCCCGCCGCGACGGGATGACGAAGGGCAGCGGAAAAAACTGGCTGCCGGGTTGGATCAGTTTGGGCTCGTCGAGGGCGTGAATCAGAACTTGGGCGTGCGGAAACTGCGCCGTGACCCGTGCGTGATCGGCGACGTGGTCGAAATGCCCGTGCGTGAGCCACAGGCCGATCAGGTCCCAGCCGCGTTTCTTGGCTTCGGCCAGGAGCGGGGCGGTGGTGTCGTTGGGGGCGTCGAAGAGGACGGCCTTGCCCGCCGTTTCATCGGCGATCAGGTAGCAATTGGTGGCGGCGATCCCGCCGGCGTTCATTAAAATCTGCATGGTCAATCAAACTCCAATCCGATCTGGCGGCGGATTTCGTCCAGGACGCGCATGTTGCCCAGGGAATCGGCCGGACTGATGGGCGCAGGGCGGTTGCCGAAGACCGCGGCGGCGAAATCGTCGGCCTCCAGAGCGAAAAGCTCGCGGTCGGCGGTTGCGTAACGCACATCCCGCGGCGGGGCGGCGGTCGGTTTGGCTTGGTCCATTTTCGGCACGATGCCCTGGGTGAGGATGAACTTGGCCCGCCGCCGCGGTTTCCAGGGGACGGGAATCTCAATGTACCCCTCGGTGCCGCACAGGTATGCGGTGTTGTTGGCCTGAGCGCCCAGGCTACAGACGAATTGGCTGATCAGGCCACCGGGAAAGACCAAATCGGCCGCGACCAGCTCATCCACGCCGCCGGGGTGCATCTTGGCCGTCGCGTGAATCGCCGTCGGCTCATTTCCGGCCAGCAGGCGCGCGAAGTTGACGCAATAGCAGCCAATGTCCATCAGGGCGCCGCCGCCGAGGTCGCGGACGAATCGCACGTTGCCGCGGACGCGGCGGGTGCGGAAGCAGAAGCTGGTGCGGATCAGCCGCAGTTCACCGATCGCCCCGCTGCGCACGGCTTTGAGCACGGCACGGGTGATCGGATGCGACCGATACATGAACGCCTCGCACAGCAGCCGGCGAGCCCGCTTGGCCGCGGCGAACATGCCAGTCGCCTGCCGGGCATCCAACGCCAGAGGTTTTTCACACAGCACGTGCTTGCCCGCCCGCAGGGCGGCGATCGTCCAGTGACAATGCAGCGAGTTGGGCAGGGCGACGTAAACGGCATCGACGGACGGGTCGGCGATGAGCTGCCGGTACGAGCCGTAGTCGGCGGCAATGCCGAAGATGCGGGCAAATTGGCGGGCATGGGCGGCCGTGCGTGAGCCGACGGCGGCAAGAATTCCGCGGCGGCAGTGTCGCACCGACTGGCAAAATTGCCGGGCGATGTTTCCCGTGCCCAGGATTCCCCATTTCAGCTTGGCCGCCATGGGGCGAAAGATACGCGGCAATCGACCGCCCGCCAAGAATGCGGCGGCGGCGGTCCGCGGGTAGACTGCACTTGTGCCGCGAAGGATTCTGCTGCTGATCACAGACCTGAAGATCGGCGGAACGCCGACGGTGGTGCGGGAATTGGCCTTGCGTCTGGGGCGCAGTGACGGGTTTGCCGTTCACGTGGCGTGCCTGGACGGCCGGGGTGCGGTGGCCGACCAACTGCTCGAACGCGGCGTGGCGGTCACCGCGCTGGATGCCCGCTGCGACGCCGACGCCGGGGCGGTCTTGCGGTTGATCCGGCTCATCCGCCGGCAGCGATTTGACACCGTGCTGAGTTTCCTGGTGCACGCCAACGCCGCGGCGGCACTGGCGGCGCCGTTTTGTCCCGGGGTGCGGCTGATCGAGTCCATTCAAACCACGCAGCCGCACCCGCGATGGCATTGGGCGGTTCAGCGGCTGGCTCAGCATGCGGCCCAAAGAATCGTCGCGCCCTCGCCGTCGGCTGCGGCCGCCGCCCGGCGCTGGGCGGGCGTACCGCAAAGCAAACTGGTCGTCATCCCCAACGCCGTGGAACCCTCGCCCCGCTCTCTGCCGGAGTTCCGGGAAGGGGGCAAGACAGTCGTCTTTCTCGGCCGGCTCGATCCGATCAAGCGAGTCGGCGATCTGGTTATGGCCATGCCGATGCTCGAGAGCGACGTGACGTTGCACGTCTTCGGCGAAGGGGTCGACCGGCGGGCGATCGAAGAATCGATCCGGGATTTGAATCTCGAAAAGCGGGTTACGTTGCACGGCGAGGTGGACGGACCCAGGGAGGCCCTGGCGATGGCGGACGTGCTGGTGCTGCCGTCGCTGGCGGAGGGTTTTGGATTGGTGCTGATCGAGGCGATGGCCGCGGGCGTGCCAGTGGTGGCGACCGACGTGCCGGGAATCCGCGACGTGGTGAGCGATGGTGTCAACGGATTGCTGGTGCCGCCGAAAAGTCCGCAAGCGCTGGCGGGCGCGATCGGGCGGGTTTTATCTGACCGGGCGCTGCGCCAGATGCTGGTGGGCAATGGATCGCGGATCGTGCGGGAGCGATTTACGTGGCAGCAAGTGTTGCCGATGTATAGATCGCTGCTGGAGCGAGGGTAAATCGCCTCTCCATCAGTCGTACGGGAGGGGGGCTTCGCCTTTGGGGCGGGTTTTCCAGCGGCGGTGCATCCACCAGTACTGGGCCGGATCGGCGCGCACAAAATCCTCGATGGCGCGCGTGTAGCGCTGCGTGATGTAAATCAGCGGATCGTCCTGCTTCTTCCAATCCTCGGGGCGGATGATGTCCTGAGCGGCCATGCGAAAATGAAATTGGCCGTCGCAGCGCCGGGCGTAGCCGATGATCACGGGAACTTCATACTGCATCGCCAACAGGGCGATGGATTTGTAGGTGCTGGCCCTTCGGCCGAAGAAATCGACGAACACGCCCTTGGGCCCGGCATTCTGATCGGCGACCAGGGCGACCACGCCGCCGTTGTCCAGTAGCTGCGCCACCTCGATGGCCGCGCCCTTTTTTCCCACGATGCGCTGCCCGCGACGCTCGCGGACGCCCAAGAGCCAGTCGTTGAGGTACGGATTATTCAGGGGCCGGGCAACGCTGACGGTCTCGAAGCCCAGGGTGGCCAGGACGTAACCCAGGATTTCCCAGTTGCCGTAATGGGCCGACAGGAGGATCAGGCCCTGCTTGGGGCGCATCAGAAGCTGCAGGGTGGGTCGGATGTCATCCAGTCGCACGTAAGTGCGCCAGGTGTGGAGGTGGATCAGCCGGGGGGTGAACAGGATTTCCACGCCGAGCATGAACAGATGCTCGAGGCTTTGGCGTGCGATCTGATCGCACTGCGTTTCCGTCAGGTGGGGGAAGCAGTTGTGCAGGTTGGCCCTGGCGCGAGCGGCGTGGCGGACGTCGACGGCGTACCAGATTCGTCCGAGGCGGCCGGCGGCGGCCAGGCAGAAGGTGACGGGCAGGCAGTGGATCAGCATCGCCCCCAGGCGAATCGCCGCGTAGAGAAGCCGATCCATTAAATCGTTGCGTTGGCCGTTCATCGAGAAAGGTGAATTCTATGAGTGAAGCAAGCTGAGACAAGGAGACGGGGAGAGGGGGAGACAGGGAGAGGGGGAGACAAGGAGAAGAATGGATCAGCCGCCGATGCGGCTCATCTGCTGGTTGCCGTGATGGCTGTGGACCTTGGGCTTGAGGCGGACACACTCGGCCATGGCGTCAGCCAGAGCATCGCGGCGCGATTCCTCGCCGCCGTAGCCGCGCAGGATCGGCTTGAGATCCACCTCGCCGCCGTCGAAGAGGCAGGAGCGCAGCAGGCCCGTGGGGGTGAGACGCAGGCGATTGCAGGTGGCGCAAAACGGGGCGGACATGGCACTGATGAACCCGATGCGGCCCGCGGGCCGGCCGACGGCCAGTCGGTACACCGAAGCCGGCCCGACGCCCGGCTCGCTGTGACGGGCCACCGGCACCAGCGGTCCCAATTCCTGTTCGATCATGGCCCGCACCTGCGGTTCGGGGATCAGCACGTCGCCGCCACGGAGCTGATGGTCGCACCCGGCGGCGGGGCCCAGAGGCTGCATCACCTCCTCCTCGAGCAACGCCGACTCGCCCAGGGGCATGTACTCGATGAAGCGCACGGTGATTTTTCGGCTCAGGGTCAGACGGGCGAAATCGACCAGTTCATCGTCGTTGGTTCGGCGCATGGTGACGCAATTGATCTTCACGGGGAATCCGGCGCTCTGGGCGGCATCCAGGCCGGCCAGGACGGCGCGCAGGTCGCCGGTGCGCGTGATCCGGCGGAACTTGTCCGGCTGCAAGCTGTCTAGGCTGACGGTGATGCGATCCAATCCGGCTTGGCGCAGGTCAGCGGCCAGGGCGGCGAGGCGCTGGCCGTTGGTCGTCAACGACAGCTCGACGTCGCCCAACTCGCGCAGCATGGCGATGAGGTCGGGCAAACCCGCGCGGACGGTGGGCTCGCCGCCGGTCAGCTTGAAGCGCCGGATGCCGTGCTTGTCCATCGCCGCGCGGGCCACTTCCACGATCTCTTCAAAACTGAGAATGTCCGACTTGGGGAGCCACTGGATGCCATCTTGCGGCATGCAGTAGACGCAGCGGAAATTGCAGCGGTCGGTGATGCTGATGCGCAGGACGCGGACGGCGGCGATGGAGGCCGGTCCGCTGTCGAAACCGGCCGGACGCGCTGCGGGAAGATCCATGATCGGCAGACGCAAAACCGCTCCTCGGCACGATTATAGGGTGTCCGGTCCCGGCGCGACGGTACATTATTTAGCGGCAGAGGCAACGAAGGCGGCCACCATGGATGAACGGGAACTTTTATCGCAATACCTGTCGCAGGCATCCCCCAGCGCTTTTGCCCAGCTCGTGCGGGACAACGCCGACCTGGTTTACTCGGCCGCCAAGCGGCAATTGGGCGACGCGCATCTGGCCGAGGACGTGACCCAAGCGGTCTTCATGCTCCTGGCGAAAAAGGCCGGGAGCGTGCGGGGGTCGCTGGCGGGGTGGCTGGTCAGGACGACGTATTTTGCCAGCCGCAACGCGGCCAAGCTGGCGGCGCGGCGGGCGTATCACGAGAGGCGGGCGGCGCAGATGAGAAGCGAATCAGTTCAGATCGACCAGCAGCCGGCGTGGGAAACGTATGCCCCGATGCTCGACGAGGCGATGTCGCGGTTGAATCGCGCGGACCGCGATGCCCTCGCGTTGCGTTACCTCAAGGGAATGGCGCTGCGCGAGGTCGGGCAGGCCATGGGGATCAGCGAGGAAGCGGCGCGCAAGCGCGTGGATCGGGGGCTGGAGCGTCTGCGCGGACAAATGGCGGCACGAGCCGTGGTGCCCGCGGTGGCGGTGTTGGCCGTCGAGCTTTCCTCCCGTGCCGTGGAAGCGGCGCCGGCTGGATTGGTTCAGGCCATTGGCGCCTCCGCGGGCGCAGCGGCCAAGGGGACTTTGGCGGCGACGATCGCTCACCAGGCGGGCAAGGCGATGCTCTGGGCCAAACTGAAACTGGCAGCGATGCTCCTGGCCGGGACGGCGGTGGCGGTTCCGAGCGTCGGCACGGTGATTATCTTGGCGCAAGCCAATCCGCCGGTTCCGCAAACGGAGGCGCCATCGCCCGCCGCGCCGGGGCCGGCGGCTCTGGTGCAGCCCGAAGCGAATGAACAGGCGATCATCGCACAGCTTCGCCGCGAGGCGGATCTCTCCGTCCAAGACGTGGTGATCGGTTCTGACGACGAACTGGCGTCGCTCCGAAAGCAAATGGGGGGAGCTGTCGTGCGGCAAACGCGGGTGGTTCTGGAAAACGGGGGAGTGAGCATCATGACCTGCACCAGCGCGGCGGCGGCCTCGGCTCTGCGCGCGCGATTGGCGGATCCGGAGGATCAGGATTTGACGGTCGCCGTCGGCAACGTCTTTATCCGGGCGACGGGAACTCCGGCGGTGCAGTTGGCCTGTGCGCGGGCCGTGGCCGACAGCGCGGGGTTGCAGTTTCTTGACGTGCTACAGCGCCGGGGCTACGTGCTGATGCGGATAAGCTGGTATTCACGGAGCCGAGTCGCCAGAATTGAGCGGAGGCTGCACTTTTCCGCGAATGCCGCGCAGATCGCCGTCGGCATTTTCGTCAACAACGGCCGGGAGTTCGAGGTCGGGACGGTCCACGTGAAGCTCCCGCAGGAGGTGATGTCGTTCTGGGGGACGCACAATCAGGATCTCTTGCGCGCCTGGGGAGGGACGCTGTTTGACATGGAGGACACCAACGGCAGCGCCGTGCCCGACGTTTACGGCCCGCCGGGATACGATGAGCTGGCGGGGCGGATCAGCCAATTGGCCCTGAGCGGCGTCCGCATCAAGTCGATGCAGTACCTCACCGGCGAGGAGCTTGATGCCACGTCAAGCGAGGTGAAGGCGAACCTGGTGGCGGCGATCGCTACCCAGTGCGTGGTCGAGGGGCGTGACATGCAGCTGCGCTTCCTGGTGGGCGAGGGTGCGCAAGGGGTCTTGGTGAAAAACCTGCAGGCATCCGGCCGGGGTTCGGGGAATCTGCTGGAAGTGGGGGACGTGACTGTGGATTCGACGGATGCCCCTTTGGGCGATTCGCTGACGGCGGCATTGAAGCAGTCGTTGAGCACAGCGGCGCCGCCACAGACCGGGGGGAAATAGGCCCGCCGCGGCAGCGGCCGGCTATAAGATCGCACGCAATTTCTAGTCCGAAGAATTGTTTGACCGGCGATATTCAATGAGTAGGATACCGCCGGCCTTTTTTGTTGGGTCGAGTGGGAATATTTGGGATTGGTCCCAAAAGAACTGCTGGGGAACAAGGAGCGACCATGAGATTGGGCAAGCATGCAGTGGCGGCCGCGATGATCGCGGTGTTTTGCCTGGGCGGTTTGGCGCGGGCGGATGCGGTCAAGCAGATGCCGGCCAACGCGCTGGTTGTTTACAAGGTCAGCAATTTGGAGGTCACCAGCAAGAAGGTGGCGGACTTCTGCGGCTCGCTGGGGCTGGTGCAGATGAATCCGGAGCTGGCCGATCCGCTGGGGATGATGTTGAAAAAATCGGGGATCAGCGCCGGGCTGAACAAGTCGGGCGATTTTGCGGCGGCGCTGATCGATCCGGGCCCTGGTCCGGCTGCGCGCTGGGACCAATCCATGCTGATTCTGTTTCCGGTTTCGGATTATCAGGGGTTCATCGGCAATTTCCCGGGGGCGGTGACGACCGGCGAGGTCACGCAATTCCATTTCAAGAACAACATGCAACCCGCGTACATGGCGCACTGGGGCGATTACGCGGCGGTTAGCCCTTCCCGCGCCCTGGTGGCCACCCAGCCCACGGCGTTTTTGACGGTGGGCGGGTTGGCGGCCAAGGAGATGGATTCCAAGGATTTCGTGATCTTCGCCAACGTGAAGGCGCTGCGGGCCAAGGTGCTGCCGGCGATCGCGGTGGCGCGGCTCAAAATCATGCAGACCATCGACCAGCAGGCGCAGAACGGCCAAAAAATGGGCACCATCGACCTGCCCAAGATGGCGCCGGCGGTGAAAGTGGTCGTCAACCAGGTCCTGGACCTGGCCCAGGAATTCATCAACGACGTGGATGACGCGACGCTGGGCACCAACCTGAGTCCCGAGGGCATCGGCTCGACGCTCATCGTGGAATTCCAACCGGCCAGCAAGTTCGGGACGCTGGTGGCGGCGGCCAAGAACACGGATGCGTCGCTTTTGTCGGGTCTGCCGGATGGCAAGTACCTGGTGTTCGGCGGGGGGATTTCCAACCCACAGCAGGCGGCGCAGTTCTTGAACGATTTTCTGAATCCGATCGAGAAGTCGATCGCGGAACTGGGTCCGCGGTTTTCGCCGTTCCTTGATGAGATCGAGGCGATCAAGACGGTCGCGGCGACGCAGACGGGGGGTCGCTTCGCGCTGCTGGCGCCTTCGGGGATGTTAGGACAGGAGCCGCTGCTGCAGATGATCGCCATCCGCAGCGGCGATGCCAAGACGCTGCTGGCGGCGCAGCACAAGGCGGTGGATTCGTGGCAGGCGGCGATGGCGTCGCTGGGAATCGCGCACTCGGGTACGACCACCACGATCACGCCGGCGGCCAAGACGGTGGACGGCGTCACGTTCGACCTGGTGCAGACCACCATCGACATGACCGGGCAGAATTTTCAGCAGCAGCAGGCGATGCAGTTTCTGCAATTTCTGTACGGTCCCAATGGCATGCAGCAGTATATGGGTCCGGTGAACGACGACACGCTGCTGATGGTGGCCGGGCTGGGCGATCCGATGATCAGCACGGCCATCGCCGCGGCCAGGAGCAATGACGATCCGCTGGCCAAGACGGCGACGGTGAAGACGGTGGCGGCGCAGCTTCCGGCGCGGCGCACGTCGGTGGTTTACCTTCCACTGGACGTGTGGGCGACGACAGGGCTGAATTACGCCAAGCAATTTTCCATGGACATGGGGGTGAAGATCCCGGAGGACCTGCCGCCGGTGGGCGTGACGTTCTCCAACGACGGAGCGGCGCTGCGCGTGGATGCGTACGCGCCGTCGCAACTGGTGCAGGCGCTGACCAGCGCGGGGATGCAGTTGTACATGGCGTCGCATCAGCCGGCCGGCGGTCCCGGCGGTCCTGGCGGTCCCGGCGGCCCCGGCGGGCCGGGTGAACCCGGCGCTCCGCCCGGCGGCGGGTTGTGAGACGCGACGCGTCAGATCGGCGATAAAAGTTCGGCGATTTTCGCGGCGATGTCGTCGCTGCGCATCAGGGTCTCGCCGATGAGCACCCCGGTCACGCCGGCCTCCGCCAGCTTGAGGATGTCCTGGCGGCTGTTGATTCCGCTCTCGCTGACCAGCACGCGGCGGTCGGCCACCAGCTCGCTGAGCCGCAACGTCGTGCCCAGATCGGTCTGGAACGTCCGCAAATCCCGGTTGTTGATCCCCAGCAGGCTATAGCTGCGGTGCGGAAAACCGATCACGTGGTCGCGCACGCGCATCAGGTTGTCCAGGTCGTGCACCTCAATCAGGCAGGTCATGTTCAGTTCCGTGGCCAGGATCTGCAGGTCGATCATCCGGGACGTTTCCAGGCACTCGGCGATGAGCAGCACGGCGTCGGCGCCGGCGGCGCGCGATTCGTAAATCTGGTACGGATCGATCAGGAAATCCTTGCGCAGCACCGGCAGGGACACGGCCTGACGCACGGCGGCGATGAAATCCAGGCGGCCCTGAAAATAGGTTTCGTCGGTGAGCACGCTGAGGGCGTCGGCGCCGGCGTCGGCGCACAGGCGGGCCAGGTGCACCGGATCAAAATCCTGGCGGATGACGCCGGCGCTGGGAGACGCCTTTTTGATTTCCGCGATGAGGTTGAGCGGTTTTTTACCAAGCGTGGTGACGGCCTGGAAGAAGTTGCGCGGCCGCGGCAGGGATGCGATGGTTCGTTTCAGCGCGTCCAGGGGCGCCTGCGATTGTCGCTGCTGAAGTTCCTGCCGCTTGGTGGCCAGGATTTGGTCCAGAAGACTCATGGCCAGACTCATAGGAAAACGAAGCAACGGCCGATAGAATGCGCCGGCGCAAGCGGCGGGCAACTGTAAATCGGATCAGGGCAATGTCAATGTTGACGGTCGTCGCGGAAGCGGCGGGCATTCCCGCGTTTTATCTGGGCATCGCCATGGCGGTGTCGGTCGCGTTGGCGGCGGCCGCCGGCGTGCTGCGGCGCGGTTTGCCACTTGGGCAGCGGCTGGCGCTGGGCGAGAGGCCGCAGATTCTGCTCACCATTGGGGGCGTCGGATTGATGGCCTGGGCGGCGGTGCCGCTGACGATTTCCGCGACCGTGCCCCATGCGCGCCAGGAGCCGACGTCGCCCGGCGTCTTGGCCCTGGGCAACGGGGCGGCGGAATTGGCGACCCTGATCGCCCTGGCGGCGGCGACGCTGCTGCTGCGACCCGGCGGATGGCGCCGCCTGGGCCTGGGGCTGTCGCGCCTGCCGGCGGGGTTGCTGGGGGGCATCCTCGGCATCCTGATCGTCCTGCCGTGGGTCTTCTGGTCGGAAGTCGCGACGCAACAAGCGTGGAGCCGCCTGCACTTGCCGCACGAAGCCGCGCATCAACTGCTGCTGGCGTTGGGCAACACGTCGGCGTGGTGGCTGCGCGTGGTGATCGTGGTCACGGCCGTCGCGGTGGCGCCCCTGGCCGAGGAGATGTTCTTCCGCGGACATATTCAGACCTTTTTGAGGTACGGGCTGAAGCGTCCGTGGCCGGCGATCGTGCTGGCGGCGCTGGCCTTCGCCGCCGTGCATCCCTGGTGGATGTCTCCGCCGATTTTCCTGCTCGGCTTGTGCCTCGGCTACGCCTACGAGCGGACGGGAAATCTTTGGACGAACGTGACCATGCATGCGCTGTTCAATCTCACGTCCATCGTCATCTACGCTCGTTTCTCGATGCCGGGCTAAGGTGGACGCCGGTGGGAATCTGGTTTAACCTCTGCGTCATGGGCAAACGTTTTTTGATCACCGGCGGGGCGGGGTTCATCGGATCACATTTGTGCGAATCGCTGCTGAAGCGCGGCGACTCCATCACGATTCTGGACGATTTTTCCACCGGGCGCGAGCAGAACATCGCGCATCTTTTCCAACGCGGCGACGTGCAGGTCATCCGCGACTCGGTGGAGAACGAGGCGGCGGTGAACCTGGCGATGTCGACGTGCGACGCGGTGTATCACCTGGCGGCGGCGGTGGGCGTGCAACTGATCGTCGAGCGGCCGGTGCTCACCATCCGCAGCATCATCCACGGCACGGAGGTCGTGCTGGCGGCGGCGCAGCGTTTTGGCAGGCCGGTGCTCATCACCAGTTCGTCCGAGGTCTACGGCAAGGGAGCGAAGGTCCCCTTCAGCGAGAATGACGACGTGGTGCTGGGTCCCACGCGCGCCAGCCGATGGTGCTACGCCTACGCCAAGGGGATCGACGAGTTTCTCGGTCTGGCGTACCGCAAGCAATTTGGCTTGCCGAACGTGATCGTGCGACTGTTCAACACCGTGGGTCCGCGCCAGGTGGGCATGTACGGAATGGTATTGCCGCGTTTTGTCGCCGCGGCGCTGAAGAACGCGCCGATCCAGGTGTACGGCGACGGCCGGCAGACGCGATGCTTCTGCCACGTCGCGGATGTGACCGATGCCCTGCTGCGGCTGATGTCCACCGCGGCTGCTTTCGGGCAGGTCTTCAACCTCGGCAGCGACGAGGAGGTTTCCATCAACGATCTGGCTCAGCGCGTGGTCTCCATTTGCGGCTCCGCCAGCCGCATCGAACATCTGAGCTACCAGGAGGCGTACGGCCAGGAGTTTGACGACCTGCCCCGGCGTGTGCCGCGGCTGGACCGGATTCGCTCGGTCATTGGTTTTGTGCCGCGATACTCGCTGGATCAAATCATCCGCAGCGTGCAGGATTACTTGAAACAAACGGGCGCTTAACCGCCGGCGACGGATGGACGAAAAGATGGAGATGGCTCCATCCCGCCGCGGTTTGAGTGGCGCGGTTATCGGAATCAGGTACGCTTTGCAGGGCACGGAGGCGAGCTATACTGCTGGCGAGCGACGGAGGGGGCGACCGTTGTGATTTTTGGGTGGCGATGAAATGGGGGGAAGCTGTAGGTGGCGGAGGCCATGGTCAACCTGGCCGTGTTATCCTGGGATGACGTTTTGGCGCCGTACGTGTACGTTTTTTACGCCGCCTTCCTGGTCAGTTTCCTGTTCACGCCGGTGATGCGATCGATCGCGGCGTATTACGGGATCGTGGACAACCCGGATTCGGTGCGGAAGCTTCACAAGGCGCCGGTGGCCTACCTGGGAGGCGTGGCGGTTTTCATGGGATGGGTGGCGGGGCTGGCGATGAGCCAGATTCACATTCCCTCCAGCGAGGTGGGCTCGCCGCATCTGCACATGAAGCTGAGCATCGTGGTGGGCGCCACCGCGATCGTGCTGCTGGGTTTGTGGGATGATCTGAAGCATATCCGCCCGCGCATCAAGATCATGGGACAGATCGCCGCGGCGCTGCTCTTGCTGACGCAGGGCGTGGGGGCCAACTGTCTGGGCCCGATATTTTCGCCGTTGGATATCCGCCTACAGGCCGCGTTCGGGCCGGCGGTCCACATTCCCCATACCGCGGTTTCGCTGCTCAGTTCGCTGTTGGTGGTCTGCATGGTGGTGGGGTGCAGCAACGCCACGAATTTGCTTGATGGATTGGATGGATTGTGCGGCGGGGTCACCGCCGTCATCGCCGCCGGATTCCTCTTCCTGGCGGTGCATATGGGCACGCTGGAGCTGGGCACCTTGGACCCGGTCCGCGTCGTGCTGGCTTTGGCGCTGCTGGGGGCGGTCCTGGGGTTTGTGCCGTACAATTTCAATCCCGCGTCCATCTTCATGGGGGATGCCGGCAGCATGTTCCTCGGCTACGCCTGCGCCACCATGATCGTGCTGCTGGCTCAGGAACAGGCCAAGTGGCTGCTGGCGGCGATGGTGATGTTTGCCCTGCCCGTGCTGGACACGTCGCTGGCCTTTGCCCGGCGGTGGGTCAATCGGCGTCCGCTGTTCAGCGCGGACCGGCATCACTTTCATCACCAGATGATCGCCCGCGGATTTTCCGTGCGCAAGACGGTGCTGATCAGCTACGGCCTGGCGATCGGTTTCTGTCTTTTGGGGGCGCTGATCGCGTACATGCGGACGCGCTACGCGGTGGCGTTTTACCTGGTGATCTTCGGGTCCATCGTGGTGGCGGCGTACAAGATGGGGATGGTGCACGAGAAGTCGCCGGAGGGCAACGGCGTTGCCGCAGCGGTCGCAACGCCGGGGGCGTCGGATGCCGATGTGCCACGTGCCGGCGTGCGCGACGCCAAGCCGGTGGTATCTTCGCCCCCCGTCGCGGGCGCTCCATCTGACCACGCGGTGGCCGGCTGATTCGCACGCCCCGCGGCCAACGCCGCTGCCGCCATCACCACGCCGCCAGATTCTGCGGGTCTTTCAGTCTCTCCAGAACATCCGGTGAGCAATACACGCGGACGCCCCCTCCCCTGGAACCCACCCATTGCGCCACCGGTTGGCCCATGCCCGTGGGCATCGGCGCGTACACATCGTCGCAGATCAGCACCCCACCGGTCTTCCGGTACTCACTGGCAACCTCCCGCACGCCGAAGACTTCGGAGTAGCTGAACACGCGAATATCGAATCGCGCATCGGGCAATTCGGTGCGGCTACCAAGAATGAACCACTCGCGGCACACACCCCGCTCAACGATCATATTTTCTTCGGAAAGGGCCGGGGGAAGGTCTTTCGAGACGGACGAGAACCGCCTCAACGCGGACTGCACCTTGGTTTTCCAGGCGTCGGGGTCGGCAACTTCGCCCCATATGGCGCGCGACGCCTCAACCGTCGGGAGCGGATCGTGGATCGTTGGGCTGAGATATATGCGGGTCCCGGGCGGGACGTGGCGTTCAAGCCACAGCGTCGCGTAGTCGTTGGTTTCCCGGTCCCGGCGTCGGGCGATGTCGCGGCCGCTTTGAATGATCGGCAAAAGCAATCCCAGCGCAACGGCCGTCCATACCACCCGCGGCCAACGCTGCGCCACCGCAGCCATTCCCGCGCCGGCGAAGACGATCACGGCGGTGATAGGGCCGCCCTGATGTCGCAGGCCGAATCCGGTCGCCTTCAGTATGGAAGCTGCCAGCAGGATAACGTAAACGCCGGCAATCCATCGCGGGCGAGGGCGTCCGGGCGCCGGCAGGACAATCGCCGCCACGGTCGCCAGCAACGCCACGATCAGGCCCTGGTCCCACACCAGTTCTCTCAGAATGTGACTCAAAGGAGTCGGCGCCTGCGTCGGCGTAGCTGCGCGCACGGAGACAATGGCTCTTAGGTTGCCCATCAGGTTGGTCAGCAGCCATGGGGCGATCAAGAGGCTGGCGATCGCGACAATGGCCGTGTAGCCAAGCAGCCGCCGCAGGCGCGCCGTCAGGGCATTGTCATCGGCGTACCACAGATCGGCATACGCCAACGGCAATAGCAGCAACATATCGACGCGCGAGCCGATGGCCAGGCCCATGGCGATGGCCGACCAGGTTGCGGCGCGGCGGCGCTGGAAGGCGATGGCGCTGAAATACAGGGCGATGATGCCCAGGCTCCAGCCCATGATGTACGGCCGGGCTTCGCCGCTCAACTGAACGAACAGGGGCAGGGCGGCGGTCAGGCCGCCGACGAAGATTCCCACCGCCAGTCCGCCGCGACGCACGCCCAAGGCGAACGCCGCCGCCACCGCCGCCACCGCCACGGCGATGTTGGCGGCCACCTCGATCCATCGCAACAAGCTCCAGTCACGGTAGACATCAAACAGGGCGTGGTTGACGGCGACAAACGGTCGCAGCACCGCCGGGGCCGAGCGTTCCTCCGGGCCCGGGTGGGAAAAATGGGCGGCGGAAGAAGCGGCGGCGTAGGTCCAACTGATCCAAATCTGCGGCCCGGCCGGGGAATACTCGTACGTGGGTGTGATCCCCTCCCACAGCGCCAGCCCGCTTTGCACGTAGGGCCGTTCATCCATGTCGCGCATGCAATAGCGTGGCGGGAAATCCGCCACGCGTATGAGCAATGCCGCAATAACGATCACCGCTCCTACATACCGATGGCTCGAGGTTCTGTCCGCCACGCCGGCCAAGGTTAAGCTGCCGCGCGCAAGAATGCGAGCCAGCAGTCCGGGATCCGTGGGCGATACCAGCGTGACGGCGCGGTCTTATAATGCATAGTGCTAAGCTGCCCGACCGGCATATCCGATTTGACTTAACATGGCGGGGCTGAAGGCGCCGCCCGCGAAAAAGCGGTTGGCAACCCGGCCGCGGATCGGTAAGGTGCTTGCTCTGAAAGGGATGGGTTTATGGACGTCAGCGTCATCGGCTGTGGTTACGTGGGATTGGTCACCGGCACTTGTTTGGCGAGCATCGGCCATATGGTGCGAGGCGTCGAAAAAGACCCCAAGAGACTCAAGACCCTGTTGGATGGGCATTGCCCCATCTTTGAGCCGGGCCTGCACGAGCTGATGCAGGAACATTTCGCCTCCGGGCAGCTTCAGTTCACCGACAACATCAAGGCGGCGGTCAAGGATGCGGAAGTCATCTTCCTATGCGTCGGAACCCCCTCCAGACCGGACGGCATGGTCGATATGAGCTACCTGGAAACGGCGGGCAAGGAGGTCTGCGATTCCTTGGCCGAGCAGAGCGTCGATTACATGATCACCATCGTGGTCAAATCCACGGTACCGGCCGGCACCAACCGAAGATTATACGACTTCCTCAAGCAGCAGACCCGCGCCTACGTCCAGGTGGTCAGCAACCCCGAGTTCCTCCGCGAAGGCAGCGCGGTCAAGGACTGCATGGAACCGGACCGCATCGTCGTCGGCGGAGAATCCCCCGAGGCGTTCCGCATCATGCGCCGGCTCTACGACCCGCTGATCAAGCGCGAAGAGATTTTCATGACGATGAACTGGGAATCAGCCGAGCTGACCAAGTACGCGGCCAACGCCATGCTGGCTTCCCGCATCTCGTTCATGAACGAGATGACGATCCTATGCGAAGGCTACGGCGCCGACATCGAGGACGTGCGCAAGGGCATCGGCAGCGACGGCCGCATCGGCCCGGCGTTTCTGCGCGCCGGGTGCGGGTTCGGCGGAAGCTGCTTTCCCAAGGACGTGGCCGCCCTGGAACACATCTCCCGCGCCGTCGGACACGAGAACCTGTTCGTCAACACCATTCAGACGATCAACCAGAATCAGAAGAAGCGTTTCGTGGAAAGGATCGAGGAGAAACTGGGCCGGCCCCTGGCCGGGGCCAAGATCGCCGTGTGGGGCCTGGCTTTCAAGGCCGACACCGACGACATCCGCGAATCTCCGGCCCTGGACATCATCCGCCATCTGCTGGACAAAGGCGTCATCGTCAAGGCAACCGATCCCAAGGCTATGGAGAACATGAAGCCGGTGTTCAAGGACGAGGTGGAATGGTCGGCCGACCCGGTGAGCTGCGCCGCCGGCGCCGATGCCGTGGCCCTGCTGACCGATTGGCCGCAGTACAACACCCTGCCGTTCCGCAAGATCGCCGCGACGATGAACAGCCCCATCCTTTTCGACGGTCGCAACTGCCTGCATCGCGACATCATGCGCGAGGCGGGGTTCCAGTACTATCCCATGGGCCGTCCGGCCGTGGAAAACGCCCTGCGGCTCAAGCACCGGGTGTGAAGCCGCTCAGTGTTGCGGCGGCGGCGGCACGTTCACCGGGAATCCCGGCGCCCCGCCATGCTCCGGGTGAGCGCCGGTGCGGATCGCCACCAGTTCCGAATAGATCCGGAAGATCACGATCAACAACTCGCAGTAAATGCGCACCACCAGGGGGCCGACGATCAGCACGAAGAGCCCGAAAATCACCGCTGACCCGCCGTACGTGAAGAAATTAATCGCCTCTATAACGCACCCGACCACCCCAATCCAGAAGATGATCTGGATGATGAGGGGCGTAATCATTTTGCGGAACGCCAGGAACTCGCCAACGTCGTCGGACATGATCGTTCCTCCCGAAAAAGGACCCTATAATGTGGACGTTTCCTGAAGTGCTGCCAGGGTGGGTAAACTACCAGCGCACGCGCTGGACACGAAAAAGGAGCGCCGCTGGCGACAGCGTCGCACGTTGCGGCCATGAAAAGCGGTGAGCCATGTCCGTGATGACCGGGCTATCGGGCAATGAAATCTACTGCCTGGCCCTCAAGGGTCTGCGGCCCGGCGAACTGGTATTGGGCAACAGCGTCTTTTCCATGGGTCTGATCGGCAGCCTGGCGGCGGGGTTCCGCGGGCTGGTCGGCGGCGAAGTGCCGCAGATCACCCAGGTCATCCTCGAAGGCCGCACCGAAGCGTTCAAACGCATGGCCTCCGAAGCCTCGCAACGTGGCGGGGTCGGCATCACCGGCGTCACCAGCGAACTGCGCCATTTGCAGGGCAACACGGAATTTCTGTCCGTCGGTTCGTGCGTCCACCGCCATCCGGATCAGCCTGAAACCCTGACGTTCTCCACCAGCGCTGACGGGCAGGAGCTGTACTGCCAACTCGACGCCGGATTCGAACCGATCCAATTCGTCTTCGGCAACGTGGCGTACTCGGTGGGCGTCGGCGGCGGATTGCTCGGCGGGCTCAAGGCGATGGCGCGTGGGGAAATCGAGGAATTCAGCGACGTGTTCAATGTGACGCGGCACCTGGCCCTGCAGCGCATTGGCGAGCAGGCGATGCGCTGCGGCGCCAACGCCGTGATCGGGATCGAGACGCGCACGATGCAATTCGGCGGCGTCAATGAAATGATGATGCTCGGCACGGCCAGCCGCCATCCGCAACTGCCCGCCGGCCCCGACGCGGCGCCGCTCACCAGCGATCTGACCAACGAGGAACTGTGGAACCTGGTTCACATCGGCTACATGCCCCTGAAGTTGCTGCTGGGCACGGCGGTGTATTCGCTGGGGCTGGTCGGGGGCGTGAAGTCGATGTTCAAGAGTTTCTCCCGCGGCGAAATCGGCGAACTGAGCAGCTTGATCTACGACGCCCGCGAGCACGCCATCGGCCTGATTCGTTCCGAAGCGCAGGCCATCGGGGCCGACGACGTCGTCGGAGTCAAGACGCACATCCACGAGCACGGCAGCCTGCTGGAATTCATGGCCATCGGCACCGCCGTCAAAAAAATGCCCGGATTGACCACGCTCACGCCCGCGCTGCCGCCCCAGGCCATCATCAAGGACAAGGAGACGTGGATCGCCTAGCTGCGCCGGGGCGGCAGGGCGTGGCCGTTGGATTCACCCGCGAATATCAAGGACCGACGTTGCCCAGCCGCGTCGCGATCCCCGCCAGAGTTCCGAGCGTCACCTGAAGGCTGCGCAGGTCGGCGGCGACGGCGCCGGCATGAGTCTCTCGCTTCTTCAGCGCCGCCTGGGCGGCCCCGTGCGTCGCGGCGACGGCGGCGGTCAGCCGCTGGTCCAGCGAACGACGGAACCTTCGGAACGTCGCGTCGATCTGGTTGTAGAATTTTTCACGCAGCTTTCCCGCGTTGTAAAGCACGAGCACTTCGACCTTGTTTCGGAATCTCCGCTCGATTCGCCGCCGCCGAAGGCCGCTCGGCATGAATCGGTCGATCGTGCCGGGTGAAATGGGACCGAAGGTTTGCTCCCAATGGTACGTTAGCCAATACGGCTCGCGCGTCGTTTCAAACGTTAGAGAGTGGTCGATGGGTTGGTACGGCACATCGAACAAGTCGGCGGCGGTTTTGCGGATCGACTCGATCAATTGATCGCTTCGCTCTTCGTGGGGGCCAAGCACTTCCGCGAGCCGCTTGTCAAAGAGACGGATGGCGCTCTTGAATTCCACGTCAAACAAGTCCGGTATCTCGGCCAGCAACCGTTGTTGCAGGGCCTCTTCATTGGGCGGCTGCGAATCGAAGGCGGACAGCGCCGCATCGAGGGCCGCATTGAGACGGACCATGCCTCGCTGACAAAGCTGCTCGTACTCGTGCTCCAGCAGTTCATGTGCCCGTCGGCTGTCGCCGGCGAGCAGGTCGTGGGCGGCCACCTGCTCGCGCCCCAGCTCCACCAGCTCGCGGTCGAAGATTTCCAGCCGAGACTGCAAATCTTCCAACGGAAGCTCCAGAGAACGCAAGGTAAGGCGCAGCCGCATGATAAGGTCGGCGACGATGTCGGCGGCTTTGCGACGGACCGCCTCGCGCAGCGACCGCGTTTTTTCCTTGGCCAGGAAGTGCATCAGATGTTGTTCGACCTGGGCCATTCCGCTGTTGGTCCAAAGGTTCGCGTCTCCGCTGGCTTTGGCTTGTAGTCCGCTCTTGGCCGAGAGTGGAAAGATTGGAGCTTCCGCGTTGATCCCCGCCTGTTCGACGAGCACTGTGCGGAAGAAATCAACCGCCTCGGCAACCTCCGAAGCATCCAGGTAATCCACCTTGTTCAATACGAAGAACAGGCGGCTGACGCGCGGACACACCTGCTTGAGAAACTCCACTTCCGTTTCCGTGAGGGGCGGGTCGGCCGAAACAAGAAACAAAGCCGCATCGCACTGCGGAAGAAAATGCAGCGTCGTTTCGGTGTTGTGCCGGAGCGTCGATCCGATGCCGGGCGTGTCGATGAATACCACGCCGTGTTTAAGAATCTCCGCCGGATGAAACACTTCGACCCTGGCAACTTCAAGGCGGTTATGCGGGTTGCCCGATTCGGTCACAAACTTCGTCAGAAATTGGCAAAGCTCTGCCGGATCGGTCGTTGCGCATTCCTCGGCGGTGGCTGCACTGCTGAACTCGACTCGCGCTCGCAGCGTGTGACCAAAACCTATCCACGTCGGAACCGCCGTGAGCGGCACAACCGCCGTGGGAAGCACGTTCTGGCCGAGCAGCGCATTAAGCAGCGTGCTCTTTCCACGTTTGAACTGGCCCAGAACCGCCAAGTGGAATCGGCCGGAGGCAAGACGGTCCTTCAATTCGGTGAGCTTCGCGGCGTCCGCTTCGTAGGCTGGGCCGAGACTCACCACTTGCTTGATCGTCTCGTCGAGAATCGGCGACAAACTTTCCGCGGCTTTGGTCTGGGCACAGGTCATTTCCGCCTCACTACGCCGTTGCGCCGGGGCCGGCCGCGCCGGGCGTTTGGGCGTCCGGGGCTCGTGCCAACAAAAGCGCCCTGATGGGCCTACGGACCCGCCAGGGCGTTGCGATTCAGCCTCCTCGCGGACCGCCGGTCCGGTAGGAGTCATTGGCTCTTAGTTAAGGAGAGCGGTTGCGGCGGACTCCACCGCCTAAGGTTTATCCATCCTAATCTTAATCGGCCGATGGCTCGGTTTCCAATGAAAGGGTTGCGGGCAAAATCAAACTGGGGTTCGGAGGCGGGCAACTTGACTGGTGACCGCGCCCGCTTAAAATCGTGGTAAATCTGGGGATGGAGTCCCCCGCGTAACCGCCTCATCGGCTAATGACTCCTGCCGCGGATGCCCGCAGGCGGGAGTAGCTTGGACATCAAATACCTCGCCTGCTGGCGAGGTTTTTTGTTGGCCGTTGGAGCCGAGGAGGCTGTATGACACACGTGTGGGCGCAAGCATCTTTGTGGCTGGGTCTGGCCCTGGTGGCCACGCTGCTTTCGATCTGGCTGCGCATCGCGACGGCGTTATCCGAAATTGTGGTGGGCATCGTGGCGCAACTGGTCCTCGGCGCGGTGGCGGGCACTATGGCCCTCGGGGCGGATGAGTCGTGGATCAAGTTTCTCGCCGGCACCGGAGCCATCGTGCTCACGTTCCTGGCCGGCGCGGAACTGGACCCGAAAGTCTTCCGCGCCAAGTGGAAGGAAGCGACGGCCGTTGGCCTCATCGCATTTTTCGCGCCGTTCTTCGGCTGTGCAGCCGTTGCGCGATACGCATTGCATTGGTCGTCGCAGTCGAGTTGGCTCTGTGGCATCGCCCTGTCAACCACCTCGGTGGCCGTTGTCTATGCCGTGATGCTGGAGTTGGGATTGAACAAGACCGATTTCGGCAAGGCCATTCTCGCTGCCTGTTTCATCAATGACCTGGGCACGGTCATATTCCTGGGGTTGATCTTCGCTCCCTTCACGGTGCGCACACTGTCGTTCGTGGTCGGCTGCCTGGTGGTTTTCCCCCTGATTTTCTGGCTGACGCCGCGATTCTTTCGATGGTATGGCAATCGCCCCAGCGAACTGGAGGCGAAATACCTATTACTTCTGCTGTTTGGAATGGGCGCCTTGGCGGCGTGGGCGGACAGTGAGGCGGTGCTGCCGGCGTACCTGATCGGCATGGTGCTGGCCGGAATAGTTGGCAAGGACCACGTGCTGGTGCGGAGGCTGCGCACGTTGACGTTTGGACTGCTGACGCCGTTTTATTTCATCCGTGCCGGCGCGCTCGTTTCGGTGCCGGCCCTGATGGCTGCTCCCCTGGTTTTCATTGCTCTGCTGGCGGGTAAGATGGGGTCGAAATATGTCGGCGTCTACCCCATCACGAGGATCTTCGGCTACGTGAAGCAAGAGGGGCTATACACGACGATGCTCATGTCCACGGGTCTGACCTTCGGAACGATTTCCGCGCTGTTTGGGCTGAACCACAAGCTCATCACGCAGGCGCAGTATTCGCACTTGGTGGCGACGGTGATTGCCAGCGCCGTGATCCCCACGATCATTGCCAACGCATTCTTCCTGCCGCGCTATTTGCTGCCGCGCAGGACCGACGATCGAACGCCGGGCGAGGCCGCACCCGCCCCCGAGCCGGTTGCGGTTGCCAAATAGGGAGCTGACATGTTCAAATCAATTCTTGTTGCCTACGACGCCTCAAAAGCGTCGGCCCATGCATTTCTGGCGGCGCTGGATATGGCAAAGCAGTTGCATGCCAACCTCAGCGTGCTGTCCGTTGCCCAGTTGCCCGAACCCGCGGCCATGGTGGAAAGCTCCGCCATGTTGGAGTTGGCCAAGGAACACTACGAGAAAGACTTCAAGCGCATGCGGGCCGACGCCCAATCCGCAGGCGTCACGGTGGAGACTCGCGTCATGGTCGGCCATGCCGCCGAGCAAATTGTCCACTACGCTGCCCAGTGCAAGGCGGACCTGATCGTGATGGGCCACCGCGGCGGAAGCCGCGTACGCGAGTGGCTCCTCGGCTCGGTGTCCAAACGGGTGCTGAGCTATGCCCCGTGCTCCGTCCTCATCGTTCGGTAAACCGCAGCATAGGCCAGCAGTGAGGGGCCTTTTTCCCTTTGGCGACTGGGCCGCTACAATCTGCCGTCATGAGCCGACTCGCACAAACCGATCCGCAGATTGCCGAATTGATCCGCCAGGAAGCCCAGCGGCAGGCGTCCACGTTGGAATTGATCGCCAGCGAAAACCACGTGTCCGCCGCGGTCATGGAGGCGGCCGGCAGCGTGCTGACCAACAAGTACGCCGAAGGGTATCCCGCGGCTCGCTATTACGGCGGGTGCGGGTTCTACGATCAGATCGAGACTCTGGCGATCGAACGGGCCAAGCAGCTCTTTTCCTGCCGGTTCGCCAACGTGCAGCCGCACAGCGGCGCCAACGCCAACCTCGCCGCGTTCATGGCCATGATGAAGCCCGGGGATCAGTTCATCTCGCTGAACCTGGCCAGCGGCGGGCACCTCAGCCACGGGATGAAGCTCAATACGTCGGCGGTTTTCTACAAGCCGGCTCATTACGAGCTGGATCCCAAGACCGAGCAGATCGACTTCGACTCCGTCCGCGCCAAGGCCAAGGAGCTTCGGCCCAAGATGATCCTCTGCGGGTACAGCGCCTATCCGCGCATCATCGACTTCGCCCAGTTCCGCCAGATCGCCGATGAGGTGGGGGCGCTGCTGATGGCGGACATCGCCCACATCGCGGGATTAGTGGCCACCGGGGTGCATCCCTCGCCGTTTCCGCATGCGCACGTCGTGACCACCACGACGCACAAGACCCTGCGTGGCCCGCGCGGCGGGCTGATCCTGACCGATGACGAGGAGATGGCCAAGGCGATCAACCGCAGCGTGTTCCCCGGCAGTCAGGGCGGGCCGCTGATGCACATCATCGCCGCCAAGGCGGTCGCGTTCGGCGAGGCGCTCAAACCTGAGTTCAAAACCTACTGCGCCCAGATCGTCAAAAACGCCAAGGCCCTGGCCGCGGCGCTGCAGCAGCGCGGCTATCGCCTGACCAGCGGCGGGACGGACAATCACCTGATGCTGGTGGATCTGCGGGCGCGGCAGGAATCGCTGACCGGCGCGGATGCCGAAAAGGCCCTGGAAGCCGCGGGGATCATCGCCAACAAGAACGGCATTCCCTTCGATCCGCGTCCGCCGAAGGTCACCAGCGGCCTGCGCCTGGGCACGCCGGCGCTGACCACGCGCGGCCTGAAGGAAAACGACATCGCCAAGGTCGCCGATTTTCTAGACCGCGCCATCCTGGCCAAGGATGATCCGCAGGCGCTTTCCCGCATCCGCGGCGAGGTGGCCGAGTTCTGCAAGGCGTTCCCCATGCCCCATTGAATCGCATCGGGGTCGCTATCGCCTGGCGTTGAACGCGTTCCAGTGCTCATCCGTCATGCCGAAGACGACCTTGGTCCGCAATTCGCCATTGGGGGAGGTCAGGCCGTTGGGGAATTCCGCCTCCCGGCGCAGGCCGGCGCGCTCCGCCACGCGCAGGCTGCGAAGGTTCAGCGAATCGCAGTGGACCTCGATCCGTTTGGCGCCGAGGTTTTCAAACCCAAACCGCAAAATGCCCCGCACCGCCTCGGTCGTGTAGCCTTGCCCTTGGAACCGCTTGCGGCACCAGTAGCCGATCTCGAATCGGGGCACGTTCCAATCGCGCGGATGCAGGCCGCTGGAGCCGAGAATCAGGCCGCTTTCCTTGTGAATCAGGCGCAGAGTGATGTCTTCGCGGGTGATGAACTGCGCGTACGCCCGGCGGGAGTATTCTTCGGATTGTTCGACGCTGGGGCGTTCTTTGGCCCAGGGCATCCATGGATGGAGATCATCGAAGGTTTCCAGGACCGCGGCGTTCAGTTCCGGACCGTCTCCGGGCCGCGGTACGCGGATCAACAGGCGAGCGGTTTCAAAAGACTCGGGAATGTCCAGCAGGATCGGATTGATCATGCGATTCCTCGTCGAATCGGGCGTCAGTGCCCTGGCGACGGCGCCAACGTCGTGCGCAACCAGGCGACCATCTTTTGCTTGTAGTCGGGATCGAACTGCTCCCACTTGTCGATGTTGTGATCCGCTCCGTGAATGGTGATCAATTCATAAGGAACCCCGTTCTCCTTCAACTTGGCGACAAACTGCGTCGTCTCCGGATAGGGGCACCCCTTGTCCTTGTCCCCATGAATGATCAAAAACGGCGGCAGGCCGGGCCTGACAAAATTCACCGGCGACATTTCATACAACGTTTGGCGCGTCGCCTCATCCCGTTGTTTCGGATGATCCAATAATTTTTGTAATGCCTTGCTCAACTGATGCCCGCGCAGATCGACGTCCATGTTCAAATCCGTCGGCGGGGCCATTCCCACGATCGCCTGCACCTGCGTGTCGGCGCCACCCTTGACGGCCGCATAACAGACCAGATGTCCACCGGCGGAATAGCCGAGTATCGCGATGCGGTTTGGATCGCCCTTGAATTCGGCGGCATGGGCCTTGGCCCACCGGATCGCCGTCTGCACGTCCTCAAAGCAGACCGGCCAGCGGTACTTGGGGGCCAGGCGATAGTTGATGGAAAAAAGCGTGAATTTCGCGTCGGTCAGTGGGTCCAGGATCGGCTTGATATCGCCGCGTTTATCGCCGCTGCTCCAGCCGCCGCCGTGCACCAGAATCACCACCGGATACGGTCCATCCCCATCCGGCACGTCGGCATCCAGCCAAAGCCGCTGGCCGTCCGCAATGCCATACACAATCGCCGGCTTGAGGTTCTGGCACCCGCCAAGCACGAACGCCAATGCCCACAGAAGCGATGCGGCAGTTGATTTCACCACGGAAATAGCATACTCGATAGCGTCGTGCTGTTCTAAATCGGGAAGACGCAAACATGGCCAAGAACATCAAGCCACGCCATCAGGACTACGCCCAGTGGTATCTCGACGTGATCAAGGCCGCGCAGTTGGCGGATTACGCGCCGGTCAAGGGGTGCATGGTGATCCGGCCCGAAGGGTACGCCGTGTGGGAGGCGATCCAGCGCGACCTGGACCGCCGTTTCCGTGAAACCGGGCACGTCAACGCCTATTTCCCGCTGCTGATTCCGCAAAGCTTCCTGGCCAGGGAGGCGGAGCATGTGGAGGGCTTTGCGATGGAGTGCGCGGTGGTGACGCACTCGGCGCTGCAGAGGGGCGAAAACGGTCTGGTGCCGGCGGGAAAGCTGGAGGAGCCGCTGATCGTGCGGCCCACCAGCGAGACGGTCATCGGTTACATGTATTCGCAGTGGGTGCAGAGCTACCGTGATCTGCCCCTGCTGATCAACCAGTGGTGCAACGTGATGCGCTGGGAGCTTCGCACGCGGTTGTTTTTGCGCACGGCGGAGTTTCTGTGGCAGGAGGGGCACACGGCTCACGAGACCGCCGAGGAAGCCCGCGCCGAAACCCTGCGCATGCTGGACGTCTATGCGGATTTTGCCGAGCAGTTTTTGGCCCTGCCGGTGATCAAGGGGCAAAAGACCGATGCGGAGAAATTCCCCGGCGCCGACACCACGTACTCCATCGAGGCGCTGATGCAGGACGGCAAGGCGCTGCAGTGCGCCACCAGCCACTATCTTGGGCAGAACTTTGCCAAGGTGTTCGACATCAAGTTTCTCGGGCGCGATCAGAAGACGGAATTTGCCTACACGACGAGCTGGGGCGCCAGCACGCGTCTGATCGGCGCGATCATCATGATGCACAGCGATGACGACGGTCTGATCCTGCCGCCGTACGCCGCCCCGACCCTCGCGGCCATCGTGCCGATTTTCAAGAGCGACGCCGAGCGCCAGGCGGTGGCCCAGTTTGCCGAGAAGGTGGTGGCGGCGTTGGCCGGGCCGGATGAGTTGGCCGCGGCCGCCCGGCGCTCGTCATCGGATGCCATCCGCGGATATTTCGTCGACCAGATGACGGCTCAGAGGATCGTGGTGGATTGGCGCGATGCCCGCCCGGGCGACAAGCAGTACCACTGGGAGCAGCGCGGCGTGCCGCTGCGCATCGAAATCGGCCCGCGCGACGTGGCGGCCGGCACCATGGTCGTTAAACGGCGATTGGACCGCGAAAAGGAAACGCTCGCCCTGGGCGATCTTTCGCCGCAGTGGCTGCGGCAGAAGATGGGCCAGATCCACGCGGCCATGTTGGCCAAGGCCAGGACCTTCTGCGATCAAAACACGCGCGATGCCCAAAGCTACGATCAGATGAAGCAGATTCTCACGGAGCAGGGCGGTTTTGTGCGCGCGTGGTTCAAGCCCGACCGAGCGGCCGAGGCCAAGATCAAGGACCAGATCAAGGCCACGGTGCGCTGCATTTTGTTGGACGAGCCGGGTGACACCGGGCCGTGCATCTTCAGCGGTGAGCCGACGCAGACACGAGTGCTGTTCGCGCAAGCGTACTGATCGGGATATGCTGAGGTAGATGTCCGCGGCCCAAGAGCAGTATTGTCACTATCCCGCGCCGCCGCCGCCGGTGCCCGTCAACCTGATCACGGCGCCGCCGCAGCCGTGCCCCTACTTGCCCGATCGGCTGGCGACGCTGCGGGCGTTTTACGCGCGGCAACTGGACGGCCGGCTTTACCATCGATTCATGGATACGTCGTTCCGCCGCAGCGGATGCGTGATCTACCAGCCCGTATGTCTAAACTGTAGACTTTGCATGCCATTGCGCGTGCCGGTGCGCCGGTTTTCGCCCAGCAAATCGCAGCGGCGGTGCTGGAAACGAAATCAGGACCTGGCGGTCGCCATTGGCGATCCCACCCTCACGGAGGAAAAATGTTCCTTGTATCAGCGCTATCAATGTGATCGGCATTACACCGAGGAACAAGAAAATCTACAAATGTTATCCGAATCCCTATACACGTCGCCGGTGCCGTCGGTAGAATTCGTCTATCGCACTCCGGGCGGAAGACTCGTGGCCGTTGGCATTTGCGATCTCTGCGAGAAGGCATTGAGCAGCGTCTATTTCTTTTTCGATCCATCGCAGCGCGCTCGCGGGCTCGGAATTTTCGGCGCACTTTGCGAGATCGAATTCGCTCAGCGGCATGGTATTGAGCATTACTATCTCGGCTACTGGGTGCGCGGATCGCGTAAGATGTCTTACAAATCCGCCTTCCGGCCGAACGAGATTTTGTGTCCCGATGGTCAATGGCGCGCAAACGCGTGCGCGCGGCTGGAAAACGCCGACGGCGAAGATTAACTTATTCTTCAGCGATGGCCGAAGATGAAGGGAGGGGACGCGAGGAACGGAAGCCGCGCGTCTTGCGGAGAAGGTGAAATGAGCATGATGCCCAACAGCTTCACCGCCGCTTCGAGCAAACGGCCGCGCATCCTGGTCATCGAAGATCACACACCGACTCGGCTGGCGATGAGCAAGCTGATCCGCCAAGCCGGCGCCGACGTCATCAGCGCGCGCGACGGGGAAGAGGGATTGAAGTATCTGATGTCGCAGCGATTCGACGTGCTTCTGACGGACCTGCTCATGCCGGTCATGGACGGGTTCGAACTGCTGCAGCAGTGCGCGAAGTTGCCGCCGACACATCGGCCCAGCCGCGTGATCGCCATCAGCGGCGAATACGGAGCGGGCGTGTTGCGCGGGCAGCCGGTTCAGTTTCTCCGCAAGCCGTTCGATCTGGCGGCGCTGCTGGACATGATCGGCGGCAAGATGAACTGAAATCGAGTTGACGTGGTGAGTTTGCTTGGAGCCCCGCCATGTACATGCGGGGCTTGTTGTTTGCGCCCGTGCGGCTCGAGCTCACGCGCGGTTGACTTGGATGAATGCCGCAACGCTGCTCAGGTCGCGGATGCTCTGCGGGGTGGTCTTGACGGTGGCCGATTGCCCGCGCTGCAGCGACGGATGCAGCTTGTCGGGCCGCTTGGTCCAGATCACGCCGCCGCGGCGCTTGGGGATGTCCTTGAAGTTGCGGCTGCGCCGCTCGATGGGTTTGCTGACGGACTTGTCCTTCATGAACAGGCGCTCGAGCGTTTTGCGCGCCGACGCCCGGTTGATCGTTTTGCGGATGGTGACGCGGACGCTTTGCCCGGGCTTCAAGTCGATGGCCATGGTACGCCTCTCCGATTCCAAGGGCCGCGAACTATAACACATCCGCATTCACCGGCAAGCGGCGGCGGGCAGGTTTCAATCCGTGGTACAATAGACGTTGGCCTGCGGCGAATTTTGTTGAAAGACTCGTTCAACGACTCCGTCTGTGCTTTGGAGTGGCTATGAGCGCACACACGGCATCTTCTTCGCGGCTGGATGGCGGGCGCACAGACCCGACGGATTTGGAATTGCTCGATCGGTTTGCCGGGCGGCGCGATGCCGCGGCGTTTGCCCAGATCGTGCAGCGGTATGCCGGATGCGTCTATGGCACGGGTCTGCGCGTGCTGGGGGACGGGGCGGCGGCCGAGGATGTCTCGCAGGAAACGTTTTTCCGCCTCATGCAAAGGCCGCGCGAGGTCAAGAGCAACCTGGGCGGCTGGCTGCACCGCACCGCCACGCACCTGGCGCTGGATGCGCTTCGCAGCCAGAGTGCACGGCGGCGGCGGGAAATCGCCTACACCGGCCAGAGCGAGCACGAGGCTTCGAGCTGGGCCGAGCTTTCCCCTTGCGTGGATCAGGCCTTGACGGAAATGCCCGAGGAGCTGCGCACGCTTTTGGTGCAGCATTTTCTGATGGGCCGCACGCAAGCGGATTTGGCGGAAGAATCCGGCCAATCGGCGGCGACCATTTCGCGGCGGATTCAGGAAGGGTTGGAAGAGCTGCGGGGGCGATTGCGAATGAAAGGGCTTTACGCGGCGCCGGCGGCGCTGGCGGCGCTGCTGGGCGAGGTTTGGGCGCGGCAGGCGCCGGCGGGTCTGATGCGCGAGTTGGGAAAGATGACCATGCTCTGCGGCGCCGGCGGGGCGGCCAGCCCTCAAGCCTCGCCGCACAGAATTCGCAGCGCGTGGCGGCGACTGGGCGAGTTGAGGCTTGTGTTGTTCCTGGCCGCGGCGATTGCGGGCGCCATCGTTTTGTATTGGCTGATCACGACCTGGGCGTGGCCTTGGTCCCGGCCGCAGCCGCCGGAGCAGCAGCCGCTCCAACAGCGCAGTCCATCCTGAACGGGTTAGGTGCTTGGACGGTCGAGGGCCTGCGGCCTAGGCAGGTCGTGCGGTTGGGAGGGGCGGGCGCGGCGATCTAGCTGGGGTTATCGGACAGCGCGGTCCCTTGGATGCCATGCGCTGATTGGCCGGGCGCTAAAGTCTGGGGTATATCCATAATGCCGGCCTTAGCCTGAGACGTTGCCGTTGCCTTGTCCCATCGGCGGGGCCGGATTGTCGCACTTTCGAGCCTGGAGGTTCGTCCGGCGCCCCTGCGGTGCCCGCGCAAGGTTTCTAACGGTCGAGAAGGAGGTTTCTGCTATGGTGACGACGCAATTTCCGCTGCTGTTTCCGTCCATCCCGGAGAGTGGCCATCGCAAGCCGGTTGTGGTCGCGGCTCCGCCTGGTGCCGCCAAGAGCCTGGCCAAGCGCATCGCTCTGGCCGTGATCGCCCTGGCGCTATTCGGGGTATTGGGGTATTTGCTGGCCATGATGCTGATGCAACTGAGTCCGATGCTGCCGTACTGGATGCGAATCTAAGCCGCCGCATTTTAGTAGTGCCGCGGGTATCCGTTGCGCTAGAATAGACTGAGGGTTCCTGCGGAAGGCCCCATGGCGAGCCTGATCATCCATTCCAACGGACAGAACATGGCCGGCGTTTTTGGACGCCGTGTCCTGATCGGCCGCAAGCCGTTCAACGGCGTGCAGTTTGAGCAGCGCGCCGTCTCGCGCATTCACGCCTGGATCGATCGTCAGGGCGAGTCGTTTTACATCGCCGATGCCCACAGCCGCGCCGGCACCACCGTCAACGGCCAACACGTCAAGGGCAAGACGACTCTACGGGAAGGAGACGTCATCGGCATCGGGCCGGAAAAATTGACGTTCCATCTGGGCAACGATCTACCCGCCGACGCGATTACGTTTTCCATTGCTGAGAACGGGACCAATCCCGATTACGACGACCAGGGGATTCTGATTAAATGCGGGTGCGGTGCGCCGCTGTGGGTGCCGGCAAGCATGGCCGGGGCGTACGGGCACTGCGTCCATTGCCAGGCGGAGATCGACGTGCCCGGCGCGCCCGCCGGCGGCGTGCGCCGGCCCCTGACGCCCAACGATTCCCTGGCCGACATGCCCGCGATCCGCGAATTGGGCTCCGCCGAGCCGCCGCATGATCCGCTGGCGGCGCATTTCCCGCGGCCAAAGCCGCACGATTCCGCCGAGCAAACCTGCGGCATCTGCCTGGAACCGATCCGGGCCGACGAACCCGCCATCGCCTGCCCGTCCTGCTCGCAGTCGTATCACGATAAGTGCTGGAAGCAAAACGGCGGCTGCGCCGCCTACGGCTGTCTCCAGGCCGGACTGTTCCAGCCGGCCCCCGTCGTCGACGCCGCCATGGCCCATCTGCACGACGCCGCGCCTCCACCGGCGAAAAACGCGCTGCCGCTGGTTGCGCCGAAGCGCGCCGTGCCCGTAACTTCCGTGCCATTTGCCACGGCCGCGCCGCCTCAGCCTCCGCCTCCGGTTGTGCTGCCGCCCAAGCTGTCGGCGCCTTCGCAGATTCCCCTGGACCTGGCCCTTCTGGGCGGGAGCGTCTTTGGGACGATTCTGGGCGCATTTACCTTCGGCGTTCCGGCCCTGGCGATGGGCGCAACCTCCGCGGTGTACGCCCTGCGCGGCCGGGACGAACGCCGACACACCGCCCGCATCGCCGCCGTCTCCACCGCCATCTGTGTCCTGGGCGTGGCCGTCGGCGTCTTCACCAGCATGCTCCTGTGGTTCAACGGCTCGCCCTGGGCCCACAGGTGATCGCCGCAATCAGGCCCGTACGCCCCCCAAGCCGATATCCCTGGTATGGACCGGTCGCTCTTCGTGCCAAGCCGCGCCACGGCCTGTGGCCAAGCGGAGCTTGTCGTGGATGCGGGACACCACCAACGCGTCGTGCAGCAGGGGATTTTGCGCGCGGAGGTGAGCCTGGATGTGGCGACGGCGGATTTCAAGGCGATGCTTCTGCCGCAGCCCGGGGGGCATGCAGTGAGCATCGTGACGGCCTTTCGCCGCCTGGCGCAGCGCGGGGTGGAAATCCGCCTGTTGCATTCGGGCACGCCCAGCGCGGCGGCGCTTGCTGAGCTCAAGGCCGCGCTGCCGCGAAATCTGACGATTCGCCGCTGCCCGCGCCTGCACGCCAAGGCGGTCATTGTCGATTGCCGCGCGATGTACCTGGGCAGCGCCAACCTCACCGGCGCCGGCCTGGGCGCCAAAGCCGACGGCCGCCGCAATTTCGAGCTGGGCATCTGGACCGAAGTCTCCGGTCTGATCGACGCCGTGCTGGAACAATTCAACGCCCTGTGGGAAGGCCGTAGGTGCACCACCTGCCGGCGAAAAGACATCTGTCCCGTGCCGCTGGAAGAACCGAAATTGTAGGATAAGAGACGAAGAGACGGGGAGACGGGGAGACGAAGAGACGAAGTGGGCTTCCCCACGAACGGTGGG
>DBZL01000057.1 GCA_002311745.1 Phycisphaerales bacterium UBA1161 | reverse complement strand
GAATCACGCGGAAGGCGTATGAGTCCGAAACGTGAACCGTGAAGAAGTTATCTTTTCACGTCTTCACGTTTCACGTCTTCACGCATCACGTTTCACGTTTCCGACTCACAGCACTTCCGTCGCCCGCGGATAGCTGCCCAGGACGGTGAGCTGCAGGCAGTGCTTCTTGGCCTGCTCGATCGCGGTTCTCATGCCCAAATCGTCCGCGTGGCCTTGGGCGTCGATGAAGAAATAGTATTCCCAGTTCACCTTCTTGCTGGGACGCTTCTCGATGTCCGTCAGGTTGATGCCGTTTTCCTTGAACACGTCCAGAACCTCGGCCAGGGCGCCGGGCTTGTGGGCGGTGGTGAACATGATCGCCGTCTTGTCGTCGCCGCTGCGGCGAGCGCCGTCGCGGCCGATCACGAAAAATCGCGTGACGTTGTCCGGATTGTCCTCGATGTTCTCGAACAGTACGTGCAGGCCGTAGAGTTCGCCGGCCAAGGTGCTGCCGATGGCGGCGGCGCCGTCCTGCTTGCTGGCCAGCTCGGCGGCGCCGCTGGTGCTGGCGGCCGCCTGAACGTCGCGGCCCTTGGCCGTCGTCGCCAGCCAGTTGCGGCATTGGCTGAACACCTCCGGCTTGCTGTGGATCGTCTTGATCTGCTCCCAGGGCTGTTTGGCCAGCAGATTGTGATGCACCGTGATCAGCACCTCGGCGCAGATTTTGGCCGAGCTGTGCAGGAACGCGTCCAGCGTATCGACGATTCCGCCGTGCAGGCTGTTCTCAACCGGGACCAGGCCGTAGTCGATGTGGCCGCGGATGACTTCCTCGAAGACGCCGGGGATGTCCGCCATGGCCACGCATTGCACGCTGCTGCCGAACTTGGCGACCGTGGCCGCGTGGCTGAACGAACCCTCCGGGCCGAGGAATCCGATCCGCAGCGGCTTTTCCAGAGCGAAGCTGCCGCTCATCAACTCGCGGTACACCGCATCCAGGCAGCGGTCCGGCAGCGGACCCTGATTCAATTCGCGCACCTTCTCCAAGACCACTTTTTCCCGGTCTGGCGCGTAGATGGGGTCGCCCTGGGACTGTTTGATCTTTCCGATATCCACGACGACGCGGGCGCGGGCATTGAGCAATTGGACGATCTGCGCGTCCAACTGATCGATCTGTTTTCGCAGCGTTTCCAGGCGATCGGGGCCGGCCATGGCTCTGTTTTTAGCCGCCCGCCGGCGCAGCGTCAAAAAACGCGCCCCCGGCCCTCGATGCGGTTTATCCCGCCCCGGCCAAGCCGAAGCGCAGGTGCACGCGCCGCTCGATGGGGGCAAAGACCAGCCGATCCGCCAGGATGCCGATGACGACCATCACCACCATCACCGCCACCACCTGGGCGATATCCGAATAGTCCTGGCCGGTTTTGAGCAAAAACCCCAGCCCGCGGCGTTCGGCGACGAGGATCAACTCCGCGCCCATCAGTGATCGCCAGGCAAAACTGAACCCCTGGCGCAAGCTGCTGGCCAGGGCCGGCAGGGCGGCCGGCAGCAGCACGTGGCGGTACAACCGCCAGCGACGCGCTCCCATCATCAGCCCGGCCCGGTGATACAGCGGCGGAATCGTCCGCAGCCCATCCCGCATCGACAGCGAGATCCCAAACGCGCTGCCCATGATGAGCACAAACAGGATTCCCGTTTCGCTCAACCCGAAGACCAGGACGGCCAGCGGCACCCAGCAGACGCTGGGCAGCGTCTGCAACCCGAGAAAGACCGGCCCCAGAAAATCGTCCACCGCGATCCAGCGCCACATCACCGCCCCCAGGCCCGCGCCCAGCATGACGCTGATGGCGAAACCCACGACCAGCCGCGCAGCGCTGACCAGGTCCGCGCTAATCAGCGGGCTGTGCAAAACGCGGCTGAGCAGGGGGGAGGAATCCAGCGGTTCCCGTGCGACGAGAGGCCAGCCGGCGTGCAGCGGCTTACCAAAGCCGCTGGAAATGCCCAGCATGTTGAGCATGGCATCCAGCACTTGGCTGGGCGCCGGAAAGATGAACGGCCGCCATTGGAACGTCCTAAATGCCGCTTCCCAGGTCGCCAGCAGGAGCACCCAGATCAGCAGTCTCTTTAGGCCGCCACGAATCTTCGGCCGCCAGGGCGGCGTTGACACGGTTGACCTCTTCCTCGATTTCCCTGCGGACCAAGCGCGCCAGCTCGTTGATGTCGGCGCTGTCGAAGGTCCGCGGATGGGGCAGTTGCACCGGAATCACCTTGCGGATTCTGCCCGGATGGGCGTGCATCACGATGACCCGGTCGGCCAGGCGGACCGCTTCGCCCACCGAGTGCGTGACGAACAGCACCGTCTTGCGCGTCAGGCACCAAAGCAACTGCAATTGATGGTGCAGCAGCGTCCGCGTCTGCGCGTCCAGGGCGGCGAAGGGCTCATCCATCAGCAGCACGGCCGGGTCCATCACCAGGGCCCGCGCCAGCGCCACGCGTTGCCGCATGCCGCCGGACAACTCGTGTACCAGTTTCTTGCCGCTGCCGCCCAAATGCACCATGCGCAGCGCCTCCATGCTGCGCTGGCGCCGCTCGGCGGCGCCCATGCCGGCCATGCGCAGGCCGAATTCCACGTTCTGCTGGGCCGTCAGCCACGGGAAAAGCGCGTGATCCTGGAACACCATGGCCCGGTCAGGGCCGGGGAATCGGATGGGTTTGTCGTCCAGGACCGCCGAGCCGCGGTCGGGATGGACGATCCCCGCGGCGATGTTCAGCAGCGTGGTTTTGCCGCAGCCGCTGGGTCCGACCACCACCACGAATTCCCCCGGCTGGCAATGCAGCGAAACGTCGTGCAGCGCCGCCACCGGCGAGGAGTTGAACCGCTTGTATATTCCGGAAAGCACGAGCCTGCCGCTGCGCGGCGCGGCGGCGGCGGTGGCGGACAGCGGCGCGGTTCCTCCAGCCCCCGGGCGGGACAGGTCTTGGTACGTCCGAGCCAACGTCATCCAACGCCTTTCGTCACGGCATCGTCGTTGCCGTTGCCCCGCCCAACCGCTCAATCATACCCATTTCAAACAGCCCCGTCAGATCGGGCGCAATCTTAATGAAACCCAAATCTGCCGACCATTTTCCCATCGCCGCAAAGGTATCGGGCAGGGGGTCATCGGTGAATTGCGTCCGCTGCACGCTGGCGTGGAGCACATCCGCCGGCAACTGTTTGCCCGTCAGCGCCGCCAGCGCCGTTCCCAGTGGCGATTCGCATTGCCCGGGGCTGGAACGCAGTCGCTGGGTCCAATGGTGGTGCACGGTCAGAATCTTCTCCACCAAGTCCGGATGGTTGGCCAGAAACTGCGGCGTGGTGATGATCACCGTCATGGCAAACTGGTGCCGCGGCCACAGGTCTTTTTCCTCGCCGACCAGGATGGCGCCCGTGTCCGCCATCAACCGCGCCCCCCAAGGCTCGGGCACCCACGCCGCGTCGATCTTCCCCCGCGCCATCAGCCCCGATTGCTGCGAGTTGGGAACTGGAAGCACGTTGTCCGCATTGGCCTGGCCCAGCACGGCCACCAGGTAATGCCGCGCGGACACGTCCTGCGTGTTGCCGAGCTGCGGGGTTGCGATGCGCTTGCCTCGCAGATCGGCCAGTGTGGCGATCCCCGCGTCCTTGCGCGCCACAATGACCACGCCGTTGGCCGCCGCGCCGCTGATCACGCGAACGGCCTGGCCGCCGCTGTTGGCATGCGCCATCAGCACCGGCCCCGGCCCGATGTAGCCGATGTCCACTTCGCCGGCGTTGAGCGACTGGATCAGTTCCGGCCCGGCGTTGAACACGCGCGTCTTCAACTTCACCGGTCCCAGCGCCGCCTGGAACTCGCCCGAGGCCACGCCCAACACCGCCTGCGCGTGGGTGACGTTGGCGAAATACGCCAGTCGCAGTTCCGCCGGCGCCGGCTGCGCCGCCGCTGGCTGCCCCTGCCGCTCCTTGCGGCAGCCGCCTACCAACATCGCCGCGAATAGCAAAATGTAGATTTTTCGGCGTCCGTTCATGGCTGACACCCCGTTCAACCTTCGTTGAGTTTATAACAATTCCTATAAAATTTATATATGACTATTTTCTGTTTCTGCTCCTGCAACGAGTTATGTAAGATTCATCCGACAAATCGTCGCACTATCAGGGTATCGTTTTGGCCTCCGAAGCCAAAGCTGTTGGACATGGCCACATCGACTTTGGCCCGGCGAGCTTTGTTGGGAACGTAATCCAGATCACACTCCGGGTCGGCGTTCTGCAGGTTCATCGTCGGCGGCAGAATGTTGTCCCGGATCGCCAGCACGCAGCAGATCAACTCCACCGCTCCCGCGGCGGCGATCAGATGGCCCATCATGCTCTTGATGCTGCTGATCGCGCATTTTCGCGCATGCTCGCCAAAAACCGCCTTGATCGCGCCCGTTTCGTTTCCGTCATTTTCGCGCGTGCCCGTGCCGTGCGCGTTGATGTAGCCGATGTCCTTGGGTTCCAGGTGCGCATCGGCCAGGGCTTCGGTCATGGCGGCGATCGCCCCTTCGCCTTCAGGGTGCTGATCGGTGATGCGGAACGCATCGGCCGTCGAGCCGTAGCCGACCACTTCCGCCAGGATGTTGGCCCCGCGCTTTTGCGCGTGCTGCAGGGTTTCGAGGATGACCATGCCGGCGCCTTCGCCCAGGACGAATCCACCGCGCTTGGCGTCGAAGGGCCGGCTGGCACGCGGCGGATCCTCGTTGGCTGTGGACAGCGCTGTCAGCCGGATGAATCCGGTGACGCCCAGCGGATGGATCATGCTGTGCGCTCCGCCGCCGATCATGACATCCGCGTCGCCGCGGCGCAGAATCTCCATCGCCTCGCCGATGGCCTGCGTGCTGGCGGCGCAGGCCGTCAGGCAGTTCAGCGCCGGGCCGCGCGCTCCCGTCAACAGGGCCAGGTGCGACAGGGGCATGTTGGGCTCCTGCTCCAGTTCCCGCACCGCGTTCATGCGTTCAAAAGCGACCGCGGCCCATCGGGTCATGTCCATCGTCGCCGACTGTGCCGTCCAGCCGGACAGGATCGCGCCACTGTACGCGTCAAAATCCAGCGAACCTTCGCCGCTGCCCAGGTAAATCCCCACGCGATCCATATCCAGCTTGGCGGCATCCAGCCCGCTGGCCTTCCACGCTTGGGCGCAAGCGCCCAGGGCAAACCGCGTATTGCGTCCCGCTCCCGCGTGCGGCCCCAGATCGCCCAGAAAATCTTCCAGGCGGTAGTCCTCCTTCACTTGGGCCGAGATGCAGGTTGGGAACGTGGCGGCGTCAAAGAGCGTCGTGCGGGCAATGCCCGACTCGCCGCCCAGCAGGCGCTTCCACACGCCCTCGATGTTGTGCCCCATCGGCGTGACCCATCCCATGCCCGTAATCACGACGCGGTTCATGGCATTCACGTTACACCTTCCGAAACACGAGTGCCGCGTTTTGGCCGCCCAAACTGTAGACGCTGCTGACGGCCACGTCGATTTTGGCGTCGCGCGTCTGCGGCGACACGTTCAGTTTCACGCCGCCCAACGGTTTGCGCGTGTTGATGGCCGGAGGGATTTTGCCGTGATGCAGGGCCAGCACGGCGGTGGCGGCTTCGACGCCGCTGCCGGCAGCCAGGCTGCCCGTTTGCGCTTTGATCGGAGAAACCGGCGCCGTCGCCGCGGCGCTGCCCAAAGCCGTCTGCAATCCCGCCAACTCGGCGCGATCGTGCGACGCGATCCCCAAGCCGTTGGGCACAATCACATCCACCTCCGCCGCAGTCAACCCCGCATCGGCCAGGGCGTTGGCGATGGCCTTGGCGTAACTTCGGCCGCTGGGATCGGGCTGCGTCACTTGGTAACTGTCCTGGCTGGCGGCAAAGCCGACCAACTCGGCGTAAATTTTCGCCCCGCGGTTTTTGGCGCGATCGTACTCCTCCAGAATCAATAATCCGGCGCCTTCGCCCAGGGCCGTGCCGGCGGCATCGGCGTCGAAGGGGCGCACGGCCCGACCGGGATCGTCGTTGCATGACACATTCAGCCGGCCCAGCAGCGTCTGCCGAAGCAGGCCCATGGGGCTGAGTTTGCACTCGGCTCCGCCGCAGATCGCCAGCTCGGCGTTGCCGCGCTGGATGGTGCGGAACGCTTCGCCGATGGCCAGGTGGCTGCTGGCATCGGCGCAGGTGATCGTGTTACTGGGGCCTTTGAGTTGATGAATGATCGTCACGTGACAGGCCAGCATGTTGGGCAGGTATTTCAGCAGCCACAGGGGCGTGAGTTGGGTCATCCCATCCTTGCCCCATTGGCCCAAATCCAGGCGATTGGGATCGTTTGCGGATCGGGCGGTGGTCATGGCGGCGCCCAGCTCGGCCAGTTCCGCGCTGACCAAACCCGCTCCGATGTTGCAGCCGAAGCGCCTGCCGTCGAAGTTGGGCGTTTGGGTGTACGCCTGGGATTGCAGTCCGGAATCCTTGAACGCATCATCCGCGGCCACGACGGCCAGCTCGATGTCGCGGGCCATCACCTTGGTGGCTTTGCGGTAGCTCTTGGGGACGAAATCGCCGATCTTGAACGCCGGCACTTCGCCGCCGATCTGGCAGGCAAAACCGGACGCGTCGAACGCCGCGACGCGCCGCACGCCGGTCTTGCCGTCGATCAGGGCCTCCCAATGCGCGCGGCTGCCGACGCCCAAAGGCGAAACGATGCCGATTCCAGTGACGACCACTCTGGCCATGTTGAAGCGGTTCTTACAACGTGATGTTCGCCGCCGCGCGATAGCTCTGCAAGAGTTCGGTGAACTGCCGCGTGAAGACGAAATTATGCTCGGGGAACTGGGCCCCGGCCAGGTTCTTGTCGATGTGGCTGAACATCAGCTCGATCTCGGCGACCACGGGGCCGTCGCTCTGCAGGCCCAGCCGCACGGTGCCGCTGACCGAGGCGCCGGTTTCCGAAAGCTGATCGATCCTGGCGCGATACGCCAGCGTTTCGCCCGGCCGCACCAGGCGATGGAAGACGGCTTTGCCGATCTTGGCCAGGATCACTTTTTCCGAGAAATTCCGCGCTTCGCCGACCAGGATGCCGGCGGTTTGCGCCATCCCCTCGATGATGAGGGTGTGCGGCATGATCGGGAAGGCCGGGTATAGATCGTGCAGGTATTCCTCCGCCAGCGAGACGTTCTTGACCGCCACCGCCGACTGCTTGGGCACAAACTCCACAAACTTGTCGATCCAGATCCACCGCATGGGCGCGACGATTTTAGCCGTTGAGCTTGGAGTTGATGTAATTGACCACCGTCTGCACGTTCAGCAGGTTCTGCGCGCCTTGCACCGTCGGATTCTTGTCGAACTCGGCGAAATCCGCGAACGGCATTCGTTTTTTCAGTTCCTCGCTCCCCAGGGGCGTGATCCTGCCGTCCTTCACGAACTGCTCATCCGACATCATCGCCGGCAGGTTTTCCGGGAACAGCTCGCCGCGCGGAATCTTGAACGGCTTGGCCGGGTCGGTGGTGAACGCCTTCTCCAGGCGGAACACGATGTCGAGAAAGTCGATGCTCTCGGCGCCCAGGTCTTCGCGCAGCGTCGCCTCGGGCGTCACTTCCTCTTCGTCCACGCCCAAGGCATCCACCAGCACGCCCTGGACTTTTTCGTAGATTGCATCTTTGGAGATGGCCATGCGACTTTTCCTCTATAGTTGCACCATTTGTTGGCTCAGCAGGTTCCAGCGGTCGCGGTTGTGTGCCGCCAGCCGCCGATCGATTTCCGCCAGCTCCGGCTGAGCGGCCGAGACGTTTACATACGCCAATTCGACGCGCGCCGACACGGCCACTTGACCGTTCACCGTCGCCGACGCTTTGAACGATCCGCCGTCCTCGGTCAGTTTGATCACATCGACCTCGACGCGCAGGCAATTTCCCGGCGCCACGAACGTGCCGTATTTGACGTTCCGCGCTTCCTTCAGCACGGCTATCGAGCGTGCGAAGTTATGGTTGCGATGCAGCAGCCAGCCCGCCGCCTGCGTGATCGCCTCCAGCATCAAAACGCCCGGCAACACGGGGAAGGTGGGGAAATGATCGGCCAGGTACTCCTCGGCCAGGCTGACGTACTTCAGCGCCACCAGCCGGCTGTCGGAGATCGATTCGATTTTGTCGATGAGGTTGAATTTCACGCATCCCTGCCGAAGATTCGCTGCGTTTTAGCGGTGGGGGGACAGGTTTGCAAGCACGGCGGCGCCTTCCGCGGCGGTACTCTGGTATAATCACGCGGGGTTGATGAACTGAGGCGGGTGCTTACGGCGACCCAATGATTGGGTTTCCATCGGGCTGAGGAAGGCAACAGTGGAGGCGCTGTTCGAGACCATTTGCCGGCTGGTTCTGGCCAGCCGCTAGGTGGTCGGACAGCACGCCGTGGAGCGACTTGAGGAACGCGGCATTCTTGAATGGCAAGTTGTAGACGGGGTGGAACATGCGGATGTTCTGGCGGCGCATCCCGACGCCGCGCCGCATCCGGCTGTGGAAGTGCGGCAATTGCTCGCCGATGGAACCCCGATCAAGGCGGTCGGGTCACATGTGATTTCCGTGGAGGTGGCGAAACTCGTTACGGTACACTTCTTTGATGAGTGAATCTTATGCAACTGACAGGCAAGCGAGTGAGACGAACGCGGCTGGTTCGGACCGACAAGTTGGTGGTCGCGGTCGAGGTTGAGGCGGTCATTCCCGACGCCGATCCGAGTGAGCCATGTTTTGAAGCCCACACCGTCGAACTGCTCCGCCAGATCGAGTTGCACGCGAAGAACGGGGACATCGACTGGCTCAAGTTACATGGGAAGGTTTACACGGCCGTGGAAGCCGCTTAGGCGCCAGGGTCCCGCGCATTGTCCAAGGCGCATCGGTGGTGTCTTGATGATCACCTGCTCTGTCGAAGTGGAACAAGAAGTCGATGGCGCGTGGAGCGCCGAAGTGCCGGAACTCCCTCGGGTATTGGTTTACGGCAATTCGCGTGAGGAGCCGATTGGTCGAGTGCAGGTCTTGCCTCATGGTGGATAAGGCTGGCCAGATTCGAGAGTGGCAGAACCGCATCGATCAAATGAAGCGATGCCGCGACGCCTCCGAATTGGTAGAAAAATTCGGGTCGCCCCCTCACAAGGACCAAAACAGTTCAATGGAAATCTGGCACTATCCGCTAGGGACAGTCGATGGCCGTCTCTATAGCATTCATGCTGCCATAATCGACGATCAGCCCCAACAGGTCTATATGTTCATGGAGCCGACGGCTGATGTCGGTGCATCGGCTCAACCGCCGGGTCCGCCGCGCAAGCGGCCATGGTGGCGGCTATTCCGTTGATGGCGCGACATGGGCAATAATCACAAATGATGAGCACATTGAAACTGCGCCGGGAGATCAAGAAGGCCGTGAATCGGATGCCTCCGGCTCGGCTCTCTTCGTTAGCTGACTTTGTCGCCTTTCTGACGCGCCGCCCGCTTCTCGATCGCATCGCCCAGGCAGAAAGGGCGCTCAAATCACGAAAAGGCGTGAACTGGCGGAAAGTGCGAGGCGCGCTTTGCGGTCAGACATCATCGCGTGGCGTCCCTGCCAGGAGCTGCTATAATTTTCTGGCCGCTCACCGGAGGATTGGTGGCACGCGTCGAAGCAATTCGTGCCGAAATCCATCGTTTGGTTCGCGCTGTTCCCTTTCGTAGATTTGTCGTCAGCCTCCAGAGCGGTGACCGTGCTTTGATTGAACATCCCGAGAATATTGCATTCGATCCGGATGCCAAAGGACCGGATTCCGACGAGTTTTACCTCATGACGGGCCGACTCAGACTTTTTAGCACTTTCAGCGCCGTTTCCAGTGTTGTCCTGGCCGATCAGAGCGGCGCTGCGGCGTAGGCTTGACAACTACGTCGCCGTGGCCAGAATTCCCCCTCTCAAAATCACCCGGAGTTTCCCATGTACGCGATCATTGATGACGGTGGCCGGCAACACAAAGTGACCACGGGTGATGTCATTCACATCGACCGCCCGGCCACGACGGAGAAATCCATCACCTTCGATCGCGTGCTGCTGGTCGGGGGCGACGGCGAGCCGAAGATCGGCCTGCCTTGGGTGGCGGGGGCCACCGTCACGGGCGATATCCTGGGCGCTTTCAAGGGCAAGAAGATCGATACCATCAAGTACAAACGCCGCAAGGGATATCACAAGAAGATCGGCCACCGCCAAACGCAACTGGCCGTCAAGATCACGGCCATCAACGTCTGACTTTTCAATGGGGGCTGTCTTTCTGGGGCGGGTCCGCGTTTAGGGGCAGGCATTCGCCGCCGACCAGATGGATGGAATTGCGTCCGGAGCGCTTGGCTCCGAACATCAGTTGCTTATCCGCCGCCTCGATCAAGCCGTTGGCATCCTGGGCATCCCACGGGCAGACGGCCAGTCCGCCGCTGATGGTCAACGTTCCCTTGCCCCCGGGACCCAACCCCGGGAATATTTGGCTGCAGAGCAGCTTGCGGAAACGGTCCAGAATCTCTTGCGGCTCATGGGGCGTGCGGCCGGGGGCCAGCGGCTTGGGCTCGCGCGGCTGGCGCGGGCCTTCTTTTTCCCAAAAGACCGCGGCAAATTCATCCCCGCTGATCCGCGCCACCAGGTCATGATCGCGCACGCACCGGCGCATCAGGGCCGCCGTTTGCTTGAGGATTTCATCGCCCACCCCGTGCCCGTACTGATCGTTGTAGCTCTTGAAATTGTCGATGTCGAAAAGGAACAGGGTCACGGGGAAGCGCATCACGCGCGCTTTTTCGATGATCTTGGTCAGGAAATGGCGGAAGTACCGCCCGTTGGCCAGGCCCGTCAAATCATCGGTGATGGCCAGGTGCTGGAGTTTGCCGTGGCGTTCTTGCAGGAGGTGCACCTGGGCCAGGTGGCGGGCGACATCTTCGAGGAACGCGGTGGCGGCGTTTTTGTCCTGATCCGCCGGGGCCGACAGATGCAGTGCCATGGGATAGCAGCCGTTGGCTCCGGTGGCCGGTTGATGCGAGACGACCCAGCTTCCGGCGGCGGCGGCCGGGGCCGCCGCGCTGGCCGGCGCGCACGTGAGCCGGATCGTCGGCGGCAGAGCCGCGTTGACCCGCTTCAATACCGCATCCACGGCTTCCTGCGGTGAGTTGACCAGGGCATCCAGAATGATGTCCCCCAAGGGAACCTGGGCCAGTGCTCCCGGCGTAGCGGCCGCGGCCGCGCTTGGCAGCGCCGCCGGGGCCGCCGCGCCCCGGTGAATTCGCGCCGCCGGCGCACCCATGGCCTCCAGCAGATCCCCGGCAGTGACGGGCGTCACCAGGTAATCGTCGCAGCCGAAGTCGAGCATCTTTTGCGACAGCGGCTCGAGGGTGGGGTGCCCGAACAAGAGCAGGCGCCCCTCGCCGCTGAGTTCGCGCAGGGTGCGCACCGCCGCCTCGGGGCGGCGCTCCATCGGCTCGGCCGCCGCCAGCACCGTCGTGTATTGTTCGTGGGTCAGTTCGGCGATTGCGTCGAACAGGCTGGGCACGCAGCGCACCTGCGCCGTCGGCAGCGCTTGCATCAGCACCGAATACAACTGCCGATCGCTGTCGCCCACCAGAAGCACGCGCTCGTGCGATAACCGCACCATGGCACCATCCCCATCCAAACCGTCGAGACAGACTCTTAAAGCGTAAACCGTAAATCCCAAAAGGCAAAGAAGAAATGTGCGTAGGATTTAATGGCTCTTAATCGCCATTAGACCCGGGGCTTTCCTGCAATAGGGCGCGCAGCTCCTCGGCGGTGAGGAGGGGATCGTCTGGAGACACCTCGTTCGGTTGGACCGCTCTGGAGCCAAAATCGTCGGCCAGATCGGCACCCACGGTGCGCGGCGGCGGTGGCGGCGGCGCGGGCGGCGGGGCCGCAGGCGCGGAAGGGGCCTCCGGTTTGACGGCGCTGGGGGGCAGGACATCCGGCAGCACATCCGCCGCATCGCCGGCGGCGCCGATGCGATGCAGGCCGTCGCCGGACACCAGGCCGTCAGCGCCCAAGCGCAGGGCCTCGGCCAGGGCGGCTTGGCGGCCGTCCGTGTCCGTCACCCACACTTCAACGTGCGAAAAGCGCCGCTTGATGCTGCCGATGATTTGCAGTTCTTCGCGATAGAGGCTGTTGAGGCTGAGGATCATCGCCGAGTAGAACAGCGGCCGGCGGCTCAATTGCACCATCGCCTCGTAGGGATGATCCACTTCCGAGCAGGCGAACCCCAGCCGCTGCAGCGTCGCCGCCGGCGCCGCCCGGCACGCGACCTGACCCACGATCAGCGCTCGACCGGTCGGTCGAGTCACAGGCACACTAACCCCGGACATGCCGCTCCATGTACAACACTTGCAATCCGATCGATGCCAAACGGCGCACCGACCGCAAACTGTCCATCATACTCCCCAAGCACGCCAATTCAATTCGCATCCCAGACAAGCGCCGGCTTCACCGATCAAATTCTTGGAAGACGGCGAAGAGCAAATCGGTTGTGTCGAGATTGACGCCTGCGCCTTCGTGTTCCTTGCCTTGACAGGTCTGGCAGCCACCCCTAGCCTACCCGGGCGAACCGATGGACTCGGTGCTTCGTCTAAATTGACTTCAATAGGAGCGAAAAGCATGGCCGCCTTAAAAGTTGGAATCAACGGTTTTGGACGCATCGGCCGGTTGGTCTTTCAGGCCATTTGCGACCAGGGGCTGCTGGGCAAGCAGATCGACGTGGTGGCAGTTGTCGATATCTCCACCGATGCCGAGTACTTCGCCTATCAGCTCAAATACGATTCGATCCACGGCAGATTCAAACACACCGTCCAGACCCGCAAGAGCGCCCCGAACATGGAAGAGGATGACACGCTGGTGGTCAACGGTCATCCCATCAAGTGCATCCTGGCCACCAAGGATCCGTCGCAACTGCCCTGGAAGCAGCTGGGCGTGCAGTACGTCATCGAATCCACGGGCCTGTTCACCGATTCGGAAAAGGCCAAGGGCCACTTGACCGCGGGGGCCACGAAGGTCCTCATCAGCGCCCCGGCGAAGGGCGAGGTCAAGATGCTGCTCATCGGCGTCAACGAAAACGAATACGACCCGGCCAAGCACAACATCGTCTCCAACGCCTCGTGCACGACCAACTGCCTGGCGCCCCTGGTGCACGTGCTGCTCAAGGAAGGCATCGGCATAGAGACCGGGCTCATGACGACGATCCACTCCTACACGGCCACGCAGAAAGTGGTCGATGGTCCCAGCAAGAAGGATTGGCGCGGCGGCAGGGCCGCGGCGCTCAACATCATCCCCAGCTCCACCGGCGCCGCCAAGGCCCTCGGCGAAGTCTTGCCCGCCATCAAGGGCAAGCTGACGGGCATGGCCTTCCGGGTCCCAACGCCGGATGTCTCCGTCGTTGACCTGACCTTCCGCAGCGCTCGCGACACCTCGATCGAGGAGATCGACAAACTGCTGCGCAAAGCCTCCGAAACGTATCTCAAAGGCATCCTGGGCGTCACGGATGAGGAACTGGTCTCCACCGATTTCATTCACGATCCGCGTTCGTCGATCTACGACGCCCTGGCCACGCTGCAGAACAACCTCAAGGGCGAGAAGCGGTTCTTCAAGCTGGTAAGCTGGTACGACAACGAGTGGGGCTACAGCTACCGCGTGGTCGATCTGGTGATGGTCATGGCCCGCAAGGATGGACTGATCAAGGCGCAAGAGCATCCCGCATCAAATGCAGCCGCTCCTCCTGCACCCAACGCTGAACTGAAACCGGAAGCACCGACCGTTCCCACGCTTGTCTGTTCAGGTTGCAACAAGACGTACAGGATCGGCGACGATTCCTTCGCCATGACACTGGAGCTTGCTTTTGGTCTATTAGGCGGCCCTACGGTGATAGTTTCAGACGGCAGCGCTCTAGACCGAGAGGATGTGGTCTATTCGTTGGACGACGTACCACCCGAGAATCTTCCAAGCGCAAGGGAAAAGGCCCGCCAGAATTGGAAGATGATTCAGGAAAGCTTATCTCGTGGACAACGCCGCACATGGCGTTGCCGCGCTTGCAAAAAGGTCAACAGCTATCCGTGAACAACCAGCAACTATGAGCAATAGAGATCAAGTAAAAATTAGCCGCGGATAAAAATCAGATGCACGCAGATGTTGGAACTTCGTCTGCGTGCATTTCTCTTTACGTCTGGCACTTGGGGCAAAAATGCGTGGATCGGCCGCTGATGACGATGCGCCGCACGGCGGTTTTGCAGACCACGCACGGCATTCCGGCGCGGCGGTAGACGCGGTGTAGCTTTTGAAAATCCCCGGCGTTGCCATCCGCGTCGCGGTAGTCGCGCAGCGTGCTGCCGCGATGCCGCAAGGCCCGGCGCAGAACCTGCTTCATGCCGCGGCTCAAGCGGGCGATCTGCCGGGCGGAAAGCTTGTTGGCTGGCATCGACGGGTGGATGCCCGCGGCAAAGAGGGATTCATCGGCGTAAATGTTGCCCAATCCCGCGATCAGCGATTGATCCAGCAGGGCGCTTTTGATGGCGCGGGTGGTGCGCCTCAAAAGTCGCGCCAGCTGCGTTCTTCGCATTTTCAGCGGTTCGGGGCCCAGCCCTTCATCCGCCGAGCCGTTCTTGCCCAGCCAGAAGACCCCGCCGAAGCGACGCGGATCGCTGAAGCGAATCTCCCGGCCGTCCAGTCGCAGGATCAGATGCGTGTGCGGGGCCGGCGGCGTATGGGCGAGTTGCAAGCTCAGGCGGCCGGTCATGCCCAGGTGGATGTAAAAACGATTGCCATCGGTCAGGGCGAAGACGATTTTTTTGCCCCGGCGGCGGATGTCCGCCAGGCTTCGGCCGACCAGCATCCCGGCCAGGTTCACGCGGTCGGGGAAGATCACATCCGCTCGGCGCAGGCTCACGCCCTGGATTTTCCGCCCGGCCAATCGCGGCCAAAGCGTCCGCACAATCGTCTCAACTTCCGGCAGCTCAGGCATTTGAAACTTATCCGATCCACGCGCGTCTATTGGATTGTTGGCCGGCGGTGCTATAAAAACACCTCGGCCCAATCCACCGGGGCGTTGCGCGGCAATAATAGTCTGGTCAGCACCGGGTTGCCTGACAAGCAGAGGAGCAGATCATGGATTCGCACATTGGCCTGACCAAGCCGCAGGCCGCGGACCTGGCCGCCGAGGAACTGGCCGCCGTCGAGAAACTCCAGAAGGGGTACCTCGACCTCAAGACTGAACTGGCCAAGGTGATCGTCGGACAGGATGCGGTCATCGAGGAATTGCTGATCGCCCTGTTTTGCCGCGGCCACGCCCTGCTGGTGGGCGTGCCGGGGCTGGCCAAGACGCTGCTCATCTCCACACTGTCGCGCACCCTGGGCTTGAGCTTCAACCGCATTCAATTCACGCCCGACCTGATGCCCTCCGACATCACCGGCACCGAAGTGATCGAGGAGGACAAGACCACCGGCGGGCGGCAATTGCGCTTCGTGCGCGGCCCCATCTTCGCCAACGTGATCCTGGCCGATGAGATCAACCGCACGCCCCCCAAAACGCAGGCCGCGCTTCTGGAAGCCATGCAGGAACATCAAGTGACGGCGGGCGGCACCCTGCATCGGCTTCCCCAGCCGTTCTTTGTCCTGGCCACGCAAAACCCCATCGAGCAGGAAGGAACCTATCCGCTTCCCGAGGCCCAGCTCGACCGCTTCATGTTCAACATTTACGTCGGCTATCCCAGCGAGCAGGAGGAATTCCAGATCGTGCGCCTGACCACGGCCATGCAGCGCGCCGAGCTGAGTCACGTGCTCAGCGGCGAAGAGATTTTGCAGCTCCAGGAGATCGTGCGCAAGGTTCCCGTGGCCGATCACGTGATCAAGTACGCCCTGCAATTCAGCCGATTGACGCGCCGGGGCCAGGGGGAGCTGTGCCCGGATTTCGTGAAGGACTTTGTCGCCTGGGGCGCCGGCCCGCGGGCCAGCCAGTACCTGATCCTCGCCGGCAAGGCCCGCGCCCTGCTCAAGGGACGATACCACGTCAGCACGGACGACATTCGCCAGGTGGCCCTGCCCGTGCTGCGGCATCGCATCGTCACCAACTTCAACGCCGAGGCCGAGGGCGTCAAAAGCGACCAGATCGTGCAGAGGTTGATCGAGTTTATCCCGCGCCAGCAGTACGACGAATTGGACAAAACCGCCGCCCGGATGATCAAGGACGCGCCCGCGGCCTAGCGCCGGCCGCCCTAGCCGTATGACCCAGCTGGACACCGATTACCGCAAATATCTCCAGCCCAAGACGCTGGCGCGCATCGCCTCGCTGGATTTGCGCGCCCGCCTGATCGTCGAGGGCTTGATGGCCGGCATGCACCGCTCGCCGTACCAGGGCATTTCCGTCGAGTTCGCCCAGCACCGCCAGTACGTGCCCGGCGACGACATCCGCCACGTCGACTGGAAAGTCTTTGCCAAGACCGACAAGATTTATCTCAAGCAGTATCTGGAAGAGACCAACCTGCATCTGATTTGCGTCGTCGATGCCAGCCAGTCCATGGGATATTCCTCCATCCGCGACGACGGGGCGACCTGGAGCAAATACGACCACGCCACCGCCATCGCCGCGTCTTTGGCGTACATGGCCGTGCAGCAGCAGGATTCGGTCGGCCTGGCCATCTTCGACAGCGAGCTGAAGCGGTTTTTCAAGCCCAGCAACTCGCCGGGTCAATGGAAGGTCGTGGCCAAGGAGTTGATGCAGGTTTCGCGCCTGCGCAAAACGCAGACCGGCCGCGTGCTGGACCAGATTGCCGAGAAGCTCACGCACCGCAGCCTGATCGTGCTGCTGAGCGACTTTTTCGACGACATCGATTCTCTGCGCAAGGGCCTGCGCCACCTGCGCTACCGCAAGCACGAGGTGATGGCCTTTCAGATTCTCGATCCCATGGAGATCGAATTTCCCTTTGAGGACGTGACGCTATTCAAAGGGCTGGAGGATTTGGGCGAATTGCTGACCGAGCCGCGCAGCCTGCGCGCCAGTTATCTGGCCGAGCTCAACGCCTTCACGGATGAGCTGAAGAGAACGTGTCGGGGAATGCACATTGACTTTACGCGCATGAACAGCGGCGAGCCGCTGGACGTGGCCTTGAGCGCGTTTTTGGCCACGCGCTCGGCGTCCATCAAATAAATCTGTCTTTTTAGCTGCGTCGCGTGCGACGCGCTTTGACGAATGGGGATCAGAAGATGGCCACCACGCTGGCATTTGCATTTGTTTCACCCCTGTTTTTCTGGGCCGGGCTGGCCCTGGCCGCCATCCCCATCATCATCCACATCCTCAACCGTCGGAGATTCCGCCTGGTTCCCTGGGCGGCCATGGACTTTTTGCTGCGGGCCATGCGGAAGAATCGCCGCCGCCTGCGCTTCGAGCAGTGGCTTCTGCTGGTCACGCGCTGCCTGATCATGCTGCTGGCCGGGCTGGCCCTGGCCCGGCCCCTGGGGTGCCAGTCCAGCACCCTGGCCAATCTGGCCGGGCGGCGAACCGGCCTGCACGTTTTCGTCATCGACAACAGCTATCCCATGGCCTACCAGGCCAACCGGCCCGGGGCACGCACCCAACTCGATCAAGCCAAAATCATCGCCAAGGCGCTGATCCGCCGCCTGTCTTCCGGCGGTGAATCGGTGGCCATCGTGACGGCGGGGCGGCCGGCGGCGGCGGTGATCGCATCTCCGGCGTACGACCTGGCCGCGGCCCAGGCGGCCGTCGACCGCATCGAGCAATCCTACGGCGGCACGGATGAAGCCGGCGCCCTGGCCCTGGCCCGCGACATCGCCCGCGCCGACAGCGCTTCGGCGAATAAAAGTCTCTATCTCATCGACGACTCGACGCGCGTGGCTTGGCAGGGGGGCGGCGATGCCCTGCAGCGCCTCGGCCGCGAATTGGCCGATCTGTACAAGACCGGCATCACGCATTTCAACCTCTCGGTCCCGGGCCAATCCAACCGGGCGGTCGTCGCCTTGAGCTGCGCCCAATCGCTGGTGACCGACCGCTTCCCCGCGGATTTTGTCGCTGATGTGCGCGCCTACGGCCCCGGGCCGGCCCAAAGCAAATTGGTTTGGACCATCGACGATCAAGCCGCCGCCCCCGGCGCCGTTGCCGTCAATGCATCGCCGCAAGCGTCGCCTTCCACGTATACCGCCACCGCCCTGAGCGGCGGAATTCACGTCATCGCCGCCTCCATCGATGGGCAAGACCCTCTGAGAATCGACGACACGCGCTATTGCGTCGTCGACGTGGTCAGCCAGCTCAAGGTTCTGATCGTCGAAGGCGAGCGTGGCGTCGGCGGCATGGGTTCCAGCGGCGCGTTTCTAGACACGGCGCTGAATCCCGGCGGCAACGACCGCAAGTCCAGCTACGTCGCCACCGAACGCATCAGCGATCTGGAACTGGGCAACAAGATTCTGGGCGACTACCGCTGCATTTGCCTGTGCGGCGTGGGGCAGATTCAGGAATCCACCGCCGCCGATTTGGAAAAATTCGTCCGCCAGGGTGGCACCCTCATGCTCTTCATGGGCGATCCGGTCACCGCGGAAAATTACAACGCGACGCTGTACAAGCATCACTTGCTGCCCGGCCCGCTGACCAAGCGCGTCACCGTCGGCGCGGATCAGCCGCCGCGGCGATTCGCCTTCGACCCCAAGGGCGTGCTGCATCGGCTGCTGGCGGATTTCGCCGGCCACATGAACACCGGCATGGAGGCGGCGGAAATTTACTCCTACTGGCAGGTGGACGTGGCGCCCGACTCCAAGGTCGAGCGAGTGCTGGATTTTTTGCCGGCGGAGGATGCCCCCCATGCGCCGCCCGATCCGGCCATCACCGTCCATTCCCTGGGCGCCGGCCGCGTCCTCTTCTACGCCACCAGCGCCGATCCCAATTCCGAGTGGACCACCTTCATGGCCCATCAGGCGTATCCAGCGCTGATGCACATGCTGATCCTGGGCACCGTCGGCGGCGGCAGCGATTGGATGAACCTGAGCGTCGGCCAAGCCCTGACCGTTCCGCCTTCCATCAAGTTGACCGCTTCACCATCGCTCAAGGACCCGCGGCAGATCGAGGTTCCCCTGCGGCAAACGACGGATGCCGACGGCCAAAGCGTTTATCGCAGCCCGCCCCTGCAAAGGCCGGGTCTCTATTCGCTTGCCACCGGCCTGGCCAATGACAAGATCGCGGTGAATCTTCCGCCGCAGGAGGCGGACGTGCGCCCCATCGACGATGCCGCCCTGCGCCTGGCCCTGGGCGGGATCGATCTGCGCCTCGAAGGCGATGCCGTGCCCGCCCAAACCGCCGCGGTCGAGCCGCCCAAGGACCTGGGCTGGGGCGTCATGCTCGCCGTGCTGGTCCTGTTGGCCGGCGAGTGCTTCCTGGCCATGACCTTCGGCCACTACCGCAGAGCGTAAATGCAGCGATTGCTGGAAATCCTCCTGGGTCTGAAGAACGGCTTTTTGAGCCAGCAGGGGAGCGTGTCGATCCAGTTCAATCCGACTTGGCCATGGCAACAGTACGTGGGTGGCGCGGCGGTGTGGAACTTGCTTTTGGCGGCGGCGGGATTGGCGCTGGTGATTTACGTCTACCGCCGCGAGGGCCGCTCCCGACGCGCCAAGATCGTCCTGGGCGTTTTGCGCTGCGTGGCCCTGGCGCTGGTGCTGATCCTGCTCAATCGTCCCGTGCTGGCGCTGGGGCAGGTGCATCGCGAGCCATCCGTTTTGGCCATCCTGGTCGATGACAGCATCAGCATGAAGGTCAAGGACGTGACCGGCCCGGATGCCAAGCCCCAGTCGCGCCTCGATGCGGTGATCGATCTGCTGGGGGCGGACGACGGCCGGCTGCTGCGCCGCTTGGCGGCGGTGCACACGCTGCGCCTCTTCGACTTCAGCCGCGGGTCGCGCGAAATCGCCGACCTGAGCGGCCCCGCGTCCGTCCCTCAGGCCGTGCAAGCGCTACAGGATCTCAAACCGGAGGGCGATGGAACGCAGGTCGTCGCCTCCGTGCATTCGGTTCTGGAGGAATTGCAGGGCCAGCGCTTGGCGGGCGTGGTGGTGTTCAGCGACGGGCGCGACACGCCATCGGCCGCTTTGCCCGAGGCCGTCGCCGCCGACAAGTCCTTCGGCGTCAACATCTATCCCGTGCCCGTCGGCACCGACCGCATGCCGCAAAACATCGCCGTGCAGAGCGTGGATTACGAGCCCATCGCCTTCGTGGATGACGTCACCGATTTCCACCTGAGCGTGCGCGCCACGGGATACGAGCCGAATCATCCCATCACGTTGATGCTGATGCGGCAGAGCACCAAGGATGGGCAAACGACTTTGGTTCCCGCGCGCGACCAGGATGGCCGCGAGATTTCCAAGATTGTCACGGCTCCCGATGACAGGCCGTTTGACGTCGAGCTGCAATACAAGCCCACGGCCGGCGACATGCCCACGGCCAACCTGGCCGTCCTCGCCAAGCCGCAAGAAGGCGAGTTGGACGACGCCGACAACCTCCGCCCGGTTCAACTGGCCGTTTTGGATGACAAGATTTCCATGCTCTACGTCGAGGGGTATCCGCGCTGGGATTACCGGTATTTGAAAAACGCGATGCTGCGCGACCGCACGGTCAAGATCAGTTGCCTGCTGACCAGCGCCGATCCGGCGTTCCGCCAGGAGGGCAGCGACGATCCGGACCGCCCCGGCCGCACCTGGGCGATCACCGCCTTTCCCACCACCCTCGAGCAACTTCTGGACTACGACGTGGTGGTGCTGGGGGATGTCGATCCGCGTCAGTTCACCGATGCCCAGCTTCAGCTCATCAGCGATTTCGTGAGCAAAAAAGGCGGGGGTTTTGCCATGGTGGCCGGCCCGCGCTTCTCCCCGCAGAGTTACCGCAACACGCCCATCGAGCCGCTGCTTCCGGTCATCATCACGCATACCGAGGCCGATGATTCCAAGTCGGCCATCACCGAGGGCTTTCGGCCCGTGCTGACCCCGGCGGGGGCCCAGTCGTCGATCTTCCGATTCTTTGCCGATGAAGCGGCCAACCAGGAATACCTCAAAAATCACCTGCAGGAACTGTTCTGGTATTGCCGCGGCGTGATGGTCAAGCCGGGCGTGGGCATCGTGTATGCCGAGCATCCAACCGATCTGGGTCCCGACAACCGCAAGGCGCCTATCCTGGTGCTCGGCCGATTCGGCGCCGGCCGAACGATCTTCTCGGCCATCGACGATTCGTGGCGCTGGCGGTTCTACACCGGCGAATCCATCTTCAACACGTACTGGATCGAACAGTTGCGTTACCTGGCCCGCGGTCGAAAGCTCGGGCAGCGCAAGCTCGAATTCACCGCCGACCAGGATTCCTACGAATTGGGCAAGCAGATCACGCTGCGGGTCCGCCTGCTTTCGCCGCAGTTGATCGAGCAAGTTTCGCCGCCGATCGGGGTGCAGATCGTGGCTGATGCCACGGGCCAGGCCGTGCGGCGGGTGGACCTGCTCCGCCAGGGCGGCGCCAGCGAGCTCTACAGCGCGTCTTTCACCGCCGACCAAGTCGGCCAGTTTTCCGCAAAACTGACCCATCTGACCGACCAGGAGATGCTGATCTCCTATAATGTGCAGACCCCGCAGTTGGAGTTGGACCAGCCGCAGGTGGATGCGGCGGCGATGAGCCGCCTGGCCAGCGACGCGCCGATCCCGCTGGCCCAGGCGGGGCAGAAACTGGCGGCGATCCCCAGCGCGGCCAAGGTCATCCCGGTCGAGGTCAGTCAGCCCCTGTGGAACGCCCCCCTGGCCTTGGCGTTATTGGCCGGCGCGATCACCGCCGAATGGATCGTGCGCAAGATGCTCGGCATGTTGTGACAGAAGGGACGGGAGCTCTTTTCTCCCGTGATGTTATGCCCCCGATGGCGGTCATCGAGTCGTTGCAGACCGTGCGGCGCCGCGTGCGTGCCCTGGCGGTCCTTTACGGCGGCGGGATCGTCATCTCCGCCGCGGCGGGACTGCTCCTGGCCACCGTGCTGGTCGATTACCTGCTGAATCTGCCGCCGGCCCCGCGAATCATCATCTTCCTGGCGGCCCTGGGCACCATGGGCTTTCTGCTGGCCCGATGGGTGATCCGGCCGGCGCTGGCCAGGCTCGGATTGTCCGATGTCGCCGGCAAGCTGGAAACCGCCTTTCCGCAATTCGACGACCGCCTTCGCAGCACGGTCGATTTTCTCACCAAGCCCGCGCCGGGATCGCAAGTCATGAAAGAGCGCGTCGTCGGCCAGACGCTGGAACTGACGGGCCGGCTGCATTTGTCCAGCGCGATTCGCACGCGGCCGATGTGGCAGTCCCTGGCTGCCGCGATCGGGTCCTTGGCCGTGGTGCTGCTCTTGGCGCTATTGCTGGGGCGCGATTATTGGCTGCCCGCCCTGTCGCGTCTGCTGACGCCGTTTGACGGCCGTCCCTGGCCCAAGCGCGTGCAGATTCAACTCGTCGGCCAGTTGCCCCAGCGCGTGCCGGCCGGCAAGCACATCGACCTGCGCCTGCGCCTGACCAAGGGCGACAGCCCCTCCCGCCAAGCCCTGGTCTATTCCGATTACGGCGACGGCCGGGTGGAAAAGGAACTCATGACGCGCGGTCCCGACGGCGTCTTTGCCGCCAGCATCGACGCCCGCGGCGAAGGGCTCATCACCCTTTGGATGGCCGCCGGCGATGACGCCACGCCGCCTCGAACCATCGCCGTGGTTGGGCGATTGGCGATCACGGCGGCGCAGTTGACCGTCACGCCGCCGCCCTACGCCGCCCAAGGACCCACCGCCGTCCAGCTCGACGCGGCGCCGGCCACGGTGACCTACGGCTCCGATCTGGCGCTGCGCCTGACGTTCAACAAACCGCTTGATCCGTCCCGCGCCATGGTCCTTTCCGCGGCCGCGGGAATGCCGGCCGTGCCGGATGTTTCCTGGAATCCGCCCACCGGGGCCGTCGCCAGCGGGCACTGGATCGCGCGGCAAAGCTGCGTGTTCACGGTGCACGGTTTCGACGCCGACGGCTTCAGCAACGCCGATGAGGCGCAATATCAGGTCATCGTGCGCCCCGACACGCCGCCGGCCGTGCAGATCACCCAGCCGGGACGCAACCAGGAATGCACTCTCCAGGCGGTGGTGCCTCTGCGCGCCATCGCCGAGGATGATTACGCCATCAAGTCCCTGAAGTTGATCGCCGTGCGCCTGGGCGAGCGGCCCCAGCCGCTGGCCACGATCGACCTGGTCCGTGACGGCCAGGTCGCCGGCGGCGTCGGCTGGACGCCGCTGGAATCCTCCGGCTCGCAGCGCCGCTGGCAGATGGATTTAGCATGGGATTTGTCCCGCCTCGACGCCTCCGCGCTCAAGAGCGGCGACGTGATCGAATATTTCCTGGAAGCTCAGGACAATTTCGCGTTCGAAGGGCAAACTCACCCGCCCGTGGCCAGCGCGCGCTATCGCATCGCCATCCTCAGCCAGGAGCAGTTCACTTCCCTGATGAGCGACCTGATGGACCAGCTTCGCCAACAGATCATCGACATCCGCAACAGCCAGCGCAGCTTGACGGACCAGACCGGCGATTTGCGGCACGAGACGGCCAAGCAGGCGAAATTCAGCGCGGCGGATCGTGCGGCGGCGGCGGGCCTGGTGGCCGCGCAGGCGACCGCGGCGTCGCAAACCAAGCAGGTGTCGGCCAAGCTCGACGAGCTGGTGCGGCGCATGGATCAGAACAAATCCACCGCCCAGGATCTGCGGGCGATCGCCTCCGGGGTGCGAGATGATCTGAACGACCTGGCCGAGCATCCCATGAAGGAGGCGGCGGCCCAGATCGACGATGCCAAGGACCGCACCGGCGGCGCTGACGCCCGCAACGCCCAACTGGACGCCGCCCAGCGGAACCAGCAGGCCGCCGCCGACAAACTCGACCAGGACGCGGCCCGCATGGGCCAGGCCGGCGGGTTGCCCAAAATGATCCAGCAGCTTCAGGACCTGCTGAGCCAGCAGCGGGCCATCAGCCAAACCAGCGACGACATCGGCTTGAAAAATCTGGGCAAACGTCCGGATCAATTGGACGATGCCGACCGCAAAGCGCAGCAGCAGAACGCCGACAAGCAGGACGCCCTGGCGGAACAGACCCAGCGGACGATCGATCAGCTTAACGCGATGGCGCAGAAGCTGGGCAAAACGGATTCGACCAGCGCCGCGGCCATGCAGCAGGCGGCCCGCGCCGGCCAGCAGCAATCCGTCCCCGGGCAGATGCACGCCGGCGCCGACGCCCAGCGGCAGAACCAGCAGTCCGCCGCGCAGCAGGCCCAGACCCAGGCGGAAATCGGGTTGCAGATGATGCTCCACGAGTTGCAGGAAGCGCAGAACCGCAAGCTCGAGCAGCTCGCCCGCCAGTTGGCCGACTTGCAGGAGCAGATCGCATCCCTGATCCGCCAGCAAGCCAGCCTGAATTACCAGAATCTTTCGCTGCAAGGCGCCGATGTTTTGGCCAAGGCGGATGCCAAGCTGATCGCCGCATTGTTGGATCAGGCGCAGTGGACGGCCGGGCACGTTCCCCCCATCCCCGACCTGCAAACTCAGATGCGCTTGCAGGAGCAGACCGAGCGCAACACGCGCAGCATCGCCAAGTCGGCCCAAGCGCTGCCGGAGGGCGCCGCGATCAGCGCCGGCCTGGACCGCGCCTCGGTCCGCATGGGCCGCGCCATCACCTTCTTGCGCGATGATTCCGTTGCCGATCGCGAGCGCTTGGCCGGCGCGTACGATCCGCCGCAGGTCGAGGCCCTGGATGCCCTGCAAAAAGTGCGGCAGATCGTGGACGAGCAGGCCCGGCGCAACGCCGAACAGTTGCAGCAGAAGACCAAGGATTCGATCCGCGTCGCGTACGAAAAAATCCTGGCCGGGCAGAAAAAGATCGACGCGGACACCGCGGGAATCGACAAGGCCGCGCGGACGCCGGATGGGCAGCTTGGCCATCGCGACGCCATCCGCCTGGGCCAGCTTCCGGCCGAGCAGGGGCAGTTGGCCGACCGGGCCGCCCAGCTCGACGAACAGTTGTCGTCCCTGCAGAGCATCGTCTACGTCTGGGCCAACAAGGACATCGTGGATTCGATGCGCACCGTGCAGGCGGACCTGGCCAAGCCGCGCACGGATGCCGTCACGCAGGCCCAGCAGCAGCGCATCGAAGAGCAAATCGCCGCGATGATCGAGAGTCTGAAGCTCAACCCGCGGCAAAGCCCGTTCGCCAATCCGCGCGGCGGCGGTGGCGGCGGTGGGGGCGGTGCTCCGCCTCTGCCGCCCGAAGCCGAGCTGCGCCTGCTCCGCCAGCTCCAGGCCGCCATCAACAAGGCCACCAAGACCATCTTCGATCAAGGCAACGCGCAGGAACCGCAGCTCGTCACCCTGGGCGGCCGCCAGGGGCAGATCCGCAATCTTCTGGATCAGGTTCTGCAAAAGGCCAGCCGCGGTCGGGTGAAGCTCGGTGCTGAGCCCGATCCGTCCGAAAAATTGCCCGAGGAGGCCGGCGAGGAAGCCATCGAAAATCAGGAGCTGGAACACGCGCTTCTGCACGACGACGGCCAGCCCGATGCCGACCAGATGAAAAAAGACCTGGACCTGATCGGCCAGCGCATGGGCCGCTCGCGGCAGCGCCTGGCCGTCCATCACGATCCCGGCAAAACCACCCAGGAAATCCAGAAGCGCATCTTGCAGAACCTGGACACGCTGATCGAAATGGCGCGGGCTGAAGAGACGCGGGCCCAGCCGAGCCGCGCCCAAGCCTCGCAACCCCTGGATCCGACCCAGCAGGCCCAGCCCGACAATTCGCAACCCGGCCGGCCGCAAGGTCCCAGCCGCAACAACGGCACTACGCCCGCGCGAACTTCCACCAACGACCGCGACGTGGACACCACCTCCACGCCCACGCTCGACATCACGCAGACGCTCAAGGAATGGGGCGCCCTCTCGCCGCGAAGACGCGCCGCCGTCGTCGAGGCCGCTTCCGAAAAACCCATCGAGAAATTCAAGAGCCTGATCGACGACTATTACCGCTCCCTGGGAACGCGGGGAGGACAATGAAGTGCCCGCTCCGTTCAACCTCCCGCCACCGCGCCGCCGTGATCGGCGCCGGCGCCGCGTTGCTCCTGGGGGGCTGGGCGTTGTCCGGCCGGGCCGATTCGGATTCCGGACGGCCGTCGCGTCTGGCCGATCAGCCCGCCCAGGTCACCGGCAGCGAAATCACCCCCGCGCAGCAGCTAGCCGTCCGCAAGGGCCTGGAATATCTGGCCGGACGACAGCAGCCTGAAGGCGCGTTTTCCATCGGCGGCGGATACGGCGCCACCGCCGCCATCACCTCCCTGGCCGGCCTGGCCTTCATGGCGGATGGCAACCTCCCCGGCCGCGGCAAATACGCCGACGCCGTCGCCAAAGCCTCGCAGTTCATCCTCCGCAACCAGCAGGAATCGGGCCTCTTCACCACCAACGCCACGCAGGGGGAGATGTATTCGCACGGATTCTCCACGCTGTTCATCGCCGAACTTTACGGCATGACCGGCGACGAGGAGGTCAAGGAACATCTGCAAAAAGCCGTCCGCCTCATCGAGCGAAGCCAGAACCCCGAAGGCGGCTGGCGCTATCAACCCGCTCCGGTGGATGCGGATATCTCCGTGACCATCTGCCAGGTCATGGCCCTGCGTGCCGCCCGCGACGCGGGGATCAAGGTGGAAGCCAGCGTGATCGAAAACGCCGTCAAGTACGTCCGCCGCTGCCAGAACGCCGACGGCGGATTCAGTTATCAGGCGCACGGCGGGGAAAGCGGTTTTGCCCGCACCGCCGCCGGAACCTCCGCCCTCTACTACGCCGGCGTCTTCCAGGACAACGCCGTCACCCGCGGCCTGGATTACCTGAGCCGCTTCACCCCGCGCACCAACGGCCCCAACGCCGATGACAGCAGCCACTTTTTCTTTTACGGACAATACTACGCCGTGCAGGCGATGTTCCTGGCCGGCGGAAAATACTGGGGCGATTGGTACCCCGCCATCCGCGACCTCCTGATCGAACGGCAGGACAAATTCTCCGGCCGCTGGGATGGCGAGGTGGATACCGATTACTGCACGGCCATGGCCCTGATCATCCTGCAGATGCCCAACCGCTATCTGCCGGTCTTCAACGGCAAGGGACCCGGAAGCTGATCGAAGATCAGCTTCCATTTTGCGGCGGTGCGCAGCACAATACTGTCCGGAACCGCGTTCGCAGGGGAGTGTGAAGGAAAGGCGCGAGCATTTCCGAGGGCAATTATTGAAGCAGTAGCAGGCGACGGGAACGTGAACAGTTCAATCGGCGCATGCGCGGCGGACCG
>DBZL01000040.1 GCA_002311745.1 Phycisphaerales bacterium UBA1161 | reverse complement strand
GCCAACGCCGGGCCGAACACCAATGGCAGCCAGTTCTTCATCACGCACGTCGTGACCCACTGGCTCGACGGCAAACACACCGTCTTCGGCCAGGTCAAGGACAAGGCCAGCCAGGACGTGGTCAACGCGATCAAGCAAAACGACGCCCTCAAGGGCGTCACGATTACCGAAGGCTGAGGATCAGGACGGGCGACTGTGGGCCGCGCACCATCGCCGCCACATCGCCCGATACGCGTTTTCCACGTTGCGGGCGAATCGGTCGGCATCCATCAGGGGCGACTTTTCCATCCGCTGACGCAGGGTTGAGCGCAACTCCGCCAGGCGCGGCAGATCGCCCGCCAAGCCCACCGCCAAAGACACAAAATCCTGCGGACTTTGCCCCACAAGCTCCTCGGCTAAACCCAAGTTCTTGCTTTGGCTCCATCCCGCCCGCGACGCCGCCCTCTGACCCACCACGCTCACCACCGGAACACCCATCCATAAACTATCCGGTCTGGTGGTGTGCCCGTTGTACGGAAACGTGTCCAGCCCGATATCGATGCGGTGATACCGCTTCAGGTACTGATCCCGAGGACGATATTCCACAAGCTCCACACGATCCGGCTGGACTTTCAGTTTCTCCAGCACCTCCTGGCGGTGCTGCCCTTGCGGACACAGTAGGATCAGCCGCGAACCGGGCACCGCCGACAGAACCTGCGACCACAATTCCAGCGTGCCGGCGTTGACCTTGCAGAAGTTGTTCAGGCAGCCGAAGGTCACATGGCCAACCGAAAGAGCCGGCAGAGCGTTTACCGGCGGCTGATCCGTCAGGGGATCGTAACACCAGAACGTATCCGGCAGGCGGATGGATTTCTCGACGTAATGGGCATCGGCGTCCGGGCGGGTCCAGGTACGGATCGGTCAGGCGGTAATCCATGGCCGACATGCCCGTGGTGCCGGGATAGGCCAGCCACGCCACTTGCACGGGCGCCGGCTTGCGGGCAAACACCAGCGGCCGACCATCGGCCATGTGCATCGTCAGGTCCACCAGAATGTCGATCTGGTCCTGGCGGATCATCTGCGCGACGTCAGGATGCAATTGGCCCACGCAATCACGCCAAGTATCGGCATAGGCGCTGATGCGTTGCGTGTATTCGTCGGGCTTGGCCACGCTGGCGTAGCAGAAGATTTCAAACTGCCGGTGGTCGTGATGCGATAAAAGCGGAATGGTGAACAACGATTGGCAATGGCCGCAAAAATCGGGCGAGACGTAGCCGATTTTCAGGCGTCGATCCCCAGAACAGTCATTGGTGTGCGGGCGGATTTCCCGAGCCAGCGGCTGGGCAAAACGCTCGTTCCATTCTTGATGTTAAAGACGAAGCGTCTTGGCATCGCAATTCGGGTGAAACTGCAATGCGAACAGGCGGCTGCTGGCGACGTCGGCGCGCTGCGGGTGAGCCGCGATGGCGCGATCGTAGCACTCGATCGCCTCGTCCAGGCGGCCCATGTCCTTCAGCGTCGTGCCCATGTTAATAAGCGCTTCGCTGTAATCGGGCTGGATTTCGACGGCCTTGGCCAACGCGGCCAGGGCTTGCTCCCAATCAAACCTCGCCCGAAGCGCGTTGCCCAGGTTGTACCATCCCGCCGCGAAATGGGGACGCAGAGCCAGGGCCTGGCGAAACGCGGCCAGCGATTCCTTCAACTCGCCCTTGGATTGCAAGGCGGTGCCCAGGTTGTTGTGTGCCATAGGCAACTGCGGCTTGAGCGCGATCGCCGTTCGGCAGGCCGCGATGGCCTGATCCGCTTGGCCAATCAACCAAAGCACACTGCCAAGATTGCTGTAGGCCTCGGCGTAATCAGGCTGCAGGCTGACGACGTGGCGATAGGCGTCGACGGCCTCGTGCAGTTGACCGTTCGCCTGAAGCGCCAGGGCCAGACCGAACCAAGCGTCCGTATGCGTCGCATCAGCCGCCAAAACTTGCCGATACGCGGCGATGGCTTGCTGAAGTTGTCCGGCCAAGCGGAGCTGATTGCCATGGCTGTAAAGCGATTGCGGATCCATCGTCGCTTGTCGGGGTTGTCGTGCCGGGATCATACCGGCCAGGGGACCGGCCCGCTCGCTTCCCAGAACAATGGGTGACGACCCGCGCCGCCTATGCGTTTGCCCTCACCGATGGTGGTGCACGATCACCATTGGGCCATAGAATCCATAGGGAGGATAAGCCCAGTACGGATCGTAATAGTAGTAGTGGACGCGGCGGAAGTAGACAACCTGCCCGACGCTGCGCTTGTCGATCTGCACCAGCCAGCGAAGTTGAAGCGATTCCAGATCGGTGTTGTCGTACGAACGCCCCGGCGGGAACGGAAAATAGGCGCTGAGCGTCGCCGACTGCATCGGCGCCAGCGTCATCGGCTGCGGCGGACGAAGCAACGGCGGACCAAAATTGAGCAGCTCGCCATTGGTCAGCACAAGCGTCCGCGGATCGAAAACCGCTTCCTGCGCGCCGCTGTTTTCCACCTGCAAGCGCACCTCGACGCAGGTCGGAATCCCCTCCTTGGAATCCGCATGGCGGACGCCGATGACGGATGCCTGCACCGTGATCGGCGGAGCCTGCTGAGGCGAAGCCGGCGGAAGCTGCGCCAGCGCCGGCCGCGGCATGTACTGAATATCATCCACGTACTGCGAACACCCGCCCAGGAAAATCGCCACGGGCAGGCCAAGCATGAGAAAAATCTTCCGCAACATGGCACCCTCCATGAAGGGCCGTCAACTACGTTGACCGAACCAATTGTACGCCTCGCAGCCACGTAGACTCCCCATTCCCCATGCTTTGCAGCGACGAGGCGCCGAATCCGCCATTACTCAGACTCGCTTGCGGAAAAGAGGTTAGGGCGGGGCGAGATATGCGGAAGGAGGTGGAAACACGCGATGACTCAGACTTTGGCGGATTTGACAGCGATGTCCATCGGAGTATTCTAGTTCGTTCGCTGCTGCGGCTTGGCCGTAGGAGAGGCGGTGGGAAGCGTCCAATTCGTCGTGGGGACTTGGATGAACGGTGAGGGTCAATTCATTGAAGAATCGGATGCCCGCGCCATGGTTCGGCTGGTGGGCGACATCGCCGCCCTGCGGGCGCCGATGCCGGGCAAAAAGCGGGCGCTGATGGCGGGCCTGTGCAAGTTGGTGGATGCCGACGCGTGGGCATGGATCGTCAGCCGCGCCGCGGATGAGCACAGCAATCCGGCGGTGGCGGCGTTTCTGTACGACGGCCTCACGCCGCGGCAATTCACCGCGTACGTTTCCCTCATGCAAGACCGCGCCCATCCGCCGGTCGAATACCACGCCCTCAACGAGCTGAGGCGAAAGCTCGGTCGATTTACGCGATCGTGGGATCAACTGGTTAGCCCGGAGCAATGGTACGGCCCGCTGAACCAGCGGCTCATCCACGAACTGGGTTTTGAACACGTCCTATATTCGGTGCGCATCCTGGATGACGACGGGCTGTTCAGCGGGATTGCCCTCATGCGCCGTTTGGGACGGACCAATTTCAACCCGAGGCAGCGGCGGATCGTGCACATCGTCCTGGGGGAAGTGGACTGGCTTCACTTCGATCTGCAGTTCAGCAATCAGACGCGCGAAGTGCGACGGCTGTCGCCGCGGCTGCGCATGGTGCTGACGCTGCTGGTCGACGGCAAGAGCGTGAAGCAAGCCGCGCATAGCCTGAGTTTGAGCGATCACACGGTCAACGACTACGCCAAGGATCTGTATCGCCACTTCAATATCCACACTCGCGCCGAGCTGCTGCGTCATTTCATGGTGGGCGACGGCGGGGATATCGGCTGATCGACCCACCCCCCCATGTTTATGGGGGTTGATTCGCTCACCACAAAAACGGGAAAATTCTCCTCGTCAGAACCGGGCGCGCGGCGCATCGGCGCGAGTTGGAATTCGGTCAGACCGGGCGTGGGTGCTGCGCCGCTGTTCTGGGTGGACGTGCGGGACTCCCGGGACAGTTGTGGCGATGTTTTGGGTAGTCCATTGGAATAACGATGCGGCTTCATGAGAAGGGTTGCTTTATGCAAGTTAAGCGCTGCCTTCTAATGGTGTGGGTCCTGTCGCTGATCTGCGGCTGTGCCGAGTTTGAACAGTATCCCCACCCGTATGTGGCCCACAACAAACTTCCATTCACACAGGGCCCGGTCGCCGATCCCCAGGTGAGTTTGCAGGACGAGCCTGGCATCGCCGTGTGCGATTTGCAGTCGCAGGTGGTCTCGCCGGTCGGGGCCTATTTCGTGGAGAATCAGTTGCAGCGGCCGATTGACCTGGAAATCAACGTTGCCGCGCTGGCCGACGTGATCAGCCGAGAGCTTGCGGCCAGCGGCGCGACCACGGTCCGCATCGTCGATCCGGAGCAACCCAGCAAACTGGATTCGAGCAAGCAGCGCAGCATCGGCGCGGTGCTGAGGGGTACGGTCGTGAGGCTGGAATACAGCCAGCACGGGCTGAAGCGAGCTCCATACCAGTTTCTCTACATGACGGTCCGCTTCACGCTGGAGAGGGCGTCCGACGGCCAGGGGCTGTGGGAGCGGGAGATAACGGTCTATCGAAAGATTTCGCCGGATCCATCGGCCACGCAGGCTTCCATGGCGGGGGATGCGATCCGGATTGCGGCTCAACGCCTGGCGAATGACGATTCGTTTCGCTCATCCCTGGGCCAGAGCAGGAAAGGATACTAGGACATGACGAAACACACGGTGGCAGCGGCGGCGGCGCAAAGAATCTGCGCGGCTTTCTGGGTCGTAATCGCGATGACGATCGGGCTGGGCTGTGCGAACAACCGCCTCCCGTTGACGCCGAACCCGATGCCAACCGCCAAGGCGGCCAAGCCGTTGCCCGGGACGGTGGCGATCATGCTTCCTTATGACCTGCGTCCGCAAGTGGAGCATAAAGGAAGTGCGCCGGGCTTGGAATATATCATCTACCTGGTGTTTATCGAGGTCGACGCCGAGCGTGGCAGTTACGTCACCTCCGATGCGGATTATCGACTACCCTATAGCGAGAAGGAAGCGTTGTGGAAATTCGGCCCCGACCCCGTTGTGGCGGCGGCGGTGGGTGAAAGTGTCTTGTTAAGCATCGATCAAGCCCGGGTATTTGAAGGCGTTACTCGCCTTCGCCCACCCGACCGTAGAGCGAGTTGGCCGCTGGCCGAAAAAAACGCTCCACCGCCAATGCCTGTCTCAGTCCCACCGGAACTGAGTGTCTTGAGTCCAGCGGAACAGGAAGCACAGGAGCTTCAATCGCGGGCATTGGCCACACCGCTGCCGCCATTTTCCACCGAGTGGCTGCTGCGCGTCCATATCCTGCACCTTTACGCCAGTCAGTTTTCCACCAACGTCAACACTATCGCGAGCGCCGGCAAAAACTCCACCTATAGTACCACCCAGACGAAAGGCTATGCTCCGTCGGGCAACGCGGTGCTGGCATGCGAGCTTTACCATCGAGGGGAAGGCTCGCCGGCGCTCGTCTGGAAGCGAACGGTGAGCGGAACGGCAACGGGGCCGGCCGTGGGCCCATCCTATCGGGAGCTGACGTTGCGCGCCCTGGGCAACGCCCTGGCCCATTTGACCGGGGACCTTATCGCGGACGCCCCCGGTATCCTCACCCGGGCCAACACCAGTCAGTTCCCCATCGCCTCCGATGCAAGCCCCAGTGACCGCCAGGAGGGATTTCATGCGTCACTTTCCCGCTAAGCTGGTGGGCGCCGCCGCGTTGGCGTTTCTTGCCGCCGTGATGGGCGGCGGATGTGCGGTATCGCCTTACCAGGATGTCGTTCATCCGGAATTTTCCCGCTTCGGCGTGCGGCGTGTCGGCGTGGTTGTGTGGTGTTCGCGATATAGCTCGGAAGAACTGGCGGCGATCAGCCTCGATCCGCTGGACCCGGCGACCACAACCATGGACCGCGTGGACCAATGGGACAAGGCGCTGACTCCCGCCATTACCGCACAGATCCAAACACGCCTCAAGGAAATGGGTTACGAGGCGCTGGACGAGGGATCAAGCGTCACGTTCGGTCCACAGACCCGGACGCGCGACGCGATCGCTGCCATTCGCAGAGATCACCCGGAGCTGGATTCGGTGCTGCTGGTCAGCTACACGATCAGTCAGTTCCATACTTCGAGCGTTCCCCTTTCCGAAGAGCCAGGGGGCGGCGTGGCTGTTTCCAACACCAGTACGTATGAACACCAAGGACGCTACACCTACTCTAGCCAGAGCGATCAGTGGCAGTCGAATTATTACACCCAAATTGGCCACGTGAATCTGCGCGGGTGCGTCAAGCTTATCCTCCTGGCCAACGGGCAGGTGCTTTATGAAATCGGTGAGAGCCGCCCGTACATCGCGTACGCATCGAGCGCGAGCAGAGCCGCGGATGACGCCGGCGGCACCGCCGTCTGCCGTGTTTTTGGCAGCGAATTCACGCGACCGACTGCGCACCGGCACGGGCTGCCGCCCAGAGCCAATTACTCAAACTGAAAGGTTGCAGAAAAGTGCCGACCGCGGTTGATGCAGGGTTGAGATTACCCTGCTGATGTGGGCCATGGTCAGTGCCATCAGACGGCTCCGATTGCGAAAGCTCGCCTCCGAGATTGGCCACGAACCGTGGGGGGCATTCCGGTTGGCCGCCGCGGGAGGGAGGAAAACGGGGATAACGCCAATGCCTCCTGCCGTATCCGTCGCTCCTCCGATTTGACCTGTGGCTGTAAAGTTTCATAGACTTCTGGTCAGCACAAGCGTCCGCGGATCGAAAACCGCTTCCTGCGCGCCGCTGTTTTCCACCTGCAAGCGCACCTCGACGCAAGTGGGAATCCCCTCCTTGGAATCCGCATGGCGGACGCCGATGACGGATGCCTGCACCGTGATCGGCGGAGCCTGCTGAGGCGAAGCCGGCGGAAGCTGCGCCAGCGCCGGCCGCGGCATGCACGTACTGCGAACACCCGCCCAGGAAAATCGCCACGGGCAGGCCCGCCGATTCGCACGCTCGGCGAAACACGCGATGACTCAGACTTTGGCGGATTTGACAGCGATGTCCATCGGAGTATTCTAGTTCGTTCGCTGCTGCTGCGGCTTGGCCGTAGGAGAGGCGGTGGGAAGAGCCCAATTCTTGGTGGGGACTTGGATGAAGGGTGAGGGCCAATTCATTGAAGAATCGGATGCCCGCGCCACGGTTCGCCTGCTGGGCGACATCGCCGCCCTGCGGATGCCGATGCCGGGGAAAAAGCGGGCGCGCGACCCGCCTAGGCGGCTCGGACACGCCACCGAGTCTGTATCGCAAGCACACTCAACGCATCGTAGCGATAAGGAGAAACCAATGAAGGTGCTGAGGAAACTGATGGGCGGCGCAGCCGCGCTGGCCGCAGCGGCGGTCTTTGCGGGATGCTCGCAGAATTTGGGAGATTTCACATTGTTGGCGACCAAAAACGTCGATTTGTCCAACTTCAGTACCCAGGTTGCAGAAAGCTCACAGAAGGTCACCGGCGTAGACAAATCGTCCATTATTGTCTTTGTTCCGACGGGCGCGCCGAATCTGAAGGAAGCGACGGACCGCGCCGAAGAACAGGGAAACGCCCTGGCGCTGACCAACGCCCGGATCAAAATGTCATGGTGGTATATCCCCTACATTTACGGCGAATTCCAGTATGAGGTAAGCGGCAATCCCGTGCCGAGATAACAGGGCATGTGTCAGCCTGAATGATGCGCATTTCGTGGATGATCTTCGCAAAAAGGAGCAATTCACATGGCAAGCAAACGAATCGGTCTGTTGGTGGGCGTTCTATTGTTCGCGTTCTCGGGTTGCTCGACTCGAGTGGGCGATTTCACAGCCATTTCCACCAAGAATGTTTACGCCCACAATATCGATCTTACAAAACTGCCCAGACAACAAGGCGTTGAAGGCAGCGATGTGCGGTTTTTGTTCGGTACCCCCAATATCAAAAACGCAGTGGATCAGGCCTTGGAAAAAGGCGGCGGCAACGTCATGATCGATGTTGTGCTTTATGTTGAAAGCGGTTTTCTGTCCTCTGGTTATCGCGTACGTGGAACCGTCATCAATGTTCCATATACAAGGGACGAGTCGAATCCGCAGCCAGGAAGGTAGCCATCTGACTCAGAATGGGTGATGAACCTGGGATCACCAGCGATCGCCAACGATCGCTGGTGAGCCCGTCTATTGGCCAGCCGCGGGCCGAGGGGATGTCAGGACGCGGGTAACGGGGCCAAGTCTAAGGGGCATCCACAATTTCTCCGTCCGCTGGACTCGGGGCCGCAGGTGCGGACGGGGGCGCTCAGGCTGTGACTGCGGTTTCGGCTAGCTGTTTGACAACCTCGCCAAGCACCTTCTTGGCGTCGCCGAAAAGCATCAGCGTGTGATCCAGCGTGTACAACTCGTTGTCGATGCCGGCGAAGCCGGGGTTCATCGAACGCTTGATGGCGACGACCGTCTTGGCCTTGTCGGCGTTGATGATCGGCATGCCGTAGATCGGTGAGCTCTTGTTGTAGCGGGCGGCGGGGTTCACCACGTCGTTGGCGCCGACCACCAGGGCCACGTCGCACTGGGCAAATTCGTCGTTGATTTCGTCCATCCCCACCAGCTTGTCGTAGGGGATTTCGGCCTCGGCCAGAAGGACGTTCATGTGTCCTGGCATGCGGCCGGCGACGGGGTGGATGGCGAACTTGACGTTGACGCCGCGTTGCGTGAGCTGGTCGTACAGGTCGCGCACCTTGTGCTGGGCCTGGGCGACGGCCATGCCGTAGCCGGGGATGATGATGACGTTCTGCGCGGCCTCGAGGAGCTGGGCCACTTCGTCGGGAGCGGTGGAGCGGACGGTTTTCTTTTCCGTCGCAGCCGCCGCCGATGTTTGGAGTTGCCCGAACGCGCCGAAGAGCACGTTGGTGAAGCTGCGGTTCATGGCGCGGCACATGATGATGCTCAGGACGAAGCCGCTGGCGCCGTCAAGGGCGCCGGCGACGATCAGCAGCTTGCTGTTCAGCACGAATCCCATCATGCTGGCCGACAGGCCGGCGTAGCTATTGAGCAGGGAGATGACGGTGGGCATATCCGCCCCGCCGATGGGAATGATCAGCAGCACGCCGAAGGCCAGCGCCAGCACCAACAGGATCGGGAACAACCATGACCACTGCGGGTGTGCGGTCAAAAGCACGCCGCAGAGGACCGCCATGCCCAAGAGCGACAGGTTCAGGATGTTCTGATTTTTATAGACGATGGGCCGGGTGGGCAGGACTTCCTGGAGTTTGCCGCAGGCCATCAAGCTGCCGGTGAAGGTCAGCGCGCCCAGGAGCACTTCCAGGCACAGAAATCCCATGATGGTCGAAGTGGGCGGCGCGTTTTTGAGATCGAAGAGATAGTAATGGGCCGTTCCGACCAGTGCCGCGGCCAGGGCGCCAAACGCGTGGGACAGGGCGGTTCGCTGGGGCACGGCGGTCATGGGCATCCAGATGGCCATGGGCGCGCCCAGCAGAAAGCCGATCACGAATCCGACGATGATCCACTCGTAGGTGACGACGTGGTATTGCAGCAGCGCCCCGATGATCGCGGCGGCCATGCCGATTTCGCCGATCCGGTTTCCGCGTCGGGCGGTGGTCGGGGCGCTGAGCCATTTGAGTGCCAACACGAAGAAGGCCGCCGCCACTAGATACGTGGCCGTGCTCAGAAAGCTGGTCAGCTTCGAGTTTTCAAGGGGGCTGATGGTGGCCAGAAACAGGTTCATCGTTTCGCCTCGCGCTTTTTGAACATCTTGAGCATGCGGTCGGTGATCATGAATCCGCCGATGACGTTGGTGGATGCCGCCGCCACCGCGCACGTGCCCAGGATCGTCGAAAGCGTCGTCTCCTTGGCGCCGGCCAATTGAATCGCCGCGATCACGCTGATCGCCGAGATGGCGTTGGTCAGGGACATCAGCGGCGTATGCAGCAGCGGGCTGACCCGGTGGATCACCTCCAGGCCCAAAAACGCCGCCAGCATGAACACGAACAGATGAGAACTGATATCAGGCATGGACCATCAACTCCTTGAGTCGCGGATGCACCACCTGCCCGTCCCGGCAGAGCAGCACGCCCGCGATCACTTCATCCGATGCGTCGACCTTCAACTGCCCCTCCTTGGTGACCATGAGTTTCAGCAGGTTGGCCAGGTTAATGGCGTACACCTGGCTGGCGTGCAGGGGGACCGTGCTGGGGACGTTGGTCAGTCCGATGATGGTGACGCCGAATTTTTGGACGATTTTGCCCGGCTCGGTCAGCTCGCAGTTGCCGCCGCTCTCGGCCGCCAGGTCGACGATGATCGATTGGCTCTGCATGTTCTTGACGACGTCGGCGGGAATGAGCTTGGGCGCGCGTTTGCCGGGCACGGCCGCGGTGGTGATCACGACGTCCGAATCGCACACCACCTTGGCCATCAGATCGCGCTGCTTTTGCTGTTGCTCGGGCGTCAGCTCCTTGGCATATCCGCCCGCGTCCTGGGCGCCGGCCGTGTCCAGGGGAATTTCGATGAACTTGGCCCCGACGCTTTGCACCTGCTCCTTGACGGCCGGGCGGATGTCGAAGGCACTGACAATGGCCCCCAGCCGCCGCGCCGTGGCGATCGCCTGCAACCCCGCCACGCCGGCGCCGATAATGAACACCTTGGCCGGCTGGAGGGTCCCGGCGGCGGTCATGAGCATGGGGAAAATCTTGGGGCAGCGCTCGGCGGCCATGATGACCGCCTTGTACCCGGCCAGATTCGCCTGCGAACTGAGGGCATCGATCGACTGCGCCCGCGTGATGCGTGGCAGGAACTCCAACGCCATCGCCATCACGCCGGCCTTCGCCGCCGCTTCGATCAGCTCGACATTGTGATGCGGCGACAGCAGCCCCGCCAGCACCGCCCCGCTGTGCATGCGCTGCACCTGGGCAATCTCCGGCGGCCGCACCACCAGCACGATATCTGCCTGGGCCCACGCATCGGCGTCGACGATTTTCGCCCCCGCTTCCTGGTAAGCCTCATCGCTAAACGCGGATTTCTCCCCCGCCGCCGCCTGCACCAGGATTTGCACGTTCGGTCCGGCCAGTTTCTTCACCACCGCCGGAACCAGCGCAACGCGATTCTCGCTGGAATCGGTCTGATTTGGAACAAAGATGTTCACTGGTTATTTCCTGAAGGAAGGTCTGTTTGCCTTCGTTGTCCAAGCACCCGCCAATCGCGGCTTGCCTGCCACATCAATGGCCGCGATATGATGCACAAATTCGCATGAGTCGCAAGAGGGACGCGGCCATGAATGCCGCACCTCAGCAAGTGCCGCTGGGAAAAGAAATTGCGATGATTTCGCTCGATTTGCGAAATGGGCTTGTCGCCGCGAGCTTTACGCTGGCGATCCGGGGTTCAACGCCAATCCGGACCAGCGGCAGTAACACCCCAACCGCCCTGCCCCTCGAGCGGTGGCCACGTAGCTCGCCCGGCGAACGGGAACGCGTTCGTGCAGGCAACCATCAAGCCGGTAGAATCGCGGCCTGAGGCTCAGCGTCAACCGTCGGTCGTCAAGAAAGCGTTCGCCAACTGGAAACAATCGTTAATGCCCACCTTTCTGCGTCCCCCGTTTCTGCGTTGGTTGAAATTGATCGGTTTGGGACTATTCACCCTTGCCTGTTGGTCTTGTGTTTGCCTCTTCGTAACAGACTGGGTGCGAAGTTACTTGGTAGTAGTTGACGAAGTCATTGTGAGGTCCTCCACCTTGTATCGTCCCGATGGCCCGCCCAAAAAGATCCGCACCTTTGGCGATCTGCCACATAGGCCATGGCTTACGGACGTATCCGTTGTCGTGGTTGACAGACAACGATCGTCTTCGGGAGGTTGGCTGAAAGTTATGTATCGACGCGCCTCTTATGACCTGGGGAACCCAGATGGACGTGGATCGTACGACGATGACTTTTCATCCTGGGGGGGGCTTGGTCCTCAAGTGTCGATCCGTCATCGGGGCGTTGGACCCCCTTTCGTGGGCCCTATTAACAACTGGCAAATACAACTCTCAATGACGGGGTATTGGCAGGGAACGGGAAAAACAGAAACACGCATGCTATTGGCGGTTCCTTATTGGGCGATCACAATTGTCGCAGTGTTCGGCTGCCTAACGCTATCTATGTGGTGGATTAGACGACGTCGTATATTTGTCCGTGCCATTGAGGGCCGATGCCTTCGGTGCGGCTACGATCTCCGTGCAACACCTGATCGCTGCCCGGAATGCGGCACCGTGCCCGCAAGCGTTGAACGGGGTCAGCAGGTTGAACGGGATCGTCACTGATTGCTTGACTTCGCCGATGCGTGTTGGGCGACGCACTGCTCCAACTGCTGGCCCACGTTCTGGATCACAGCGGACCAGTCGCCCAGGGACGTCTGGCGATACAGACGCATCGTCGGATACCACGGGCTGTCGGGGCGATCCAGCATCCATCGCCAATCCGGGGCCAGCGGGAGCAACACCCAGACCGCCTTGTCCCTGGCGCCGTGGCCCGTGCTTCGGCCGGCGGACTGGAATACGTTGGTGCAGGCAGCGATCAAGTCGGTAGAATTGGAGGGCCCGAGGCTCAGCGTCAACCGTGGCCAGCCAAGCAAACGTTCTCCACCAGGAAACGATCAATAATGACCCGGTTGCTGTTCCTAGGAGCTCTTAATTTTATGAATTCCAACTCTAGGTCGATTCAAGAAGCACGATTGGCAACGCAGAAACTTGGATCGTTGATCGGCCATCCGATGGTGGCAGTGCGCCGGGCGTGTGATTGGCAGATGTTCTCGTTTGGAAATTGGCTGCAGCGAGTTGCCAGATATGGGCCATCTAAGGAAAAGCTGGTCAGCGTTCCTGAGTTTGCGTTGCACATTCAATGCAGTTGGAGGATTTGCAAAGATGACCATGTGCTGGTTGGCAGCCAAGATCGTTTCTTCACGAAGGACGGCGAGGTTATTACCGAATCGCAGCCCGGAGAGGTGTTGCTGGACGTCAACGTCCGCCGAATTCGCGAGGAAATGAAGGCTTCGCCCACCGATTTTGTTGTCCAACGAGTAAATGTGAATGCGCTTCTCGATTTGGTAATCCACTTTGCCGGTGGTTATTTGCTGCAAGCTGGCCCTTACGACTCTCTGAAGGGCGATTCCCAAGAATATTGGCGATTTTTCCACAAAACGGAAAAAGGCAACAGCCCTCACCTCGTCGCGACGGCCAATGGAGTGAGGGGATTGTAAGCGGAATTAGCGGACGGAATCAGGTCATTGAACGAGCTCAGAACTGATTGCTTGACTTCGCCGATGCGTGTCGGGCGGCGAGCTGCTCCAACTCCTGGCCCACGCTCTGGATCACAGTGGACCAGTCACCCAGGGACGTCTGGCGATATAGACGCATCGTCGGATACCAGGGGCTGTCGGGGCGATCCAGCATCCATCGCCAATCCGGGGCCAGGGGGAGCAATACCCAGACCGGTTTGGCCATGGCGCCGGCCAGATGAGCCACGGCAGTGTCCACGGTGATGACCAGATCGAGATTGGCCAGGAGGGCCGCGGTGTCGGCCAAGTCCTGCAACTCCGATGTGAAATCCGCCAGCTCCATGCCCGACGGCGGCGGCTGCGCCTGCTTGGCCGCATCCCCCTTCTGCAAACTGCACAGCCAAACGCCCGGCACCCGACCCAGCGGCGCCAGGGCCGCCAAGGGCAATGAACGGTTGCGGTCGTTGGCGTGGCTCGGCCGGCCGGCCCAGACCAGACCGACCTTCAGCCGCCCGCCGGCGGCCGACAGGCGCGCTTTCCACCGCTGCGCCAGCGCTTCATCCGCAAAGAGATAAGGCGTCTCGGCCGGAATCGTTTCCAACACCGTCCCAAAAATCAGCGGCAAATCCAAAAAGGTGCAGTGCATTTCGGCAGCCACGGGATGCCCGGGCAAAAGCAGTTGCTCGATGCCCCGCATGCTTTTCAGCAAGCGGTACAACTCCGGCTGAGACCCCACCACCACCCGCGCCCCGCGCTGCACCAGCATCGGTATGTACCGGATGAACTGAATCGTGTCGCCCAACCCTTGCTCGGGGCGAAGGAAGATCCGCTTGCCCGACAGATCGCCGCCGTCCCAGCGAGGCAGGGCGATGTCCGGCGGCTGCGAGTCGTATTCCTTCACGCGCCAGCGATACGCGTACTGGGTCCACCCCTCGCGAAACTCGCCCCGCGTCAGAAGCATGATCCCGAGGTTGCAATGCGCCTTGACATCATTGCCGTCGAGGGCGATGGCGCGTCGCGTTGCGGCGATGCCCGCATCGCACCGCCCCACGTCCATCAACACCTTGCCCAGGTTGCTGTGGAAAGCGGCGCAGTCCGGTTGCAGCCGCACCGCATGCTCGCACGCGGCAATCGCCTCGTCGCACTTGCCGCTCTGCAGCAGCACATAACCCAGACGATTCCAGGCCGCCAAGTGCGACGGCTCCAGGTCCAGCGCCCCCCGCAAAGCGACGACCGCCTCTTCGAACAGCCCCTTGGCTACCATCGCGTCGCCCAGTTGACCCAAAACGTCGGCCGGCCCGGCTTGTCGGGCGACGAAACCCTGGAAGGCCTCCAGCGATTCCTGCGCCTGCCCCTTCTGCTTGAGCAGCGTCCAAAGGTGATAAAAAACGATCGGCTGGTTGAAGCCGGCGTCGGCCGCCTGCCGATAGGCGGCAATCGCCTCGTCCAATCGCCCGCAGCGGTGCAACTGGGCCGCGCCGTCAAATAGGTCCTGGGCGCTGTTAGGCGGCATGGAGAGCCATGGTTCGGCGGGACTCGCTTCGCATGGGCGATACAGGGCTCGAACCTGTGACCTTACGGGTGTGATCCGTACGCTCTGGCCAACTGAGCTAATCGCCCTTTTCTTCCAAATACTGTAAAACAGCAGGCCGGTGAAAGCAACGCCGCAAGGGATGGGAACGGTCGTGCGGACGTGCCCAAAAATTCGGGCGACCCATTTTTCCTCCTCCCTCTGTACGCAGGGGGAGGAACGAGGTGGGGGTTCTGTTCGAGCGGCACTGGATAACCGGCGCGAAATCATCCTTGCCACCATCGAGCCCCCACCCAACCCTCCCCCGGCGTACCGGGGGAGGGAAAGAGGTCACGTGGCTTCAATTTATGCGCGCCCGAAAAATGGGGCGCCCGCGGTCGTGCACAAAGCCGTCGCCTTGATCGCAGGCGTGCTGATGCTCGCGGGCATGGGCTGCGCTGCGCACCCGGTGGGCCAGCCGATAAGTCAGGATCGAGTGCTCAGCGACGGCTGGCGTTTTGTGCGCCAGGACGTCGCCGGGGCGCAGGCGCCTCTGCTTGACGACTCCCATTGGCAAAGCGTCGATCTGCCGCACACCTACAACGCCCTGGACGGCCAGGATGGGGGAGACAACTATTACCGCGGCCCCGCGTGGTATCGGTTGCATTTGCCGCTGGGCTCGGAGATTGACGGGCGGCAAGTGTATTTGCGATTCGAAGGCGCCGCTCTGATGGCGCAGGTGTACGTCAACGGCCAGAAGGCCGGCGAGCATCGGGGCGCGTTCGCGGCGTTCTGCTTCAACATCACGCCCCTGGTGCACCGCGGCGACAACGTGATCGCCGTCCGCGTGGACAACGCCAAATCGCCGGACGTTCCGCCGCTGGTCGGCGACTTCAACATCTGCGGCGGACTTTATCGCAACGTGCATCTGCTGACGCTGAATCCGCTGTGCATTTCGCCGACGGACGACGCCTCGCCGGGGGTGTATCTCACGCCGGTTCAGGTGGATTCGGATTCAGCGACGGTCCAGGTCACGGTCGAGCTTCGTAACGATCTGGGCCGGTCCCGCAGCGTTGCCGTGCGTTGCTCGATCGCGGATGCCGGCGGGCGTCAGGTCGCGGCGGGCACGGCCCAGCAGTCCATCCCCGCCCGCGGCACCGCCGAGGCTCGGACAACCCTGGTGGTTCGCCAGCCGCACCTGTGGAACGGCCGCGACGATCCCTATTTGTATCGCGCGATCGTCGAGCTGGCTGACGGCGGCCGGACCGTCGATCTCGTCGATCAGCCCCTGGGTCTGCGGCATTTCCGCGTCGATCCGAACTCCGGCTTTTATCTCAACGGCCGCTCCTACCCGTTGCACGGCGTCTGCGTGCACCAGGATTATCTGGACAGGGGCTGGGCCATCAGGCCGGCCGAGATCGAACGCAATTACAGTTTCATCGACGATATTGGCTGCACCGCCGTGCGACTGGCGCATTACCAGCATCCTGAGTACGAATACGCGCTGTGCGACCGCAAGGGCATCGCCGTCTGGGCGGAATTGGCCCTGGTGAACGACATCACCGACTCCACCGCATTCAGCGAAAACGCCGCCCAGCAGCTCCGCGAATTGATCAAGCAGAATTACAACCATCCGTCCATTTTTTTCTGGAGCCTTTACAACGAGCTGGGCCCGCGCACCAGAACCGATTGGCCGCTGGTCAGCCGGCTCAACGAGTTGGCGCATCGGCTTGATCCGCACCGGCTCACCGTGGCGGCCTCGCACTTGCCGACGTGGCATCCGGTGGTCTGGGTTCCGGACATCACCGCCTTCAACCGCTACTTCGGATGGTACCGCCCCACGGCGGCGGACTGGCCGGTGTGGCTCGACACCGTTCACGCGCAACATCCAAACCGCGCCATCGGCATCAGCGAGTACGGCGCGGGCGCCAGCGTCATCCAGCACGAGCCGCCCACCAGCCGGCCGTACACCCTTGGCCCCTGGCATCCCGAAGAATGGCAGGCGGCCACCCATGAAGCCGCGTATCTGGCCATGAAGCAGCGACCCTGGATTTGGGGAACGTACGTCTGGTGTATGTTCGATTTTGCCAGCGACGCGCGCCATGAAGGCGATCACGCCGGCCGCAACGACAAGGGCCTGGTCACCGCCGACCGCAAGATCAAGAAGGACGCGTTCTATTTTTACAAGGCCCAGTGGAGCAGCGAGCCGTTCGTGTACATCACCTCCAGGCGATTCAATCCGCGGCCGCCGGGCCCGGCCGATCTCAAGGTGTATTCCAACTGCGACAGCGTCGAGCTGTTCGTCAACGGCAAATCCCTGGGCGCCCAGAGCAGCGCGGATCACGTCTTTGCCTGGCGCGACGTGCCGCTGCAACTGGGAACGTGCTGGGTGCAGGCCCTCGGCCAAAAAAACGCCCGACAGTACACCGATTCATGCGCTTGGACGATTTCAGCGGTTCCGGCGACGCGGCCCGCCACGACGCGCTATGCCCTGCCGGAACCGGCGACTCAGCCGGAATAGGAGAAACCCATGCTCGATCCGCGCGCCGATAAGTTGGCACGGATGCTCATCCGATATTCCTGCGCCCTCAAAAAAGGCGAAAAAATCCTCATCGAGGCCATCGACGTGCCGCACGAATTTGTCGCGGCCCTGGTTCACCACGCGGCCGCCGCCGGCGGACATCCCCTGGTCTTGCTCAAGAGCAATCAAATCACTCGCGCCCTGATGCGCGTCGGCCGCCGCCCCCAGTGGGACCTGATCGCCCGCGTGGAAAAACTCCAGATGCAGAACGTCCAGTGCTACATCGGCGCCCGCGGCAGCTCCAACATTTCGGAAATGTCCGACGTCCCGGCCCAAAAGCAGAAGCTCTACGAGGCGACGGTGTGGAAAAAGGTGCATACCGACGTGCGCATCCGCAAGACGCGCTGGTGCGTGCTGCGCTGGCCGCATCCCTCCATGGCCCAGATGGCCGAGATGAGCACCGAGGCCTTCGAGGATTTTTATTTCAACGTCTGCACCCTGGATTACGCCAGGATGAGCCGGGCCATGCAGCCGCTCAAACGGCTCATGCAGCGCACCGACCGCGTGCACCTGCTCGGGCCGGCCGACACCGACTTGACCTTCAGCATCAAAAACATCCCCGCCATCCCCTGCGACGGCCGCGTCAACATCCCGGATGGCGAAATGTTCACCGCGCCGGTGCGCGACAGCGTCAACGGCGTCATCCGCTTCAACTGCCCCACCATCTACCGCGGCGCCACGCACAACGACGTGCGCCTTCAATTCAAAAACGGCCGCGTCGTCCACGCCACCAGCACCGCCTCCGACAAGCTCAACGAGGTCCTCGACACCGACGCCGGTGCGCGTTACGTGGGCGAGTTCGCCATCGGATTCAACCCCTATTGCGTCAAGCCGATGAAGGACATTCTGTTCGACGAGAAGATCGCCGGCAGCATCCATTTCACGCCGGGCAACTGCTACGACGAGGCCAACAACGGCAACAAGAGCGCCATCCACTGGGACCTGGTGATGCGTCAAACTCCGGACGTCGGCGGCGGGGAAATTTGGTTCGACGACAAGCTGATCCGCAAGAGCGGCCGATTCGTCCTCCGCGAGCTCCGCGGCCTCAACCCGGAAAACCTCAAATAGCTTTGACAGCCGCGGGCGTGAGCCCGCGGACCCATGCATGAAGATTTCCCTGCTCTATGCGGCGTTTTTCACCCTGGCGGCATGTGGCTGCCAATGCCGCGTGGACGCCCCGCCCATGCGTCTCTGGGACCACGACGCCCCCGGCGCTCTGGGATCGGCGGACCAGGATATTCCGACCTTGACCCTTTATCGCCCCTCCGCGGGAAAAGCCAGCGGCGCCGCGATCATCGTGTGCCCGGGCGGAGCCTACGAGCACCTGTCCATGCGCGAGGGCCCGCCGGCCGCCCAGTGGCTCGGCTCCATGGGAATCACCAGTTTTGTTCTGAAATATCGCATCTCGCCCAGATATCATTACCCCGCCGCGGTGCAGGACGTGCAGCGGGCGATTCGATTGGTGCGATCGCGCGCTTCGCAATGGAACGTCGATCCCAACCGCATTGGCGTGCTGGGCTTTTCCGCCGGCGGTCACGTCGCTTCCAGCGCCGCAACCTCTTTTGACGCCGGCCAGCCGGACGCGCCCGATCCCGTCGATCGGATCAGCTCCCGCCCCGACGCGGTGCTGCTGGTTTATCCGGTGATTACCATGGTCGATCCTTACGCCCACGCCAGATCGCGAAAGAATCTGTTGGGCGATCATCCGGATTTGCAGTTGGAGCAGCTTGCCTCGACCGATCTGCACGTCACGGCACAGACGCCGCCCTGTTTCCTGGTGCATACCGCCGACGATCGGACCGTCCCCGTGGAAAACAGCCTGCAATTTTTCCAGGCTTGTCGCGTCAAGAAGGTGCCGGCCGAGCTGCACATCTTCCAGCACGGCAAGCACGGCTTCGCCCTGGCCGAAGATGATCCGCAGCTTAGCCAATGGACCACCCTCGCCGCCGCCTGGCTAAAAACCCACGGTTTGGTCAACAAATGAATCCCCGCGCCGGGCGCGCTAACTCGCAACTCGCAACCAGCAACTTCCTAGCATCAGGCAGCCCTCAACCGTCCTTCAGCCCCCGCTTGTCCGACCTCTCCATTACCTCAACGCCCCTTCTCCCTTTCCGCGCACTTCTTTTCACCCTCGACCTGTACGCCGGGAGAGGGCCAAGGGTGAGGGTCTAGTCCTCTTACCGCCACATATTTCGCAGGATCAGCGTGGCAGATTTCTTGCCAGAGATTAAGATACAGACGCAGACAGATAAATTCCCTGTCATTCAGGGATGCCACGCCGTCGGAAGTGCAGCGTGGGAATCAGGGTCTGAAGGGGCGGCGCGGCGGACCTACGACACTCAAAACTTATCTCATGGCAGCTAGGGTCCTATGCAGGATTACCAACTTGAACGCCTGAACACGCGATCTTTTGAGCAATTGATCCAAGCCATCGGGCTAGAGATCATCGGGCCTCAACTGATGATCTTCGGTGATGGCCCTGATGGTGGGCGCGAGGCCATCTTTGACGGACCAATCAGGTATCCGGCAACGAAGAGCTGGAGCGGATACGGCATCGTGCAGGCAAAGTTCCGCCAACTGCCAGATTCGGAGGCGAAGAAGAATGCAGACTGGGCAATCAAGCAACTGAAGTCGGAGTTCGCCAAACTAAAGCCCAGACCAAGAGAGAAGAAGCAGGTTCCTCTAGGGGAGCGTGTTTGCCCTGAGTACTACATCTTCGCTACCAATCTCGTCTTGAGCCCGGTTGCAAAGAAGGGCGGCAAGGATCGGGTGCGAGCGATTCTTAATGGGTTCAAGAAGTCCCACGGCCTCAAAGACTATGCCATCTGGGACGGGGATCAGATCCGTCGATTCCTGGATGCAATACCCGGAGTGCGCACTACCTACACCGCTTGGCTGCTGCCCGGTGATGTGCTTTCTGAGATGATGAAGGTACTGGAGTTGGACAAGACCGATTTCCTGTCCACAATTCGGCGCTACCTCGAATCCGAGCTGCTGGATGACCAATACGCGCGCCTGGGGCAAGGGGGCTACACCGACGCCAAGAGCATACCGCTCTGCGCCGTTTTCGTGGATCTGCCGATTGATCCGCCGCGTCCGGCGGAACTTTTGCGCGAAGACAAGTTTTCGCGTTCACAGCCAAGCAACCCGGATGTGGAACAAACGGAAGGCGAGAAAGTTGAGCAAGGACCGCCACGCACCTTTCTTAACCTATTCTTCGAGGAAAGTCGGCAGGTGCTAAAGCCTTCACGCAGGTACCGGCAAACGCCACGCGAAGGCTCAGCCAAGGATCAGCTGGGGCGCATCGTGCTGGTTGGGGGCCCGGGCCAGGGAAAGACAACAGTCGGACAGTTTGCCTGCCAACTGTTGCGAGCTGCATTATTGCGGGCTGCCGGAGGACCTTTCTCACCAGAGGTTTCTCAGGCACTTGAGCGAATCGGGGAGATGTCTCACGGGCTGCCAACGGTCTGCGCTCGCAGATACCCCCTCAGAGTCGATTTGAAGGATCTAGCGGCTCGATTGGTCGCCACCGATGACAACCGAGTCAAAGGGCTATTTGAATATCTAGTCAAACGTATTGGGGATCGCACGAATTCAACCGTCAGACCAGCGGACTTTCGTCGCTGGTTAGGTGCTTACCCTTGGGTGTTGGTGCTAGATGGGCTTGATGAAGTGCCTGCTTCCAGCAACCGCCAACAGGTGATGCAGGTCATTCGGGATTTCGTCAGTGTGGAAGCACATGACGTGGATGCTGATCTAGTAGTGCTTGCCACTACCCGTCCTCAAGGGTATTCAGAAGAGTTCGATCCGTCGCTATACCGCCATGTCTCACTCGCACCGCTCGACCCCGAGCAGGCCCTGGAATATGGCTTGCGATTGGCCACCGCGAGGCACCCGGGCCAGCCCACACGTGTCGATGAGCTAACTTCTACATTGAAAAAGGCTACGGCGAACCCCGCCACAGCTCGGCTAATGCAGTCGCCCCTCCAGGTGACCATTATGCTCGCCTTGATCGAGGGCGGGGGCGAGCCACCCGAGCAGCGGTGGAAATTGTTCCACGATTACTACGACGTGATCTATCGCCGGGAGAAGGAACGTGGAACTCCATTTTCCCTCATTTTGGCCCGTCACGAGCCCGATATCCATTGGATCCACCACCGGGCGGGATGGGTTCTTCAAAAGCGAAATGCCGCAGCCGGCCAGACGAGCGCACGGCTTACTCATAAGGAGTTTGAAGACATCGTTGACAGCCGTCTGGAGAGCAGTGGACATGACGATGCTGCGAAACGGCGTGAACTGGTTGAGGCCATACGCTTGGCGGCTACCGACCGCCTAGTTCTTCTTGTCGGAACGACCGAAAAAGCGATTGGTTTTGAAATTCGGACGCTGCAAGAGTTCATGGCAGCGGAACATTTTTTCGACGGCGGTGAATTATGCATCCAAAGAACACTTCACGATATTGCTCCATACCCTTATTGGCGTAACGTTTTCCTGTTCGCAGCGGGACGTGTCTTCTTCGAACGGCAGGAACTCATAGACTCCATTATTGCGGTCTGTGAAGAGATGAACGATGCTGCCGACGATGCAGCTCAGCGAACGATCCTTTCCGGATCGCGCATCGCGGTGGCATTGTTGAAAGACGGTGCCGCACGCCACCGGCCCGCTTCCGTTCGAATCATTGCACGATGTGCTGCCCGTGGATTCGAAGTTTGTGACTTAGCCGATGTTTTCGCATTTCACGAGTTATGCTCCGGCGAGGCCGAGGAAGTGTGTAAGGAGGAGCTTTCAAGGAGCCTTGCAACATCCGGTGGCACCATTCCCGAGCGCAGTTGGCTCATCTGCGCACAACTTGCTGGGGCGGGTAGGCCATGGGCGCAAGAGTTGTTATTGAGGCATTTCCCATGGGATGTCCCTCAGGCCTACGACTTTGTCGCGCGGTATGGGCGCAATTTCGATGGCGCGCCTCCGGCGTTCTGGGACCAATTTGCCCGCACCACGGTTAATTATCCGCTGCGTTCTCTCGCTGTCGATACATGGAGGTCCGAACCGCACAAGGGTTTGCTAACCGAATTCCTCCGACAATTCGTTGCCATATTCGACAACACTGCTGCACAAGAATGGCCATTGCTCTTCGGTAGAGAGGCAACGGGACTCTCCGTTAGAATTAACGGACAAGAAAGCCTTGAGGTTTGGGCAACGATTCAATACGACGGCGCGAGCTTGCGCAACGGTCACCCTGAGTGGCAAGTTTGTCAGGCGATCTCAGCGTTTGCTCAGGATCCTATTAAGGCGAATCTGGTGAAACAGTTGGCTTCGATTTCTCGGATTGATCCTGACTCCACCGCCTGTGAGTCATGGCAATACTACCCTTGGCAGGTCGCTGTTTGTGTACGGGCCAGAAAGGCTGGACATTCCTGGGACGAAATCATTCGCAGAGTCGATGCCGGCGATATAGGGACGGAATCAGACTGGACTCGGTGGGAACAGCAGAAGGAAAATGGCATCAAAATTTCTCAGTTGCGCAGCCAGGATGCTTTGCGCATTTCAGATGAATTCCAGGGAACGATGTTGCGGGACGCCAGTTGGATATTCAGCTACGGAAGTCCATGGCCGCTCGACTTTGTCGACGCACTTGCTAACGCACTCAACCAATGGCCGGAGCTAAGGAATCAACAGCGCGTCGTAAGGTTATGTTGCTTCGGTATTTACCGGGCCGTGCTCGAATCGGGCGCGGCAAACCATAAAGTCATTGCGCGGTTTATCACGACCTGCTCTGAACAGGGTGCCCCGATAACGGCCCCAATCTTGGCTGCGATTCTTCTCGGTCCGTTTACCCCCGCGGAGAAGCGGGATCTCCTTGGGAAAGCAGGTACATGTGCATTCACCAACTGGTTTTGGCATGATTGGCCGGAGATAGCCTCTAACGCGAACGAGATGCTTTCCGCAAATTTGGGACAGATGCTGGCATCCGACGACTGGTGGAATGTGCTCCGCGCACTTTCATTTCTTCCACCTCTCGACGCTCTGCAAGGAGTACCTGAAGCCCTTATCGAGCGCCTCCGCGCGCGGGGCGAGGTATTTGGAAAGGCAGCCTCCAGTCTCAGAATCAACAGTCTACGTTGGGACATTTCCGATGCATCGCACGTCCTTCGCGAAAGTCTAGCCATAAGCCAGGACCATCCAAAATATTTAGACCAACTAATCGCATTCATAGAATCGGCAGGCAAGCGTGGGCCGCACTTGGAGGCCTTCCTCATCGAATTGATTAAACAAGATCCTTCGGATTTCACGCCCGGATTGCTGGAATGGGGGAAATTTCTGCTGGCGAAGTTGGTGGCGCGACGTCCAGCCATCAGCACGTTGCAGGATCCTGCCGAACGCCTAAAACAATCGCGCTCGTGAACAGCCGCATTATTTCAACAACAACTCGGAGTGGAGGAAATGCAAAGGGGAAATTCAAACCCCCTAAATTCTTTCCGCAGCCATCTGATTTTCATCTGTGGTCCATACTAACGGCCGAAGTTTGGCCAATCTTCCCGAAAAATCAGCCCGTCAAGGAATGAAACCGGACGCGAGCGCGCTCTCGACTTGGCGTATTTGTCTTGGCGCCCTTCGCGGCTTCGCGGTTCAGTCGCTTCGTGCTAGGCGGTTAAATGAGTGGTTCCTAAATTCGCGGCTTTCGCAAGATTTCCGTCAAAATCGCCTGCAATACGCGAAGATCAGTGAAGATCGAACAAAGACGCTGCGAATTCCGAGGCTCAAAGCAGCCCCGGAGAGGCCGGAAATGTCGATTTGTGGGGGCGGCCGGATCGTAGCTCCGCTTCCCTAAAGCGGTTGTCGATGGACTGCCAAAACGTGCAATTACAGTTCGAAGCGCAACATGGCGAAGTAATGTTTCTTTTTCAAAAATCGAACCTAAACCCGCGCAAACACGCGACTACACTGCTCTTACCCCGCGCTGATCGCGGTGCTTTTGATCCCTGGCAGCCTGTGGCAAAAGACCCGCCAGGCGATGCGCCGCGCCATCGGCCGTGAGACTTCTCCCACAGGCGGTTAAGCTTGCGATGGATGCCCCAGCTCGTCCCCCTGCCCATCGACCCGGAGCTGCCTCGCATCACCCGTGCCCTCAACGAAGCTCGCTCCCTGGTGATCGTCGCCGAGCCGGGGGCGGGGAAGACCACCCGCGTGCCGCCGGCGATTCTGCGCGCGGGATTGCTTTCGCCGCAGCATCCCAATCTGGTCATGCTCCAGCCGAGGCGCGTCGCGGCACGCGCGGCCGCCATGCGCATCGCCCAGGAAAATGGGTGGACCGTCGGAAATGAAATCGGCTACCACATCCGCTTCGAAAAACACATTGGCCCGCAAACACGCCTGCGCGTCTTGACCGAGGGGATTTTGACCCGCCAGCTCATCGGCGATCCATTTTTGGATGGCGTCGGCGCCGTCGTGCTGGATGAATTCCACGAGCGATCGATCCACAGCGACCTGGCCGTCGCCATGCTGCGCGAACTGCGGCAAACCGTGCGGGAGGACCTGCTGATCGTCATCATGTCCGCGACGCTCGAGGCGGAAAAAGCCTCGCAGTTTCTGAGCTGCCCCGTCGTTGCCGTTCCCGGCAGAAGTTTTCCCATCGACATCCAGTACCATCCGCACGCCGCCGTCCCGGCGACGGCGCGCGTGGTCCGGGCCGTCGAAACCGAGCTGGAGCAACCCGGCGGCCACATCCTGGCGTTTCTTCCCGGCGCCGACGAAATCCGCCGCGCCATCCGCCAGCTTGAGCCGGCCGCCGCCCAATATGACGCCCAGCTTCTCCCGCTGCACGGGAGTTTGCCGAGCGGGCAGCAGCTTCTGGCCCTGGCGCCGTCGCCGCGCCGCAAGATCATCCTCGCCACCAATATCGCCGAAACGTCGCTGACCATCGACGGCGTGACGGTGGTGATTGACAGCGGCCTGGCCCGCGTGCCGTGGTTCGATGCGGTTCGCGGTCTGGATCGCCTCGAGCTGAAGCGCATCAGCAAGGCTTCGGCGACGCAGCGAGCCGGCCGCGCCGGCCGAACCGCGCCGGGCCGATGCGTGCGACTTTGGTCGCAAAAGGAGCACGCCGCCCTGGAGGACTTTGAATTGGCCGAAGTGCATCGCGTCGACCTGTGCCCGGCCGTGCTCGACCTGCACGTCTGGGGCAAGCCCGATCCCCGCGCTTTCGGATGGTTCGAATCGCCGCCGCAGTCGGCCATCGCCTCGGCCGAGCAGCTCTTGCAGATGCTGGGCGCGGTCGACGCTTCGGGCGTGAGCGACCTGGGCAAACGGCTCATCAAACTCCCCGTGCATCCGCGCCTCGGCCGTCTGTTGTGCGCCGCCGCGGACGAAGGCTGCGCCCAAGAAGGCGCGGCCCTGGCGGCCCTGCTGTCGGAAAAAGACATCCTCCGGTCCGCGCCGCCGGAGGCGCAACCCCGCGGCCCGTCCGTCAAGGCCGATAGCGACCTGCTTCTTCGCCTGGACCTTCTGGAGAATCCCCGCGAGGAGCGCCTCGATCCCCTGGCCGTGCGGCAAGTGAACCAGGCGCGTGCAGAACTGCTTCGCCTGGTGCGCCGACTTGGACACCAGGCTCAGCATCGTCCGGCCCACCAGACGCTGCTGAAGCTGATCCTCTGGGCCTATCCGGACCGCGTGTGCCGTCGGAGGACGGGCGATCCGGCTGCCGCCGTGATGGTCGGCGGCGGCGGCGTGCGCTTGGCCGGCGAATCCGCCGTTCGCCTGGGCGAGTTCTTCCTGGCCCTGGACGCCCGGCACGAGGCGCGCATCTTCGCCCGCGAGGCCCTGGTGCGCATCGCCAGCGCCATCCGCCCCGACTGGCTGCCGGAGATGTTCCCCCAATCGATCTCGCGCCGCCGCAACGTGCTCTTCGATCCGCAGCATGGACGCGTCGTCGCCGTCAGCAGCGTTTGCTATCGCGATCTGACACTATCCGAGGAGCGGGATTCGGCCGTCGATGCCGACCAGGCCGCCCAGGTCCTGGCCGCCGCCCTGCGTCCGCGTGCCGCCGAAATCTTCCGCTCGGATGAATCCGCCGCCGATTTGCTCGCCCGCGTGGCGCTGCTGCGAAAGTGGATGCCCGAGCATCCCTGGCCGGCGTTTGACGAAGCCGAGCTGGCTGATGCCCTGAGCGACGCCTGCCGCGGCAAAAAAAGCGTCGCCGAGTTGACCGGCGGCAATCTCGTCGCCGCGTTGGAAGCTCGCCTGATCCATCCCCTGGATCGCCTGCTGCATCAGCACGCCCCCCAGATCATCGCGGTACCCAGCGGCAGCCGCATTCGACTCACCTACGCCCCCAGCGGCGAGCAGCCGCCCGTGCTGGCCGTGCGGCTTCAGGAGATTTTCGGCTGGACCGACACTCCGCGCATCGCCGCCGGCCGCGTGCGCGTCCTGCTGCACCTGCTCGGCCCCAATTATCGTCCGGTGCAGATCACCGATGATTTGAAAAGTTTCTGGTCAACGACGTATTTCCAGGTTCGCAAGGACCTGCGCGTGCGATATCCCAGACATTCCTGGCCCGACGATCCCCTGACCGCCGCCCCGCAAGCCAAAGGCGGCAGAAAACGACCATGAACCGTCATCATGCCGATGAATCAAAATTTCAGAACTGATCTTGGCTTGCTTGGCAGCATGGTGGTTATAATTTGAACCGTGACTTTGGATACCATACAAGAACTGCTTGCTCGCCGGCCGTTTGAGCCGTTTCGGATCGTGACCAGTAGCGGGGATCGGTACGATGTGCGGCATCCGGAATTGGTGCTGCGGGTGAAGAACGGACTGTACGTCGGGCTGGGCGGGCGCGGGACGGTGGCGCAACGTGCGGCGTACGTTTCGCTGCTACACATCTCCGCTGTGGTAACCTCGGGCAATGGAGCAAAGCGCGGGTCGCGGCAGCAATAAATCCGCTTTGCCGTTGAGTTCACGGTGCTTTCAGAGATCGCACAAGCAAACATCAGAGCGCAAAAATGCAACCGCAGAGACGCCGAGACACAGAGACAGCAGCAGAGATGAAATCAAAAACCAATCAAATGTCTTCTCTGCGGCCCTCTCAGCGTGCTCCGCGTCTCTGCGGTTGCATTTGTCTTTAGGGAAAAAAGGGGACGTCCTGGCGGCGCGAACCCATGGATAGCGCTGCTCGAATGGATCGGCTGAATGTCACGTCACTCGCCGGCCTGTTTTTTCATGATCAGGTAGCGCGTCAGCGCCTGATCCATGTTCGGGAAATTCACCGTCAAGCTCAAGGGATGACCGCCGCCTTCGCTCTGGCGGCCCTTGCCTTCCACGTGCGCGGCGCCGAACAATCCCGTCGGCGTGCTTTTCCAGTCTATTTTAAGCACGTCGTACTGAAAATCACTCATCGCCTCCAACGCCCGGGCTTTCACCTGCTTGAAGCTGTCATCGGTGGCGAACCGCGGGTCGGACTTGTCCAGCAGATCGCCCAATTGGCTCAGCATTTTGGCGCCAAGCTGAAACGTCCCGCCGCCTGGGGCGGAATACAGATATCCATTGCCAAAGATGATTTGCGGCCAGCGGATTTTCACCGGCAGCCGCCCATACATCCGTCCATCCCCGCTGGCCTGCTCGGGCAAGAACGTCGCCAGAACCGACTTCAGGTCCAAGTCCTCGCCCGACAGAGTCAAATCCAGCGACGAGGGCGTGCGATCGATGCGAAACGCGTCCGTGTACACGTTGCCGCCCTGCCACTGGCAGCTCATGCGCTCGATCAATAGCGACTGGACGCTTTCCACGCGGAAAGTCGCATTCCCGTTGGCCAGTATCAGCTTGCCGACGTGCGCCTGCGAAACGTAAACCCCCTGCCCTCCCGGCGTCGTCAGCGGCGAAAAACCGTCGATCGTCGCATTCGCGCTCAGGCCGTCGATCTCCAGGTCGTATTGCCGATCCGACACCTGCACGTCGTGCGCGTGCAAATCCAGATGCGGCTGTACGTGCCCCACTTCCAGCTTGACCTGCCCGGAGCCGCTGAACGTGCCCAGCACGCTCAGGCCGTGAAACATCGGCAGCAACGAGCCCACCTCGTCCGGGTCGATCAGTGTGAACTGCGGAATCTCAAGGCCGATGTGTCCCCGCGGCGGGCCGCTGGCCAAATCAAACGCCCCCGTGGCATGAACGCTGGCCTCCTTGAGCACCGGCCAATCGGCCTCGAGCGCCAAACGTCCATCGATCAGCGCCGCCGACGCGACCAGCCCCGGCAGCGGGGTCGACTTGACCCCCACCGCGGCCGCCGCCAGCCGTCCATTGGCCGCCGCACCGGCCACGTTGTACCGCACCGGAAGCTTCCCACCGGCATCGCGAACCCAAAACAACCCCAGCTTGGCCGCCGCGCCGGCAAAATCCACCATGCCGTCCAGGCTGGGCCCGGCGCCGGCCGCCAGCTTCAGCGTCCCCGACACATGCGCCTGCGGCAAATCCACCGCAACGTCTCCAACGCTTGCGCCCGCCACCGCCAGCGTCGATGCCGGATCGACGGCAATCGAAATCCCGGAAGAATCCGCGCTGGCCCGCAACGGCAACTTGGCCTGGATGTGCGGCAATTTCACCGTCCCATCGGCGCGCAAGAGGCTGGCATCCTGCATCACCAACGTCGCCGGCAAAGCCGTATTCCCAGCCGCCGACCCTTGGCCGGGTTGGACGGGCTGCAACTGGATTTGCGCCACCGGCTGCGCGGCGTCATGGGCGGCAAGCGTCCAATCCGCAAACTCGACCGCCCCCAGCGTCGCCCGGCTCTGCGGCAAAATCTGCCATGCCCCGCCCGCCTGCGCCAGAGCAAGCTGCACGCGCAGATCGCGCAAGACCAGCCGCGGCTTGTCGATCGACCACCGGCTAACGTGCAGCGCCAACTCAACCCGCCCCGGCGGCGCCGTTTCGAGCGTTCCATCCACCGCCATCGCCGAGTCCGCCGCGTGCGCTTCTGCGTGCAGCTTCAATTTTCCCGCGTCATTTTGCAGCGTCGCCAAGACCGACAGCCAATATTCGGCTCCCTTGGCGCGCAGCACCAAATTCGACGACCGCAGCACGATCTGCTCGAACGGCAGCCCCCCGCCGGTCGTCGGCGCCCCGGCCGACCCTTGCCGCGCCAAACTCAGCCAAATCGCCCCGCGAGACGCATCGACGGTAACCTGCACGCCGGTCAGTTGGATGCTGCTTAGCCTTCCGCGCAGCAGCGACCACGGCGAGTAGGTCACGACCGCCGCGTTCACCGTCGGCTCGTCGGCCGGCCCGGCTATTTGCGTGACCACCGCGCGTTGGAGGCTGACGTTGCGAACCGTAAACGTCGCGTTCCTGAACCCCAGCGCCGCCAGCGCCGCCGCCGTTCGCCTACCCACGATCCAAGGCAGCACGGTCAGTTGCACGATCCAAAGCAGCGTCACGGCCGTGCCCACGACCCCGACCGCGCGTACCCACCGTCGTCTGCGCGGCGGCCGCGGGGGCCCAGCCGGCATCGTCGTTTGCTCCTGCGGATTTCCCATTGTCCCAGCAATATACCCACAACCCCCGCGCTCGTCTCAGCGCCGCCGTCGCGGACGCAAATACGAAAAATGCAACCGGCAGAGTAGAGAACTGAACGGCCCGAATGCCGATCAGTTCTCCACTCTACCTGCCCTCTGCGGTTGCATTTATGTGTTCCTACGGAATTGAAAGGCCCGGCAGCTATGGGGACATTTCTTGACACGAGTGGGTTGCAGATCGTATGCTCGCTCCGCAGTTTAGAGTTGACCCGGGATGTCTTGAGGATCGACTTTGACTGCGACGGTCATTATTCCCGCCCGATTAGGCTCGACCCGTTTTCCCGCCAAGATTCTCGCCGCCGAAACCGGCAAGCCGTTGGTGCAACACGTGGTGGATCAGGCGCGGCAATGCAAGCGGGTGCACGAGGTGATCGTCGCCACGGAAGACCAGAAGGTGGTGGCGGCGCTGCGGCCCTTCGGAACGCGCTGCGTGCTGACGGACCCGGACCATCCCAGCGGGACGGACCGGGTGGCGGAGGCGGCGTTGCGGCTGGGCGGCGAGGGGCCGATCGTCAACGTCCAGGGCGATGAGCCGGAGATCGAACCCCAAAGCATCGACCAGGTTGTGCAACACATGGTGGAAGGCGAATGGGAGATGTTCACCGCGGCGGCGCCGTTTGCGCCGCCGATGGACCCGGCCAATCCGAACCTGGTGAAGGTGGTGATCAGCGGCAGCGGGCGGGCGATGTATTTTTCCAGAGCGCCCATTCCCTTTGCCCGCGATCCAGACCAGAAGCCGGCGTATTATTTGCATGTCGGGCTTTACGGCTACACGCGCAAGACGCTGAAGCGTTTGGCGGGCCTAAAGCCCACGCCTTGCGAGCTGGCGGAGAAACTGGAACAGCTTCGGGCGATGGAAAACGACATCCCCATCGGGGTGACGATCATCGAGCGGGCGAGCCACGGCATCGACACGCCGCAGCAGTACGCCGAGTTTGTTGAAAGATACAGGAAACGAAAATGAGCAACGAAGAACTTTTGTACAAGATCGGGCAATCCACGGAAGAGACGGAGTTTTACACTCCGATGCCGCAGGGTTATCGCAAGGGGCATCACAAATACGTGGTGGTGGTGGGGACGGTGATCAGCGGGCTGGGCAAGGGGATTTTCTCCTCGTCGCTGGCCAAGCTGCTGCAAGACAAGGGGCTGCGGGTGGCGCCGATCAAGATGGAGGGATACTACAACATCGACTCCGGGACGCTCAACCCGTACCGCCACGGGGAAGTCTTCGTGCTGGACGACGGCATGGAGACGGACATGGACCTGGGAACGTACGAGCGCCTGCTGGACCAGGACCTGACGGCGGCGAATTTCGTGACCAACGGGCAGATTCTCGCGGCCGTGCTCAAGAAAGAGCGCGAGGGCGAATACCTGGGCCGCGACGTGCAGTTCATCCCGCACGTCACGGGCGAGGTGAAACTGCGCCTGCGCGAATTGGCGGCGAAAACCAACGCGGACGTGGTGTTCGTGGAAGTGGGCGGAACGGTCGGGGACTTTGAAAACCAGGCGTATCTGGAAGCGTGCCGCCAATTGGCGTACGAGGAGGGCGAGAACTCGGTGGTGTTCGTGGTGCTCACGTACGTGCTGGAGCCGGGGGCGCTGGGCGAGCAGAAATCCAAGGCGGCGCAGCTGGGGATCAAGCGGCTGATGGAGGTGGGGATCATGCCCCACATCATCGCCTGCCGGGCCACCAATCCGGTCAAGGAAAAGGTGCGCGAAAAAATCTCCATGTACACCAACGTACCGATGCGCCGCGTCGTCACCATGCACGACGTGGAGAGCATCTACATGATTCCCGAGTCGCTGCGCACGGCGGGAATCGACCGCGAGGTGCTGACGCTGCTCAGGCTGCACGACCGCGTGGACCAGGGCAGGGAAGACCAGGCGCGGCTCAAGTGGCGCCTGTTCGTGGAGCGCATCGGCAAGGCGCGGCGGGACATCACGGTGGCCGTCACGGGCAAATACACGTCCCTGCGTGATGCGTACGCGTCGATCATCAAATCGGGCGAGCACTGCGGCGCGCATCTGGGAGTGAACGTCAATTTCCGCTGGATCGACACGACCACCATCGACGCCTCCAACGTGGCCAAGCGGCTGGCGGACTGCCACGGGATCATCGTTCCCGGCGGCTTCGGCGTGCGCGGCACGGAAGGCAAGATCGAATGCATCCGCTACGCCCGCGAAAACAAAATACCCTACCTGGGCCTGTGCCTGGGATTCCAGATGGCGGTGATCGAATACGCCCGCAACGTCTGCGGCATCGAGGGGGCCAACAGCACGGAATTCGAGAAAAGCTGCCGCCAACCCGTGATCGACATCCTGCCGGAACAAAAGAAGATCGAAGGCCTGGGCGGCAACATGCGCCTGGGGGGGAAAGACGTGGAGCTGAAGCCCGGCACGCTGGCGGCGCGCCTATTCGACAACGCCCGCACGGTCCGCCTGCGTTTCCGGCACCGCTATGAAGTCGATCCGAAATACGTCCCGACGCTCGAGGAGCACGGGATGATCTTCAGCGGCAAGCATCCCACGCAGCCGATCATGCAGATTCTGGAGCTGCCGCAGGAGGTTCACCCGTATTTCGTGGGGACGCAGGCGCACCCGGAATTGACCAGCCGGCCGCTGCGCCCAAGCCCGCTGTTCATGGGGTTCTGCCAGGCGGCGACGGAGTATGCGGAAGACAAATCACACCAAGCGCAGCCGGTGTGATCACTGGCTGCCGTGAGCGTCTTTCACCAGGGTATTGTACTTGTCGGCTAGATCGTTGAATTTCTGGACGGCGTCGTTGCGCTCGGCGGCGATTTTTTGAATTTGCTGGCCCGCCTGCTTCAACGCCGCATCGCGATCGGCGACGGCTCGCTGCCACTGAGTCAACGTATTTTTCAGTTGATCGCACTGGGCATTGGACAATTCCAACTTCTTGTGAGTGTCGGCCAAGTCGGATTCGGATAGCTCCAGCCGACGGCGCAAATCGTCCAAGTCCGCAGCATCGTCCTTCAGCGACTTTTCCTGCTCGGACAATTTCGCCGTCTGCTGCTGGCGGATTTTTTCCAGGTCGCCCGCGCGCAGGCTGAGCCGGCTGTTGGTTTGCCATTGGGCGGCACACAACACGGCCACCGCCAGGACGCCGAGGAAATTCAGCCCTGTGATGAATCGAATCATGGTGTGGCCCCCTGCTGTGCCGGGCGGATTTCAAAGGCCACCTTGTCGATGCCGGCGGCGCGGACGACGTCCAGGACGCGGATGACGTCGCCGTGGCGGGCGTCGCGGTCGCCGCTGATCAGAATGCGAATCTGCGGGTTGGATTGCAGCGCCGCCGCCAGGCTCGCCGGCAACGTTTGCCGCTGCACCGGCCGCTGGTCGAGAAAAATCGCGCCGGCCTTGTCGACGGAAATGTCGAGGAAATCCTTCTTGGTTTGGGGCTGGGCGGTGACGGCGGTGGGCAGGTTCAGCTTCAGGCTCTTGAGGTTCACCATGGTCAGGCTCACGAGCATGAACGAGGCCAGCAGGAAAAACATGATGTCGATCAGGGGAATGATCTCGATGCGCGCCTCGGCGCTTTCGGTGGGAAGTTTGGCGTTCAATTTGACGGGCATAAAACACGGTCCTTTCAAAGCGGTTGGTCCTGGCCCAGGGCGCGGCGGCGGGCAAACTGCTCCACGTCGTGGCCGTGGTGCTTGGCGGATTCGACCAGCAACTCGACGTGGTTGATGGTGCGTTCCAAACGTGCGCGGAACTGGGCGAGTTTGCGGTTGAAAAAGTTGTAGGGCAGCAGGCAGAGAATGGCGATGCCCAGGCCGCAGGCGGTCGCGATCAGGGCTTCGGCGATCCCGCCGCTGACCTTGGTCGGGGCGAGCTGTTCCTCGCCGACGAAGTGGAAGGAGCGCATGATGCCGATGATCGTGCCCAGCAAACCCAGGAGCGGGGCCAGCGTGATCAGCGTGCCCAGCACCCATTGGCGGCGTTCGCCCTGTTCCAGCTCGTTGGAGGCGCGAAGCTGCATCGCGCCCAGGAGCGAGCTATGGGCGTGGAGCAGGCCGTCGTGAACAGTGCGGAGGTAGGGATCGTCGCTGGCGGCGGTCAAGTCGACGGCGCGGGCAAATTGGCCGGACGCGATGGCCTCGAAACTGTCGTCCAGTTGCACCGCGCGCGTTCGCCGGCGCAGCGCCCACCACCAGCAGGAGCGTTCGAAAATGACCGTCAACGCGGCCAGAAGCGCCAGGAGGATCGGCCACATGACGGGGCCGCCCTCCTGAAAATAATCCACAATGATGTTGGCCAAAATGGAATTCATGACGGACCTCCTGATTCACGGATGGTTCAGCCGGAATTCGATGGACACCTCGTACGAGCGGCCGGCGCCGGGCGGGAAACGCCACTGGTCGCGCACGCAGCGCACGGCGGCCTGATTCAAAATGGGCCAGGGAGACGGCGCGATCGCCTCGGCGGAGGTGACGCGGCCGTCGGGATCGACGGTAAAGAGGACGAGCACGACGCCTTCCTGGCGGGCGAGCACGGCCTCGAGGGGATATTCGGGAGCGGGCTGTCGACCCTCGCCTTCTCCGAAGGTGAGCCGTTGCACGTCGTGCGCAACCGTCGCGCCGATGGGAGGCGGACGTTGCGGCGGCGCGTCGAGCGGCAAGGCGAAGGCGATGGCCGGCGCGGGTGCGGCAAAGGCGGGCAACGGCGAAGGGGCCGAGAACGCCATGGCCTGGGGCGGCGAGGCGTCCTGAGTGATGTCAACGTCCAGCAGTTGGGCCTGAGTCGGCTGCGGCTGGGTGGTTGGGGGCGCGGGACTTTGACGGAGCAGCAACATGTCCAGCAGACCCACGGCCAGGCAACCGAGCCACAAGACCAGCGTGAACGCCGGCAGCAGGCCGATCTCATGGGAAGCGGAATTTTGAATGATGCGATAGCTCATGTTCAAAACTGGTAGGCCAGCCCCAGGAAGAATGATCGGCGTTGACCGTATTGCGGCGCCCCGACGCCGACGCCGGTGCCGTCGCGAAGCTGGTAGGCCTCGTCGAAGACGTTCACGATGTCGAAGCGCAAGCGGACGAGTTGCCGGGGCGAGCCATCGGGGTGGAAGACGTGCTGATAACCGAGATTCACGGGGGAATAGACCGGCTCCTGCCCGGTGTTGGCGAATCCGCGGCGCAAGCCCGTGGCGAAAAGAAGATCGACGTAGACGAGATCGTTCTTGGTCAGCTCATCCGAGACGCCGGCCGAGGCGGTGAAGGTGGAATCGTGATCGAGCTGGATGTTGTGGGCTTGAATGTAGGCCAGTTCATCGTTGCCGAACTCGAACTGCTGGGAATCGATGTCGTGGGCCAGGGTGTGGACCCAGGCGAAGTTGCCGAAGGTGGAGAGGCCGCCGTATTTGTAGGTGGAGCTGATGTCCGCGCCGTAGACGGTTCCTACGGCGTAGTTGAAGGGCGACTCGATGATGGCCGCGCCGAACTGGCCCTCATCGATCAGGTTGCGCGCGGATTTGTAGAAGCCGTCGAGGTTCACTTGCCAAGGCTTGGATAGCTGCCGCGACACGCCGACGTCGTAATAGTTGGAACGCTCGACCTTGGGCGGATCGTCGATGAAGTTTGCCGGAGCGTTGGTGGTGTTGGCGAACTTCGCGATGGTGCCGGGCTGGACGTTTTGCTCGGGCGGAGGCACGAAATAACGGGCATAACCGACGTGGAAGGTGGTTTGTGCATCCGATTTCCAGACGAGGTTGATGCGCGGACTGAGCTGGGTTTCGTTGTCGAAATTGGCATCGAAGCTGTCGAGGCGAACGCCGTAGTTCAGCGTCAGGGAGCGCGTCAGTTGCCATTCGTCCTGAACGTAGATTCCCGCGGTGGTGGAGTGGTTGGCGGAATCATCGGTGATGGTGGTGGGCACATCGGAGATCGGCAGACCGGTGGTGGGATCGGTCAGGAAAACGGCGGTGCTGGTGTTGAGTTTTTCGGAGGTGTAATCGGCCAGCATTCCGGCGCGGATGGTGTGGTGCTCGTCCGCCACGACCGAGGCGTCGAATTGGACGCCGTTGGTGAAGAAGCTGTTGAAGACGTCGCCGGCGACGCCCAGGAAAATCAGATCACCAGCCTGATCGGGCATGAAGTGAATCTGCCCGTAACGGGAAAACGCCGAGGCCTGGAGGGAGAATTTATCGACGCTCTTCTGATAGGACAGCACGCCGTAATAGTTCTGCTCATTCTGTGTTTCATTGACGTTTCTTGAGTCGAAAAACGGGACGCCGGAGAGGCTGAACGACTGGGGTACGTCGGGAGAATTGGGGATCTGAAAATCGGCGTTGGAGCCGTTGAGCAGGAGGCTTACGCGGCTGGTGTCGTCGATGCGGTAGGACAGGTAGGCAAAGCCGTGGGTCTGGTCGGTGTCGTCGTGGATGGGGACGTGGCTGGCCGTGGGGTTTTCGATACCGATGCCGCTTTGCTTGAAGGAGCCGGTGAAGAAGTATTCCCATTTTCCGGATGTGCCGCCATACAGGGCCGAGGGCTCATAGGTGTCGAGGCTGCCGCCGTAGGTGGAGATTTCGCCACCGTTGAGGGCCTGTCCGGTCTTGGTGGTGACGTCCACGATTCCCGCGGTGCGGAAGCCGAACTGAGCGGGGAGGCTGCCGTCGATGAGGGTGACGGAGTCAATCAGGTGGGTGTCGAGTTCCTGGCCGAAGCCGCTGAGCCCTTCGGGGAGGATGACGCCGTTGACGCGATAGGTGAGATTGGCGTGTTCGCCGCGGACGTGCTCCTGTCCGAAGGAATCCATGACGACGCTGGGTGAGCGCAGCAGGACTTGCTGGAACGGGGCGTCTTCGCCGCCGGGGATGTTTTGAATCTGGTTGGGGCCGACCGTATAGGTCGTGGCGCCGAGGCTGGGGGCGATCTGGTCGCGGGCCAGGTCCAGATCGGACGTGACGACGATGTTCTTCAGCCGGGTGGTGGGCAGCTCCGGTTGAACGACCGGGGGATTGGCCCGCGTTGTTGGGAGCAATTTCAGCGACGGCGGAGGCGGCGGCAAAGCCGGTTGCGAGGTTGGGACGGGGGACGGGAGGGTCGTGGGTTGAGCGAGGGCGACGGCGCCGATGGCGCAGCCAACGGCAAACATCGCCACGGCCCAAAGGCCGAAGCGCATGCGCATGGGGGTTGCTCCTGGTTTGCAGGGGCCGGAAAAATACGGAGTCGCAGCCGCTCATCGCGGCCGCACGCTCACGCAATAACGGTTGAGTAGATGGGCAGGGCGGGCGGGCCTCGGCAGTCAATGCGCACGGGCGCCCGCCGGTAAACCGGCGGGATGGGAAGAAGAGCCAAAATCGCGACAAGCAGACCCAAAAATGCGAGCAGCGGCGTCCATGGCGTGGACAACCACATCACCAGGACGTTGAACTGGGCGCAGACGTCGCAGTCGTCGTGATCGTGATGCTGGACGGGCTTGCCGGCGGCCAATGCGGCGGCATCCTCGCGGGCATCCTCTCTGGCGTGATCGAGTTCGTGGAGGTAGTGCAGGACGCCGGTCCCCAGACCGACGTAAAAGACCACCAGAAAGATGGCCGCCCAGCGACGCACGGGATGGGACTTTGCCAACCCGGGTTGAAATGTCAAGCATTTCCCCAAATAGGGGGCGGAAATTCATGGAAACTTGTCAATACGGGGTCTGCTGGAATAATGGACTGTGCAACGATGAGGCATGTTTATGGCGGCGGCGGCGGCGACATCCCAAATCACGCAACTGCTGGTAAGGCTCAACGACGGCGACCGCTCGGCGGTGGCCAAGCTCATGCCCCTGGTGTACGACGAATTCCGGGCATTGGCGGCCAAATATCTCCGCGGCGAACGGTCGGGCCATACGCTCCAAGCCACCGCGCTGGTCAACGAAGCGTATTTACGCCTGGTGGATCAGACGCGCGTGAACTGGCAGGGTCGGACGCATTTCTTCGCCGTCGGGGCGCAGGCCATCCGTAGAATCCTGGTGGATCACGCGCGGCAGCGCAAGCGGCGCAAACGCGGCGGCGGCGCGGCTCGCGTCACGCTGGATGATGCCGTAGCCCTGGCGCCGCAGCGCGATGAGGAAGTCTTGGCGCTGGATGAAGCGCTGGAAAAACTGGCGAAGCTCGATGCGCGTCAGTCGCAGGTGGTGGAGATGCGATTTTTCGGCGGGATGAGCATGGCGGAAGTGGCGGCCGCGTTGGGCGTTTCCAAGCGCACCGTGGAAGGGGATTGGACGATGGCGCGGGCGTGGCTGTTGCGGGAATTGCAAAAAGATCGGGCATGACCTCCGAACGATACAGGCGAGTGAAAGAGATATTTCTGGCGGCGTGCGATCGTCCGGCCGAGCAGCAGGGGCAGGCCGTGGCCGAGATGTGCGGCGACGATGACGATCTCAAGGCCGAGGTGCTGTCGCTCCTGGAATCGCACCACCAGGCGAATCTGATCTCGCAGCAACCGCTGGAGGTTGAAACCGAGGAAGAACCGTCCAGCAGCGCGGCATCTTCGGATACGGGGACGCACGTTTCGACGGCGGCGCGATTCGCGGCCGGGACGGTGCTGGCCGGGCGGTATCGGATTATTTCTCTCCTGGGGGTGGGCGGGATGGGGGAAGTGTATCGGGCCGATGATCTGACTCTGGATCAGGCGGTGGCGCTCAAGTTCCTTCCGCCGGCGCACCAGACGGACCCGGCGTGGTTCGGGCGGTTTTGCAACGAAGTGCGGCTGTCGCGGCAGGTGACGCATCCCAACGTCTGCCGCGTGTTCGACCTGGACCAGGTGGACGACCAGCACTTCATCTCGATGGAATTTGTGGATGGTGAGAATCTGGCGTCGCTGCTGCGGCGGATCGGCCGGCTGCCGCCGGACAAGGCGGTGCAGATCGCCCGGCAACTTTGCGCCGGGTTGGCGGCGGCGCACGAAAAGGGAGTTTTGCACCGCGACCTGAAGCCGGCCAACGTCATGCTGGACGGGCGCGGGCAGGTGCGCATCACGGATTTTGGGATTTCCGCACCGATGAACGAACAGGGGGTTGCGCCCAGCAGCGGCACGCCGGCCTATATGGCTCCCGAGCAATTCCGCTCGGGGCAGGCCAGCACCCTCAGCGACATCTATTCGCTGGGTCTGGTGCTGTACGAGGTGTTCACGGGCCGGCAAGCGTTTTCGGCCAATTCGGTGTTGGAATACGCGCGGCTGCACGACGGCACGTCGCCGACGCATCCCTCGACGTTCGTCAACGACATCGATCCGCTGGTGGAGCGGGTGATTCTGCGGTGCCTGGAGAAGGAGCCGACGCGTCGGCCGCCCAGCGCGTTGGCGGTGGCGGCGGCGCTGCCGGGGGGCGATCCTCTGGCGGCGGCGCTGGCGGCGGGAGAAACGCCCAGCCCGGCGATGGTGGCGGCGGCCGGCGGCGACATGCCGATGAGCATCGTGCGCGGCGGCGTGCTGCTGGGATTGACGCTGGTGGGCCTGATGGCGGTGGTGCTGCTCACGCCGATCGCAACGCTTCTGCCGCGGATGGCTCTGAGCGAGCCGCCGGCGGTGCTGGCGGAAAAGGCCAAGCAGGTGCTGGAAACGGCGGGATACGCCTCGGCGCTGCCGAATCAGGCGCAGGGCTTTGCCGCCGATGCCAGCTACGTCGCCTGGGCGACGAAAAATGACCAGACGCGGTCGCGCTGGGACCGGCTGGCCTCAGCGCGGCCGGGGGCCGCGAGCTTCTGGTACCGGCAAAGTCCACAGCCGATGGTCTCGCGCGACGACTTCGGCGTGGTGAGCATGGACGAGCCGGCGCGGAGCCTGCCGGGCATGCGGACGGTCGTGCTCGATCCGCTGGGGCGGCTCAAACGCCTGGAGATTCTGCCGGATGGTTCGCGAGGCGGGCTCGACAGGCTCACCGCGGCAGTGGATTTTGCGCCGCTGTTCAAGCTGGCGGAATTGAATTTCGCGGATTTTGCGCCGGCGGAGCCGAGCGCGCCGCCGCCGATGTACGCCGATGCGCGCTTTGCCTGGCGCGGGCATTATCCGGAAAGTCCAAGGCAGCCGATCACCGTGGAAGGAGCGTCGCTGGGCGGGCGATGCGTTTATTTCCGCGTGCTGGAAGCCTGGCAGGCCAATGCCGACCTGGGGCAACTCGAGGTTTCCAGCAGCCCACGCAGCGGATACGTCGTCTTTCAAGTGGTGATGCTGGCCGTGATCGCCCTGGGCCTTCTGCTGGCGTGGTACAACGTGCGTGAGGGACGCGGCGACTCGGCCGGGGCGCACAAGGTCTCGGCGGCGTTCTTGGTGCTGGGCACCCTGATCTGGCTGCTGGCGGCCAACCACGTGCCGCAACTTTCCCTGGAAATCCAAATGTTCTTCCGCGTGCTGGGATTCATTCTGGTGCCGGCGGCCATCGTGTGGATGTTCTACCTGGCGCTGGAGCCGTACGTGCGGCGCATCTGGCCGGAAACGGTCATCTCGTGGAATCGATTGCTGGCCACGCGGCTGACCGATCCGCTGGTGGCGTCGCACGCGCTGATCGGGCTGGCAATTGCCGTGGCGGTGACGATTCTGAGCGAGCTGGTCAACCTGCTGCCGATGTGGCTGGGACACGCGGCGCCGGTGCCCTATCTGGCTTCACAGATGCGGTGGCTGTCGCGGGACAACGCGGCGGCGACGGCGCTGTCGGCCCTGCTGATCGCGCTGTACATGGGGCTGCTGTATCTGCTGCTGCTGGTGCTGCTGCAACTTTTGCTGCGGCGGCGGTGGCTGGCGGCGGGGATGTTCGTGCTGGCCGTCGGGGCCTTGGGCGTGCAATGGGATGACCTGGGGATCGCGCCGTGCGCGCAATCGGCCATCACGGCGGGATTGATCCTGCTGCTGCTGGTACGTTACGGCCTGGTGGCGGCGTTGGCGGCGCTGTGGGCGATGTTTCTCCTGCGCAACACCCCGCTCACATCCGACATGTCGATCTGGTACTCCGGCCAGTCGCGGTTTGCCGTCGGCCTGCTGTGCGTGGCGGCGATGACGGCGGCTACCCTGGCCACGCGGGGCTGGAGAACCGCAAGATCCCGCGGAGCGGTTTGACCATCAGGCCGCGTTGCTCGTATCCTTCAGACACAATGGCGTCGATCAAGTTACCGGATGGCAGTGTCAAGGAAATGGCCGACGGCAGCAGCGTGATGCAGCTTGCCGAGTCGATCGGCCGCGGGCTGGCCAAGGCGGCCATCGCGGCCAACGTGGACGGCAAGCTGGTGGATTTGTTTTACCCGCTGGCTGGCCCGCACGAGGTGCGCATCGTCACCGAAAGGGACCCGGACGGCTTGCAGGTCATGCGGCACAGCGCGGCCCACGTGCTGGCGCAAGCCCTGCGGCACCTGTACGGCCGGGACGTGCAGTACACCATCGGGCCGGTCATCGAAAACGGGTTTTTCTACGACTTCGAGCTGCCGCCGGGATTCTCGGCCGATGAGTTGCCCAAGGTCGAGGCGGAGATGCAGAAGCTGATCGACGCGAACCTGGCGTTTTCGCGTCAGGACGTGCCGCCGGAGGAGGCGCGGCGCATCCTCCGCGGCGAGAACCAGCGCTTCAAGGATGAGATCATCGACGAGCTTGAAAAGGCGGGGGAAAAGACGGTGTCGGTCTATCGCGAGGGGGACTTCACGGACCTGTGCCGCGGTCCGCACGTGCCGGCCACGGGAAAGATCAAGGCGTTCAAGCTGATGAGCGTGGCCGGAGCGTACTGGCGCGGCGACAGCAACCGCGAGCAGCTCACGCGCGTCTACGGCACGGCGTTCTTCGACAAGAAGGAGCTGGAGAAATACCTGAACCTGCTGGAAGAGGCCAAGAAGCGCGATCATCGCGTGCTGGGGAAACAACTGAGCCTTTTTACGATCAGCCCGCTGGTGGGAAGCGGACTGATCCTGTGGATGCCCAAGGGGGCGATGCTGCGGTATCAACTGGAGACGTTCATCCGCCAAGAGCTGACGCGGCGCGGGTATCAGCAGGTGTACACGCCGCACGTGGGGAACATCGAGCTGTACAAGCGCAGCGGGCACTATCCGTATTACAAGGAGAGCCAGTATCCGCCGATTCACATGGCCGAGAGAACCGGACCCGTTGCGGGCGCTGCAACCGGGCCTGCCGACTTAAGTCGGCAGGCCGCGCTGGATACGGAGGAATACCTGCTCAAGCCGATGAACTGCCCGCATCACATCCAGATTTTCGCGGCCGAGCCCAAGAGCTACCGCGATCTGCCGGTGCGCCTGGCGGAGTTCGGCACGGTGTACCGCTACGAGGACAGCGGCGAGCTGAACGGCCTGACGCGCGTGCGCGGATTCACGCAGGATGATGCGCATCTGTTCTGCACGCCCCAGCAGGTGGAAGAGGAATTCCGCAGCACGATCGAGCTGGTGCAGTTCGTGTTCCGATCGCTGCAGTTCCAGGACGTGGAGGTTCGGCTGAGCCTGCGCGATCCGGCCAGCGCGAAATTCGCCGGTGACCCCAAACTGTGGGACCTGGCCGAGGCGCAACTGGCCAAGGTGCTGACGGAGATCAAGCTGCCGCACACGGTGGCCAAGGGGGAGGCGGCGTTTTACGGGCCGAAGGTGGATTTCATCGTCCGCGACGTGCTGGGCCGCAAATGGCAATTGGGCACGGTGCAGCTTGATTACGTGCTGCCGGAGCGGTTTGAGCTGGAATACGTTGGGCCGGACGGGAAGAAACACCGGCCGGTTATGATCCACCGCGCGCCGTTCGGATCGATGGAGCGGTTCACGGGAATTTTGATCGAGCATTTTGCCGGCGCGTTTCCGCTATGGCTGGCCCCCGTGCAGGCGGCGGTGCTGTCCATCAGCGAGAAATCCAACTCCTACGCCGCCGAAGTGGTGCAAACCCTTCAACAAGCGGGTTTGCGAGTGGAGGCCAATCTGAGCGCTGACAAGATTGGAGCGAAAATCCGCGAGGCGACGCTGCAAAAGGTGCCGTACATGCTGATTGTGGGCGAAAAAGAGGCACAGGGGCGGCTGGTGGCGGTGCGCACGCGGGCGGGTGTGGACCAGGGCCAGATGCCGCTGGAGCAGTTCATTGGGCGATGTCAAAAGGAAATTGCCGACCACGGCCTCGGGGAGGCAAAAATCCCCGTTTCGGCTTGAAACGCGGAGGAATGTGGCCGATAATAATAAGTTGCAAGCGTGTGGTTGCGCCGCTTTTTAAATCCTGGCGCGCGATCTTAGGGAATGGATGTTGCCACAGATGATCCCAACGGCATGGTAAGCATCAGAAGCGTTTACTTCTGACTCGTGTCCTTGGGATAGTGTCTGTGGCTTGTTTGTTTTAAGAGTCGGCAGGCTCTTGGGAGGTATCGCTTATTCCCGCCAATTTTCGTCACAACGAACAGATCCGCATCTCGCCGGTCTTTTTGATCAACGAGAAGGATGAAAAGATCGGCAGCATTTCCACGTCGGAGGCGATTCGGATGGCCCGGGAAATCGGGCTGGACCTGGTCGAAGTCGCCCCCACCGCCCGCCCGCCCGTCTGCAAGATCATGGACTACGGGAAGTGGCGCTACCAGCAGCAGAAGAAGGAAGACAAATCCCGCGCGGGGGCTCGCGGCGGCCAACTCAAGGAGTTGAAATTCAAGACGGTCAAGATCGGCGAACACGATCTGATGATCAAGATCAACCGTGCCCGCGACTTCCTCAAGGGGGGCAACAAAGTTCAGTTCACGCTGCAGTTCAGGGGGCGGGAGATGGCGCACCTGGACTTGGGTCGCGATCTGTTTACCAAGGTCAAGAGCGAACTGTGGCAGTTCAGCAAGGTGGAGCGGGACACGAAGATGGAGGGGCGGCGGATGACGCTGGTGCTTCAGCCGGATCACAAGCCGGCGGGGGCCAAGCCGCCGGTTGCGACGGCGGCGGGCAAGACGGCCAGCGCGTTTTCCGCCGGGAGCAGCTTGAACGTTCCATCACGGGCGGCGGGCGCCCAGCCCAGCCCAGCGGCACAGGCTTCGCCCCCCGCGGCACAAGCTTCGCCGCCCCCCGCCGCTCAACCGGTTGCACCTTGATCGCTTAAACGCAACGCGGTGATTGACGAAGACAAAACCACTGCCCCTTCAATCACCACTCATCCATCACTAACCAGGGTTCTTCAATGCTCTCGAAAGACAAATGCAACCGCTGAGACGCAGAGACGCGGAGGAAGCCGCAGAGAAAACAGGAATTCTCTTTTAACAAAAAATCTTCTCTGTGGCTGTCTCCGTGTCTCAGCGTCTCTGCGGTTGCCTTTGTTTTTTAGAACACATCCGATGACTTGCCGGGAATAATCGGACTCCGTACTTTCTACATTTCATCTTGCGTGCAGCGTGGGACACCCGGCGGCGGGACAATGGAGTTTGTAAGCCCACATCAGGGAGTCAGCGTATGAACGCCACCCATGGGATTGTCATCTGGACGGCGGCCATGCTCAGCCTGATCGTAACGGCATCCGCCCAGCCGACCGGCGCCCAGAGCGGCGCGTACACAATTCAAGAGACTCGTCTGGGGCCGATGGAGCCGCCGGTGCTGTCTCCCGTTCTCAGTGCGGATGGCCGCCATTTGGCTTACATCAAAGGGAGGGGTCAGAAGCAATGCGTCGTCGTGGACGGCCAGGCGGGCGCGGAGTATGACGGAATCCTTAAAGGCTCCGTGATCTTCAGCCCCGACGGCCAACACGTGGCATACGCTGGCCAGCAGGGTCAGAAGTGGTTGATGCTGGTGGACGGCCGAGCGGGCGCGGAGTACGACGGGATCGTTACAGGTACCCTGATCTTTAGTCCCGACAGCAAGCACGTGGCCTATGCGGTCGGCATGGGTGAGAAGCGATTGATGGTGGTGGACGGCCAGGCGGGCGCGGAGTACGACGGAGCCGGCAAACCGATCTTCAGTTCCGACGGCAAGCGCGTCGCGTATGGGGCCGTAAAGGGCAAGAAGCAATTGGTGATGGTGGACGGTCAGGCGAGCGCGGAATACGACGGAATCGCTGATCTGATCTTCAGCCCTGACGGCAAACGCGTGGCCTATGGAGCCCAAAAGGACGAGAAGCAGTTGGTGGTGGTGGACGGCCAGGCCGGCGCGGAATACGACGCAATTGCTGGCCTGATCTTCAGCCCGGACGGCAAACGCGTGGCGTATAGAGCCACGAAGGGCGGGAAGCAATTGGTGGTGGTAGACGCTCAGGAGGGTGCGGAGTACGAAGGAACCACTCAAGGTTCCCCGATCTTCAGCCCCGACGGCAAGCGCGTGGCGTATGCGGCCTGGAAGGGCGAGAAGCAATTGGTGGTGGTGGACGGTCAGGCGGGCCCGGAGTACGAAGGAATCGGCTCCCCGATCTTCAGCCCGGATGGCAAACGCGTGGCGTATCAGGCCTGGAAGGGCGCCAAGGCCTTGGTGGTGGTGGACGGTCAGGCGGGCGCGGAGTACGACGGAATCGCTCAAGGCTCCCTGATCTTCAGCCCCGACGGCAAGCGCGTGGCGTATGCGGCCATGAAGGGCGCAAGGCAATTGGTGGTGGTAGACGCTCAGGAGGGTGCGGAGTACGAAGGAACCACTCAAGGTTCCCCGATCTTCAGCCCCGACGGCAAGCGCGTGGCGTATGTGGCCCGGAACGGCCAGAAACGATTGGTGGTGGTGGACGGCCGGGCGGGCGCGGAATACGACGGAATCGCTCAAGGCTCCCTGATCTTCAGCCCCGACGGCAAGCGCGTGGCGTATGCGGCATCGAAAGGCGAGAAGCGATTGGCGGTGGTGGACGGCCAAGCAGGCGCGAAATACGACGGAATTGCCGGCCTGATCTTCAGCCCCGACGGCAAGCACGTGGCGTATGGGGTCAAGAAGGGCGAGAGATACTTCGTGGTGGTGGACGGCCAGGCGGGCGCGGAGTACGACGGAATCGCTCAAGGCTCGCTGATCTTCACCCCCGACGGCGTCCTGGAATATCTGGCGATAAAAGAAGACTCGCTCTACCGCGTCAAATACATCCCCGTGTAATCTGGTTGGCGGCGCCCTGCCGTGGACCAGCGGCGACGGCTGTTTGTTCCCGTCGGTTTGATCGCTCTGCTGGCTGCCGAAGCGGCCCTCCCGGCCGGCGCGTGGAACCCACTCTTTGCAAAAAACTCCAGCCGGAGTATGACTGGCAGCATGGAACCGCCGGTGCTCGTCTCCCCCGTCGCGCAACGGCGCCCGGGCATCGACCAGGGACCGGCGCTGTCGCGCAGGCAGGTCGACGCGCTGCACGACGGGAAGCGACTGGCGGGTGCACGCACATGACGACGGCGGCTTCCGGCGACGGGACAGAGGCGGCGATCACCCATCGCCCGCGATGGCGAGGCTTGGGGCTGCTGGTGGCGGCCGCGGCGGTGCTTTCCGTGGGCGCTTCGGTCGGCGTCGACATCACTCGCCGGTTCGTGCAACGCTACGAAGCAATGATCGCGAGCCGATTCGCCACGATGAATGGCGAGTTGACCGCATCGGCGCGTGGCGACGGACTTTACCTTCGGTTCACGAATTTCCAGAGTGACGCCACCGCCGAGTTCGCCCAGAATCTGTATCAGCAGGCCGTTTATCTGATGTATCCGCACAAGGTCCTGGTGGGCGACCCCGCGGCGGTGGCAACGACCCCCTATCAGGTCTTGGCGGGCAATTTCGAGCCGACGGACCAGTGGTTGTTGCTGCACGGCGTCCACACCCTGCTGAGTTGCCACATCGACGGCACTAGGTTGCTGACGTACGCCCATCGCGTCCCCGCGACCGAACCAACGAGGTGAGCCCAACGCCATGTGGTGGTTGCCGTATCTGTGCTGCGTGTTGATCGTCGGATACAGCGTCGCCCGGCGCCTGGCGCGGGGCCGGTCGTGGATCGAGTGCGCCGGATGGAGCCTATGCCTGGGTCCGGGTGTGCTGGGATTGTGCCTGATCGGCTTGTCCTTGCTGGGCCAGCAGCCCACTCGCATCGCCGTTGTTGCCGTGACTCTGCTTTGGGCCGTCGTGGGCATTTTTGTCAAGCGCCCGCCGCCCCCAATGGCGGACGCTCCAGCCGGCGGCGAGAGGGCACCTTGGTGGTGGGCCGGATTGTGCCTGGCGGGCATTGGCTACGGCATCTTCGTCGTGGCATTCGATGCCCTGGTGTACCCGGCGAGCGAATGGGACGCGTTCGCCACCTGGCAACTCAAGTCCAAGGTGTTGGCCGGAGAATCACTACGGCCGCGGCCGGCGTATTTCTCCGACATCGCCCTGAGCTTCAGCCATCTGCGTTATCCCATTCTGGTGCCGATGATCTCGGCCGGCGAGCACGCGATGGCCGGGCGGATCGACGATGAGAGGGAAAAGGCGCCGTTCCTGCTGATGTACCTTGGTCTGGGGGCGGTAGTCTACGCCGCGGTGCGCAGCCGCCGGGGAACCATGGCGGCGCTGCCGGCCACGGCGCTGCTCATGACGACGCCCCTCATGCTCCTCTACGGCGGCGCGGGCACCGCGGAGTTGGCGCTGACCGCGTTCTACGGCTGCAGCATCATCTGCCTGCTCCGCTGGCAACAGCAGCAGCGGACCGAGGACTTCATGCTGGTGACACTGCTGGGCATCTGTCTGGCGTGGACGAAGAATGAGGGATACGTCTTGGCAGCGATCAACGCCGCGGTGATGGTGGCCCTGACGCCGCAGCCCCTGCGACCGCGACATCTAGCGCTGACGTTGGGCTCGGCGCTGATCGTCGCCGCCGGCACTTTGCCGTGGATTCTGTACGCGCACGGCTTGCCGCACACCGATGAGAACTATTCGGATCGCCTGAGCGTGCGGCTGATGATGGCGAATCTGCCGCGCGTGCCTCTGGTCGCTCGGAAAATGCTGGCCGAATCCGTGTGGTGGCGAGATTGGGGCATCTTCTGGTTTGTGCTGGCGGGCGCGGCGATCTCGCAGTGGCGGCGGTTCACGCAGCGTCCCGTGCTGACGCTTTGGGTGCTCCTGGCCGCGCAACTGCTGGCGTACCTGCCGCCGTTTTTGGTGGTGAATGTTTGGAACGTGAACGAGCTTTTGTACGTGACGACGGGCCGTCTGTTGCTCCACGCCACGCCCGCCGCCGCCCTGCTCATCGGCCTGCAATGGCCCGGACCCCGCCGCGACTGATTTGGCCGTCCCCATGACCGCCGCGCCCAGCGCGGCCGCATCCCCCGGATGCAGCCATCATGCCTACGACCATGCGGCATAAATGCTGCGCAGGGTTCGCAATTTGCAGGGACAAATTTTCGTCCTTGAAGCGCAGTGCAATCGGCGATGCCTTAATATTCGTTAGCCCCGTGGGCGTTCTGGAATATCTTGCGGTAAAGGAAAACTCGATCTACCGCGTCAAATACATCCCCGTGCCGTGAAAAGCAGAGGGGGAGAGGGGGAGACACAAGTAGACAAGGAGACTGGGAGACAAGGAGACAAGGAGAAAAAGCAAAGACGTGGGCTTCCCCACGAATGGTGG
>DBZL01000062.1 GCA_002311745.1 Phycisphaerales bacterium UBA1161 | reverse complement strand
ATGGCCATTTTTAGAAGCTCTAAATACAGTTCCGGCGCGGAGTTGAGCTTAATTTGATGCCATTAACGGGTGACCCCCTTCCGGCTTCTTAGCCAATGACGCGAACAACCGAGGTTATTGCCGGAAACACTAAATCCCCTACTGACGCGCAGCATTTATCTTTGACCGAAGACGAGAGCGTCGGCCGATTGCGAACACGCCAGCCATCAATATGAACAGTGTCGCTGGTTCGGGAACCGATGCGAATGAAATGCTGTCTATCGTAATTGCACCACCAGCATTGTTGTCATCGGCAGCGACAAGGCCAAGGAACAATTGCACATCTTGTCCTGACCACTGGGATACATCCAGAAGACCGGTGTTTTCAGTTACGGCATCAGCCCCAAACTGATCTTCCAATTGAAAGACAGGCACATCGTTTACTCCGAGGCTCAGCAGATCACCAGGACTTAGGTTATGAAATGTGAAGTCAAGACTCAGATATTGCACACTTGAGGGGATCGTGATTGGAATCCATGCATATGAGGACGAGGTGGACGAGGCAGCGCTGCTAGGGGTCATATTGGATGAAGGCGGACTGCTGGCAGCAGCTGTCCGTGCGGCCGCGAGTACCACAATCGGTTCTTTTGTGAGAGTGATTTGTGGTGTCAAGATTGTCTGTGTGCCGTTCTGGGTCTGACGCAAATCTATGAGCACGTTATTCTCATACTGAATTGCGCCAGTAAGTTGCTGTGTTGACACACCTGCAATAGTGCCGGCGAATAAATTTTCAAAGGCACCGACGGCGCTTTCAGAATTGCCGCCTTGAAGGATGCTGAGTTGTTGATTATTGCGATTCTCCAAAATCTGTGCCGCATCATCTAATGATTTTGACGTCAATGTGAATTCGCTGGAAGGGTCCTGCAAATAATAGGTGCCGGACTGGTACGCTGGGCCGCCAGTGTTGCCAGTTTCGATAGCTCCCGCATAGCCAAGTGAATTCAGCGAGGGATTCGCAATCGTCGATTCGTACCACTGGATTGGATAGGAATGGAAATTTATCCAGTACTTCGGGTTGGTCTTGGCCAACGCATTTGAGGGATCATGTTGCAAAATGATATTGGTCGCATCGGTGTGTAAAGTGCCAAACGATGAGACGTAATTCTCAGTCGACACGGTGCTCCCATGAGTTGGAAAGGGATTCACCAAATAGAGGGGGGTTTGTGTGCCAGAGGCAAGTTGGTTTGCTATAGAGGCTTCATCAAGCAGCGTATCTTGAATCTGCACCTTCGAATCGTGACTGTGAAGCACACTGATAGCCTCGGAGTTCACAAGTGTGCCGAGACTATGGCCAATGAAATGTACGCTTTGCGCGTAGTTTGATCCCAAGGTCGTCGTCAGGCTTTCACCGAGAGCAGCACCTTGATTTGCGGCGCGCGAGGCGGATTGGCCTAGATTGCTCGTATCAGCGTCACTGGACCAATCCCACGCAAGAACATTGTAGTTGACGCCTGCCCCCGGAAGTTCTTTTGCCATCGCAGTCGGCCAGTCTGTATACTTTTCCTTCCAGCCGAGGGTCACAACAACCGTCGGCAGATTCAGATTAATATTGAGGCCACTCTGAAAGGTTTTGGCTGTTGGACTGAATACCATGAGATTTGCAGGCGCTGGCTTGTACGTATTTGTAAGCGATGCTGCGGGCGTTTGCGTCGTGGCTACCTGCCGAAGAATCTGCGTGTTGAATTCCACCGCATAGCTTTCAACACCAAAGCCAGTTTGATTTTGATTCAAATCATTCCATTTTGGAGTGCCGAGGTCCATTGTAAGTTGGTCTTCGGGGCCAGCGTCGCCATGATTGTCGGGTTCGCCTGCATTCCAGTTGATATATGTGAAGGGTTCTCCGGTTACCCAAGTCCACCCCCCTGCGGGTTCTTGCGATCCCGGCGGTTGATATCCTCCAAGCCATAAGCGATTGCCCCCTCCAAGCGAATACACGAAGGAGTTCTCGGCATCGGATGTAATAGCCGCTAAATAGCCTCCCTCCTGAGTCGCTATTGACTGAGCATCTGTCCACGAGATGCGCTGTGGCAGTGTCACAACCGCGTAACTGTGTCCGTTACCGCCTTGTGCAGGATCCCAATATCCGCTGACCACGCTTTGAGCGGGGGCCAAAGACGGAATTGAAAAGGCTGCAAAGAAACTCAACGCAGCGGCAATGAGCAAGACGTGACGTGGCATTATCCTCTCCCCGAAATGATTCCCAATTCTCGATTCGGGACCGATTCCCATTCTCACCAAGACCTCCACTGCAATTTCGAGGCCACATTTGAAGTCTGTGGGCAGATTTCGGTAAGCGGTTCAGCGGCATGTAGTTATAGAATGTTGAATGAATTTGCATATTCCGACAACATGATTACATCAGGTTGTTTTGAACTACTGGCGGGGTTATTATAAGACGTGTAAAAAGGGGTGGCCTGCCCCCAATCTTTGTACCGCCCGCTATGAGAGTTTGGCCAATTTCTCCCCATCAGAAGACAACGGCTTTCTTGCTACGGTGTCTTCCGGGGGGAGAGCCTCCAATCGTCGGCGGCGCAGCCGCCGTCCTTCTTCACGTATGACCCCGCGAACGCCGCGGGCGTCTGATAATTTCACGACCCTCCGAGGAACGATGACGACGCGAACGACCCGCTTGGTCGCAACCCGAAGGGTCGTCGCCATTTACGGCCCATGCGTCGTTCCTCCTCCTCGCCGTATCGTTCTGCCAGATACTCCTCGTCGTCGTGCCTAGCCTGTGCCGCAAATGGCGGCGACGCGGACGCTACATATGAATTGAGCATGCTCTACAGGGCCGATGCGCGGCCCAACTCTTGACCCCCTCAAATCTTCAAACCATTGGAGCCCAAAAGCAGACCCCCTTATGTCCTCACGCGGGTGAAGGTTTTTGCTCAGCCGCCACGCCCCAAGGCCACATCACGCCAACCCTTACGCGAAAAATCGCGGGCGATCGCCGAATTCCTTTTTCGTTCCTGCTCGCCGGCCAAAAACCGCTTCTCCAATTTCACTTCCAGTTCGGTCCGAGCGCCCAGAGCAAAACTATCTTTTTTGAAAAATCGCGATTTTTGATCGCAATCCTCTGCTGTTCAAGGCGATACGTGAAAAATTTCAACTCGCCCGGGCATGCGCAAGCGTGCGCGCTAAACGACGCGAACGGCGTTTACCGCTGGGCGGCTTCGTAGTATCCGATGAAATAGAGGAAGCGGTTCTGGTTCATCACCGGAATGTGCAGGTCGGTGGCTTTGGTCACCAGATCGCCATAGGCCTTCAGCTCCGCTTCCTCGTCGTTCTTCTTGCGGACGTAAAACGGGTCCTGAAGCTGCTCTGAGGTGAAGTCGTCAACGGTGGGCTCGGCGCCCAGGATGACGAAGTCGGTATCGACGTTGATGTCCCGCTGAACGCGCCCGCCCCAGCGGTGCACCAGATCCATGATCTTGTTGCGATCGGCGTCGTTGGGACGATTCATCTGAGCCAGGTCGAACTTGCCGTAGATGAAAAAGTTGTACTTGAGGTTGCGGTCGTAGATCAGATTGGCGATCAGGTCGCCCTGGGAGATGTGCTGGTTGGGCTGGAGGGTGGCGCGGCACTCGCTGGAGTCGGCGTTGACGCGCTCGACCTCGATGGAGGCCAACCCGGTGGGCATGTTGTCCTTGCTCATGCCGTCGCCCAGCTTGGGGATTCCGGTGCGCCGGTCGTACACCTGGAAGGTCATGCCCTCGATGACGTGGTCGGCGCGGCCCAGGTTGATGTACACGACGTCGTCGGAGGCCACGGAAAGAATTTGCCCGTCGGGCTGGCGCACGATCGGCTCTTCCACGGCCACGCGGCGATGACCCAGGCGGTCCTTGAAGGCGTCGATTTCCTTGTCCAGGTCACCGATTTTCTTATTGAGGCTGGCCTCGACCTCCTCGTGCTTGTGCAGGGCCGCGTTGTATTCCTGGCTCTGCTTGTCCATCAACTGATGATCTTCGGCCGCGCGTTTTTGGTATTCCTGGTGGGCCTTCTGGGCATCATCCAGGGCCTGCTGCTTGACGGCGATGACGGCGGCGACGTCCTCCTGCGCTTTGCGGGTCAGCTCTTCGGCATCCTTGATGCGCTGGGCGGCATCGGTGGCGGCGGTGAGTTGGGTGTTGCGCAGATCCGTCACCTGCTGCTGCTGACCGGTGGCGTAATTGGTCAACGCGATGATCGCCCCGACGATGTCGGGAGGCAACTGGATGCCGTTGAGCTTGTCGCGCGCCGCCGCCAAGGCGTCGCGGGCCTTGTCGATGGCGCCCGTTGGCCGTGTGGTGGAGGCCGAATCCTTGCCCACCAGCGCTTCGGCCAGCTCCTGGGTTTCCCAGATGGAGGCCGCCAGGGCCGAGTGCTCGCGCAGGGTGACGTTGGTCTTGGCCAGTTGCAGCAGGCGCTGCACCTGCGGACTGGTGCTTTCCACATAAAACAATCGCGTGCGTTCGGTGTTGGTCTTGATTTGGTCCTGAGCTTTGCTCAGGGCCACGCCGTAATAAATGGCCAGGATGGTCGAGGTGACGAACCCGATGGTGAAAACGACAACCGCGGTGATCAAACCGCCGCGCGAGCCTTGGGGGCCTACGGGGGGCATACGTATCCTCCGAAAATCGTAACGGCGACCCGGTGAGCGCCAATCTCTCTCACCGTGAGCGGCACAGCCGCAAAGCCTCAGGGGCAGGTGGGACGTTCCGCCGTCCGCTAGGACTTACTTATAATTTAACGCCCTTGCCGAACCCAGGTCAAGAAACTGTTCTCAAACCTTGGGAGGGCTATTTCCGGGCTTTTTCATGGATTTACGAAGCAATCCTGGCCGTGAATGGAATTATCGATCACGCCCAAATCGACCAGTTGATCGGCCAGGGCGTTCCAGCGGTCGGCGGTCATCGTGCCCAAAGGTTTATCGGTCTGTATCAGCGGCTTTTGCGCCGCGGCGGCCTCGGTAAAGGTCTGTAAATCCATGTCGGGATTCAGGCCGTGCATGGCGGCGTTGGCCGGGTTCGGATCGTCCAAATAGGCCCGCCAACCTTCCCGGCAGGCGGCGACCATCGCCCGCACCCGAGCCGGATTCGTCCGCCATAAATCCGCCTTGCAGATGACCACGGTGGTGTAGGGATTGAATCCCTCATCGGCGATCAAAAACGTCTGGGGATCGCTCCCCCGATGCCTGGCCAGGATCGGCTCGGAAGTGACGAAACACTGCTGGGAATAATCGGGTCTTGCCAGGAACTCGGCGATGCCCCCGCTGTAGGTGGCGATTTTGACCTTGGCGGGGCCGAGTTTCTTGTGAAGCAACCGCAGCCAGGAATTGTCCTCGGCCAACAGCGTGCCATCGTGGGTGAAGACATCCTTGATTGAACTGAACCCCCGGGCTTTGTGCACCATGATTCCCTGGGGGAAGGTTTGGTACACGGCGAAGACGGTCATTATGTCCGCACCGCTGCGGCGGGCGATCAAGACCTGGTCGGCGGATGTGGTGGCGAAATCGGTTTTTCCCGTGGCCACCAGTTGCCAAGTATCCGCCCCTTCGCCGGCGGGTTTGATGACGACGTTCAGGCCGTGCTTGGTGAAATGACCGCCAAGCTGGGCGGCGTAGAAGCCGCCGAACTCCGGCTCGGGTTTCCAATCGAGGGTCAACTCAAGCGACTGGGCGTTGCGACGGTTGCATCCCGCAACCAATAGCACGGACAGGCAAATCAACGCGATGGTTTTGCACATGCTCTCAATCCTGTTCCGATGCGTGCCAGTGTCGCAGGAGGAGTCTACCGGCCAGGTTGACGGCGGCAAACATCGCCAGGCCGAGCAGGGAGGCGATCAGGACGGCGGCGAAAAGTTCATCGGTGCGGCCCAACTTCTTGGCTGAGACGATGCGCACACCCAGGCCTTCGCCGCTGCCCATCAGTCCGACGAGGAATTCGCCGACCACGGTGCCGATGACGGCCAAGCCGGCGGCGATACGCAGGCCGGTGACGATGTGGGGCGTGGCCGAGGGCAGCTTCAGCTTCCACAATCGGGCCCAGCGGCCGGCGCCGTGCAGGCGAAACAGGTCCTCCAAGGCCGGATCGGTCGAGAGCAGGCCGGCCAGGGTGTTGGCGATGACGGGGAAAATGGAGACGACCAAGGCGCTGACGGCGACGGCCGCCAGGCCCGGGCCGCACCAGATCATCAGCAGCGGGGCGATGGCGACGATGGGCACGGTCTGAAAGAAGACCGCGTAGGGATAAAACGCGCGACGAGTCACCGAAGATGCCGAAAGCGAAATCGCCAAGATCATTCCGATCACGGCGCTGGCGAAGAAGCCGATCAGGGCGGCCTGGGCGGTGGTTCCCAGCGAGGCCAGCAAATCGGCCGGATGCTGGGCCATGTATTGCAGGACGGTCGAGGGCCGGGGCAGCAGGAACATCGGCACGGCCAGGGCGCGGATGATGCCTTCGGCGGCGGCCGTCACGACGATCAGCACCAAGACCGGGGGCAAGACGTTGGCGATGAATTTTCCGCCGCGCATCAGGCGCCTCCCCGCTCGAGGGCCTGGTAGATGGTTTTGGTGGCGGCGGCGAACTGGGGGCTGGCGCGCAGGAGGGCATCGCGGCGCTGGGGCAGATCGATGGGCAAATCCGCGACGACGCGGGCCGGGCGGCGCGACAGGACCACGGCGCGATCGGCCAGGAAGGTGGCTTCCGCCGTCGAGTGGGTGACGAACAGGACGGTCATGCGGTGGGCGAGCCACAAATCGCGCAACTGCTGATCCAGTTTCTGGCGGGTGATTTCGTCCAAGGCGGCGAACGGCTCATCGAGGAGCAACAGCTTGGGGCGCGTGACCAGGGCGCGGGCCAGGGAGACGCGCATTTTCATCCCGCCGGAAAGCTGGGCGGGATATCGCCGAAGGACTTCGGCCAGGCCGACTTGCTCCAGGGCATCGACGGCGGCGGCTTGGCGCTGGCGCTGGGCGATGCCCGCCAATTCCAAGGGAAGAGCGACGTTGCGCAGGACGTTGCGCCAGGGAAGCAAATGCGCATCCTGAAAGACGTAGGCGAAGCGGCGGCGGTCCAGCGGAGGGTGAAGTTCGACGGTTCCGCAAGTGGGGCGATCCAGGCCGGCGACGAGGCGCAAGAGGGTGGATTTTCCGCAGCCGGAAGGGCCGAGGATGGCGGCGAATTGACCCGGGGCGACGTCCAGGGTGATGCCGGCCAGGGCTTCGACGCCGCCGTCGAATGTCCGCCGCAGGTCAAGCAGGCGGACAGATACAGAGCGATCGATGGTGGCGGCGGCTTGGCTGGTCATCGCTGGGTACCTAACATAAGCCGGAAAGCGACCGCGTGTCCAAAACGTTCTACATCGTCGACGGCCATGCCCAAATCTACCGGGCGTATTTCGCGCCGTTCCGCGACCTGTCGGCGGCGGGCGGCGAGCCGACCAAGGCGACGTACGTCTTTACCCAGTGGCTGCTGAACCTGATCGAGAATCGCAAGCCGGATTACCTGGCCATGGCGATCGACAGCGGGGACGAGCAAGTTTTTCGGCGGGAGATTTTTGCGGATTACAAAGCGCACCGTGAGCCGCCGCCGGATGACTTTTTCCCGCAGGAGCAGCGCATCTTGCAGATCGTTCGCGATGCGGGGATTCCGATCTTCGCCAAGCCGGGGTACGAGGCCGACGACATCATCGCCACGATGGTCCGCCGGCTGGAAGATCAAGGGTTCCAGATCGTCATCGTCTCCAAGGACAAGGACCTGCGTCAGCTCATCGATCCGAGCACGCGGTTGTACGACGTGCAGAGCGAATCGTTTTTGGACGAGCAGACGATGCTGTCGCAATACGGCTACGCGCCGGCGCAGGCCATTGAGGTGCAGACGCTGATGGGGGATGCGGTGGACAACGTGCCGGGGATTCCCGGGGTGGGCGAGAAGACCGCGGCCAAGCTGATCACGACCTACGGGAGCATCGAGGAAATCCGCCGGCATCTGGATCAGCTTACGCCCAAGCTGCGGGAGAATTTCCAGAAATACGCCGAGCGCCTGCCGCTGGCGCGGCAACTGGTCACGCTCAGGAAGGACGTCGAGATGGAATTCGACGCCCAGGCGTGCGAATTCCATGGGCTGAAGCCCGAGGCACTCCGGCCGCATCTGGAAGCGCTGGGGTTTGGCAGCCTGCTGAAGCGTTTGGGCGCGGCCGCCGGTTCGCCCGTGACGGCGCTGGCGCCGCAGGCGGGATTGTTTGGCGACATGCAGCCTGCGGAAGCGACGACCGTGCAGACGGCCCAAGGGTGCGATTACCGGCTGATTCAAACCTCCGAGCAATTCGACGCATTTTTGGCCGAGCTGCGCCGGCAGAAACGCTTCGCGTTCGACACGGAGACCGATGCGCTGGGGGCGATGTCCTCGTCGCTGATCGGGATGAGTTTCAGTTGGAAGGCGGGAACCGGGTGGTACGTTCCGGTGGCCGGGCCGGCCGGATCGACGCACTTGGATGCCAAACCCGTTCTGTCCGCCCTGCGGCCGATTCTGCAAGATCCCTCGGTGCGCAAAGTCGGGCACAATCTCAAATACGATCTGCTGGTGATGCGGCAGGCGGGCCTGGAGGTGCGCGGCGTCGAACTGGACACGATGATCGGGGCGTTTCTGCTGGACCCCAGCCGCCTGCAATACGGCATCGATCGTTTGGCCCTGGAGCTGCTGCATTTCCGCAAAGTTCCCACCAGCGACTTGATCGGCAAGGGCAAGGGGCAGATCTCCATGGCGCTGGTGGATTTGGCCAAGGTGGCCGCGTACGCGGCGGAGGATGCGGACATCGCCCTGCGTCTGGCGGAGCTGATCCAGCCGCGGTTGGACCAGGTGCCGGACCTGAGGAAATTGTGCGACGAAATCGAGACACCCTTGATCGACGTGCTGGTGGAGATGGAAGGCAACGGCATCGCCATCGATCCGGCGATTCTCAAGGAGCAGAGCGCCGTCCTGGGGGCGCGCATCGACGAGCTGCGCAAGAAAATCTTCGCGTCGGCGGGTTATGAGTTCAATCCCGATTCGCCCAAGCAGCTCCAGGACGTGCTGTTCAACCGGCTGAAGCTGCCGATCGTGAAGCGCACCAAGACCGGCCCCAGCACGGACGTGGAGGTGCTGGAGAAGCTGGCCGACAAGCACGAGTGCCCCCGGCTGATCCTGGATTACCGCAGCCTGGTGAAGCTCAAGAACACGTACCTGGACAACCTGACCCAATACGTGAACGCGCGCACCGGGCGGATTCACGCGAGCTTCAACCAGATCGGCGCGGCCACGGGGCGGCTGAGCTGCAGCGATCCCAATCTGCAAAACATTCCCATCCGCACGGACGAGGGTCGGCGCATCCGCCTGGCGTTTGTGCCCGGCGACCCGAAGAACAACGTGCTGCTGACGGCCGATTACAGCCAGATCGAGCTGCGCATCCTGGCGCACTTCACGCAGGAGCCGGCGCTGTTGCGGGCCTTCGCGGCCGATGAGGACATTCACGGCGCCGTGGCGGCCGAGGTGTTCAAGGTGTCCCCGGAGAAGGTGACGCGGGAGCAGCGCGCTCAGGCCAAGGTGATCAACTTCGGGATCATCTATGGCGTGTCCGCCTACGGCCTGTCGCGTCGCATCGAGGGCTTGAGCGTGGCGGCGGCGGCGGAGCTGATCGCGGCGTACAACCAGCGATTCCCCTCCATCCAGAAATTTCTGGAAAAGTGCGTGATGGACGCGCAGTCGCAGGGGTACGTGCAGACGATCCTGGGGCGGCGACGGCCGATCCCGGAGGTTCGCAGCAACATCCTCTCCGTGCGCAACGCGGGGGAACGCATGGCGATCAACAGCGTGGTGCAGGGTTCGGCGGCGGACCTCATCAAGATCGCCATGAATCGCATCCACCGGCGGCTGAAAGCGGAGAATCGCCCCAGCCGGATGCTTTTGCAGGTGCACGACGAGCTGGTGTTCGAGACGCCGGCCGACGCGGTCGAATCCGAGGCGCAGATGATCCGCCAGGAGATGACCGGGGCGATGCAGCTTGCGACGCCGCTGAAGGTCCAGATCGGCTGGGGCAAGAACTGGCAGGAAGTGAAGTAGCGATTGGCAATCCCGGTGCAAAGCGCGACAATGCCCCGTGCATGGCGTTCGACAACGTCATCCTGATCGATCATCCAGTGGTGCAGACGAAGCTGACGGAGCTGCGCGACTACACGGCGGATCATCGCAAGTTCCGGGCGCTGTTGGACGAGATCGCGTCGCTGATGGTGTACGAGGTGACGCGGGATTGGCCGACGACGCCGCGGCCGGTGCAGACGCCGCTGGAGCGGACGACCGGCCGCGTGCTGGCGCGGCGCGTGACGCTGGTGCCGATCTTGCGCGCCGGGCTGGGGATGGCCGACGGAGTGCTGCGCCTGCTGCCCGAGGCGCGCCTGGGCCATCTGGGCGTGTACCGCAACGAAAACACGCTGGAGCCGGTCTCGTATTACCAGAAACTTCCGCCGGACATCGCCGGCACCGAGGTGCTCTTAATTGACCCGATGCTGGCCACCGGGGGCAGCGCCACCGCGGCGGCGCAGTGTCTCAAGAACGCGGGCGTCACCAGCATGAAGTTCGTTTGCCTGGTGGCGGCGCCGGAGGGGATCGCGGCGTTCCACCGCCAGCACCCGGACGTGCCGATCTATTGCGCGGCCGTGGATCGGCAACTGAACGAAAAGGGATACATTCTCCCCGGCCTGGGGGATGCCGGCGACCGGATCTTTGGAACGTAAGGCGGCATGTTCGGACAAACCTTCGACCCCGGCGACCTGGCGACCATCGCGGTGCTGATCGTCCTGGAAGGCGTGCTGTCGATCGACAACGCCTTGGTGCTGGGCGTGCTGGCCGGGCGGCTTCAAGGGCGAGATCGCTTTCGGGCGCTGTCGTACGGATTGCTGGGCGCGTTTCTGTTGCGCGTGATCGTGATCACGGCGGCGGTCTACCTGCTGCATTGGTCGCTGCTGAAGCTCCTGGGCGGGGCGTATCTGCTTTGGGTGGGCGCGAAATATCTCCTGTTTCAATCACGACGTGCCGCGACGGATGGCCGGCCGTCATCGGCGCCGCAGGGTTTTTGGCGCACGGTGGCGGCGATCGAGCTGACGGATTTGGTTTTTGCGGTGGATTCGATCCTGGCGGCGGTGGCGCTGGTGGGGCCGGCGCCGCCGCAGACGCCCAGCGATGCCCTGCACCCCAAACTGTGGGTGATCGTGACCGGCGGAATGCTGGGCGTGATTCTCATGCGCTTTGCGGCGGCGTTGTTCATCTACCTGCTGGAGCGGCTGCCGCGGCTGAATCGCAGCGCGTATTTGCTGGTGGTGCTGATCGGGCTGAAGCTGATCGCGGACTGGGGGGCCAATAGCCGCGCCGCTCCGCGGCGGCTCGATTTTCAGGACGCGGCGTCGCCGGCCTTCTGGATTTTCTGGGCGTTGATCGTGATCTGCCTGGGGGTGGGGTTCATCCCGTTATCGGACCGCCGGCGCGTTCAGACTTGGCAGGCGGGCCAAAAACCGGGACAATGACCCGTTCGTGAGCCTCTCCACGATCCAGTTGGCCAGCGCCTCGGTTGCCGACGTTGCCCAAGCGCAGGTGCAGACGCGCCGGCTGGCGCGGCGGCATTACGAGAATTTCTCGGTCGTGTCGATGCTGTTGCCGCGGCATCTGCGGCAGGATTTCTGCAACATTTACGCCTTCTGCCGCGTCGCGGATGACTTGGGCGATGAGACCGGCGACCGCGAGCAATCGCTGCGGCTGCTGGCTGACTTCCGCCGCCAGACGCTGGATTGCTTCGCCGGCAAGGCCAAGACGGCGGTATTCGTCGCCCTGGGTGGCACGATCGCGCGGCATCAGTTGCCGCCGGCCCCGTTTCTCGACCTCATCGACGCCTTCGAGCAGGATCAGCGCGTGCTCCGCTACGACACGTTCGAGCAGCTTCTGGACTATTGCCGGCGCAGCGCCAATCCCGTGGGACGGCTGGTTCTGTACCTGTGCGGCTACCGCGACGAGCAGCGACAGCTTCTTTCCGATCAAACCTGCAGCGCCCTGCAATTGGCCAATTTCTGGCAGGACGTGCGCCGCGACAAGCTGGATCGCAACCGCATCTACATTCCGCGGGAGTCGATGCAGCGATTCGGCGTCAGCGAGGAGCAGATTGGCCGCGGCATCTGCGATGATCCTTTCCGGAAACTGATGCGATTCGAGGTGGATCGCACGGCGGCGATGTTCCAGCGCGGCGAGGCGCTGCTGCCGCTGTTGCGTCCGCAGGTGCGCATGCAGATTTCGCTGTTCAGCAGGGGGGGGCGGCTGGTGCTGGCGGCCATCCGCCGCCAGGGTTACGACACCCTTTCGCGCCGGCCGGCGCTGTCCAAATGGCAAAAAGGGGGATTGATCGCCCAGGCGCTGGCGGCCATGGCGGGGCGCCTGCTGGCCGGAGGGCGCCCATGAGCCTTGCCGCCGTCGCCACGGTCGCCGTCTCTCTGGAACGGTCGCGGCAATACTGCGAGCAGCTCGCCCGCTCGGAAGCGCGGAATTTTTACTACGGGATGAAACTGCTGCCGCAGCCGCGGCGCTGCGCGATGTTCGCCCTCTACGCGTACATGCGCCTGGTGGACGACATCGCCGACGGGCTCGACGGCCAGAGCGTGGCGCAGCGTCGCGCGGCCCTGGACGCCTGGGCCGCCAGCACGCAGGCGGCGACGGCCGGGCAGATTCCCGCCGACGGCCAGCCCTTGTGGCCGGCGTTCGTCGAGATGGTGCAGCGCTACGCGGTGCCACCCTACGTCTTCAGCGAAGTCATCGCCGCCCAGCGGCAGGACCTGGACGGGGCGGCGCTGCAGACGTTCGAGGACCTCAAACAGTATTGCTACCGCGTGGCCGGCGTCGTGGGCGTGGCCAGCATCCACATCTTCGGCTTCGAGGGGGCCCAGGCCACCATCGCCCTGGCGATCGACCGGGGGATCGCGTTTCAATTGACCAACATCCTGCGCGATCTGCGGGAGGACGCGCGGCGCGGGCGCGTCTATCTGCCGCAGGAGGAACTGGCCGCCGCGGGCGTGTCGGCGGCGGATTTATGCGACGGCCGCGGCACCCAGCGCTTCGGCGAGATGATGTCGCGGCAGATCGAGCGGGCGCGGCAGTATTACCAGAAATCGGCGCCGCTGGAGGAAAGAATCGAACGGGACAGCCGGCCGACGCTGGCGGCGATGACGCAAATCTACCGGGAACTCTTGGAAAAAATCGCCGCCGATCCGACGCGCGTGCTGCGGCAGCGCGTGTCGCTCTCGCCGCTGTCGAAGCTGCGCATCGCCTGGCGGGCGGCCCGCGCAAGGGGATGAGCCGTGGCGGATCAGCGCGTGGTGGTGGTGGGCGGCGGCTTGGCGGGAATGGCGGCCGCCGTCGCCCTGGAATCCGCCCATGGGCCCGTCACCCTGATCGAAGCGCGCAAAACCCTGGGCGGACGGGCCGGCTCCTTTGAAGATCCCCAAACCGCAGAAGTGCTGGACAACTGCCAGCACGTGCTGCTGGGCTGCTGCACGAACCTGTTGGATTTCTACGCCCGCATCGGGGTTGCCGACCGCATCCATTGGGAGAACACCATCCGCTTTGTTGATCCGCGCGGCAAAACGCACGGCCTGCGCGGTGGGCGCCGGCTGCCGGCGCCGCTGCATCTGCTTCTCGGCGGCGCGACGTTCGGCGCCCTGAGCCTGCGCCAGCGGTGGCAGCTTGCCCGGGCGATGGCGGCGATGCTGCGCCTGGGCCGCGGGGGACGAGCGAAGCTGGCCGAGACGGCATTCGGCCAGTGGCTGGCGGACCATGGCCAAAGCGAAGATCTGATCGAGCGGTTTTACGAGATCGTGCTGGTCAGCGCGCTCAACGAGCAATGCCGACGGGCCAGCGCGGGCTACGCCATTCAGGTCTTGCAGGAATCGCTGCTCTTTCATGCGTCGGGGTATCGATTTGGCACGCCGGCGTGCCCGCTGGGGCGGTTGTACGAGAAGATTCCCTGCCGGGATGTGCGGCTGGGGACGCGCATGACGGGGCTGCGATTTTCCGGCCAGCGCGCCATCGGCGTGGAACTGGATGATGAGTTTTTGGAAGCCCAAGCGGTTGTCCTGGCGACCCATTATCAGGCGCTGGATAAATGGATCCCGCCGGAACTTGCGGCCGCGGACGGGCGATTCGCCGGTTTAAGCCAGCTTGAGAGCGTCCCGATCCTGGGCGCGCATTTGTGGTTTGATCGGCCGGTGCTGTCGATGCCGCACGCGGCCCTGATGGGCGGGCCGCTGCAGTGGCTGTTCCGCAAGGATAGCGAAGGCCGCGTGGTCCACGGCGTCATCAGCGCTGCCCGCGATTGGGCGGGTCGGCCCAAAGACCAGTGCCTGGATGTGCTGGTCAACCAGATTCGCTCGACGTTCGCGGCGGCGCGGGAGGCGAAGCTGGATCGCGGCGTGATCGTGATCGAAAAGCGTGCGACGTTCTCGCCACTGCCGGGCGTGGACCGCCTGCGTCCGGCGCAGGCCCCGCCGCCCGGCGGCATCGCCAATCTCTTTCTTGCCGGCGATTACACGCGGACCGGCTGGCCGGCGACCATGGAGGGGGCGGTGCGAAGCGGGTATCTGGCGGCCGAGGCGATCACGGGGAGGAAATTCCTTGCGGCGGATTTGCCGTTGCAATGGCCGGCGCGCGTCCTCGCGACCGCGAAATCCGAATGATGAATGCTGAATTGAATTCAGCGTTCAGCATTCGGCATACATCATTTCCTTTTTGTGGGACCGGTCTAACTTCCAGCGCAGGATGGGGCGCAGCACCAGCAGGCCGGCCAGGTAAATGCAGATCGTTCCCAGGGTCATGACGCAGCCCAGGCTCTTGAGCCCTTCGTGGTGGGCCAGGAGCCAAAAGAAGCCGAAGCTGCTGGAGGTGATGAAGGCGCACAGAAGCAGGGCACTGTCGCTGGCATCCCAGCGGCGCCAGACGCGGCGCGGGTATTTCTTGGCTTCCAGGTATCGGTGCACCAGGAACACGCCGTACTCATAGCCGGCGCCGATGAGGATGGGCAGGCCGAAGAAATTGGCAAAGTTCCAGGTCATGCCGCGCAGGCCCATGATGGCCACCAGCATGGGCAGGCCGAACCCCAGCACGCTGATGGCCGCCAGGGTCGGCCGCAGCTTGCCGAAGTCCAGGTAGACCAGGATGCAGATCAGGGCCAGAGCGTAGACGGTGGCTTCAAAGAAAGCCCAGCGGATGGCGCCGGTGGTGTGATAGACGTTGGAGGCGATGCCGGTGACGGGCGGGGCGCCGGGCACGGTGGCGACGGCCTTCTCGACGCCGTTGGTGAACTCGATCAGGTTGGGCTGATCCCACAGGTCCTTGCGCGGATAGATGTGCAGGGCGTAGAAACCATCGTCGCTGAGCAGATGCCTGCGGACCTCCGCCGGCACCGTCTGGATGTTCAGCTCGACCGGAGCAAACTGATCGAGCAGATCTTTGAGCTCGTGGGCGAAGACTTCCTGCCAGGCACAGAGGCGCTGGGCGGCGCGGGGAGCCTCGGAAGGCGCCAGAGCATCGATGCGGCCGGCAAAGTCGCGCAGCGAGCGCGCGGCGGCGCGGCCGGCGGGCGTGGCGGGGGGAAGCGTCGCGGCCGGCGCGGTGCTGGGGGCTGTGGCGGGGGGCGGATCGAAATGATCCGCCAGGTTGGCGGCCTTGACGGACAGGTGCGGCAGGTCGCCGGCCGCGATCGGCGTCGGGGGCGACCAATCGACGCGCAACGGGTCGGCGTGGTGCTTGAGCCAATCGGCGTTGTCCTGGGCCTCCAGGACGCTTTCGGTGGAAGCGACCACCGCCAGGGGCGCCACCGCATCGCGCACGCGGCGGAGCTGGGCCGGGTCGCGAGACAAAACGATCGCCGACCAGGCCTGCAAGGTGCGCACGAGGCGCACGGATTCAAGGTTGGGCACTTGCAGTTCGATCAGGCCGGGACTGAAGTAGGTTTTCTGCATCGCCGGCGACCCGAGGGCCAGGGCGGCGATCCAAATCAGGGGCAGGATCAGCTTTGCCGGTCCGCCCAGCCGCCAGTGGCCATAGCGCCGGTGCAGGGCGAGGGGCCGCAATTTCGGAGGAAAGAGCACGAGCAGCGCCGGCAACACGGTGTAGCCGGCGAGCAGGCAGAGGATCAGTCCAACGCCGGCGATGATGCCCAATTCCGCGGCGCCGCGGAAATCGGTCAGCATGGAGACCAGGAATGCCCCGGCGGCGCCGAGGCAGGCGATGTTGATGGGCGGGCCCACGTGCTTGAAGACGCGCACCCAAACGGCGGTGGGGCGCTGGTACCGCCGGGCCTCGAGGCGATAGCGAGTCAGAATCTGCACGAGGTAATCCATGCCGATGCCGATCAGGGCGATTAAAAATACAACCGATAGAAGATTCAATTCACCGACGCTGAGGGTGGCCCAGCCGCAGGTCCAGCCGATGCCGACGCCCAGGGCGATTTCCGCCGCCAACGCCAGCCACAGGGAGCGCAGCATAATCAGCAGGCCGATGAAGACGACCAAAAGCGCCGCGATCTCGGCATGGTGGGAGTCGACGTTGGTGGCGTGCATCTCGTCGGCTTCCAGGGCCGGGCGGCCGGTCACGCCGATCTTGAATTCGCCAAACGGCTTGGCCGCGTCCACCGCCGCGTCGCGGATCGCGTTCACCGTGTGCGTGATGGAAGTGAGCGAGCTGAAATTGCGGACGGGGTAGACACGCACGAGGATGCGCCACTGCCGGCGGTCCTGCTCGTTGGGGACGTAGAAATAGCCCAGTTCTCTGGGGCTGGTGGGGGCGGAGGAGCGAAGGTCCACAACGCCGGCGCCCACCCGCATGGGAAGCGATGGATTGGCCAAGGCGGCGTTCCAGGAATCGGCCAACTTGGCGACGAAGCCGGCGGTCTGATCGTCCCGGCGGATGATGACGCCGGCCAGGAATCGCTCCATCGGCGAGCGGCCCATGAACTGCGTCTGCAAATCAGCCTTTTGGCCCCAGAAGCGGGCCAGGGGGATCATCGGCTCGATCTGGTTGAAATGGGCGTGAAGCTCGGCGGGGTCCTGGAAGAGAATTCCCTGGCGCCCGAGCTGATCGAGCGGGATTTTGCACACGGCCAGCTTAACGTACCGCGTCAGACTCTGCAGGCGCTGGGTGACGGCGTCGGCGGCGGCGGTCCAATGCTGCACCGGCGGAGGCGCCCCGGGATCGCGCGGCTCGATGACGATGTAAACCGCTTCGTTCTCCGGAAACCGCTGGACGAACTGCAAATAGTCGCGGAAAAACGGAACCTTGGCGGAAAAGAGCTTGTTTTGGTCGCTCGAGATGGTCAGGCGGGTGGCGGCGACGATGGCGGCGGCCAGAACGGCCAGGACCACGCCCAGCGTCGCCCGCGGGTGCGAGGCGACGATCAGGACCCCCTTGAGCAACCGACGTTGTAGGAAACTCATGGGAGCAAACGCCGCCCGCCGCGGCGGGCTCCAGCGCCTCACGCCAACATCGCCCGCTTGGCCAGGCCCGTGACCGTGTCCCAGGCGGCGCCGGGGACGCGTTGGGTGTCGGCCAGAACATCGTCCACGGCGCTAAGGAACCAATCCAGGTCCTGGGTGGTGATGATCATGGGCGGCAAGAACTTGATCACTTCCGTGTGATATCCCGCCACCTGGGTCAGAATGTGATGCTTGTCCAGCAGCGGGATGATGATCATCTGTCCGAACACGCCGAAGTTGAGCCGGTGGAGCATGTCCCAGGCCATCTTCAGCTTCAGCGAGGAACGGGGGCGGGCGAAGTCGATGCCGAACATCAGGCCCTTGCCGCGGACGGCGGAAACGAAGGGGCAGCCTTCGGCGATGGGCCGCAGCTTCTGCATGACGTAATCGCCCATGGCGGCGGCGTTCTCCACCAGCTTGTCCTCTTCGATGACCTGGAGGGTGGCCAGGGCGGTAGCCATGGCCATGTCGTTTTGTCCGAAGGTGTTGGAGTGGATGACGCATCGCTCCAGGGAGTTGAAGACGCCATCCATGATGCGCGGCGTGGTGATGACCGCGCCCACGGGGACGAAGCCGCCGGAGAGGGCCTTGGCCACGCAGAGGATGTCCGGCTCGATGTCGGGCCAGTGCTGGAAGCAGAACCACTTGCCGGTGCGGCCAAGTCCGCACTGCACCTCGTCGAGCACCAGCAGGGTGCCGTGCTTGCGGCAGAGGCGCTGCGCTTCGGCCAGATAGCCATCCGCCACGACTTCGCAGCTTTTGCCCTGGACCGGCTCGACGAAGAACGCCGCGGCACACCGGCCGGACAATTCTTTCTCCAGCGCCGCCAGATCGTTGAAGGGAATTTTTCGCCCGCCGGGGACAAGCTCGCCGAAGCGCTCGCGGAAGAAGTCGGCGCCGTTGATCGACAGGGAGCCCAGGGTCAGGCCGTGGAAGGCGTGATCGCAGTAGATGATGTCCTGGCGGCCGGTGACGCAACGGGCGAATTTGATCGCCGCCTCGACGGACTCGGTGCCGCTGTTGGTGAAGAAGACGCGGGACAACTGGTCGGTGGTGTGCCGCGTGAGGGCCTCGGCCACCAGGCCGCTGAGCAGGCCGCAGTCCATCCGCACCAAATTGGGCCGGTCCAAGTCCAGAAGCTGCTTGAGGACGGATTTGATCTTGGGATGATTGCGACCCAGGGCAAAAACCCCCCAGCCGGTCAGAAGGTCGAGATATTTGTTCCCCTGCTCATCCCACAAATAGCAGCCCTCGCCGCGGACGTAATCCCGGTCGAAGCCGATCGCCCGGAGCATTTTGACAAACGCCGGATTGATATGCTTTTGATGCAGGTCGAACCCGCGCCCGCGGTGCTGGTCCAACCAGGCCCTGAAATCATTGTGCATAGTCACTTGCGCGTAAAACGGGATTCTATGGGAAAGTGAAGGTGAATCAACCTCCGGAGCGGCCGGCCCTTGCCTGCCCAATGCTTGCCGATTAGGTTTTGGCCGGCGTGAACAGCTTAGTTGCCACCTCCATGGCCTCAGCGGCCCCCGCGGGAAGTGCGTTTGGTGATCGCGTGGCCGCCGCTTTGCACAAGGCCCAGTCGGCGCTGCTGAAACTGCAGCATCCGGATGGTTACTGGGTCGGGGAGCTCCAGGGCGACAGCATCCTGGAATCGGAATACATCCTGCTCAAATTCATCCTCGGCCAGGAGAATGATCCGCGGCTGGCCAAGATCGGCCGCTATTTGCACAGCCTGCAGATGAGCGATGGCGGATGGAGCCTGTTCCCCGGCGGGCCGGCGGATTTGTCCGGCACCGTCAAGGCTTATTTCGCGCTGAAACTGCTGGGCCACGATCCGCAAGCGCCGCACATGCGGCAGGCCCGCCAGGTCGTGCATCGCCTGGGCGGGGCGGAAAAGTGCAACAGCTTCACCAAGTTCTACTTCGCCGCCCTGGGCCAAGTCAGCTACGACGCCTGCCCCAGCATCCCGCCGGAAATCGTCTATCTGCCCCGGGGGTTCACCTTCAATCTGCATCACGTCTCGGCCTGGACGCGGACGATGATCCTGCCGCTGGGCTTGGTGACGACGCTGCGCTACACGCGCTCGCTGCCGGAGAATCTGGGGATCGCCGAGCTGTACCTGGACCGCGCTGCGGCCAACCGCGTCGGCGAAATACCGCGCGGCTTGCCGCTATCGTGGCGTGATTTTTGCCTGCGGCTGGATCAACTGCTCAAGATTTACGATCGGCATCCCCTCAAGTCGCTGCGGCGCCGCGCCATCGGCCGCGCTGAGCACTGGCTGCTGGATCACCTGGATCATTCGCAAGGCCTGGGCGCGATTTTCCCGCCGATGGTGTACATCCTGATCGTCTTCAAGGCGCTTGCGTATCCGGACGATCATCCGCGCGTGGTGGCGGCGCACAAGCATCTGGAGGATTTCTTTATCGAGGAAGGGGATGCGATCCGCATCCAGCCGTGCCTTTCGCCGGTGTGGGACACCGGCATCGCCCTGCACGCGTTGGCGGAGACGGGGACCTCACCGGAATCGGACGCCGCGCGGCGGGCCACTAAATGGCTGCTGGAGAAGGAATGCCGCGTCGCCGCCGACTGGCAGAAAAATTGCCGCGCGGTCGAGCCCTCGGGTTGGTTTTTTGAATTTCAAAATCCGCATTACCCGGACGTGGATGACACGGCGATGGTGTGCATGGCCATGCGCCGCGCCGGCGGACCGACGGCCAATGAGGCGATCGCGCGCGGAATCGACTGGCTTTTGGCGATGCAGAACGACGACGGCGGCTGGTCGGCGTTCGACCGCACCAAGAGCCGGCCCATCCTGGAAAAAGTTCCCTTTGCCGATCACAACGCCATGCAGGACCCAAGCTGCCCCGACATCGTCGGCCGCGTCCTGGAGTGCCTGGGCCATTGCGGCCTGCGTCCGGATCATCCGTCCGTCCGCGGCGCGATCGCATTCTTAAAGAGGACGCAGGAGGCAGGCGGCGGCTGGTGGGGCCGCTGGGGCTGCAATTTCGTCTACGGCACCTGGCAGGTCCTGACGGGATTGAAAAGCATCGGCGAAGACATGAACCAGCCGTACGTGCAGCGTGCCGCCGCCTGGCTGCGCAGCGTGCAAAAGAGCGACGGCAGTTTCGGCGAATCGTGCCTGAGCTACGAAGACCCATCCTGGATCGGCAAAGGCGAGAGCACCGCGTCACAGACCGCCTGGGGCGCGATGGGCCTGATGGCCGCCGCCGGGGCGGATGATTCCGCCGTGCGCCGTGCCCTGGACTGGCTGATCGACCATCAAGGCCAAGACGGCAACTGGGAAGAAATGTGGTACACGGGCACGGGGTTCCCGAAGGTGTTCTATTTGAAATATCACCTGTATCGGCTGTATTTTCCGCTGACGGCGCTGGCGCGATACCGGCGGATGCTGGGCGCGGCGATGTGATATAATGGTCGCTCGCCACAGAGGTATTTGAACATGCGCCTGCCGATTCTAAGAATCGATCGCCGCGAGTATATGTTAGTTCCCAAAGCGGAATATCAGAACTGGCGCAAGAAAGCTCGACCTTCCAAGCGGTCCAACGGCCGAAAGAGCGCCAAGAACGCGGCGCCCGAAATTTATACCGACGAGCGTGTCGCCGAGTTCCTGCTGAGCAATTCAGCGGATGCCAAAGATTACGCCCGCGCCTGCAAGCTCGTGCGAAAAATGGGATTGGATCCCGCGAAGATCGACCATGACAGGCCCGTCGGGGTCGAGTGATGGATCGCGTTTTTCTCGACGCCAACGTTTTATTCTCCGCGGCATATATCCCCCGCTGCCGAATCACGCGATTGTGGCGGCTTAGCGGCGTTCGGTTATTGGCCAGCCGGTTCGTCGCCGAGGAAGCGATTCGAAATATTGAGATCAAGCGCCCGGACCGATTGCGGGCGCTGGTGCGGCTGTTGAAGCACTGCCAAATGGTTGACGAAGCGAGCGCGGGAATGATTCCGTCGGCTGTTGAACTCCCGGCAAAGGATAAACCAGTGCTGGCCTGCGCAATGGCCGGCGACGCCAATTATCTCCTCACCGGCGATAAACACTTTCGACCGATGTTCGGGCGGGTCATTGGGCGGGTGACCATCATGCGTCCAGGTGACTACCTGAATTTGCGCGGGGAATAGAATGTGCGGCGCGTAATGGCGTGTTACGCGCGTCGCACGCGACGCGGCTAAAAGAGGGCGGGGGTCAATCCAGCTTTTCCGGCTCCAGGCGGATGTTGGTTTCGCCGGCGGCTTTCTTCTCGCGGTACTTTTTCACCCACGTCTCGAAACTCTTGCCGGCGGCGGTGTCGCGGCCAGTGAAAACCAGGCGGGCTATGTCGCTGTAACGAATGGAAATCTTCTCGTCACGATTCTTGGGAAACAGGCGAACCGTGCAGTCGGCCAGGGCCTTGCCATCACTGCGGCGATCGAAAATGTAGCCTTCAACCGTGAAGCCGTCCTTGAGCGTGATCGTCACGTCGCCGCGATAGTCGAAGGCTTTTTCCAACGCCTGGCGGATTTCGTCTTCGTCGGCCAGGGGCGGAATCCAGCCTTCCAGCTTTTCGCGCTCGGCGCCGGGAACGACTTCCAATTCATCCGCGTTGAAAGGATGGGATTTGGTTTCCTGCGGCATGGGAGAAAAGCGGATCAGACCGTTTCCATTTCGCGGCTCGGGGCGGCGGCGGTTTGCTTGATCGTGAGCGACACCAGGGCCTGACGCGGGGCGGACGGGGATTGGTCGAAGGTCTTCATCGCATCCGGATCCGGGAACGTGCCGCCGAAGAGCGATGCCTTGGCGGCGCGGACCATGCCGACGAGGGAGCCGAAGGTGTCGTCCACGGCGCTGGCCTCGTAGCCGCTGTGGACCATGCAGTTGGCGCAGCGCGGGTTGCCGCTTTCGGTGCCGTACTCCTCCCAGCGAGTGGTGTTGATCAGCTCCTCGTAGGTTTCCACGTAGCCGTCTTGAAGAAGGTAGCAGGGCTTTTGCCAGCCGAAGATGTTGTACGTGGGCATTCCCCAGGGGGTGCAGGGGTAGTGGCGGCGGCCCATGAGGAATTCCAGGAAGAGGGGGCTTTGGTTGAATTTCCAGCGTTTGCTGCGATTGGCAAGGATGGCGCGGAAGAGCCGGCGGGTGCGGGCGCGGCCCAGGAAATGCTGCTGGTCCGGGGCCTTGTTGTAGTTGTAGCCGGGAGAAAGCATCATCCCTTCGACGCCCAAGTCCATCATCTCGTCAAAGAACGCGCGCACGCTACGGGGGTCGGCGCCGTCGAAGAGGGTGGTGTTGGTGGTGACGCGGAAGCCGCGCTGCACCGCCTCGCGGATGGCCTCGGCGGCGATGTCGTATCCGCCCTCGCGGCAGACGGAAAAATCGTGGTGCTCGCGCTGGCCGTCCATGTGCACGCTGAAGGTCAGGTATTTGCTGGGTTTGAAAAGATCGATCTTTTCTTTCAATAGCAGGGCGTTGGTGCATAGGTAGACGTATTTGCGGCGGTCCACCAGGCCCTGGACGATTTTGTCGATCTGGGGATGCAGAAGCGGCTCGCCGCCGGGGATGCTGACCATGGGGACGCCGCATTCCTCGACGGCCTTAAAACATTGCTCGGGCGTAAGATTCTTTCTCAAAATATGGGCGGGATATTGGATTTTGCCGCAGCCGGCGCAGGCCAGGTTGCAGCGGAAGAGCGGCTCGAGCATCAGGACCAGGGGGTAACGCTTGCGCCCAGCCAGTTTCTGGCGCAGGACATACGTTGCCACCGTCCACATCTGGGAAGCCGGTACTGCCATACGGGGTAGGAAGCATACCCGCCGGGCCCCCGAGGTTACAATGGCGCATCATGCCCGAGCCTAAATGGTTGATTTTGACGGCATTAGCGATGGAGGGGCGGGCGATCACCCAGGCGTTTGGGGTTCGTCTGGCCCCCGGAGCCGGGCCGACGCTGCTCCCTGCGGCCGGGCTGGGTCAGCTCTGGGTGATCGGTCCACGGGCGGGGCGGCTAAGCGATGAAATGATCAGGGGTCATGGCCGGATCATCCTGGCCGGCTTGGCCGGGGCGCTGGACCCGGCGTTGAACATCGGCGATGTGATTATCGACGCGGCGGACGATAGACAGTGGCCCAACCTGCCCTATCGGCGGGGGGCGATCCATAGCAGCGATCATCTGGTGGCAACGGCGGCGGGAAAGAGGCGGTTATTTGAGCAAACCGGTGCGGCGGCCGTGGACATGGAAAGCGCGATCGTGCGTCAGCGGGCGGCGGCGGTGGGCGCCGCGGTGCTGAGCATCCGGGCCATCAACGACGCGGCGGATGAATCGCTGCCGCCGGATTTGGTGGATTGGATCGATCCAATGGGCCGGGTACGACCGGCGTCGGTGGCGTCGGGCGTTGCGCGGCGGCCGTGGGAGATTGGGCGCATGGTTCGCCTGGCTCGCCATTGTCGCTGCGCGTGCCGGGCGATGGCCTTGGCGGTGAGGCAAGCGCTGAGCTAATCAGCCCTGTCCGACAGCGGCCACTGCGGGTCGAAAATGGGGGTCTGTTGCCCGGAGCCCAGGAGCGTCGAGCGGTTGAGGAACAAATCCCATTGCAGCTTGACGTCCGGATGGGTGGAGATGAATTGCGTCCAAGCGGCGTAATAGGTGCGGAGAAAGAACGAGCGTTCGGCGGCGTCGGCGGCCTGACGCCTGAGCTGATCGTTTTGGGTGGCGGTGGGCTGGAGCTGCTTTTCCAGCTCGGCGATGCGGGCGGTGAGCTTCTGGTTTTCCGCGGCGAGTTCCGCGCGGCGGTCCTGGGCGGCCTTGAGCTGCACCAGCGTGTCGTTGTAGAGCTTTTTGAGATCTTCCGGCTTGACTTCCTGACCGCCAGCCACTCCGGCAACCAGCAGCACAACCGCAAAACACCAGGCGCAGCGCATAAATGGTCCTTGCAAAGTGACGGGGGCATTCTATCCGTTGGGCGAAAATGGGAGAAATAGATCGGTATAATCAGAGCGATATGAAAGGTTGACGCTCGGGGATCGTCTTTAGTCAGGGGTTTATGATCGACTTTCCCTGTCGCTGTGGATACCGCTTCAGCGTGCCGCAAGACATGGCTGCGGGGGAGATCCAGTGCCCGCAATGCGGCCGGCTCAACGACGTGCCCAAGCTGGGGGACCTGAAGCAGTTGGACCCGGATGGAACCTTCCGGCTGGAGGCGCCGCCGGTGCAGGGCGAGCATCGGCTCGAGCAGCTTCAGCGCGTTTACGGACGGCAAAGGACGGAGGCGGATGGAAGTCAAATCGACATGCGTGTGCCGGCGCGGCCGGCGGACGGCGCCGAGCCGGCGCCTTTGGCCGATGAGCCGCCGCGCCTGCCGCCCCGATACGATCCGGAGACGGGGGAGCTGATTCGCCCGCTGGAACTGGCGCCGCAGCCGCAGCCCCTTGCAGTCGACATCCCGACGGCGCAGGTCGTCTTGCAGTATTCCACCGCAACGCCGTTGGAAGCGGAGGCGCATCCCCGTGCGGTGTTTGTCGCGCTGCTGAGGCCGGAGAACCTGGCCGTGATGTTTTTTGTGCTGCTGGTGCACGTCTTTGTGCTGCTGGTGCACTTCTTGGTGGGCTCAGTCCTGGGCATTTTGCCGCCGGTGATGTTCCTGGCACCGATGCTGGCCTTTTTGGGACTCATCGCGTTGATCGCGCATTACGGGAACGTGATTGAGGACATCGGCCCCGACGAGCGCGATGAATTGCCGCGGTTTCTCCGCGACTTCAGGTTAGGCGACGACGTGTGGCGTCCGTTGGTGAACGTCGGGGCGGCGGTGATGCTGTGTTACGGATTGCCGCTGATAACGACGCACCTGACGTCGCTGGCGACGTGGCGGCAACCGGTGACGCTGGCCCTGGCGGGGCTGGGCACGATGATGTTTCCCGCCGTGCTGCTAACCAGCGTGACCAGCGGCACGATCCTGAATCTGCGCCCCGACCGCTGTTGTCGGGTGATCGTCGCGATGGGAGCGCGATACCTGCTGATCATGATGGTGTTTGTTCTGGGCGTCGCGTCCTACGGGGCGGGAATCGTCACCACGGTGATGAACGGTGCTGCGTTCATCGGCACGTCGCGAATTTCCAACTGGCTGTGCAGCGCACCGGTGGCGTATTCGCTGCTGATCATCGGCATCTACCTGATGCACTATTTTTGCTGGCTGTTGGGGCTGGAGTGGCGGCGGCGCCACGCGGAATTTGGGTGGGTGTTGCAGGAGCACCGGCGCAAGCCGCCGGTGATCCCGGCGATGATGCCGCAGGGCCCCGCGGAGAAGCCGGCCGGGGATGCGCATCGCGTAGCAGCCCGGCCCGAGGACGGGCCGGCTCAATATCGAAGCTGAGCCGCGTGATGGCTCAATGTCGAAGCTGAGCCGGGGCGTCCTCGCCCCGGTCCCCCGGTTCCCCGGTCCCCCGTCCGTGCCGCGCGCACTTCAAGCTGAGACGGAACTACGGCTGGGCGGCGGGCTGGTCGTAGCTGTAGAGGTTGTCGTCGCGGGTCAGATATTTGCCATCCGGGCCGGCGCTGAAGAAGAACCACCCCTTGGCGTTCATGCCGACTGCCGGGTGCAGGTGCGGCATGAAGACGATGGGACTGCCCCAGGCGTCGCGCACGTGCAGTTCGTCGTAGTAGGCGATGGGCAGATCGCTGAGGCGATCGGAAAGCAAGCCGGCACTGCGCAGGAGGCGCACCCAGGCTTCGTTGTTGCGCAGGGCCGATTTTTTCAGGGCGGTTTCACTGGGCAGATCGCCGGCATCGTCGATCAACGCCGGGACCCGGGGGATCGCGTCGTCGTTGTGACGGACGTAGAGGGCCATGGCCTGGTCCAGACGATGCAGGATGTCCTTGGTCAACTGGTCGGCGGAGGCGGCGCGCACGTGGCGGGCGAGGCTGACCATCAATCCCAGCAGGATGATCAGGCCCGCGACGGTGGTGAGCAACTCGATGATGGTGAAGGCGTGGCGCGTGGTTGGCCGCGTCGCGTTGGCCCAAGCGGGCGCCTCGACGAATGCCGCCATAGCAGGCCCTAGTGGCGTCTTGCACCGCCGCCGCCGGAGGCGGCCTCAATCAGGCTGACCATCGGGGCAAACAGCGCCACGACGATAGTGCCGACGATCAAGCCCAGCACGACGACCATCACCGGCTCCAGGACGCTGATGAGCGAGCCCACCAGCACGTCCACGTCGCTGTCGTAGTTGTCGGCGACCTTGATGAGCATCTTGTCCAGGTCGCCGGTTTCCTCGCCGACGTCGACCATGTTGACGACGATGGCGTCGCAGATTTTGGTGGCCCGCAGGGGGTCGGCGATGGATTCGCCCTCGCGGATGGCGTCGTGCACCTTGGTCAGGGCGCGGCCGTAGACCTCGTTGCCGCAGGTTTCCTTGGTGATGTTGATGGCATCCAGGATGGGCACGCCGGCGCTGATCAACGTGCCCAGCGTGCGGGTGAAGCGGGCGATGGCGGTCTTGGCCAGGATTCCGCCGAGGATGGGAATCTTGAGCTTGATGAGATCCACGAAGTATTTGCCGCCCTCGCTCATGCGAATCAGGCGGATCAGCAGAACGATGATGACCGGCGAGAACAGCACGTAGGCCCAGCCGAACTGGGTTCCGAACCAGTTGCTGATGGTCAGCAGGTGCTGGGTGATCGCCGGCAGGTCGGTGTGAAAGTCTTGGAAGATTTTTTTGAACTTGGGAATGACGACGACCATGATCACCGAGACCACGCCGATGGCGATGCTGATGACCACGCAGGGATAGATCATGGCGCCAACGACTTTTTTCTTGAGCTTGGCGGCTTTTTCCATGAAGTCGGCGAGGCGGGCCAGGATCAGGTCCAGCACGCCGCCGGCCTCGCCGGCGTTGATCATGTTGACGTAGAGCTTGTCGAAGGCCTTGGGGAACTTGGCCATGGCGTCGGAGAGGGTTCCACCGCTTTCGACCTCATCGCCCACGCCGCCGATGATCGCCTTGAGCAAACCGGGCTTTTGCTGTTGTTCGAGGATTTGCAGGCTGCGCAGGATGGGCAGACCGGCATCCTGAAGCGTGGAGAGCTGGCGGGTGAACATGACCAGTTGCTTGCGCGGGACGCCGCCGATGGCAAACGGCATCTTGCGTTTGGTCTGAGTGACGACGGTTTCGCCGCCGGTGCCGCCGCCCTTCTTCTTGACTTGGCGTCGAGCGGCCTTTTCCTTGACCTTGGTCGGGAAAAAACCCTTGCCGCGAATCTTGGCGATGGCTTCTTCCGAGCTGGCGGCCTCGATCTCATCCTTGACTTCCTGGCCGGACGAATTCATCGCTTCAAAGGCATAATGGGGCATGACATCTCTCCGCGAATTTGTAGGAATTATAGGCGATGTCCAGTGGGCCACCAGCGATTCGGTTCATTTCTGGGCGGGGAAAACCTCCTCGAA
>DBZL01000063.1:15227-49387 GCA_002311745.1 Phycisphaerales bacterium UBA1161 | reverse complement strand
CACCGTTCGTGGGGAAGCCCAAGCTTCGTCTCCCCCTCTCCCCCTCCCCCCATCTCCCCCTCTCCTCGTCCCCCGTCTTCGTCCGTTTGACGCAAGCGGCTTCCAACTCGTACTATTCCTCTCGATTTGCTCTGGAGCCGCCTTGAGACTCTCTAAGCGCACGGAATACGGGCTTCGCGCCGTCGTCCAGCTCGCTCGCCTTTGGCCGGCCAATTTCGTTCAGTCGCGCGACTTGGCTCAGCACGAAGACCTGCCCAATAAATTCCTCGAATCGATCCTCCTCGCCCTGCGGCGGGGTGGGTTCTTGGAAAGCAAGGTCGGCAGCGGGGGCGGATACCGCCTGTCACGCTCCCCGCGCGAAATCGGCGTCGGTGACCTGATTCGTCGCCTGGAAGGGCGCTTGACCCTCAAGGAAAACCAGCATGTCCCCACCGCCGACCTCTCGCCGGGAAAAGTCGCCGTCCGTTTGCTCAACGAGCGCCTGACCCAGGCCACCGACCAGGTGCTGGACAAAATGACCCTGGAACAACTGCTGGAACACGTCACCCGCGCCACCGGCTCCGGGCAGGCGATGTATTACATTTGATCCCTGGGGCCTTCAAGCGTTAGACATGAATGTCATGGACTGCCTGGCCCTGCTCGATTTTCAGCACGTGCGTCCGTGGCTCGAGTCCGGAGGCTACGCGGCGCTGTTCGGCTTGCTCTTCGCCTGCGGCCTGGGCTTGCCTCTGCCGGAGGACATCCCGCTGATCACCGCGGGAATCCTCATCGCGCAGCACCAGATGCATCTGTCGATTGCGGCCCCCGTGGCCTGGCTGGGGATCATCGGCGGCGATTGCGTGCTGTACCGCTTTGGCTACCGCTATTGCCGGAACATCACGCGCCTGCCCTTCATCGGCAGACACATCACCCCCACCCGGCTGGATCGGGCCGAGATTTTGTTCGCCCGCTGGGGCATCTGGGTCGTGGCCATCGGGCGTCTCTTTGCCGGAATCCGCGGCGCCATGGTCGTCGCCGCCGGAACCAGCCGATTCAAGTTCCTCAAATTCATCATTGCCGACAGCCTGGCCGCCGTCGTCAGCGGCGGCATGTTCATGAGCATCGGCTTCTGGTTCGGCTCCAACCTGGACACGATGTGGCGCAAGGCCCACGAATTCAAAGTCGCCCTGATCGTCGTTGGCGTCGCCCTGGCCGTGGGCGTTGCGTTCTACATCCGCTGGCGCCTCAAAAAACACAAGACCTTCGGCGACGTCGTGGTGGAAAAAGCTGAGCAAGCCGCCGCCAACTCGCCGCCCGCGCCAAAATAAAGGCCAGAATGTTGCTGTCGCCTTCACCGCAGATGCTGTCCAAGGCCGGCCTCAAGTGGATTCACCTGCTGCTGTTGGTCACCCTTCTTGCCGCTGGCGCGGCAGTTCGCTTCTATCGGCTCGGCGAGGCAAGCCTGTGGCTGGATGAATACTGGTCGGTCTATATCTCCACGGCGCACGCTCAGGCGGGAACGTCAGTGTTCGACGCGCCGCGGGGCGTCGTCCTCGATCCTCCCCCGTCCACGGGCTTTGCCGACGCGCCGCCGTGGTGGCGGATTTGGACGGGCATGTCCAGCGCGGTTCACCCGCCCCTGTATCACATCGTCCTGAGGTGGTGGATTGATCTGTTCGGCGACGGTGATTTCTCGACCCGATCCCTTTCAACGTTGCTCGATCTGGCCGGCGCCGTCCTGTTGTTCGTCATGGTTCGGCCAGGGCACGGGCCTTGGCCGGCGCTGGCTGCCGCGGCGCTGATGCTCTTTTCCATGGCGCAGATCGACCTCAGCCGGGAAACGCGCTCGTACACGCTGCTGGTTCTGCTCGGCCTCGTCTGCTGCCGGACGGTTGCCATGATCGAGCGGCATGGCGCCAGCTGGGGAAGATTGGCGCTGCTAAGTGTCGCATCGGCGGCCATGGCGCTGACGCACTATTTCGCCGCGGGTTTCTTGAGTGGATTGGTTGTTTACACCTTGCTGCGCTTGCGAGGCCAAAGACGAATCGCGGCGTTGGCGGCCATCTTCCTCGCGGGCGTTTGGGTCGCACTCACGTGGGGACCCTTTTTCTGGTCGGCCCGAGGTCTGGTCGAACACGCCAGCCGTTATCCAGCGCCGGGGGCTGCTCCCGCAGAGATCGTAGACCCATTGCTGGCGTTGCCGGCGCGACTCACCCTTTCACCCTTTGACGTCACTTGGCTGACGACACTGCCGCTGGCGATCCTGACCTTCGTCATCCCCCTGATCGGGCCGCGGCGCACGTCGGATGCTTGGCTCTGGTGGTGCTGGGTGATCGGGGGCATCGCGTTGGTCGCCGCGTTCGATCTGGCGCGGCAGACCCTGATGGTTGGCACTTACAAATTTCTGTTGCCTGCCGGCCCGGGCGTGTACGCGCTGCTGGCGACCCAGCCGTCCCTCAGCGGCCTTCGCGCCCGCCTTCGTGCGCCTCTGCTGGTCTTTTTATGCGCCGGCGCCGCGTGGGCCATCGTGGAGACGTTGGCGGATTGGCAGCGCGTGCTGCCGGCGGATCGCTCCTGGCTGATCGTGATTCCGCTGATATTGCTGCTCTTCACCGCGCGGTGGAGGAGTTCCTGGCCGCTGTGGGTCCTGGCGGCGGCGTGCCTCACCCTGGCGGTGCACATTTCTTCGTTGCCGGCCACGATGTTCTCCTACCCGCGATTACTGCTGATTGCCGGGCCCGTCGTGTTCCTTCTGCTGGCGGCGACGCTGCCAGCGCGGCCGTGCAATTGGTTTGTACCGCTGTCGATCGGGGCGGTCGTGCTCTGGTCGGTCGTGGTGAGCGGTCAGCGGGTGGCCCCCGGCTTTAGCGTCATTGCCAAACCCGATTGGCGCACAGCGGCGCGGCTCATTGACCAGCGCGCCGGCCCCAAAGACGTCATCGCCTTTGGGCCTTGCGCGGAAGCGGGTCCGGCCTTTGGCTATATCGTGTACAAGCACTATTTGCCCGATTCTCGCCGGCCGACGATCTTTCTGGGTGAGACTGCTCCAGATTCGGCGGTGTTACGGCAACTGGCTGCTCGCCCGGCGGTCTGGGTCGTCGGCGGCGATGCCGACGCGGATACCCGACGATTCTTTCCCGGTTGGCGACATGGGCCGCTGGTTCATCTTCCTCCCCATTGCAACCTTTGGCCGATCTATCCACCTTAGGCTGCGGCCTCTGTACCATGTCGGCATGATTCGCGCTTTGGCGATCGAAACCTCCAGCCGGGTTGGTTCGGTGGCGCTGGTGGAAGAAGGGTGCGTATTGGCGGCGGACACGTTTCCGCATGGCCTGCAACATGCTGCACGCATGCTCCCCGCCATCGATTCCCTGTGCCGAAGCCTCGGCTGGACGCCTGGCGACCTTCGGCACATCTACGTTTCCGCCGGCCCAGGCTCCTTCACCGGCCTGCGCATCGGGATCACCTTGGCCAAGACGCTCGCCTTCGTCAGCGGCGCCGCCCTGGTAGCCGTTGGCTCAGCCCGCGTCCTGGTCGAAAACGCTCCGCCGGATGCGCGTCACGTCGTCATCGTCCTGGATGCCAAGCGCGACCAGATTTTCACCGCGTCGTTCGATCGCGTGGCCGATGGCTGGGCGGAGCGCGAGCCGGCTCATCTGGACCGCCTGGCCGACGTGCTTGGGCGCGTTCCGCGTCCCGTGCACCTGTTGGGCGAGGGAATTCCGCATCACAGGTGTTTCATTCCGCCATTGGATGCGGAGGTGTTGATCATCGACGAAAGCCTCTGGCGTCCCCGTGCGGAGATGGTGGCAAAACTCGGCTGGCAATTGGCCCAGGACGGGCGCTTCACCGAAGCGATGCAGCTTGTCCCCATCTATATCCGCCGCCCCGAAGCGGAAGAGAAATGCCAGCGGCAGATCAACTCGTCGTGAAACGTTGCCACATGGCCTCGGTCACGATGTGCGGCATTCTCCTGGGCCTTGGCCTTGGAAGGACCGGTTCTTCCTCGTGCTGGAATCGGCAGGCGCTGCGCAACAGTCCCAGGGCGGCGCACGTGATCACCAGCCCGCTGCCGCCGGCGCTCACCAGCGGCAGCGAAAGCCCCTTGGTCGGCACGCTCACCGTGGCCACGGCAATGTTGATCAGCGCCTGCAGGCAGACCATCGTCCCCACGCCGAAAGCCAGCAGTCGGCCGAAATGGTCTTTCTTTTCCTTCAGCGTCTGCCACGCACAATACAAGATCCCGAGATACAGCGTGATGGTCAGCATCGCGCCAAAGAGTCCCAGCTCTTCGCAAATGACGGCAAAGATGAAGTCGGTGGTGTCCTCGGGTAGATAGCCGAGCTTTTGGATGCCGTTGCCTAGTCCCCGGCCGCTCATGCCGCCGGTGGTGAAGCTCAGCAGGCTTTGGATCATGTGATAGCCTTCTCTTTGCGGCGCGGCATACGGGTTGGCGAACGCCGTGACTCGTCTCCAGCGATACTCCTTGTGCATGAGGAACCACAACCCCGCTGCCGCCGCCAGCGGCACCGCCAGCACCAAATGCCGCCAGCGCACCTTCCCCGCCACCAGCATCACTAAAGCGCCCAGGGCGATCAGCATGGCCGTCCCGAAATCCTGCATCACCACCAGCAGGCACAGCAGGCCAACGGGCCCGACCGTCACCAGAAATCCGGCGAAGAACTTGTTCAGATCGACCGGCCGGTACGTCAGCCAATACGCCAGGTACAGCACGACCGCCCACTTGGCCAATTCCGACGGCTGAACTTGGATCGGTCCGAGCGGCAGCCAGCGCCGCGCGCCGTTGACCGCCAAGCCCACGTGCGGCACCAGCACGGCCAGGTTCGCCGCCGCCGCGATGGCGAAAATCCACACCACCAGGCTGCGCCAGTGGCTCCCGGCCCGCCGGGCCAGCGCTGCGTAATCCACGGCCCCAACGGCAAAAAATGTGGCCAGCGCCGATCCGGCGAAAATCAGATGCTTCACCCCTCGCCCCGTCCACTGCCAGCTTGTCTGCCCCGTCACGTGCGACGAGGCCGACTGCACCATGATGACCCCCAGCACCAGCAGGGACATCACGCACAGGCTCAGAACATCCCGTGTCCGCAGGCGATAGATTGACCGATCCATTAAGACAGTTATCGGACTGGCCGACCGCCCGGCTTGACCTATCTGAGTTTGATGGTCGCCAGCGCGATCATCGCCAGCATCGCCCCAACCAGCCAGAAGCGGATCACCACCTGCGATTCCTGCCATCCCATTTGCTGGAAGTGGTGATGCAGCGGCGACATGAGGAAGATGCGCTTCCCGTGGCCGTGCCGCCGCCGCGTGTATTTGAACCATCCCACCTGCAAGATGACGGATGCCGCCTCCGCCACGAAAATCCCCCCGCACAAGACCAGGAGCAGTTCCTGCCGGATGACCACCGCGATGTATCCCAGCAGTCCCCCCAGGGCCAGCGATCCGGTGTCTCCCATGAACACCGATGCCGGATTGCAGTTGAACCACAGAAATCCCAGACACGCCCCGACCATCGCTCCCGCGATCACCGCCATCTGCGCGCTGCCCACGATCCGCGGCAGGAGCAGGTAGGTCGCCAGCGGCTCGCTCCCCAGGCTATAGCCCTGGATCAGGGAAAGGATCAGAAACGTGAAACTGACGATTGCCGCGCACCCGGCCGCCAGGCCGTCCAGCCCATCGGTCAGGTTCACCGCGTTGCTGGTTCCGCTCAGCACCAGCGTGCCGACGAGGATGAAGGCCACCGGCCCCATCCGCACGCTCAGGTTCTTGAAAAACGGAAAATAGAGCGTGTGGCTCCGCGGATCCAGGCTGTAATGGTAGGTGAAGTACGACAGGAGGATTCCCAGCCCGATCTGGAAGAGGATTTTCTCCAGCGAGGTCAGGCCCTGGCGGCTGGCGTGGGCGCCCGGCGGCAGCGCCGCCGCCCGCCGCGCGCTGGTCAACTTCAGCCAATCATCCACCGCTCCCACCGCCCCCAGCCACACCAGGCAGATCACCGCCATCTTCACGTAAAAATTGCCCAGGTCCGCCAGCAGCAGCACCGTCAGCGCGATGGAGAAGATGATCAAAATGCCCCCCATCGTGGGCGTGCCGATCTTGCCGCGCATGAGGTGGTTCATTTGCTCCTGGTCGAAGCTGGCCAGGTCGCCGATTTTTTGCCGCCGCAACCAGCGGATCACCCGCGGCCCCAGCAGCACCACCAGCACGAAGCTCAGGATCACCGACGCCGTCGATTGAAACGTCACGTCGTTGAACACCCTCAGGAAGCCGACGCCGTGCGCCTCCAGAAAGGCTCGGTAATCCTTGACCAGAAGGTAGATCATCTCGGGCCGTCCCCGGGCCAGCCGCAGTTGGCGTGGATGGCGCGGGCCACCGTCTCCAATCGCACCGCGCGCGATGCCTTCAGCAGCACCAGGTCTCCGGCGTGCAGGCGCGCGGCCACGGCGCAAGCCGCCGCCGCATCCGGAAAATACTGCACGCGCTGGTCGGCCAGCCCGTGCCGGGCGGCCTCTTGGCCGATCTCCTGCCCCAGCAGCCCGACGCACACCAGCAGATCCGGCGCACAATCCCGCGCGATGAATCGCCCCATTTCACGGTGCAGCGACCGCGATTCTTTGCCCAGCTCGCGCATCTCCCCGACCACCGCGACGCGCCGCCGCGCCGGCAGCGCCGCCAGCGTCTGTAGCGCCGCCTTCATGGACGCCGGATTGGCGTTGTACGCGTCGTTCAGCACGCGCACGCTGCCGCACTGCTGCAGCGCCAAGCGCATCTCCGGCCCGCTGGCCAGGCGCAGATTTTCCAGGATGTGCCGGTCGCTCAACCCCATGTAGCGCCCGACCGCGATCGCCGCCAGGGCGTTGCACGCCGTGTGCCGCCCCAGCAGCGGGACAAAGGCGCGCCGCTCCATCGGCCGCAGGGCAAAGCTGGTTCCCCGGGCGTCGCATTTCACTTCGCGGGCGCACAGATCGTTCTGCGGCGAAAATCCGAACGTCACGCGCTGGCCGCGATATCCGCCCACCGCCGCCAGCAGCTCCGGATCATCCCCGTTGACCACCAGCAGACCGCCGGCCGGAAGCCCTTCGATCAGGCAGGCATTTTCTCGCCGCACGCCCGCCAGATCGCCCAGGCCCTCCAGGTGCTCGGCCGAGCAGTTGGTGATCACCGCGACCTCCGGCAGGGCGATTCGCGCCAGCGCCGCGATCTCCCCCGGATGATTCGTGCCCATCTCCAGCACCAGGTAATCCGCCGACGCTTCCGCCGGAAAAATCGTCAGCGGCACGCCAATGTCGTTGTTGTAGCTCTTGGGCGAAATCGACCCGCGCCATGCGCCTCGCAGCACCGCGTCGATCAGGTGCTTGGTGGTGGTCTTGCCGTTGCTCCCGCCGACGGCGATGACCGTCCCGCTCAATTGCTGGCGCACGAATCGCGCCAGCCGGCCCATGGCCAGGCGCGTATCCGCCACGGGCAGCAGATACAGATCCTGCGGCAGGCGCGGCGGCTTCCGCTCGATCAAGGCCGCCACCGCGCCGCCCGCCGCCGCCTGATGCAAAAAGTCGTGACCGTCAAATCGCTCCCCCCGCAGGGCCACGAACAGCGACCGCTCCTGCATGTGCCGCGTGTCCGTGCACACCGCCGCCACCATCATCTCGCGCTGAGCCGGCCCAGCCGGCTGCGCCAGCCCCAAAGCCTCGCACACCTGCACAAGCGAAATCGCCTTCATGATCCCTGCCGATATTTCTGCAAAACCTTGATCGCTTCCTCAACGTCATCGAAATGGTGCTTGGTGGTGCCGATGATCTGGTAATTCTCGTGCCCCTTGCCGGCCAGAAGGACCACGTCCCCGCTCTGGGCGTCGCCCAAAATCTTTTCGATCGCCTTGCGCCGGTCCACCTCGATGTAAACCGGCTTGATTCCGTCGCGCGGGAACCCGGCGACGATTTCATCCACGATGGCTGCCGGATTTTCCGTGCGCGGATTGTCGCTGGTGACGTAGACGGCGTCCGCCAGTTTCGCCGCCGCCCGCGCCATCCGCGGCCGCTTGGTCCGGTCCCGGTCTCCTCCGCAGCCGAACAGCAGCCGCAGCCGCCCCCGCGTCACCGCCCGCAGCGCCGACAGCACGTTCTCCAGGGCATCGTCCGTATGGGCATAATCGACCAGCACGGCAAAGCCCTGCCCGGCCCGCACCGCCTGCAATCGCCCGGGCGCCCCCCGGGCATCCTTCAATCCCGCCGCGATCTGCTGCACGCTCAGCCCAAACGCCTCACCCACCAGCGCCGCCGCCGTCAGGGCGTTGGCGATGTTGTGCCGCCCGATCAGGCCCAGCTCCACCCAAGCCTCGCCGCCGCGGTTCTGTAGAACAAAACGCGACGCTTCGGCGCCCAACTTGACGCCGGCGGCGCGGTAGTCCGCCTCCGGCCCAAAACCGAAGCGCACGATCCGCGCCCGGCAATCCCGGATCATCCGCGCCGACCGGGCGTCATCCGCGTTGATCACGCCCACCGCCGACTCTTCCAGCATCTCAAAAAGCCTGGCCTTGGCCGCGGCATAATCGTCCATCGTGCCGTGATAATCCAAGTGATCGCCGCTGAGGTTGGTGAACGCCGCCGCGGCGAACTTCACCCCCAGCACGCGATCCTGATGCAGCGCATGACTGGATGCTTCCATCGCGCACGCCCGGCAGCCGCTGTCCCGCATCGCCGCCAATAATCCTGCGATCTGCACCGCCCCCGGGGTGGTCAGCGTCGCCTCGCGCACCCTTGTGCCGTCGTCGATCTCGACCGTCCCGATGAGCCCGCACCGCTGCCCACAGCGATTGAGAAGATGCCGCACCAGATACGCGGTCGTGGTTTTTCCGTTGGTCCCCGTGACGGCCACGACGCGCAGCGCCTGCGACGGCCTGGCGTGGAAAATATGCGCCAGCTCCGCCCCCGCCCGCGCCACGTTCGCCGCGCAGACCTGGGGCAGCGGGCAATCCGCCAAGGGCGCCGCCGTCACCACCGCCACCGCGCCCCGCTGGCACGCCTGGCTGATGAATTTCGATCCTTCGGTCTTGGTTCCCGGGCGGGCGATGAACAGATCGCCGGCCCTGGCCAAACGCGAATCGTCGCAGATGCCGCCGATCTGCACGTCCGGGATGCCGCTGGTCAGGATTTTTGGATCAAACTCGCGCAGGAGTTGATGCAGGAACATCGGGACATCCCTTTCCCAAGGCCGCGTGCGCGGCCGCAGTCACGCCCAGCGGGCCTCCCTGCCCGCGGCAACGAATCTATCAATCCGCAACCACCGAAGCAATCGAAGTGACTGAAAATCTCAACCCCTGCCCATTTCACGGGATAAGTGAGCGCTTCCACCCGGCGGCGCCACCGGAGCGCCGAACCACAGCTCTTCCATGGAACTGCGATCCAGGTACACCACCTGGCCGCTTTTGATCTGGCGGATCGGCAGCGGCTTGCCGCGAAGCTCCTCGGCGCTGACCGCAAACAGGGGGGAAATCTCGATCATCGCATCCGGCTGGCCGTTGCGCATCGCAATGCTGACGCCGGCATCCCGCAACCAGCGGGCGGCGCGGTTCACCTGGTCCCGCCGCGACGTTTCCGGCGAGCTGGGGCCCTGGGCGTTTTTCACCGGCGAGAATTCTTCGGCGCGCTCCGTTGTGTAGAGGATCGCGTTCCTGGCCAGCGGGATGGCATCGAAGACGAATTGCTCCAGTTTCACCGCGTTGGGCTTGTCCGGCTTGACGCTCTGGCCGCGCTCGTTGATGCACTGCACCTTTTTCTCCGCACGGTGCCAGGGGAGTTTGAGCCGTCCGCCCTCGTTGAGCTCCTCGATGAAGGCGATGCGCAGGGCGTGAATGGCGATCGACGCCGCGTTGAGGTACGGCGTGCCATCGGCATTCGTGCGATGCGCCAATTCCTTCGGCAGATCGCTGTATTCGATGATGCGCAACACGCCGTCGCCCATCACGAAATTCCCGACTTTCTCCTCGGGGTGCGCCTTGCGGATGGTTTTGCTGGACATCTCGCTGCCGCTCAGGTCGTGCAGCCCCAAGAACAGCGGATCGATGCACTGGACCATCGGATTATCGACCTGGAAATAGGACAGATGTTCCACGCCGCGGCGGCGCATGTCCTGCAGCGCGCCGCTGCGGTGCAGCGCCCGCAGGCTGCCGCCGTGCCCGTCGGGCGACAGCGCCAGCGAATCCTTCTCCACCAATAGCAACCGCCCGTCCATCGAAAACGCCGGCATCATCCCCTGCTGGAAGAAGAAGATCGCCTGCTCGTCGTAGCCGAAGAATTCGTATTTTTGGAAAAAGGCGCGCGTGGGGATGTCGTTGGTCTCGCTGGTCATGATGTACCAGGGGATCAGCCTCCCGGCGCCCAGGCTGCGGGCGCGAAGATGCTCGGCAAAGACCTGGAACAGCGGCTTGTTCTTCACCGGTGTGATGGGGCATTCCCCCTTGGGTCCTTCGTATCCCAGGCGCGATCCCTGCCCGCCGGCCACCGTCAACGCCGCGACCTTCCCCTCCGCCAGCAACTGGCGGCCGCGCTGCGCCGCCCGCTCGTACAAATCGCGCTGGCTGGCGTCCGGCACGCGCGGATACGCCCGCACCGGCTCAATGACCTTCGGCAGCGCCGGCGCCGCCTTGTCCCGAACGTATTGCTTGGCCAGCTGCGCCAGATTCTCCAAGTCCAGCGATTGCAGTTGCATCGCCAGCCGCTTGCGCGCGGCCAAGTCCATCGAATCGTAAAACCGCAGCACGTGCTGCTGCCCAATCGCCGTCAATCGTTTTCGTAATGCCGCGATGTCCATGAAAAATGCTCTTCCGCTGACGTAACGAATATCGCAAATACGCCGTGCTGGCAACCTCGTACCTGGCGCGACCGCGCCATCTTGACCTGCCGCGGCAAACTGGGATCATCAACTCGCCTCCTGGTGGGGCGGGAAACGGAGCAGGCTATGCGGCGATGGCTGATGGCAACGGCGGCGGCGATGGCGACGGCATTGATCCTTGCCAGCTCGGCGGCGGCCCAATGGAAACAGCCCGCCGACAACGTCTTCACCGAGGACCAGCTCAACACCTACATCGCCACCACCAACGATTGGCTGGATGAAAACGCCAAGATCATGCAGCAGTTGTCCGAGGCCAAGACTACCGAGGGGCGCATCGCCGCCGTCACCGACCTGGACAAGAAGCATCAGGCCTGTCTGGATCGGCATCATATCAGTCAGGCTGAATACGACTGGATGGGGCAACAGGCGATCACGGCGTACGGTGTGGCCGTGTACGCCCAGGACGCTTACGAAAAGGCCGAGGCCGACCTCCAGGCCAGGTTCAAGGAAAACGACGACAAGCTGGCGGACGCGCAGAAGCGCTTGGCGACGTATCAAGCCGCGGCCAAGGATGGCCGGCGGGTGATGACCTCCGAGGAGCGCGACGCAGCCATCAAATCCGCCCAAAGCGATCAGAAGGCCGCCCTGGAGGAAGTCAAGCTGCGAGAGGAAGAGGCCAAGACCGCTGAAACCGAGGCCCAGCATCACGACGCGGATGCCAAGGCCGCCGACGATTTGGCCGCCAATCCCCCGGCCGATGTTTCAGCCGATGATCGCCCCAGTTACATCGAGAGCAAGAAGAACGAAGCCCAGGCCGCCCGCGACGCCGCCAAGGATGCCCGCGGCCGCCAAGCCGATGCCGAGAAGGCCAAGGCCGATGCCCTGGCCAAGGCGCAGGCCGCCGCCAATGTGGCCGCGCATCCGGACCTGCCCGTGACGGATGATGACAAGGCGTCGGTCAAGGCCGCCAACGACGCCGCCATCGCACAGGCGCAATCGGACATCGTGCAGTGTCAGCAGAGCAAGGAGCAGCTTGCCCTGGTCGAGGCGCAGCTCAAGAAGAATCTGGATGAGATGCTCAAGCAGTCCCCGCCGCAGAACGTGGCCCTGATGCGCAAGCACCTGGATGATTACAAGAAAATGTTCGATCGCAGCGCCCGTGGCGGGGCGGCTTCCCAGCCCAGCCCCTAGCCGTTCAGCGCACCTCGAACAAAAACTCCGCCTCGACCGCGGTGTTCAGCGGCAGGGCGTTGACCCCAATCGTCGCACGCGCATGGCGCCCGGCATCCCCCATCACTTGCTGCAATAGTTCGCTGGCCCCGTTGGCCACCTTCGCCTGATCGCCAAAGCCGTCATCGCTCTGCACGAAGACGCCGATTCGCACCACGCGCACCAATCTCTGCCAATCCCCCAATTCCGCGAAGGCTACGGCCAGGGCGTTGACGGCGCACAGGGCCGCGGCCTGCTGGGCCAAGGGGATCGGCACCGCCGACGGCACCTTCCCCGTCGCCAGCAGCTTCCCCTCCCGCGTCGGCAACTGCGCGCTGACAAACAGCAGGTTTCCGCTGCGCACCGCCGGCACGTACGCGGCGATGGGTTTGGGCGCCTCCGGCAGCGTCCAGCCCAATTCGGCCAGTTTTTGCTCGACGTTCATGAACAGATCATATTGTGACTCTGCCCTGTTGGCCATAAAACGGTCTGCCATGAAACGCCGCCCGCCCGCCGCCGGCGCCTCGCAGCGCTACCATAATCGCCTCGCCAGGCAGTACGACGCCGTGTACGACGACGCGTATTGGCGGTGGCACGATCGGCTCACGTGGGATGCGATCAAGCCGTATTTGCCGCACAACGCGGCCGCGTCCTGCTGCGATCTGGGATGCGGCACCGGCAAGTGGGGACTGAAGCTGCTCAAAAGCGGTTTTGCCACCACCTTCGTCGATCATTCTCCCGCCATGATCGAGCAGACGCGCCAAAAGCTGCACGCCCTGGGCGCCAAGGCGAAGCGCGCCACGCTGCTCGTGGCGGACATCGTCGATCTGTCGCTTCTGGCGTGCGACCCATTCGACCTGATCCTGGCCATGGGCGATCCGCTTTCGATCTGCGCCGATACGTCCGCGGCCGTCGCGGAAATGCGCCGCATTTGCAAAGCCGGCGGCATCGTCATCGCCACGGCCGACAACAAGTTGGCGGCGGCCGAATACTTTCTGCAGCGCGGCGACCTCGATGGCTTGGAATCATTCCTGCGCACCGGCCGCACCCATTGGCTCACGCGGGATCGCCAAGAGCAGTTTGAGCTGACGACGTTCACCCCCGGCGAGTTGGTCCGCCTGTTTGAGCGCGGCGGGTTCCAGGTCCTTCGTCTTACGGGCAAAACGATCCTGCCGATTCGCGCCTACAAGCAACTCTTGGATCAGGAAGGGGCGTTTGCGCGCCTGCTGCGGCTGGAATCGGAATTAGCCAAGGATACGACGTCCGCCGCGCGGGCGTCCCATCTGCAAATCATCGCAAAGAAGATTTGACGGCGATCGTTTCCGTCAGCATCGAGCGAGGAATTATGGGCGCGCTAGCCGACAACATCCGCGAAGCAGTTCGCAATGAACGCTACGTCTTCACTGTTCATGCCAACCAAATGCTTCGCAAGCGTCGCATGGTCGCGTGGCAGGTCATAGCCGGACTGGATGCCGCAAAACTGGCCCGCGAAAGGCCGGATGCGGCACCGAATCCCGTCGTTGAATTTGATCAAGTCCTGGCCGATGGGACTCCCTGCAAAGCGATTTGGGCGTGGATTTCACGTGTTCGCATCGCTAAACTGGTTACCGTCCATTTCTATGACCGGTGATGCCATGGTGTTGGAAGGCAAACGAATCAAGATCGAGCAGTGGATTCACGCCCCGGCTTGCGTCGTGAGGGTGGAGGTGGAAGCGGTTGTGCCGGATGCCGACCCATCTGAACCCTGTCTGGAGCCGCAGACCCTCCGATTCCTGGACGATCTGCAAAGGAAGGCCGATCAGGGACTCATCAACGAATTATCTCAGGTGGGAGTCGTGTACGTACGCCGATCGGCCTGATCGGCAGTCAAGGGAATCACGACGAGCAAACAAGGCGGAAGCGTCGGAGTCGTCCAATCAACTCGCAACCTCGTTTTTTCTCCCAAACTGGGCGTTGCCGCTTGCGCCGCGCCATAAGGCCGACCTCCGCCCCGGCAACCGCCATCCGATGCGATTTGAAAATCACATCCTCGGCGCCGCCTCGCCGTAGCTGGGGGGACGCGGTTTGCGCCCAACCTGCGTGCTGAAGCTTTGCAGGTACGAAATCCACATCATCGAAAGCCCGAAGCTGTACGCCCCCTGGATCACCAGGTCCATGTAGTGTTGCGTCGGCGGGATGTTGTATTTCTCCACCGAGAGGCCCTGATAGGTGATCGCCGGGACCGGTTCCCCCTTGCCCAGCGGGGCCACCTTCACCTCGATCCGCCGATAAATGCCGATCTCTTTCTGGGCCGCGGGATCGAATCGCCGGCCGACCTTGGCGTCCAGGATTTTTTGATCGGCCTCGGACAGATCGAACAGCGCTCCGGCGACGTATTTGCCCGGATCGTAGACGATATCCGCGATCCCGCCGCCGAAATACTCGCTGAAAATCGGAAAGCACAGGCGGTAGTTGTCCAGGATGCCCGGACGCCCGGGCTTCAGCGCCGGCGGGCGGTGCCCGTAATGGCGGCACCACTCCGCCACCGCTCGGGAGTTCAGGTTCGACCCATAGGCAAAATACCACATGTGAGCGCGCGCCTCGTCCGCCGCGCACGCATTCTTGCCAAAACGATCCAGAAACGCAAAAACCCCCGGCGGCCAGTGGCCACGCGGCCCTCAGTTTAGATGCAATCCCCCAACGCTGCGCCCCAGCAGCGGTTGCCATGTCGCCTGCAATATCTCGATCAGGCGGGAAATTCGCCGCGTCACGTCTTTCTCGGCCAGAAGCGATTGCTTGCTGGCCACATCCTGCACGAAATTGAACGCCAGCAAGTCTGCCACGTCGCTGGTGGACAACGGGCTGGCGACGATCCGGTGCAACTGCGTCCGCTGCGCCGTCTGCGGCAGCGAGCGCACCAGTTCCATCAGCCGCTCGCGTTGGTTGACCAGATCGATCTCCGCGGCGCTTGGTGCGAAGACTTCCACGCGCGCCGTGCGAAACGGCCGGACACCGGTTTCTTCCAAGATGCGTGCCCGCGCCTGGCCCTGAAGCAGCAAATGGTACCGGCCGTCCGGCAGCTTCTCGAAATTCAGGATTTGCCCCACGCACACCACCGGCTCGATCGCCGGCGCTTGGTCATAGTCCGTTTCCCAGCCCGGCTTGAGCAGCGCCATGGCCAGGAGCCGCTGATCCGCCAACGCCTCGGCGGTCATCACGCGGTATCGCTGTTCAAAAATGTGCAAGGGCAGGATGGCGCACGGAAACAGCACCACGTCGGGCAAGGGAAACAGCGCCACGCTCAACACCGGTTGATCGCACGGTTCCATACCCTAATCGTAGGCGTTGTCGCTGGCGGCGGGCTTTGGGTTTACCAACCGCGCAGCTCGCGCTCGGCTCGTGTCCAGTTTTCGTCTTGCGAGCCGCCTTGGCCTGAGAGGTAAATCTCATACGCCCGCTTGGCGATCATCTCGTGCGTGATCTGCCGCGTGGTTGCCTCCGAGCGCGGCAGCGGACTGTTCCGCGTCGCGCCGGGCTTGAACCCACCGCTGAAACCCCCAGTGGGCCTGGAAAAGCCACCGCTAGGATTGCTTGGCTTGGGCATGACATCTCCTTTTGTCATAACTCTTAATGAAAGCACAGGTTATGCTACGTCCGGCATCGGCCGACTCCCTGCTTAGCCGCCGTGTTCAACCACTGTATACAAGACTGCTTCCCTTGGCAAGGTCCCGAATCGGCTACGAAGGCACTTTGCCGTTTGCCTTCAGCCAGCCCAACACCTCCTGGTCGTGACCCAGCGGCTTAACCTTGGCAAACACGTGCAGGATCGTGCCATCCTTGTCGATCACGAACGTCGTGCGCGCCACGCCCATGAAGCTCTTGCCGTACATGCTCTTTGGCTGCCACACCCCGTACGCCGCCGACACCTCATGATCGTTGTCCGCCAGCAGCGGGAAATTCAGGTGGTACGTGTTCCCGAACTTCACCACCGCATCCAGCGGATCGGGACTGATGCCCAGCACCGCGATGTGCGCCTTTTCGTAGTCCGCCAAGGCATCGCGAAAAGCGCAGGCTTCCGTCGTGCAGCCCGGCGTAAACGCCTTTGGGTAAAAATAGAGCACGACGATCTGCCCCCGATAATCCGATAGGCTGGTTTGCCCCCCACGGTTCGACGCCAACGTGAAATTCGGCGCCGCTGTTCCAACCGCGGGGATTCTCGGAGCGGCCATGGCAACGGTTTCCTGCGGCGATGCCGCCGCCGTGGGTGGCGCGGGCGCTGGTGGCGGATTCGGCTGCTCGTGGCTGCAACCGCAGACCAAGACCATCAGGGCCACGCACGCCGCCCGTCCCAGGGGCATCGACTTGCTCATTTTCCCGCCAATCCTTTTCGCAACAACTGATTGGCCAGGCCAGGATCGACCGCCGATCCATGCGCTTTCATGAACGCTCCCATGGCCTGGCCAAACTGCTTTTCCGTAAACTCACCTTTGGCCAAGAACTCGCCTATCAGCTTCTCCGTCTCCTGCGCCGACGCCTTTTTCGGCAAGTACTGCTCCGCCACCGATATCTCAAACCGCAGCTTCTGTACTTCCTGATCCTTCCCCAGTCTTTGGTATTCGTCCAGGGCCTTTTTCAACTTTTTGGCGTAACTGGCCACGGCCTCCTCCGCTGTCGTCGGTTTGGGGGCCAAATCGATGTTTTTCACATCGCTGATCAGCATCCGAATGACCCCCAGCCGGTCTTTTTGGCCCGATTTCAGCGCTGATTTCATGTCCTCCTGCAATCTCGCAAGCAATTCCATGTTTTACTCCTGAGTTTTTCGTCGTATAATAGGCATTCTACCGAAGCATATATCTCATCGCATACGTGATTTGCACTCGGTAGCGGGGTAGTGCCCCGGATCCTTTCCCACAGACGTTTCGAGTTCTATTTGCATGCACACGCTCACCAGTGACACTCTGGAAGGCATCCTGCACATTCCCGACCTGCGTCAGGACGGGCAGTTGCGCGATCCGATCCACCTCCTGCGGCCCATCCACCGCGGCGTCATTCCCCGCCGGCTGATCCGCGAGCTCAAACTCCGGCCCGGACTGCTGGTGCGCGGAGTCCCCCACGGTGCGGTCATTACCGAGGTCCAGGCCATTGAGGGCCGCCCGCCCGAGGATTACGTCCAGACCGCCGCGATCTACGACGGCACGCCGCTCGATCCCCAGCCGGTTATGCGCCTGGAGCATAACCCAACCGAGTTCACCACGCGCATCATCGACATCCTGGCCCCCGTGGGTTTCGGCCAGCGCGGCCTGATCGTCGCCCCGCCTCGCACCGGGAAAACCATCCTCCTGCAAAACATCGCCCGCGGAATCCACCACAACTACCCGGACGTCAAGCTCGTGCTCCTGCTCGTGGACGAACGTCCCGAGGAAGTCACGGATATGAAGCGCAACGTCCCGGGCATCGTCTACGCCTCCAGCAACGACAACACGGTTGAAAAACACCTCGACCTGGCCCAATTGGTCATCGAGCGCTGCAAGCGCGAAGTGGAATTCGGCAAGAACATCGTCGTGCTTTTGGATTCTCTGACGCGCGTGGGCCGCGCCTTCAACACCGGCGGCCCCAGCGGCGGACGAACCCTCTCCGGCGGGCTGGACAACCGCGCCCTGGAAATCCCCAAACGCCTCTTCGGCGCGGCGAGAAAAATCGAAAACGGCGGCAGCCTCACCATCTTGGCCACCTGCCTGATCGACACCGGCAGCCGCATGGACCAGGTCATCTTCGAGGAATTCAAGGGCACGGGGAACATGGAGTTGGTGCTCGACCGCAACCTGGCCAACCAGCGCATCTGGCCCGCCCTGGACATCGCCGCCAGCGGCACCCGCAAGGAGGAGCTGTTGCTTTCCCCCAAGGACCTGACCGCCGCCCGCCACATCCGCCGCCTGCTCAGCAGCATGTCGCCGGTTCCAGCGATGAAGACCCTGCTGGACGTCATGGCCAAGCAGAAAACCAACGCCGATCTCTACGCCGCCGCCGCCCCCAAGGCGTAGCCAAAACCTTCCCCCGCGCGCATTTGTTTAGCCGCGTCGCTTGCGACGCGCGTCGCAAATCAACGGATTCGTCGGACGGACCTCAAGAAAGACTCTTGCCGCCCAATGTCAGCGTTTTTTGGTAGACGCACCGCCATTCGCACAATCTTTTCGCGTCATTCCGGGACATTCGTGACAGGGAGATGCAGATTCTAATTCTCGGCGATTTGGTTGCCCTCTTGCTCGCCGCGGTGGTGTTCAAAGCGGTGACACGGTCGTCCAAGGCCCCTATCATTCGCCAGCCATGGAACGTCGCACCTTCGGCAACACGTCTTTGGAAGTCTCCGCCATCAGCCTCGGCTGCTGGCCCTTCGGCGTGGATTGGTGGGGGCACTACACCGACGACGCCGCACGGCGCCTCATGAAATTCGCCTTCGATCAGGGCATCACCTTCTTCGACTGCGGCGACGCCTACGGCAACGGCCGGGCCGAATCCCTTTTGGGCCGATTCCTGCAAACCGTTGGGCGCGACAAAGTCGAAGTGGGCGGGAAATTCGGCTACGACTTTTACTCCGACCCCGGCGACTCCGCCAGCCACCGAGAACGCAAGCAGGATTTCTCGCCAAGATTCCTCCGCTTCGCGCTCGAGAAATCCCTCCAGCGCCTCGGCACAGACGTGATCGACTTGTACATGGCCCACAACATCAAGCTCCCGCAATTCCGCGACGATTTGTTCGCCGAATTGGAGAGACTCAAGGGCGAAGGCAAGATCAAAGTCTGGGGCGTGTCCCTGGGCCCGGCCATCGGCTGGCGCGAGGAGGGGATCAAGGCCCTCACCGACCACAACGCCAAGGCCGTGCAGACCGTTTTCAATCTTTTCGAGCAGGACCCCGGCCACGAGTTCTGCCAGGTTGCCCGCGCCTGCCGCGCCGGCGTGCTGGCCCGCGTCCACGACAATAGCGGCATCCTCAAGGACAAGGTTCGCCCCGATACCACGATCGGCGCCAGCGATCACCGCAAGTTCCGCGACCAGTCCTGGAAAATCTACGGCCTCAAGAAGCTGGAACTGATCCGCCACTACGCCTCCGACCACGGCATGACCGTGCATCAGCTCGCCTGCCAATGGCTGCTCATGGATAGCGCCCTGACCAGCATCACCGGCACGCTCCTGGACGAAGCCGAGATCAAGGAAGCCGCACAGTCGGTGGACAAGCCGCCGCTGAGTCAGGCCGAGATGCGGCAGTTGGCCGAGGATTACGCCCGCGATTGGCACTTGGGCGAAGAGGCGCATCCCTGCGATCTGAAAAGCAGCCTTGATCCCGCCGGTCACGTCCGCAGCAGTTACGTTCCGCCCCCGGTTCTTCTGGCATCGCCATGACACAAGCTGGCTTATTGCGTTACGTCGTGTTGCATCACACCGGGATCGGGCAGCCGCACTTTGATGTCATGATGGAAACCGCCCCCGGCTCGCCCCTGGCGACCTGGCGATGTCCGCACTGGCCGCCGCAGCCCGCCGACGCCTTCACGCCCCTGGGCGAGCATCGCCGCGATTACCTGGATTACGAAGGCCCCGTTTCCGGGAATCGTGGCCAGGTCCGCCGTGTCGCCGCCGGGCACGTCCAATCCATCGCCATTTCCGCCGACCAATGGACGGTCGTGCTCGACGATGGCACCCGACTCGTGCTGCCGCGATCGGGTTGAACCTTCGCCACTGCCGCCGGAAGATGATGCCATGGGAATCGGGGCTGAGCAGTGGCATCTCGCCTGGGCGCTGCTGCTGTGCGCCGCTCCTCTGGCCGTGGGATATCGCCTGGCTCGACGGTTCAGCCCGCCCTTGGATGCCATCCCCGATGCGCTTCTGCTGACGTATCTCGCCCAATACCTTGCCGTGGGCATTCCGGGTGTATTGGGGTTTCTCTCACCTGGGTCGATCACGGTTTTCGTCGGTGCCTTCTGCATCCTTGCGTGGCTGGCGGCGGGGCGGCCCATGCCACTGACGCCCTTGCAGCCGTTTGATCGAATCGTCGTCCTGGCCTGTGTGCTTTTCGTGATCGGTTACATCGGCGCGTTCGTCTATACCGAGCGTTTGGTTCCGCCCCTGGCCACCGATGCCCTGACCTACCATTTGCCCGCGGCCGTGCAGTGGCTCCAGCATCGCCGCATCGATCTCTTTGCGACTTGGTTTTTCAATCCCGCCAACACTTACTCCCCCTTGGCTGGCTCGCTCTTCGGTTGCTTTCTCCTGGCTCCGGTGGGCAACGACGCTCTGGCCAGGTTCGTGCAGATCGGTCCATTGCTGCTGATTTTCTTTTCCCTGATTCAGCTTGGCCGCCGCTGTGGCGGCTCGACGCCCGCCGCCGCCATCCTCGCTCTCGCCGCCGTCCTGTCTCGCCCGCTGCTTAGCCAAAGCGACTTGGCCAAGGATGATCTGTTTGTCGCCGCGTTCTTTTGCGTCGTTGCCGCAAACCTGGCCGCCGACAACCTCCATCAGCCGTTTTCCGCCGCGCGCATCGGTATCGCCTTGGGGCTCATGCTCGCCACCAAATACACGGCACTTTTGGCTCTGCCGATGTTCCTTCTGGCGCTGGATGCGCCACTTCGTGCTCGCTGGCGCTGGCGGCATTGGACCTGTGCCATCGGCGCGATGCTCATGCTGGCCGGCCCGTGGTACTTGCGCAACTGGATTCTGACGGGCAATCCGGTTTTCCCCGTTACCGTGAACCTGGGCTTGATCCACTTTCCCGGTCTGTTTTCCGTCTCTCCCAGCCGCCTGCTGGCAGCTCCGCGCGGCCTGCGGGCAACCCTCATGGAGGGATATTTCGGCATGCCGCCAGCTCTGTTTATCCTGCTGGCCCTGGCTTGGGCGGCGGCGCTGCTGCGAACCGCCAGATCGCTATTGGCCGATCCCCAGCGTCGGCTGCTGATCCTGGGTCCGCCGATCGGATTGCTGCTTTTCCGCTACCTATCGCCTTATGCGGAAGTGCGGTTTGTTCTGCCGGTGTTTGTCCTGATGTTTGCCGCCGCCGCGACCGCTCTGGCCGGTGCGCCGTGGCTGCAAGCCGTCTCTCTGGTGATCGCCGCCTTGGCCGTGGGTACAAGTTTTTCCTCAGCCCATCTTGCTGACATCGCAATTTTCTGCGCCGCAGCCGCCCTGACCGTGGTCGCTGGCCTGCTGCTGTGGCGGCTGGACGTGGAGGTCCTGGGCCTGCGCCGCGGCATCCCGCGCGCCGCCTCTCTCCTCGTCGCCATCGCCGCCTTTTTTGCTTTGACCCTTTGGCCCGCCTACCTGGCCGATTACCGCGCCGCCATCCCCGCCCTGTGGTACATCGCCTATGGGCCCAAGGGCGACTTGTGGACCTTCGCCGATCAAAACATCCCTGCCTCCGCCACCCTCGCCTACGCCAATCAGTTCATGATCTATCCCCTCTTCGGCTTCGATCACCGCCGCAAAGTCATCTACGCGCCTCTTGTCTCCAAGCTCTCGATCCGGGATTTAACCATGCCGCCGCATCTGTCGGGCGAGCAGATCGCCGATGCCGCCACCGCCGCCGCCAATCGAGTCGTTGACCGCGACGCCTGGCTGCGCCATCTCGCCGACGCCGGCGCCCAATACCTGCTCGTCGGCGCGGACGGCCGACCACCCGAGGCCGACTTGGCCCGCGACGATCCCCGGCACTTTCGACAGATTTTTCAAAATGAAGCGGGCCTGGTCTATCGCATCGACCTCCAGCCCGAGCCGCCGGGTCGCCGGGTGGCTCCTGATTGATTTGCTCTTGGGTCGGCTGATAATGCCGTTTTCCTTCTCTAGCGAGGTGCGGCATGGCAGATCAGTTCCGCGTCGAACAGGACTCCATGGGCCAGATGCGCGTCCCCGCCGATGCGTATTACGCAGCGCAGACCGCCCGCGCCGTCGAAAATTTCCCCATTTCCAACTTGCGATTCAACCGCCGATTCATCGCCGCCGTCGGCCTGATCAAGTGGGCCGCGGCCCAGGTCAATGGCGAGCTTCACCTCCTGGACGATCACCTTCGCCTGCTGATCCAGCAGGCCGCCCAGGAAGTCGTCGACGGCAAACTCGATTCCCAATTCGTCGTGGACGTTTTCCAGACCGGCTCCGGCACTTCGACCAACATGAACGCCAACGAGGTGATCGCCGGCCGCGCCAACGAAATCGCCAGCGGCCAGCGCGGCGGCAAGGAGCCGGTCCACCCCAACGATCACGTCAACATGCAGCAGAGCTCCAACGACGTGATTCCCACCGCCATGCACGTCGCCGCGGCCCTCGCCATCAAGGATGCGCTCTCGCCCGCCCTGGAGCATCTGGCAGCCGCGCTACAGTGCAAGGCCGATAAGTACGATTCGATCGTCAAGATCGGCCGCACCCACCTGCAAGACGCCACGCCCATCCGCCTTGGCCAGGAGATCGGCGGCTGGGCGCATCAGGCCAAGCTCGGCGCCGTCCGTTGCATGAAAGCGATCCATGCCCTGCGGGAGCTTCCCCTGGGCGGCACCGCCGTCGGCACGGGCATCAATTCGCACCCGCAGTTCGCCGCCAAGGCCATCGCCATCATCGCCCAGAAGACCGGCATCGAGTTCGTCGAAGCCGTCAATCACTTTGAATCGCAAGCCGCCAAGGACGCCGTCGTCGAAGTCTCCGGCCTGCTCAAGACCATCGCCCTCAGCCTCGCCAAGCTTGCCAACGACATCCGTTTCCTGGCCAGCGGCCCGCGCTGCGGCATCGGCGAAATCTCCATCCCCGCCACCCAGCCCGGCAGCAGCATCATGCCCGGCAAGGTCAACCCCGTCATGAGCGAAATGGTCCTGCAAGTTGCGGCGCAGGTCATCGGCAACGACGCGACCGTTTCCTTCGCCGCCGCCCTGGGCAGCAACTTCGAGCTGAACGTCATGATGCCCGTGATCGCCTTCAACCTGCTGCAATCCATCGACCTGCTCGCGCAGGCCGCTCGCATTTTTGCCGACCGCTGCGTCGCCGGCCTGGAAGCAAACGTCCAGCGCTGCCAGGAATTGGTTGAGCAGTCCCTTGCGATGTGCACCAGCCTCGCCCCGCTGATCGGCTACGACAAAGCCGCCGATATCGCCAAGGAAAGCATCAAAACCGGCAAGACGATCCGCCAAGTGGCCCTCGAGCGCAAATTGCTCAGCGAGGCCGATCTGAACAAGGCTCTCGATCCCATGCGCATGACCCAACCTCAAGCGGATCAAGTCGCCCGCGCCATTTCCTGAACCGAATCCACTGAACTGTCGGAATCGTCAGCAGCACCACGATGATCGCGGCGCCAACCAGCGCCATATCCCTTAACGCCCAAGCCCCAGCCCGCGGGGCTGGCTTCGGCTGCGGCGTCGGCGCGACCTTCTGCGGCGGGGGGGTACGCTGCTCGCCCGCGTTGGTTGGATTGGGCTCCACGGCAAACCCCGGTCCCGTCGTCTGCGGCGGCGGGGAAATTTGCCTCGCCTGCATCGGCGCCGCCAGCGGCGGGGCCATCACTCGCCACGTGCCCAGCGCGATCACCAGGCATGCCGCCGCCGCCCACGCCCAGGCGCACAGTCGCAGCGTCATCGTCCCCGCATCACCGCGCCCTCGTTCCGATCCCCAGCCCAATGCCCGCAGCTCGGCCACCACCTGCGCCGCCGCCGGATCGGCCGCGATTTGCTCCAGCAATCGTCCACGGGCTTCCGCGTCGATCGCCTCGATCCTCCCCTCGCACAGCAGCGCCAACTGTTCCTCGTCGATCGGCTCCGGCCCCGCCCGCTGCCCCAGCGCCCCTTGCAGCACGCGGACCAGTTCATCGGCATTTCGTGGGAGTTGTCGCGTCATGGGATTATGACTATGCGGATTTTTTAGAAGCGTTTGTTGACGGCACTTGCACGTCGTTCCAGCAAATTTGCAGACATTGTTCCCAAGCCGCCGCCAGCGGGCCGTTCCAATCGGCGCCGGCCCACCGGGCGATTGATTTTCGCAGGCTTTCCATCGCCGCCGCCAGGCTCCGGCACGTCTTGAATTCGCTCCAGCCCAGCATCGCCCCCGCCTGCTTCTGTTTCATCCCGTTCCGATAAACCATGGCGATCAAGAACTTCTGCTCGGCCGACAGCTGCCCGTACGCCGCCCTCACCGCCGCCGCCAACTCCGTCGCATCCTCGGACGATTCCAGGCTCTGCGCCGGCGTCGGCCCATTCTGGGCCACGTCGTGCGGATCGTCCGTCGGCCCCGTCCCCGACAGCGACAGCGTCGGCTTCATCCGCCGCTTTCGCCCGATCCCCACGCGCTTGGCGATCACGATCAGGTAATTGAGCAGTTGCACCAGCCCGCGGTAGCGGATGATCATCGCTGGCCGGCGCCCATCCGCCAAGACCGGCCGCTCCATGTCCTCCGCCAGCAGACGCAGGATCGCCTCCGCCCACAGCTCCTCCGCGGTCATATCCGCGGATGGCTGGCGATGCAGAACCGCCCGCGCCTTATTCCCCAAATCCGATTCGATCGCCTCCCACGCCGCGTCCAGCCGATGCCCCGCCGCCCCCGCCAGGTACAGGTCCACCGGGTAGGGGGGCGACTCCCGTCCCAGATGCTGCACGTACGCCTGGCGCGGCCACTGCACCGCCGGCCAACGCGCCGTCGCCTCCGTGAACCATTGCTCGATTGGCCTTGCCGACATGTCCCTACGGATCGAAGTCACCGCCGCGCCACAGCTCATCCAGGATCGGCCGCACCGTTTCGTAATCGAACCCGCGCCGCTGCAGCAGCCCCATCAATCGCCGCCGAGCCGTGGGTGCATCCAGCCCGCGCAATCGCCGCGCATGTTGGGCCGCCAGTTGGCGCGCCATCTGCACCTGGTCCTGCCCTTCGTACGCCTCTTGCAGCGCCTGCTGCGCGACATCGTTGGCCACTCCGCTGCGCATCAAATCCACCATCGCCCGTTGCCGCCCATGGTGTTTTTCGACCGATGCGCACGCCATCGCCCGTGCAAATCGCCGATCATCCAGGTACTCGAACCGCCGCAATTCCCGCAGCGCCTCGGCGACGACCGCCGCGCTCCAATGCCGCCGCAGTTTCTGCTGCAACTGCCGCCGGCTGTGCAGGCGACGCGCCAATATCCGCATCGCGCGATTCAGGCATTTCTGTTTCGCTTGCTCGGCCGGGTGGTTCAAGACGGCTTTCATCAGCGTTTCTTTTTCTTATTCCGATCCTTCTTTTCCATGAACCCGGATCTCTTGGTTCTGATCATGGGTCCGCCCGGCATGCCCAGGTTGGACAGTTCCCCGGACATCAGCGATTTCATCAGTCGCATCTTTCCCATCATTCCCATTCCGCCCACGGCTCGCATCATGTCGCGCGCCCCCTCGAACTGCTTGACGAATTGCCCGACCGCGTTCAGCGGCACGCCGGCGCCCACGGAGATTCGCCGCCTCCGCCCGGCGTCCAACAGTTCCGGCTTCTTCCGCTCGCCGCGCGTCATCGAATCGTAGATCGCCCGCATGTGCGACATCTGTTGCTCGACGTCCCCGTCGTTCATGGCGACCTGCTTCGTCAGCTCGCTCATTCCGGGGATCATTCCCATCACTTTTCCGATCGGCCCCAGCTTCTTGATCTGGCCCATCTGGGCCATGAAGTCGTCCAGCGTGAACTGGCCCTTGTCCATCTTCGCCTGGAGCCTGGCCGCTTCCTCCGCGTCGAATTTCTGCTGCGCCTCGGTCACCAGGCCGATGATGTCGCCCATCCCCAGGATGCGCGACGCCATTCCCTCCGGCCGGAACTCCTCCAGCGCCTCCAGCTTCTCGCCCACGCCCAGGAACTTGACCGGTTTGCCCGTGACCATCTTCGCCGACAAAAGCGCCCCGCCCCGCGTGTCGCTGTCCAGCTTGGTCAGGATCAGCCCATCCAACTCGAGTTGCTCGTTGAACGCCTTGGCGCTGTTGACCGCGTCCTGTCCGCTCATCGCGTCCAGGACCAGGTAAATCTGCTGCGCGTGCAGCTGCGCGTTGATGTCGCGCAGCTCCCCCATGAGCTGCTCGTCGATGTGCAGCCGACCCGCGGTATCCAGGATCACCACGTCCCGTCCGGTGGATTTGGCCTGGCTGATCGCCGCCCGGCACACCGCCACCGCCGCCCCGCGCCCAACCTGCCCGTGCGACGCCACCCGCGTCTCATCCGCGTACACCGGCACGTCCACCTGTTGGCCCACCACCCGCAACTGCTCCACCGCCGCCGGTCGCTGCAAGTCCGCCGCCGCCAACAACGGATGATGTCCCTTGCCCACCAGGAATTTGGCCAGCTTGGCGCACGTGGTCGTTTTGCCCGAGCCTTGCAGCCCGCACATCATGATCACCGTTGGACCCGGCTGCACGAAATAGATCCGCGTGTCCACCGGCCCCAGCAGGTTCAGCAGTTCGTCGAAGCAGATCTTCACCATCAGCTCCCCCGGCTGAAGGCTCTTGATCACTTCCTGCCCAATCGCTTTCTGGATCACCTGATCGACAAAGTCGTTGACGACTTTGAAATTGACATCCGCCTCCAGGAGGGCCGTGCGCACCGACCGCATCGACTCGCGGATATTTTCTTCGCTGATGCGTCCGCGTCCCGAGAGGCCTCGGAACACCCCGCTGAATTTGTCCGTCAATGCTTCAAACACACATCGCCTCGGCGCTTGCCCGCTGACATGATATGCCCAACCGCTGCTGCGGCAAAGGGTAAGCCGCCGCCGCGTTGCACGCGACGGCGGAATGACGAAATTCGAATGAAGAATGACGGATGATTCGACCCTTCGTCATTCGAGCATTGATTCGTCATTCGTCATTCGTCATTGCTTCTTTCTTTCGTTTTGCCCCCCGTTCTGGTAAATTTCTCTCTCCATGCGCTGTCCGTTTTGCGATGCACAGAAGGAGCACCTCAAGGTCATCGACTCGCGGACCTGCGATGGCGGGCGGGCCATCCGCCGTCGCCGACATTGCCTCCGCTGCAACAAGCGCTTCACCACCTACGAGAAGATCGAGCAGAACGTTCGCCTGGCCGTGATCAAGAAAGACGGTCGCCGCGTCCCCTGGGATTCCAAGAAAATCTACGTTGGCCTGGAGCGCGCTTGTTTCAAGCGCCCGGTTCCCCAGATCGAACTGCAGCGCATCGTCGACGAAGTGGAAGAGGAAGTGCACAAAACCTACGATCGTGAAGTGTCTTCGGCGGTGGTGGGCCAGTTCGTCACCGAGCGCCTGCGCCGCGTGGATCAGGTGGCGTACGTGCGCTTTGCCAGCGTCTACAAGCAGTTTAAGACGCTGGAAGAACTGGTGGATGAGGCCAAGGCCGTTTTGGATTCCCGGCGCTACGAGGACCCCAGCCAGGGCCGGCTGTTTCTCGAGCTCCCGGCGGCTCTGCCGGCCGGTGCGGACAACGGCCGCGACCTTGCAACCTCGTCCGCTGGGCCCCCCAAGCCCGGACGCCCCGCTCGCGGCCCTCGCCCCCGCCGAAAAAACCTGGTCCCGACGCCGGCTCAACCCCCGCCAGTTCCCTCACAGGCCTGATTTTCTTGCCCGACTATCAAGCCCGGCAGCCAACTGGTCCGATAATCCTTGGAGGCGTCTGTCATGCAGTATGGGTTACGACATCGCGGTTGTTTCAGGCGATGCGGGGACATCCGTCCCTCCCCGCCGGGAGGGGGGCTGCCTGCCTGCCCCAGCGCCGCCCTGGCCTTGGTCCTGGCCGTCGCGGTCCTGGGCTTCCCGGGCTGCAAATCCGCCCCTGCGCCCCCAACCGAGCAGGCCCATTACCCCACCCTCCCCCTGGCCGATGTGCCTGATTTCATGCGCGGCACCCTCCAGGAGCGCATCCGCTTCACCAACATCGATTCGATGCCCGTCTACGGCTACACGCTGGTCGTGAACCTCCACGGCACCGGCGACTGCACCGCGCCCACCTGGGTCCGGCAGTACATCGCCAAGCAAATTGCCCTGCACGGATTCGGCAGCGTGCAACTGCACCGCTACAAGGAAATGACCGCCGATGAGATTCTTTCCGACAATCGCGTCGCCATCGTGGTCGTCGAGGGCCTTGTGCCGGTTGGGGCGCGGGCCGGGCAACGCTTCGACGTGACCGTACGGGCGCTTCCGCGCAGCCATACCTCCAGCCTGGCCCACGGGCAGTTATACCGCACGCAGCTCAGCGCCCACGCCTTGGACGATCCCACCGCCGTCGCCGCCACGCCCCTGGCCGTCGTCACCGGCGGTGACGTCTTCGTCAACCCCGCCTATGCCCTGGGCCAAGCCGATGCCCAAGGCGCCGCCGCCCGCGCCAGCCTCCGCGTCGGCACCGTCCTGGACGCCGGCGTTGTCCGCAACGACCGGCCCATCTACATGCAAATCCGACAACCCCAGATCAGCACCGCTCGCCGCATCGAGGAACTGATCCAGCGCCGCTGGCACGGCAGCTCCCCGGCCGACCCGGGCGCCGACCGCTCCAAGGTCGTCGCCGCCGCTCAGGACCTGGGTCTGGTCTTCCTCTACGTGCCCCAGGACTACAATGGCGACTGGCAGCATTTCATCGGCGTCGTCTCCCACCTGTACGTCAACGATGCGCCCCAATTCATCATCGCCAAAGCCAAAGGGCTGATCGCCGAAGCCCGCAAGCCCGGCGCGCGACTCGCCGACATCTCCTTGTGCTGGGAAGCCATGGGGGAAGAGGCCCTGCCCATCTTTGCGCCCCTGATCAGCGATCCCGACCCCAACGTCGCCTTCGCCGCGGCGCGGGCCGCGGCCTTTATCGGCGATTCCCCCGCACGCGACGCCCTGCGCCAAATCGCCGCCGATTCCTCCAACCGATACCAGCTTGACGCCGTCCGCGCCCTGGGCGCCTTGCCCCCAACGCCCGAAACGTTTTACCTGCTGCGAACCCTCCTGGAATCCGACAAGGCTGCCGTGCGCATTGAGGCCTATCGCGTCCTGGCCGCCGCCGGCGAGGGAATCTTCGCCCAGCGCATCGCCGACAACTTCTTCCTCGACGTCATCCCCCACGGCTCGCCGATGGTCTACGCCACCACCAGCGGCGTTCCGCGCCTGGCCCTGTTCGGTCCGAACCTCCGGCTTCAGACGCCCATTACCTTCACCGCCATGGATTCGCGCTTGAGCATCTCCTCCAGCGACGGCACCGATAAGTTGACCATCTTCTACCGCAGCCCCCACCAGCGACGTCCAACCGATGTGCAGACCCGCAACGACCTGGCGGAAATTCTGGCGCGCCTTGGCGGCGGCGGTCCCGACCGCGCGCGATCTTTTGATTTCAGCTTTAACGATGTCGTGGCCGTCGCCCAGCAACTGGTCGATTCGCAACGAGTCTACAGCGCCGGTTCCGACGGTCGCCAGGTGGCCGCCGTCTTCGAGCTGCAGCATCCGCGCCTCGAAGCCGACCCCTGGACCAGCGTCCCGCGCGACAACTTGGCCGGCCGGCCCCAGGGCACGCCCCAGCCGTCGCCCGCCCGTTTCAATCCCGCGCCGACCACCGCGCCGGCGCCCGACCCGTCGGCCTCCGATCAGCAACGAACCCTGGGCGCCGGCGGTTCATAAACTACTGGAGTCTTGGCTTGCGATGCCTATACTACCATCGTCCTTGCCACCGGCATGATGCCTGGGTCCCGCGGATATCGGTCAGGGAGGACCGACTTCGATGCGCCTGAAAAAACTGATCCTGCACGGATTTAAGAGCTTCGCCGACCGCACCGAGTTCGTCTTCGATTGCCCCATCACGGGCATCGTCGGACCCAACGGCTGCGGCAAGTCCAACGTCGTCGACGCCGTCAAGTGGGTCCTGGGCGAACAGTCCGCCAAGAGCCTCCGCGGCGATGCCATGATGGACGTCGTCTTCAACGGCTCGGCCACCCGCAAGGCCATGGGCATGGCCGAAGTCATCCTGGTCTTTGAAAATCCTCAGCGCCCCGACGGCTCGCGACCGTTTGCTTTGCCCGCCGACGAACTCGCCGTCGGCCGCCGCCTCTTCCGCGACGGCACCAGCGAATACCAGCTCAACAACGCCCCCGCTCGACTCAAGGACGTGCGCGAACTTTTCCTGGACACCGGCATCGGCGTCGATGCCTACAGCGTCATCGAGCAGGGCCGCGTCGCCGCTCTGCTCGAAGCCAACCCCGAGCAGCGACGCGTCATCATCGAAGAGGCCGCCGGCATCTCCCGCTTCAAGGCCCGAAAAAAGGAGGCCGAGCGCAAACTCGAAAAAGTCGACCAGAACCTGCTGCGCGTCAATGACATCGTCGATGAAACCGAGCGACGCCTGCGCAGTGTCCGCATCCAGGCCGGTCGCGCCCGCGTCTTTCAGGAACACTCCACGCGACTCACCGAGCTGCGCCTCCAGTCCAGCCTGCACGAGTACCACGACCAGGCCACGGCGCTCAACCAACTTCAATCCCAACGCGAAGACGCGCAGTTCCGCCTGGACGACGTCAACGGCGATCTGGCCTCCGCGCAAAACGCCTGGGTGAACAAAAAGGAATCCCTGGAGTCCGTCGCGCAGGCCAAGCAGCGCATGGAATACCAGCTCGTCGAGGCCCGCGCTGCCATCCAGTCCGCGCGCCAGCAGCAGCAATACTGCTCCCAGCAGCTTGCCCAAATCGACGAGCAGCAAACCGGCTTCGAGCAGGACAAAGCGCAGATTTCCGCCAAGCTCGCGGACCTCGCCCAGGCGTTGGAAGCGGAAAACCAAGCCCTGGCCGACCTGACCCGCCAGCTCCAGCAGCAGGGCCAGCTCATCGAGCAGCGGCAGCAGGCGTTTAGCGACGGCCAGCTTCAGCTCAACGCCACCGCCGCCCAGATCGAGCAGCGCAAAACCGCCATCCTGGATCTGCTTCGCCGGCTGGCCGACACGTCCAGCCGCCTGGGCGCCATCGAGATCGAGCGCAAGAACGTCGCCATGCAACAATCGCGCCTCGAGCAGCGGCGCCAGCAGGTCGATCAGGAACTGCAAGCGCTGCAATCCACCGCCGCCGACTTGGCCTTGCGCCTGGATGCCGCCGCCGCACAAATCACCGACCAGCAATGCCGGCTTCAAGCCAAGCGCAACGACGCCGCCGCTCTAGGCAAGCAGATCGCCCAAGTCGGCGAATCCCTGGGCGCGGCCAAGGAGCAGCGCAGCGGCCTGCTCTCGCGCCAGGCCCTGCTGCAGGACCTGGAAGCCAAACGCGAGGGCGTCAGCGAAGGCGTCAAGTCCATGCTCCGCCAGCGCGACACCGCATTTCCCTTCATCCGCGGCCTGGTCGCGGACCTGCTTGCCGTCGACGTCGAAAACGCCCGCGTGATCGAAGCCGCCCTCGACGGCCGCGATCAATGGCTCATCACCGATGACAGCGCCGCCGCCCTGGCCACCGCAGACCGCTTGGAACCATTGGAAGGCCGCGTGAATCTCCTGTGCGCCGACGGCCTCCCGCCCGAAGAGCCGTGCCAGGGGGTCGATCCCGCCGCCCGCCCGGCGATCGACCTGGTGCGGTTTGCCCCGGCCGATGAGCCGATCGCACGCCATCTCCTGGGCCGCACCTTCGTGGTGGAGGATCTTCCCACCGCTCGGCGTCTGCTGGCCCAAGGCCCGCGCGGCTGCCAATACGTCACCCGCGCCGCCGAAGTCCTGGCCGACGGCATTTTCCGCGCCGGCCCCCTGACCGCCGCCATGGGCCTGCTCTCACGCCGATCTGAATTGGAAGCGCTTTCCCGGCAGATCGAGCAGGCCAACGCCCGCATCGAGCAGCTCGGCCGCCAGCTTGCCGAGGGCCATGCCCAGGTCCGCTGTCTCGATCAGGACATCAGCACCCTGCGCAACGAAATCTATCAATCCAACACGCTCAAGGTGGAGCTGAGCGGCGCCGTGGCCCAGAACACCGACCGCCAAAACGCCCTGGGCCGCGAGCTGTCCATCCTCCGCCGCGAATTGGAGCTTCTCTCCGGACAGACCCAGCGCCTGGCCGCCGAAGAGAGCGATCTTTTGCAGCGCAAAGGGGCGCTGGAAACGGGCCAGCAGCAAGCCGCCGCCGAAGTGGATGATCTCTCCCGCCGCCAGAGCGAGCTCACCCAGCAGCTTAGCGCCCTGGGCGAAGAGTTGACCGCCCTGCGCGTGAACCTTGGCCAAGTGCAGGAAAAGCAGTTGAGCGCCGAGCAGTCCGTGCAGCGGCACACCGCCGCCGGGGCCGAGCTGCATCAGCAAATCCAGCGTCTGGAGCGGTCCATCTCCACCCTGGCCCAGCGCCGACAGGACGTGCAACATCAGTCGCAATCCGCCGCCGCCACCGAGGCGGCTCTCGTCCGCGACGCCGCCGACAGCGAAAAACGCGCCGCCGAACTGGCCGAGCAGATCACCCAGCTTGGCCAGGAGGTCTCGCAGGATTCCGCCCGCGTGGAAACCGCCCGCTCCCAGCGCGACCAGATCGATCGCGAGCTGCACGAGCTGGATTTGAAACTCGGCGAAATCCGCGTCCGGCAGGAAACCCTCGTGCAGCGCACTACCGAAGAGCTGCAACTGGACCTTGCCGCCCGTTACGCCCAGCTCACGGCCGCCGCTCCTTACGAGCCGGCCTCCCTCGATTGGGAGGGCGTCGCCGCCGAGATCAAGGACCTGCGCGACAAAATCCATCGCCTGGGCAACGTCAACGTCGAGTCCATCGGCGAGCAGGATGAATTGGAGAAGCGCCAGCAGTTCCTGGCCGCCCAGGTGGCCGACCTCACCTCCTCCAAATCGCAACTCGAGCAACTGATCGATGAAATCAACGCCCAGAGCAGCACGCGCTTCGAGCAGACGTTCAACGCCGTCCGCGAGCATTTTCAGGGCATGTTCCGCAAGCTCTTTGGCGGCGGAAAGGCGGACATCTACCTGGAAACCGAGCTCGACCCGCCCGCAAACGCCCAGCCGCAGCTCGACGCCGACGGCCAGCCCATTCCCCTGCAAAAGATCCGGCTGGACGTTCTCGACGCCGGCATCGAGATCATCGCCAAGCCCCCCGGCAAGCAGCCGGTCACCATCAGCCAGCTCTCCGGCGGCGAAAAGGCCATGACCTGCGTCGCCCTCTTGATGAGCATCTTCAAGTCCAAGCCCAGCCCCTTCTGCATCCTGGACGAAGTTGATGCCGCCCTGGACGAGGCCAACAACCAACGCTTCAACCTGATCGTTCAGGAATTCCTCGAGCAGAGCCAGTTCATCGTCATCACGCACTCCAAGTGCACCATGCAGATCGCGGATGTGCTGTACGGCGTGACCATGCAGGAGCAGGGCGTCAGCAAGCGCGTGGCGGTGAAGTTCGACCAGATCGACGCGCAAGGCCGCGTCGCCGAACACGCCGCCGCGTGAACGGGGCGCCGGCCAGGAATTTTGGCAATACCTTGCCTAGAGTCTGTTTGATATGCGCGTGCTCGCCCTGCTGGGCATTTTAGCCATCAGTGAAGTGATCTGGCTCATGGCGGTCGGCCCGCAGACACAGCCTTCGCCGGCAACCCAGCCCGCCACTCGGGAGATGCCCATGCAGACCGAAACCGCCACCTTCGCCGCCGGGTGTTTTTGGGGCGTCCAATCCACCTTTGAAAAAATCCCCGGCGTCCTCAGCACGCGCGTCGGCTACTGCGGCGGCACCATGCCCAATCCCACCTACGAGGACGTCTGCACCGACCGCACCGGGCATGCCGAGTCCATCGAGATCGTCTTCGATCCGCAGAAGCTCAGCTACCAGACTCTCCTGGACATCTTCTTTGAAAACCACGACCCCACGACCATGAACCGCCAAGGCCCGGACGCCGGCACCCAATACAACAGCGTCATCTTCTACCATTCGCCGCAGCAGAAAGCCCTTGCCGAAGCCGAGAAGAATCGCCGCAACGATTCAGGCCAGTACGTCGGCCCCATCGTCACGCGGATCGTCCCCGCCGGCCCCTTCTATCCCGCCGAGGAGTATCACCAGTTCTACAACGACAAGCACGGGATCATTTGGTCGTGTCACGCCGGCAATGGCAAACGCCACTAGGCGTGGAATGACGAATGACAAATGACGAATGACGAATCAATGACCCAATGTCCGAATGATCGTGGCTTTTTCGTCATTCGTCCATTCGTTCATTGATTTGTCATTCGTCATTCGAATTTCG
>DBZL01000063.1:0-15168 GCA_002311745.1 Phycisphaerales bacterium UBA1161 | reverse complement strand
GTCATTCGTCATTCGAATTTCGTCATTTCCCTAGGGTCCCAGCGTCACGATCGTCATGGGTTCGAACGGAAACTGTCCCATGAGCTGGCGCAGCGAATCCGCGGTGATCGACAGCAGCGTCGCCATGTCCATTTCCAGCGAGCGGTACTCCTTGTTGTACACCCACTGCCCCGCAATCGCCCGCATGCGCCCCAGCGGCACTTCCCCCTCCAGCACCAGGGCGCTGGCGATCTTGTTCTTCGCCCGCTGGACTTCCTCCTCCGTCAAATCGCCTCGCACTCGCGCCAGTTCCTTGTGCGTGATCTGCAGCGCCTGCTCGGTCCGCTGCGGGTCGGTGGTCAGCGAGATGTAAAAACTCCCGCAGCCGTCGTGCGGATAGAACCCGAAGTCCGCCTCCTCGGCGATCGCGTTATCCACCAGCGCCCAGTACAGCCGGCTGCCCTCGGCGTCGCCGATCACGTCCCCTAGCACCCGCGCCGCAAACCGCCGCGGGTCCTGCGCGCTGGGCCCGGGCACCATCGCCATGGTGTATTGCCGATTGAGCTTCCCGTCGTGCAGGGCTTTGCGATGCGGACGATACCGCGGCTCGGCCCGATCGCGCACCGCCGTCCCCGACGCCCAGGAGCCGCAGTATTGCTCCGCCAACGACACGATCTGCTCGAAATCCAGCTTCCCCGTCACCGCCAGCACCGTATTGCCCGCCCCGTACTGCTTGGAAAAATATTCCGCCATCTGATCCCGGCTCAGATTCTGGATCGACTGGGGCGACCCCAGCACGCTGTGGCTCAGCGGATGCGAAGTGAAATGCTCCTGCATCAGCGCTTCGTAAATGCGATACCCCGGATCGTCCATGTGCATGGCGATCTCTTCCAGGATGACTTTCTTTTCCGTCTGGAAGTCCTCCGGCCGGATGGCCGGCCGCAGCAGATGCGCCAGGTGCTCGACCGCGCGGGCCGTGAATTCCGGCAGGACGTTGGCGTAATACGCCGTGCTCTCCTGCGTCGTGAACGCGTTGTACCGCGCCCCCATCTCGTCGAAGATGCGGTTGACGTCTTCCCAGGTGTACTGGCTGGAGCCTTTGAACATCATGTGCTCCAGAAAGTGCGACACGCCGTTGATGTCCGGGGATTCATCCCGGCTTCCCGTGGCCACGTACAGGCCCGCCGCGAACGAGTGCGCATCACCATCGGCCTCGGCGATCACGTCCAGAGCGTTGTCCAGCTTCCGATGATGAAACGTCATGCCCATGCGCGATCCTATTCTCCCGGGCGTCTCAATTCCTTGGGCCCCACGGTCACGATGGTGAACGGACCCGGCCGGTGCCGCCGCAGAAAATCGTTGATCCGCTCCAGGTCCACCGCGTCGATCTGCGCCGTGATCTCGTCCAGCGTTCGCATGCGCCCGCGCATGAAAAAATCGTAGGCGATCGCCCCGGCCCGCGCCGCCGTCGATTCCCCGTCCATGATGGTGTTGGCTTTCAGCACGATCTTGGCCCGCTGCAGTTCATCGGCGCTCACCCCCTCCGCCAGGCGATGAATCTGCTCCGCCATGCAATCCAGCGTCGCCTGGGCCCGGTCGTTGCTCGTCCCCGCGTAACCCAGAACCGCGCCGTAACCCTTGATTCCCGTGTACCCCGCCCATACCGCGTAGCACAGCCCGCGCTTTTCCCGCACCTCGGTAAACAACCGCCCGCTCATCCCGCCCCCCAAAATCTCCATCGCCAATCGCACCACGTAGTAATCCTGGTCCGTTTCCTCGATGGACGGATACGCGATCCCGATGTGCGTCTGTTCGCTGCGTTGGATTTCGTGATGGTATTTTTTCCGCGGCCGCCGGGGCGCCAGGACCGGCGCACCGGTCGCTGCCATCTGGCCAAAGTGCTTCTGGACCTCCGATTTCACCTGCGCGAAGTCGATGTTTCCCGCGACGGCCAGGATCGCCTCCTTGGCCTGATACCGCCGCTGCCAATCCGCCTTGCACACCTCCAGCGTCAGCTTCCTCAGATGCGCCGGTTTGCCCATCGGATTTCGCCCCAGCGGCGAGGGGAAAAAACACTCGCGCAGCTTCACCACCAACTTTTGCCGCGGATCATCTTCCAATCCCTCCAGCGACTGAAGCGCCAGATCGCGCGCCGCCTGGAACCCGCTTGGCGGCAGATGCGGCCGCCGCACGATGTCCGCGTACGCCGCCAGCGCCTCCACCACCTTGGGCGCCAGCCCCTCGCAGGCGAATCGCGCATGATGCACCCCCACGCTGCTGGAGCGATGCAGGCCAAGCGAGTCCAGGTAGTCGCTCAACTGCCGTGAATCGCGAGCCCCCGCTCCCCGCAGCACCAGGTCCGACAAAACGCTCGCGCTCCCCAGCGCCTGCGCAGGATCGCTGGCCGATCCCGCCGCCAGCATCAGCACCATCGCCGCCGACTGCACCCCCGGCATCTCTTCGGCCAGCAGCGTCAAGCCGCTGGCCAACGTGTGCTGGAAATAACGTTCAGACAAGTCCGCCCCCTCGCTATTCCATCGGATTCAGGACCATTCCCGTCGCCAGTTTCGGAAAGAAATAGGTGCTTTTCGGCGGCATGAGCTCCTGGGTCTTTCCCAAATCCTCCAGCGCATGCAGGGGCGTGCTCTTGAGCAGCAGGGCGATCTGGTATTTTTTGCCATCGGTCATGGCGGCCACCGCCGCGCTGTCGGCGGTGTGCTCCAGAGCCGGCTCTTTGGCGCCGCCGAATTTCGCCTTGATCACCTCATCCAGCAAATACCGCTGCAAAATCGCGACGTCCAGCCGCCGCCACGCCGCCGAATGTTTCGGCTCCAGCTCCGCCAGCACGTCCACATTTCTGAAGGTGATTTGATGCGTCTTTCGCGTTCGCCCGTCGAACAGCCCCAGCGTGGCCGCCGGCTGCCGCGGCAGCACGTGCTCGATGTAATCCCCCAGCTTCTCTTCGCGGCAGTCCACCTCCGTCACGTCCGCGACCGCGGCGATCGCCGACTTCAGCGCTGCCGCGTCGAACCCTTCCAGCCCGCCCACCAGCCGATGCGTCGGCAAAATCAGCAGTCCATCATCCTGCAGCGCCACCAGCACGAACATGCAGAAATTGGCCGGATGATTCGGCGGCAGCATCCCGCCATTTTTCTCCGTCATTTCCTTTTGATATTGCAGGGCCATCGTGTAGCGATGATGTCCATCGGCGATGTAGATCGCCCGCGCCGACAAAGAATCCATCACCGCGTTGACCGTGTCGCTGTTGGTGACGCACCACAAATCGTTGTGCACCCCGTCCAGCACCGCCGACACCTCCGGCCGGCTTAGGTTCTTGTAGACCGTTGCCGTCACCTGCCCCCGCGGATCGGGAAACAATCCGAAGATCGGCGAGAGCTGCATCCGCGTCGTCCGCGTCAGCTTCAGCCGGTCCTGCACCGCTTCGCTGTAGGTCTTCTCGTGCGGCAGCACGTGCCCTTCGCCCAGCGGGCTCAGCTTGACCAGCACGATCATCCCCCGCCGATGAAAGTTCCGACCCCCGTAGGCGTACGTCTGCGCATACGGATAGATCGCCGGCTTGGCATCGCGCTGCAGGATCCCCGCCGACATCCACGCGTGCAGCGTCACCGCCGCCCGTCCGTAGGCCTCATCCGGGCCCACGCTCTTGGCCGGCAGGTGCGGCAAATCCACCGTCACGATGTTGTTCGGATGCTTGGACTGCAACGCCGCCTTGGTCGCATCGTCCAGCACGTCATACGGCGGGGCGATCAGGTCCGAGAAATCAAACCCCTTGCTTCGGGAATACCGCACCCCTGCCAATGGCCGAATCTGCGCCACGTATCGCTCCTGATCAACCGCCGGAAGAATAAGACGCCGGGGCCAAAGATCAAGCGGGGGGAGGGGTTGGACTGTCCCCTTTCTGTCCGATAGGATTGGCGGCCGAAGCATGCTCAAAATCATCCTTGCCAATCCGCGCGGGTTTTGTGCCGGGGTCAACATGGCCATCGAGACCGTCAATCAGGTCCTGGCCCTCAAGGGCCCCCCGGTCTACGTCTACCACGAGATCGTGCACAACCGCCACGTGGTCGACGGCTTTCGCGTCCGCGGCGTCACCTTCGTCGACGACATCCGCGAAGTCCCCGAGGGCGGACTAGTCGTCTACAGCGCCCACGGCATCTCCCCCGAGCTCCGCCGACAGGCCAAATTACGCCGCCTCGTCGAGGTCGACGCCACCTGCCCCCTGGTCACCAAGGTCCACATGGAAGTCCTGCGCTACGTCCGTGACGGCTACACCATCCTCTTCATCGGCCATCGCCAGCATGATGAGGCTATCGGCACCGTCGGCGAAGCGCCCGACTCCATCATCGTCATCGAAACGCCCGAGGAGGTGCAGCGCCTCAACGTGCCCAACCCCAACCGCCTGGCCTACGTCACCCAGACGACCCTCAGCGTCTCCGATGCCCAACGCGTCATCGATGCTCTGAAGGCCCGCTTCCCCAACATTCGCTATCCGGCCAAGGATGACATCTGTTACGCCACCACCAATCGCCAAAACGCCGTTACCCTCCTCAGCCCCCAGGTGGACTTGGTCCTGGTGATCGGAAGCAAAAACAGCTCCAACAGCCAGCGGTTGGTCGAGCGCTCCCTGGAAGCCGGCAAGCCGGCTTACCTCATCGACGATGAAAGCGAGCTGCAGACTGATTGGTTCGACAACAAACAGGCCGTGCTCGTCACCGCCGGGGCATCGGCGCCTGAGCATTTGGTCAGCGATCTGGTCGACCGCCTGAAGCGCGATTTCGGCGGCGTCGTCGAAACCCGCACGCTTTTGGAAGAGAGCATCTCCTTCGAGCTGCCCAAATCCGTCCGCAGCCTCGCCGTGGTCGGTTAAAGCGAGTTGCAAGTTGCTAGACAAAGCCTCGCTCTTCAACTAGCAACTAGCAACCAGCAACTAGCAACTTCTGTTGTTGAGGTATCCATGAAAGGCGTCATTCTTGCCGGCGGGACGGGGTCGCGAATGTTGCCCCTGACCAAGGTCACCAACAAGCACCTGCTGCCGGTTTACAACAAGCCGATGATCTACTACCCCTTGGAGTGCATGGCCAAGGCCGGCATCGAGGAGGTATTGCTGGTCACCGGCGGCAACAACAGCGGCGATTTCATCCGCCTGCTGGGCAACGGCCGCGATTTTGGCCTCAAGAATCTCAACTACACCTACCAGGAAGGCGCCGGCGGCATCGCCCAGGCCCTGGGCCTGGCCGAGCACTTTGTCGCCGGCGACAGCATCTGCCTGATCCTCGGCGACAACATCCTGGAATACACCATCAAGGAAGCGTGCCGAAAATTCCGCCATCAGGGTCAGGGCGCCAAAATCCTCCTGGCTCAGGTGGAAAATCCTCGCGCCTACGGCGTGGCCGAAATGGACGGCCAGAAAGTCGTACGCATCGTCGAAAAGCCCAAAGAGCCCAAGAGCAATTGGGCCGTCATCGGCATCTATTTTTACGACAACCAGGTCTTCGACATCGTTCGCACCCTGAAGCCCTCGGCCCGGAACGAGTTGGAGATCACCGATGTGAACAACGCCTACATCGAGCGGGGCGAGATGACCTACGACAAAATCGACGGCTTCTGGTCCGACGCCGGTGAAAACATCGACTTTTATCTCAAGGCCTGCAACACCGTCGCCCAAAACGGCGCCAATAAAGAATCAAAATGAGAACGACCCCGCATGAATACGACCTTGCAGCGAGTCCAAATTCTAGCCGCCAAAGGTAAGATTCGGATATCGGAGCACGGATATAATGAACTGGCGGCCGACGGACTGTTTGTCGCCCAAGTGCTTCATGGCCTGGAAGGGGCTCTTGTGGTGGAGGATTATCCTGATTATCCGAAGGGGCCGTGCGTATTGGTGCTGCAAAAAGATGCCTCGGGCGCAGCGATCCATGCGGTATGGGGTATTCCGGCAGGCGCATCCGAGCCGGCCGTCCTCGTGACAGCGTATCGTCCCGACCCGCGCAGGTGGGATGTTGACTTTCTGCGGAGACGTTAATGCCGACGCAACGACAAAAGTTGGTCCATGAAGGCCAGTACCTTGCTGAGGTTGACGTGGAATTGATCGAGTCCAGCGACGCGTGGGCGCCGTATCTTTCGGTCGCTGATGCCCGAAGACTCGATGACGTCCGCAGCGCGTTGCGCCGCGGCGACGTTGCCGCCGCGTCCAAGTTGGCCCGCATTTATCGTCTGACCCCGGTCAACGCGGCCTGAAGGATCAACTCGAAACATACCTTCTCATGATTACACTCCTCGTCACAGGCGCTGCTGGATTCATCGGCTCCAATTTCGTCCGCTTCCTCGTCCGCGGCGGCCAGGACGTCAAAATCGTCGCCTTCGACAAGCTCACCTACGCCGGCAATCTGGCCAACCTCCAGGACCTGCTCGGCCCCCAGGTCGTTTTCATCCGCGGCGACATCTGCGATGCCGATGCCGTTGCCGACGCCTGGGACCGCCACCACGTCACGCACGTCGTCCACTTCGCCGCCGAGAGCCACGTGGATCGCTCCATACTTTCCTCGGCGCCGTTCGTGCACACCAACGTCATGGGCACCCAGGTCCTGCTGGACATCGCTCGCGCCAAGGGCGTGCAAAGATTCCTTCAGGTCAGCACCGATGAGGTCTACGGCTCCCTGCCCGAGGACAAACCCGACATCAAGTTCACCGAGCAAACGCCGCTGCAGCCCAACAGCCCCTACAGCGCTAGCAAGGCCGCCGCCGACTGCCTGGTGCGCGCCTATTTCCACACGTTTCAAATGCCCGTGCTGATCACGCGCTGCAGCAACAATTACGGGCCGTACCAGTTCCCGGAAAAACTGATCTCCCTGTTCGTGACCAACTTGATCGAGGGCAAAAAGGTTCCGCTCTACGGCGACGGCATGAACGTCCGCGATTGGCTGTACGTCGAGGACCATTGCGACGCCCTGTGGACGGTGCTGACCAAGGCCGCCCCCGGCGAGCTGTACAACATCGGCGGAAACAACGAGATTCCCAACCGCCGGATCACCGAAACCGTCCTGCGGGAGATGGGCAAGGACTGGGACCAGAGCGTGCAATATGTGAAGGACCGGCCCGGCCACGACCGCCGCTACGCCATCGACGCCTCCAAAATCCAGCAACAGCTCGGCTGGTCCCCGCGCCACCCCTTTGACCAGGCCATCCGCGCCACCATCGACTGGTATCGCAAGAACGAGCCGTGGTGGCGGGCCGTCAAGAGCGGCGAGTATCTCAAGTATTACGAAATGCAATATGCCGGCCGCTAACGATCTGTATCGATCGATTCTGCTGCTAGGCAGCGAAGGCATGCTCGGCCATGCCGTGGTCGACGCACTTTCCCGCCGGGGCCATCAGCCCAACTGCCCCACGCTCGCCCAATTGGATATTTGCGATCAGGCGGCCTTGTCCGCCGTGTTCGATCGCTCCCGGCCCACGCTGGTGTTGAATTGCGCCGCTCATACCAACGTGGACCTGTGCGAACGGGAATCGCAGAAGGCCGATGACATCAACGGTCGTGCCGTGGGCACTATCGCCGTCCTGTGCCGTTCCAACGGCGCCGTCCTCTTGCACATCAGCACCGATTTCGTCTTCGACGGCTCCCTGCGCCGACCCTATCGCGCGGACGATCCGGTGAATCCCCTCAGCGCCTACGGCCGGTCCAAATTGCTGGGCGAAACCGAGCTCAAGAAAAATGCGCCGCAGCACTGGCTGATCGTGCGCACCGCCTGGCTTTACGGCCGGTACGGGACCAATTTCCCGCGCACGATCGTCCAGGCGGCCCAGGCCGGCAAGCCTCTGTACGTCGTGAACGATCAAACCGGCTCACCCACCTATGCCCCGGATTTGGCCCAGGCCATTTTGGCGATTCTGGACAGCGGCGCCCGCGGCATTTGGCACGTCACCAACGCCGGCCAGACTACCTGGTTCGACTTCGCCAAGGCAACGCTGGCGGAATTTGGCATTAAGGCCGAGCTTGCGCCGCTCGGTTCCCAGCAGTGGAAACAAATGCGGCCCAATTCTGCGATCCGTCCGGCTTACAGCGTTCTTGACATCGAGCCGTTCACCCGCCAGACCGGCCACACCATGCGCCCCTGGCCGGCCGCCCTGGCCGACTTCCGCCAAGCCGTGCAGGCCAACGGCTTCTAGGTATAATCGAGGCCCGACATTCGCCTCGCGAGGATCTCCATGTGGATGCGATGCATTGCCTGCCTGCTTGTGGCGGGACTGCTGTGCGCCTGCCAGTCAACTCAGTCATCGGATCAGAATCCACCGGACGCCATCGGCGGTCATTACCTTCTCAGCGGCGACGTCCCCCAGCCCGGCCGCCACGCCCTTCATCCCGGCGACACGGTATCCACCGTCCTGGCCGGCCAATTCCATCCCTCGCACCGCGGCCCGCTGACTCTCGTCCTCATACGCCGTTCACCTGAGGGCAAGACCCGCCAGCTCATCCAACTTAACTCCGATGGAAAACTCATGGACGAGAAGCAAAACTTCGTCCTTCGCGACGGCGACGAATTGGTCTTCCCATCCGCGCATTAAAAAAGCCGACCCGGGCAAGGTCGGCTTCGAATGGGGCTGACGAAAGATGCTTCGGATTGTTGGAGGCGAAGCACCCTTCACATCGGGGGAAGAATGGGCTAAATTTTCACGCCTCCGTTCGCAATAGGCCTATGCCAAAACAGAGGCAAGATTCAGTTGGGCAAGCGATGTGCCGCCGCATTCCGGCGGGCCGCATTGCTCGAGCGATCCCTCCGGCGGCGTCGATTAATTGCCTCATGGCGAAGGTCTTATGAACCGATGGCGCCTGGCATTGCTAATTCTGTGGCGGCCGTGGATCATTGCCGCGAGGCGACAAAATGGCCGCTTTGTCGCGGCCATGGTGCGATTTTGACCGGAGGTCGAACGTGAGAATCTTGGTCACCGGCGGGGCGGGGTTCATCGGCTCAAACCTGGCCCGCCTCCTTGCCGCACAACACGAAATCATCGTCGTCGATGATTTTTCCTCCGCCCATTGGACCAACCTCGTTGATTTCCACGGCGACGTCCTGACCCTCGACTTGTCCGCCGACCTTGCCCCCTTGCGACGCCTCGAACCCTGCGCCGCCATCTTTCATCAAGCCTCCATCACCGATACCACCATCACCGATCAGCAGCGCATGATGTTCAACAACCTCGAAGGCTTCCGCAACGTTCTGGACCTGGCCCGCGACTGGAACAGCATCGTCGTCTTCGCAGGCAGCGCCAGCGTCTACGGCCAAGTCCCCGCCCCCATGAAGGAATCGACCGCCCCTTGGCCCATGAACGCCTACGCTTATTCCAAGCTCGCCATGGAGCGCTTGGCCGACCACTACCGCCAGAAGCTGAAGAATCCCATCGTTGGCTTGCGATATTTCAACGTCTACGGCCCTGGCGAGGACCACAAGGGAAAATTCGCCAGCATGATTCACCAACTGGCCAAGCAGATCCGCTCGGGCAAGCGCCCGCGCATCTTCACCGCCGGCCAGCAGCGCCGCGATTTCGTCTACATCGACGACGTCGTCCAGGCCAACCTCAAAGCGCTCAACAGCACTCGCAGCGGAATCTTCAACGTCGGCAGCGGCGCTTCCTACACCTTCAACCAGGTCGTAGCCGAGCTGAACCGCGCCCTCAAGACCGATTTGCAGCCGGATTATTTCACCAACCCCTACACCTTCACCCAGGACTGGACCGAAGCCGACCTGACCGAATCCCGCCGCTGCCTCTCCTACGACCCGCAGTTCAATCTCACCCGCGGCATCGAAGCCTACCTGAGCACCGGCCGCCTGGGCGTATCGAATTAAGCAATCCCCTCGCCCCAGTAATCCGGGGAGAGGGTCAGGGGCTCTTTGCGGATGAATTAGAGAGTAGAGCAGTAGATCAGTAGACCGCAGTGGAGTCGTCTGTTGTCTTGGATTTTTCTTTGCTCTACTGTTCCACTGTTCTACTGCTCCACTGCTCTATTTTGGCCTGCGGCCAAAATGGAGGCGGGGGGAATCGAACCCCCGTCCCGAGATGACTCCGGAAACGGCCTCTACATGCTTAGTCGATGCTTTGATCTCGATTCCGGCAACGAACGTCGACATCCTTTGTCGGACTCCAGTCGTCTGAATCTCGCCTCTTGACCAACGACCGAATCAAAAAGCCAGCCCGCTAATGGCAGCCTGCGAGCCGCGGACTTCTCGCAGGGCTGAGGTTGCCTTTAATTAGGCAGCCATACGAACCGGAGCAGCAAAGCCGATCCGGCCTGCAACATCGCTGTTGGCAGTTAAGGTTTTGCTCACATGATTAGCCAGGCCAAGTGAGCGTCCTGGGCATGCCACCGCCACCGCAGCTATCCGGTCGAAACCAGTCGCCCCCGGTGGTTAAATTGTCAAAGAAACTAACCACAATTCTATATCGGAAATATGCACTTGGCCACAAAGGAAAATGCCCCGATTCGCTCTCATGGGCTGCCCCGGCCCATCCGCCAAGTGCATTCTCGTCGCTGCGGCAGTACAACTTGTCGCTAAAGGAGCCATTCATGCCCAGCACTGACGATGAACTTCGCAAAGCCCTCAAGGCCTTCAAGAAGCGGTTGAAGCTGATGCGGCTGGATGATGATTCGAAGCTCGGTCACAGTCCGCTCAGCGGGACCGGCAAAGTTCAGGTCGTTTCCATTCAGCCTCCGGCGGGGTTCGGCCGGGAAATCTGGGAAGAGTTGGTCGACAAGGGCTTTCTCAGGCGCGACGGCGTTGGGCTTTATGAACTGGTCGAGGGCAAGTAGCCGCGGAAGATCGCTTGACCAATGACCCACCGCGCCATTGCATCGACTGAGCAACACGGCGCATCGTCGACCCGTATGGTGACGGCTTGAAGGTCACCGTCACCAAGCCGGCCCACATCTGGAACAGCGGTCAACGGCAAGCTTGTGATTAGCTCTTCCGTGTCGTCGCTCTGGATGAACCCGAACGACACCTTCGCATTACGCCAGGCGCGCTGCACACCAGCAGAAGTAGTGTCCCCGCCAATGTTGCCGGCTCAGGGATGGCTTCCGGCGGCGTGGCCGTCACCGTGAACGTCGCTTCATAGGTTGTGCCCGATGGAATCGTGGCCGGAGCGTCGATCCATTCCGGCCACAGGGTCAAACTGTCGTCGTTCGGATCTGTTGATTTCGCAAGCCAGCCCTGGATTCCAATGCGACCGGTAATGCCGCTCAGACTTACCACGTCCACGCGAACGGAAGAACTCGTTGGGTTCCAACTCGATCCCGTTCCCTTCACTAACTCGAAATATCCTCCAGTGGCGATCTCGATCGGCGACGAAAATAGCTGCGCGTCCCGAGGCATTGCGTCGGATAACGGCATAAAGTGTTCCGTGCCGCCGGGGTCTTTCCAGCGGATGGCGTTCGCGTCGTACTGGAGACCGTTTAGGAAACTGCTGCTCAAACCCATCAGCCGAAAGGCATCCTTGCCCCTCAAACTTGAATCCAGGGTGATGTCTTCCTGGGTCTGGAATCGAGTGGTCAGTGTGATGACTGTCGAGCCAATCGACGGCTTCGGGTAAGTGCAAGTGGAATGGCTCGTGGCAGTGGTACCAAAGCTCCCATCCACATCGAACCGTAAGCGATCCGCCCCACCCGTCGTCACATTCGCGGTCGCAACCTTCGGAATCAATTGCGGACCTGCCGCGGTCCGATAGGAGAACGTCCCCACCACCGACGTCCCCCAATCACCGCCTGACGTGTCTGTTATTAGGTACGTCGGTCGGATGTAGGTGTTTGCCACCGTGTTGACCAACGTCTCAGTGCTCCCGCTCAGGTCTGGATACTTCTCATAAGTCTCCAAGAGTCGGAAGTTACCCTTAAAGACGCCGTCGCAAGATGTGGGGACAGGATCTTGCGGCACGCCGGGATCGCCAGCATCCAATTTGCCCACCACTGTGAACCCGTCGTTGTAGATTATTGTGTCTGCTGCCCTTCCCTCCCGAGTTGTGAAAAGTACGCCCCCAATAGCCAACGCCGCGACAACAACCCTGCTCCTTAGCCAGAACATGGCCGTTCCTCCTTATTCTTATGTCGTCATAGGAAATCCGTCTAACCCAGGCTACGACTGTACTCTAGTCGCCCATGTCGTGTCCAGATTTCTATTCCCAAATTGCGACATTTCTTTCGAGGTGGTCCAACGCGTGATCCGCACTCGCGCGGATCGATAACCCGCCGCCAGATACGCGGACGCTGGTGCCGAACTTCATGGCTGTTTGTGAGAGCGGTCCCGGCTAAAATGCTAATCTCGTAGCAGCGTGCAGTTACCTAAAGTCATGCCTCTTCAACTTATTCAACGCGACGCTGGCGTCGTCCTGCACGTCAAGGTCGTCCCCGGCTCTTCGCGCGATCGCATCGTCGGCCCGTACGGTGACGGCTTGAAGATCACCGTCACCAAGCCGCCCGAAGGCGGCGCCGCCAACAAAGCCGTTGTCACCCTTCTCGCAGAAGCGCTGGGCCTTCCCGCGCGCAACATCCAAATTCTCCGCGGCCAGACCGGCCCGCGAAAAGATGTATTCATCCGCGGCATCACCGCCGACGCCCTGGCCCAACGCTTAATGAAATAAAAAACCCGCGGGGGGCAGAGAGGGGGGGAACTCTGCCGGGGATCCCGCGGGTATGCATCATACATTACCTTTTTTGCCTTCAAGCGACAAGCGGATGCAAAAAGATGCAATCATGCCTATTCCATCAGCCGGTCGAAAAACGACTGACAATCCTCCGGCGTATCCAGATCGACCTCGCCCTGCGGCCAGGGAACGCGCGTAACCCCGGCCGGATCCGCCACAAGCAGTCCCTTGGCCCCCTCCGCGTCCCCAAGTTTAGCCAGATTCGCAAATACCGACCGATCAAAGCAGCAGGGAGTCCCGACCGTCCCCCCGTATTCGCACGCGGCCATCGGCCGCCCGCCGGCCGACCATGCTTCCACCAGCGCCTTGACCACCGCCCCCGACAGATGCGGCTGATCGCACACCAGGATCACCGCCGCATCCATCTCCGGCTTGGTGTCTTCCAGGGCCGCCAGCCCCGCACGTATTGACGATCCCATTCCCGCCGCCCAGCCGCGATTTTCCACCGTCACCGCCGCCAGGTCCGCGATTTCCGCCGCCGTTTCCCGTCCATGCGCCCCCGTCACGACGATGACCGGCCCGCACCCACCCTCGATCGCGGCCCTCACCGCCCTCCGCAGCAGCGACTGGCCTTCCACTTTCAGCAGTTGCTTGATCCGCCCCATGCGCGCGGCCGCTCCCGCGGCCAGGACGATCGCGCCGACGCGTTTTTCCCTCATGCCGGACATGGACCGATGGAACTCGGCGGCGCCGGGACGTGGATGGGTCCGGACCGCTGGCGCAGCGGCCCGCCTCCGCGTGCGGCCATCACCGCCTGGATTTCCGCGACGATCGCCAGGGCGATCTGATCCGGCGTTTGCGCCCCGACATCCAGCCCGACGGGGGCATACAGCCACGGATGCCCGGCCGCGTCACCGGCTCCGGCCAATTCCAGCAGCCGCTGCGTGCGCCGCCGCGATCCCAATATCCCCACGTACTTGGGCGGACTTTTCAACAGGTGGCGCAGCACCGCCGCGTCGTGCTGCAGGTGATGTGCCATGATGACGACCGCCGTGTCTTGCGGCAGGGGGGTCATGCCCGCGGTCGGATCATCGGCCGACGCCGACACCACCGCAACCGCGCCGCCAAAACGCTGACGCAGCGCATCCGCCGCTCGCATCCCGATCACCATCACGTGCCAGCCCAGAAATTGGGCCATCTCGGCCAGGGGCTGCACGTCCTGCCCATCTCCAAAAATGGCGATCGCCTGCGGCGGCGCAAGTCGCTCCAGCAGCACATCCGCAAAACCGCCGGTCCGCGGAAGCCGCAGCATCGCCGTGCCGCCGCTTAGTTCGCGCAGATGCTGGGAGATTGCCTGGCGCAGTTCGGGTTCGTCGATGTTGCCGACGATTTCTCCGTCGTCGCCGACGCTCAGATGCTGCGCCACGCGCAACGGACCCGGCGAGCCGTCGACGCGCACGATGCTCGCCATCGCCGCCGCTCGGCGCTCGCGCACGACGGCGCACAGCGTCGTCATCGCTCCGGGATGCTTAGCCGAGACGGGCTCGATCACGAGTTCGATTCGCCCGCCGCAGCCCAGGGTTGGTCCGGGCGTGGCCGCGGCAACCCAGGTGTCCTCCTCCTCGCTGGTTTCGTAGCCGCACACCTCCGCCGCTCCGCTGTCGATCACGATCCGCCCGCGCCGCGCCACGTCGTTCTCCAGGCATCCGCCGCTGACCGTTCCCCAGGTTCGCCCATCCGCCGCGATCAGCATGCGCGCCCCCGGCTTCCGATAGGACGACCCTTCGACGGCCGTCACCGTTGCCAGCGCCGCGCGCTCGCCGGCGAAGCACATGTATTCGAACGCTTCAACGATTTGTTTCAGCTCGCGCATCGCAGGGCTCCGCTCATCCGCTCAACACTATAGTCGGCCAGCCGCTCGGTGACTACGCCCCCATTTCCCCTCGCCCTGCACGCAGGGAGAGGGCTGCTCTCGCGCAGCGTGGGTGAGGGCATCTGTTTAGCCGCGTCGCTTGCGACGCGCGTCCCCATTAGATTCCCTAGCAGCTGCGGGCGGCAGCCCGCAGACCCCTCGAAAGTGCCGAGGGTGAAGGCCCGCGACGCCGCACTGATCGCCTGTCCCGGCTCTCCTATCTCCTTTCCACTTTCTCCTTTCTCGCGTAGCGTCCCTGCCCCACCACGTCTCCTTAATAGCCGCGGGCGGCAGCCCGCGGACCCCGCACAAAGCATCGCTGCCACCCCGGCATTGTGACACTCGCCCGGCCGCAATAGAATTCTGCCGATGGGGTTTCCCGAATCCGTCATCAAAAATGCGAGGCGGGGATGACGGGCAATAAGAAGTTCTTCCTGTCCGCCGTGAGCAGCGAGTTTGCCTCATACCGCAGCCTGCTGGCCGGCGATCTCAGACGCCCGAACCTCGATGTCGCCGTGCAGGAGGATTTTGCGGTTCTGGGCCGTGTGAGGAAAAAGGGAGGAGGAAAAAGGGGATAAGTACATTTATTGGGGCGCCTCTTCGGCGAATTTAATTTAGAGGTG
>DBZL01000076.1 GCA_002311745.1 Phycisphaerales bacterium UBA1161 | reverse complement strand
GATTTAGACGGAAGGCGTATCACCCGGACGAATTGGTCTTCCGCGCCGCCGAGTTGGGCTATCGCGCCATCGCTGTCACCGATCGCAACACCCTGGCCGGCGCCGTGCGCATGCAGCAAGCGGCCAAGCAGGCGGGGATCAAACTGATCGTCGGCTCGCGCCTGAGCTTCACCGATGGCCCAGACGTTCTGGCCTGGGCCGGCGACCGCGCCGCCTATGGCCGGCTGTGCCGGCTCCTGACCCTCGGCCGCCGCCGCGCCCAAAAAGGCCAGTGCCGGCTTCAACTGGCCGATCTGCTCCAGCACCAGCAGGGATTGTTCCTGGCCGTCGTCCCGCCTGACACGCTCGACCCAAAATGGACCGGCGCCTTGCCTCTGCTGCGCGACGCGGCCGGCCAGCGTCTTTCGTTGGCCACGAGCTGCCTGCACGGCCCGCGTGACCGGCCGCGATTGCATGCTTTGGCCGCCGTCGCCGCGGAACACGGCATCCCCCTGCTGGCCACCAACGACGTGCACTATCACGATCCCGACCGCCGCGCCCTGCAGGACGTGCTGAGCTGCATCCGTCACGGCTGCACGATTCACGATGCCGGATTTCGCCTCTTTCCCAACGCCGAACGCCATCTGAAGTCTCCCCGGCAGATGCACCGCCTGTTTGCCGACTATCCCCGGGCCATCCGCCGCGGCTTGCAGATCACCGAGCTATGCCGCTTTTCTCTCGACGAGCTTCGCTACGAATATCCGGACGAGTTGGTCCCCGCGAATCAAACGCCGATTGCCCACCTGGAAGATCTCACCTGGCAGGGCGCCGCCCGGCGCTACCCCCAGGGCGTGCCCGACAAGGTGCGCCGGCAGATTCGCCACGAGCTGAACCTCATCGCCCAACTCCGCTATGAGCCGTATTTCCTGACCGTCTACGACCTGGTGGTCTTCGCACGCCGTCGCGGCATTTTGTGTCAGGGCCGCGGCTCCGCCGCCAACTCCGCCGTCTGCTACTGTCTGGGCGTCACCAGCATCGATCCCAACCAGATCGACCTGCTTTTCGAGCGTTTCGTCAGCGCCGCTCGCAACGAGCCGCCCGACATCGACATCGACTTCGAGCACGAACGCCGCGAGGAGGTGATCCAATATCTCTATGAAAAATACGGCCGACATCGCGCCGGCATGACCGCCACGGTGATCACCTACCGCGGCCGCAGCGCCGTCCGCGACGTCGGCAAGGCCCTGGGCCTGGGCCTCGATCTCGTCGATGAAATGGCCAAGAAACTCGACGGGTGGGATCGCGGCACCGTCACCGAAGATCGCCTGCGCCAAATCGGCCTGGACCCGGCCGATCGCACCGTCCGCCTCGTCGTTGAATTGACCTCGCAAATCCTGGGCTTCCCGCGCCATCTTTCCCAGCACGTCGGCGGCATGGTCATGACCCGCGGACCCCTGTGCGAGTTGGTCCCCATCGAAAACGCCTCCATGCCCGACCGCACCGTCATCCAATGGGACAAGGACGACATCGACGCCCTGGGAATTCTGAAGGTGGATGTGTTGGCTTTGGGAATGCTTACGTGTCTCAGCAAGGCGCTGAAGCTGGTTAACGCGCCTTGTCATGTCTCCTTGTCTCCCCGTCTCCCCGTCTCCCCCTCTCCCCCTCTCTCCGTCTCTTCGTCTCTTCTTGAACTCCACACCCTTCCAGCCGACGACCCCACTGTTTACGACATGATCTGCAATGCCGACACCGTCGGCGTTTTCCAGATCGAGAGCCGGGCTCAGATGTCCATGTTGCCGCGGCTGCGCCCGCGCAGCTTCTATGACTTGGTGATCGAAGTCGCCATCGTCCGGCCCGGCCCGATCCAGGGGGACATGGTGCATCCGTATCTGCGCCGCCGCAGCGGTCAGGAAAAAGTGGAATATCCCAGCGAAGCCCTGCGCCAGGTGTTGCACAAGACCCTGGGCGTGCCGCTGTTTCAGGAGCAGGCGATGAAGATGGTCATGGTCGCCGCGGGATTCAGCGCCGAGGAAGCCGACCAACTGCGCCGCGCCATGGCCGCCTGGCGCCACAACGGCCAGATCGACCGTTTCCATCAAAAGATCGTCGATGGCATGCTGGCCCGCGGCTACACGCCCCAGTTCGCCGAGCAGTGCTTCAATCAAATCCGCGGATTCGCCGAATACGGCTTCCCCGAAAGCCACGCCGCCAGCTTCGCACTGCTCGTCTACGCCAGCGCCTGGTTGAAGTGTCACCACCCCGCCGCCTTCGCCTGTGCTCTGCTCAACAGCCAGCCCATGGGCTTCTATGCCCCGGCACAGATCGTCCGGGACGCACGCCAGCATCACGTGGGGGTCCGGCCCATCGACATCAACCGCAGCGATTGGGATTGCACGCTGCAGCGGGAGAGGGGGAGAGGGGGGGAGGGGGAGACAGGGAGACGGGGAGACAGGGAGACAAGGAGACAGGGACCGAGTTTGCGATTGGGGTTTCGATTAGTGAAGGGCCTGTCCGCTGCACACGCCGACAAAATCGTTGCCGCCCGCTGCCGCCTCGGATCTTTCCGCTCGATCGACCAACTCCATCACGCCACGCGATTGCCGCGTCACGCCATCGAGCGTCTGGCCCACGCCGATGCTTTTGGAAGTCTGGGCCTGTCGCGCCGCCAAGCCCTCTGGCAAGCGCTGGCGCTGACGGATGCGCCCGCCCCGCTATTCGACGAATGTCCGGAGGTGGAAGCAACTGTGGATTTACCCCCGATGCCGATTGAGCAGGAAGTGATCGGCGACTACGCCACCGCGGGATTGTCTCTCAAGCAGCACCCGCTCGCCCTGCTGCGAAAGCGCCTATGCGATCGCGGCGTGATTCACGCCATCGAGCTTTGCCGCGCCCCGCAAGGCCGCCGCGTCCGCGTTGCCGGACTGGTCCTGATCCGCCAGCGGCCCGGCACCGCCTCTGGCGTCGTCTTTGTGACTCTCGAAGACGAAACCGCCGTCGCCAACCTGATTCTTCGCCCCCACATTTACGAGCGCTATCGCGCCGCCGCCAAGCACTCGATAGTTTTGCAAGCGGATGGCCACGTCGAGCGCCAAGGCCAGGTGGTTCACATACTCGTGCAGCGCCTGGATGACCTAAGCGATTGGCTCACCGCCTCCATGCCCAAGTCGCGGGATTTTCATTGACACCATTCCAGGGCAACCGCATTCTCCGAATTCCCCTCGCCCCGGTACGCCGGGGAGAGGTTGGGTGAGGGGTCTTTCATCAACCGATCAAGCAACAGCCCCCACCCTGACCCTCCCCCGGCGTACCGGGTGAGGGGACAAATGCCGCGCGCACGAGAATGCGGTTTCCTCGGAAAGACCGCCCAGCATTCCGTTGCTTCGATTGTCCCGATGGCAGTTTGCTAGTATGGTTTCACCGTGACGGCAATTCGAAAGAAAATCGTCGTGGACGAGCGGGGCAAGCCGCAAGAGGTGATCATTTCGTGGGCGCAGTTCTGCGAACTGAGCGAGGCGCTCGGGTTTGATCTCGACGAGAAGACCAAGGGCGATTTGCGGGCCGCGCGCCGTGACTTGAAACGCCGCAACAGCAAAGCATTTAAGCCGCTCTCGGCACTCTGATTCCAATGCCACGACCGGTGGTTCACCCCCCATCTAAGTGATTGGCTCACCGCGTCCATGCCCCCGTCGCGCGATTTTCATTGAACCTTAAGTTATCCCGGCTGCGTGGCCGCCGCGACTACGCCTAGCTTCCGCAGCAATTCTTCCGCCTCCTTTGGCCCGGCCCAATCGACATGTCCGTCGCCGTAAAGAACGTTAATTCCACCCACATGATTTTGCAGCGGCTCCGTCGCAAGCACGCACGCCGGATCCAACGGAGCTCTCAAGCCCCTGGCAAAATACAAATAGGAACAGCACCCCGGCTTCTTCAAATTCTCTGCAATCTCCCGCGGATTAATGCCGGCAGCCGGGATGTCATCCCCGGAAGGACAAACGAATATCTGCGCCGACAGGCCATCGCTCAGAAACAACTCCGCAAAATCATCGGGGTACATGCCGTCGTGATCTGTCGCATACCGATCCATCGCCTCGCCGATTTGCCTGAGATTCGACTCGCATTTAATGCGCCTCACCCCTTCGTACGCGCCTCCCGTGTAACGATAGATCGGCAGGGGCGAGCGAACCAGCCACGTCGTTTGATGCACCACGCCGATCATCGCGATCCCGGCAGCGAACATCAGGATGACCAGGCAGAACCCGCTCAGCGTCCAGCGCTTGTGCCACTTTCCGGCGCCCATTTGGCGATACAACCAGCTCAGAAACAAATGCGAGCCGGCAATCAACAGGACCGCATAGACGACAAAGCTGATGACCGCATCCCAACGAACCCGAACTTGCGGAAACACGCGCTGAATGAAGAACGCCCACCCGGTAAGCAGAAAGCCCAGCACGTCGAATCCCGGCAGGAACCCAAGACAGGACAGAACCAACAACACGATCGCGAGTGCCAGGATGGCCAGAAAGTTCTTTTCCCGCCGCGATTTCACTTGGCGCCCTTCAAGCGGTAGATCGCCCCATTCTTCTCCCAAGCCCCCGGCGTCATCAGCTCGCGCGCGCCGGAGATCATCGTCAGTACGATGGCGAACAGCAGCCCCCACAGCAGCACCAGCGACAGCGCCCTGCCGTATCCCAGGCGCGGCAGCCGGGCAAAGCTCTTACGCAGTCCGTTCCACAAGAGCTGGATACATAGCGCACTGACCAACAGAACCAACAGGAAAAATGAGATGGCTTGGACGCGCAGTTTCGCGATATCGGTCAATACCCACGGCGATGGCATCCCCGCCCATGCCACGCGCGGCAACAGGCCAACGAGCCCCGCCGCAATTCCCCAGACTTTGTAGGATCTAGCGCCCATTCCGCCCTCGTCTCTCTGCGAATTGAGCAGGAGAACAGTAGAACAGTAGACCGTCCCGGCGCGCCGGGACTCTGTTCGCCTCCGGCGAACGGAGGAGGAGGGATTCGAACCCCCGAGGCCCTTGCGGGCCTACCGGTTTTCAAGACCGGCCCGTTCAACCGCTCCGGCACTCCTCCGGCAATGCACCGCAGTGTAGCCCCACCCCTAACATCGGTCAAAACGCCCCCAGCAACCTGAGCAAGGCCGCAGAAGGCTCATGGTGTTTGACACCAACGACGCCACATTTGCCGGTAGGCGGATTCCATGTTCCGCGCGAACCGGCCAGCGTCCATGAGGGGAGATCGCTGCATTCTCTCTCGCAAGCCGGCGCGAAGTTGGCTCAGGCGCGGCAGGTCCGCGGCCAGATGGGCCGCGATCTCGACGAATTGCTCGGGCGACTGCGCCACCAACTGCTCGGCTAGGCCAAGATTGCTCGCCTGGCTGTAGCCGGCGCGGGAGACGACCGTCCGGCCCGGCAGCGTCACCACCGGAACGCCCATCCACAGCGAATCCAGGCTCGTCGTGTGTCCATTGTATGGAAACGTGTCCAGGCCCAGGTCGATGCGATGGTAGGTTTGCAGATATTGCCGCCGCGGCTGGTGGGCGACGAATTCGATCCGCTGCGCCTCGACCCCCAGGGCCTGACGCAACTTGTCGCGGTGTTCTCCCGGCGGACAGAGCACGATCAATCGCGAATCGGGGACCTTGGCCAGCACCTTGCACCACAACGACGTAGCAAGGCCGTTTACTTTGCAAAAATTGTTCAAGCAACCAAAAGTGAAATGACCGGCCGACAGGGCCGGCAGCGCGTTCACCGCGGGCTCGCCGCTCAGGGGATCGTAACACCAGAAAGTATCCGGCAGGCGGAAGGATTGCTCGCAGTAGTCCGCATCGCCGGTTCCGGGAGGATCGAGGAAGGGATCGGTCAGGCGATAGTCGATGCTGCTCAAGCCCGTGGTGCCGGGATACGCCAGCCACGCCACCTGCACGGGCGCGGGCTTGCGGGCAAACAGCAGCAGCCGCCCGTCGCACAGGTGCATCGCCAGATCCACCAGAATGTCGATGCGGTCGGACCGCACCAGCTCGGCCGCCTGCTCGTCGCTCATACCACGGATGTTTCGCCACACATCCGCATGGCCTTCGATGCGCCGGGTGAAATCGTCGGGATGGGCCACGTTGCTGTAGCAGAAGATTTCAAAGTCGCGATGGTTGTGCTGCCGCAGCAATGGGATCGTAAAAAACGATTGACAGTGGTTGCGAAAATCGGGCGAGACGTAGCCGATGCGCAAACGCCGATCCGCCTCGCGATCGTTGCCGTGCGGCCGAATTTCCTTTTTCAGCGGCTCGGCGTGACGGCGGTTCCATTCCTGCGCTTCGCGCAAGAGGGCCGCGGCGTCGTACCGCGGATGAAAATGCAGGGCCAAGAGGCGATTGCTGTGGATCGTGGGGTGACTCGGCTGGATGCCAAGGGCGCGGTCGAAGCAGGCGATGGCTTCGTCGAGCCGGCCCAGGTCCTGCAGGGTATGGGCCAGGTTGTTGTGCGCCTCACAGTACTCGGGGCGAAGGGCGATCGCCTGAGCGAAGGCGGCGATGGCCTCCTCGCGTCGGTTGGCCGCCGCCAGAGTAACCCCGAGGTGGTTGTATGCTTCGGGGCGATGCGCCCCAAGGTCCGGGGCGCGGCGCAGCGCCGTCAGAGCCTCGTCGATCCGCCCAGCAGCTCGCAGCGCGTTGCCGAGATTGCTGTAGGCCTCGGCATAATCGGACCGCAGGCTCACGGCCCGGCGAAACGCATCAATCGCCCCCGCCAGATCACCTTTGGTCTGCAGCACGTGCCCGAGATTGTTGTACACCTCGGCCGAATCGGGACGAAAAACAAGCGCCTGACGCAAGGCGGTGATGGCATCATCCAGGCGCCCGACCCGGCCCAGGGCAATTCCCAGATTACCGTGCGATTCGGCCAGGTCCCGCCGCAGTGATTCAACCTGTGGCGAATCGTTGGCGCGATCCACATAGATGGAAATCGCGCGGCCGATCCATTCCACGGCCGCCTGAGATTGGCCGCCCTGCAGCGCGATCACCCCCAGCGTGTGCAGGGCATCGGCATGTTCCGGCTCGCGGGCCACAATCCCCAGGCAAAGCTCCCGCGCCTCCTGCAACTGCCCGCGCCGATGATGCTGCAGGGCCAGATCAAACATCTGTTGAATCGACAGTTCCGCCATCGCGCCGTCTCCGAAGCTCGCACGCGGCACCCGCGCTGCGGAGATTTCACGATACACCGGCTCCCCGTCCGCCGCACGATCCTTCAGTTGCCGAAAAACAAATTTAACCACGGAGGCACGGAGGCACGGAGGCGCTCATTTCGATCCGACAGCAAACCTGCGAAGCTTTAAGCTTGGTATGAAACTAACGGCTTGGCAAAAGAGTTGACCTCCGTGTCTCCGTGCCTCCGTGGTTAAATTCTGTGTTCTTACTCGCGTGCGGTGATGGGTGGGCGCAAAAAAAAGGCCCCGGCTTCACCCACGACCGAAACCGGGACCTTTGAAATATCGCTCCGAGCAGCCGCCCGGATTCGCCCCGTCTTCTGGCCAGCGCCGCTCGGCACGAGCGGCGCTGTGCTGTACCTCCACCCTTCCTTACCCCGCCGGTTTTCAACCGCCGAAGCGTCGCCAAAGCGTGGGGGTCACGCATTTGACGCTCCGCAGTGTTCTTACCCCACAAGACCCAAACATGGTTGCACCATAAAGTGCACTGTGGTGGCGAGTATCTCACCGCCATGCGTACACACAACTGGAAAAATGTAACCCCCAACCGCGTTATCGGGCCAGAATACGAGGGAACCCCTACGGCGACGAGGCAGCGCACCCTGTTTTGGTAATTTGGAGAATATTTGCGGGTCATTCCGGCACCCGGCATACCCGCCCAAGTTTGCCCAATCTAACAAACTCGTCCACTAATCCTTGATAAACAGCCGTGACTTACGCGTGCCTACGCGCACCACTGCCATCGTCGCCCCCGGTTCCGCCACCACGTTGATGATCGACCCCACGGCGATTGGCCCCTCCTGCAAATCCAGCGCATCATCGGCCGTCGGCAACTCCACCACCACCGACACTCCCGCGCGAATCACCACCCAACCGTTCTCGACGTGCAGGGCCCGTCCTTGGATCGTCCGCGGCGGTCCCAGCAGCGGCGAAATGAATCCCCCGCCACTGGGCACCGTATACACCTTCTTCGCCTTGGCCCGAATCGTCGCGCTGATCGTTTGCTGCAGCGGCCCCGTGTACGGCGAGGCGGTCTGCAAATGCAGCGCGTAATTCGTATCCGCCGGCACGAACACCACCGCGGCGTCTTTGACTTCGCTCACCTTCCCGCGCACCGCGAAATCGCTCACCAAAGCCATGGCTCTCCTCAAAACGGGCCGAGGCAATTTAACCCCCTCGGCGCCGTTTGTCATCCTGCGCCCCACGCTGGGAAAAATCCTCGCGGGACGGTAACGCATTACAGCCAGTGGCCGGCGGTGGAAGGACGGCAAAGACGAACGTTGGCGGTGACCGAACGGTTTTACGGGGCGACGGCCTGCTGAAACTCCTTGCGACGGTCGGCCATCTGCGCTTTCAATCGCGCCAGAATCGAGCTGTGCATCTGGCTGACGCGCGATTCGCTCAGGTCCAGCGTCGCGCCGATCTCCTTCATCGTCATCTCTTCAAAATAGTACAGGATGATGATGAGCCGCTCGGCACGCGACAGGCCCTTGGTGATCAGCTCCTTGAGGTCCTTGCGTTGGATTTCGCGCACCGGGTCGGCGCCGCGCTTGTCCTCCAGGACGTCGATCTCGCGCACGTCTTTGTTGCTGTCGGTCTCGAACCATTTGCGGGACAGCGAAACCAGTCCGACGGCGCTGGCGTCCTTGGCCATTTTTTCGAACTCGGCCAGCGACACTTTCAACCGCGAGGCGATCTCGCTGTTGGAGGGGATTCGGCCCAGTTCCGTTTCCAGGGCCTTGGTGGCGGTGTCCAGCTTGTGGGCGCGCGAGCGCACCAATCGCGGAACCCAGTCCATGGAGCGCAGCTCGTCCAAAATCGCGCCGCGGATGCGCGGGGCGCAATAGGTCTCGAACTTGACCCCGCGGCCCAGGTCGAAGGCGTTGATCGCATCCATCAGGCCAAAGATCCCGGCCGACATCAGGTCATCCAGTTCCACCTCATCCGGCAGCTTGATGTGGATGCGCTCGGCGTTGTAGCGGACCAGGTGGAGATAGTTCTCCATGAGGACGTTGCGCAGCGCTTCCGATTTGTTTTTTTTGAACTCGATCCAGACCTGCTTGATGTCCTTGGTGGCGGACTTGGGCATATGTCCTCCCGTTCCGTGGGGCTTCACCGCGGCTGGCATTTTCCCTCCTTGCAATGATGGGACTGCGCCAATTCCATTTATCGGTCACTTGGGGTTGAGGGAGCTGAGCCTTTTTTCAATTTTTGTTCTTCCGACTTTAAATTTTCTTCGAGCATTTTGCGGGCCATGGCGCCCAGGACCAGTCCGATAACCAGGGTGACCAGCATGGCCGTCACCGCCCGCACGACGGTGGTGGCGAACGTGTTGTCCGCCTTCAGTCCGCCGATGATCAGGCAGACGGCAAAAACCAGCAGGGCCAACGCGCATGCCATTCGCTGAATCATAAGTTCCTCATTTTCTGAACCATCGGCCCATGCGGTTGAAGAACCCGCCGCCCGCCGTGGCGGGCTCGATGCCGCGCTGCAGTCGCATGGCCAATTGACCAATGCTGAGGCTGGCGGGGCAGCGCGGGTTGTGCAGCAGGAACGGGGTTCGCCGCCGCACCGCCGCCGGCACTTCCGGATCGGCCGGCACGTACCCGCCATCCAGGACGTGCACCGCCAGGAACTGCCGCGCCACCTGCGCGATGCGCTCGTAGACCAGGTGCCCTTCTTCCGCCCGCTGCACCTGGTTGACCACCAGGCTGATGGGCCTCTCCGGTCCGTCGCGGCTGATCACCTTGATCACCGCGTAGGCATCGGTGATGGCCGTCGGCTCGGGCGTGGTCACCACCAGCACGTGATCCGCGCAGCGGGTGAAGCTCAGAACGTTGGGGCTGATGCCCGCGCCGGTGTCGATGAGGATGACATCCGTTCGCGCTTCCAGGTCGGCCAGGGCGTCGATCAGCCGCTGGCGGTCGTAATCGCTCAGGTCGGCCATGCGGGCCAGGCCGGAGGCTCCGCCGATCAGACGAAAGCCCCCCGGCGCATCCACCATCACATCCGCCAATTCTTTTCTGCGGGCGATCACGTGCGACAGGTTTGACGGCAGGTCGATGTTGCACAGGACATCGGCGTTGGCCAACCCCAGGTCGGCGTCCATGAGCACGACCGCTTTGGCCGCCGAAGCCAGCTTGATCGCCAAGTTCACCGCGATGTTGCTCTTGCCCACGCCTCCCTTGCCGCTGGTGACGGCGATCACGCTGGCGCGGGTCCGCTGACGCGCCAGGCGGCGAAGTTCCGTGGCTTGGTCGATGGCGACGGTCATTGACCTTTTTCCTTCCCGGCGCCCAGGATCATCCGCGCCAGGTTGCGGCCGCGCCCGATCTCGATGTGATCCGGCACGTCCTGCCCGGTCGTCACGTACGACAGGCTCTTGCGGACCTTGTGGATGACGTTGAGCACCACGCCCAGGTGCGCCGCCTCGTCCAGCTTGGTGAAGATCAGCTTGTCGGCCCGCACGTCCGCGAAGCGCGACATCGCCAGCTCCACGCATTCCTGGCTGGCGGTGGTGGAGAGCACCAGGTGTACCTCGTCCGGATTGGCCGCGGACAAGAACGCCTTCAGCTCGCTGAGCTTCAGGGCGTCGTTGGGGCTTCTTCCGGCGGTGTCGATCAGGATGAATTCGCAATCCCGCATCGCCGCCACGGCGCCGCGCAGGTCCTCCGGCGAGCCGGTGACGCGCAGGGGCGAGCCGATGATGTCGGCGTACTTGCGAAGCTGATCGATGGCGGCGATGCGGTAGGTGTCGATGGTGATCAGCCCAGTGCGGCGCTTTTCCCGCAGCCTGAGGTTGGCCGCCAGTTTGGCGATCGTGGTGGTCTTGCCCACGCCGGTCGGACCGATCAGGGCGACGATCTGCGGCCCGGCGGTCTTGGTGCGGACGATCGGCCCCGCCGCCGGGAGCAGCCGCTCGATCGATTCGATCAGCTTCTCGCGGATGAAATCGACCTGTCGAAGATGCTCGGGCCGGAGCTGCCGGGCCAACTGCTTGATGATGTCCGCCGCCAGCTCCTCCTCCACTTCGCTGTCCACCAGTTGCGTGTAAAAATCGAAAAGTTCCTCCGGCACTTGCGGAACCCGCTGCTGGCGGGTCTGTTTGACCAAATCCTTGACCAGCGTCTTGATGTTGCTGATTTCCTCGGTCAAGCCGAGCATGGCGGCGCCGTGCCCGGCGGGGCTTTCCAGCAATTGCCGACCCGCTTGCGGCGCCGGCCGCGCCACCAGCGGCAGTGCTTTGCCGTTGGCGGCGACCAAGACGTGCGACTGGACCGGTGTCGCTCGCCGCAGGGCGCGATCGGGAACGCTCAGCCCCTTTCCCGCCGTGATCTCCACCACTTCCTGACGCCGCAGGCCCAGCCAGCAATGCCGGCGGTACGTCCGCGTGTGCAGGATCACCGCCGTCGGTCCCATCGACGACTTCACCTGCGCCAGCGCCTCGCTCATCGTAGCGGCTTGGAATGTCTTTAAGTCCATGGCGTCACTCCGACTCCTTGGTTCACGCGTTGACCCCCACCATGGCGACCGCTTCGACGGTCACCTCCGGAACAATTTCGTTGTAGCCCAGCACCGCCAGGTGCGGCATCCCCGTCTCGATCATCCGCCGCACCGCCAGGCGAACCTGCGGCCCGCACAACACCACCGCCGACCGCCCCGTTTGCGTCAGCTCCGCCGACTTGCCCACGATCTGCTGGGTGATTTTCTGCGCCGTTTGCGGCTGCATGGTGTTGGTCGTGCCCCGGTCGCTGCGCTCCAGTTGATTGTTGATCAACTCCTCCAGCGCCGGATCCAGCGTCAAACACCACAGCCGGTCCTTCTCGTCCACGTATTGCTTGCAGATGGTCCGCGCCAGCGCATGCCGCACGTATTCCGTCAGCACCTCCAGGTCCTTGGTGCGCGTCGCGTAATCCGCCAGCGTTTCGATGATCGTCTCCAGGTCGCGCACCGGCACGCGCTCGCGCAGAAGATTCTGCATCACCTTCTGCAACTCGCCCGGCTTGATGAGCGTCGGGATCACTTCCTCGATCAGCGCCGGCACGCGGGTCTTGAGATTCTCCAGCAGGTTCTTGACCTCCTGGCGCGACAGAAGCTCTTGCGCGTGGTTCTTGATCAGCTCGGTCAGGTGGGTGGCGATGACGGCGGTGGCCTCGACGACGGTGTAATTGAGCAGTTCGGCCTGGCTGCGCTGCGGCTCGGTGATCCAGTAGGCCGGCAGACCAAACGCCGGCTCCGTCGTTTGCACCGCGCCGGTGATGGCGCCGGAGGTGGCGCCGTTGTCCATCGCCAGAAACTGCTCTGGATACGCCACGCCGTGACCCACCGCCTGACCCTTGATCTTCACCACGTAGTCATTAGCGCCCAATTGCATGTTGTCGCGGATGCGAATGGGCGGAACGATGATGCCTAAATCGAGGGCGATCTGCCGGCGAATAAGGCTGACACGGTCCAGCAGATCGCCCCCTTTGGAGGAGTCCACGAGCCGCACAAGGCCGTAACCCACTTCCAGCTCCATGGTGTCCAGTTCCAGGAGCTTCTCGACCTTCTCCGGCTCTTTTTTGGCGAGTTTTTCCTTTTCCTTGGCGGCGACGAGTTGGGCGGCCCGCGCCTGCCCGCGCCCCAGCGTGTAGGCCAGTCCGCCGCAGCACGAGCCCAGGATCATCAGCGGAAACTTCGGCAGCCCCGTGAACATCAGCAACATCAAGAACGCGCAGGCGATGAACAGCGCCTTGGGCTTGGCAAAGACTTGGGCCAGCACCTCATCGCCCAGATTGGTCTTGCTGCTGGTGCGCGTGACGATCAAGCCGGCGGCCAGCGAGACGATGAACGCCGGCACCTGCGTGACCAGTCCGTCGCCGATGGTCAGCTTGGTGTACAGGGACAAACAATCGCTGACGCCCCAGCCGTGCTCGAACATGCCGACGTACAGCCCGCCCAGCACGTTGACGAAGGTGATGACGATGCTGGCGATGGCGTCGCCGCGGACGAATTTGCTGGCGCCGTCCATGGCGCCGTAAAAATCCGCCTCGTGGGCGATGTCACTCCGGCGCTTGCGGGCCTCGGCCTCGTTGATGGTGCCGGCGTTCAGATCGGCGTCGATCGCCATCTGCTTGCCCGGCATCGCGTCCAAAGTGAATCGCGCCGCCACTTCCGAAATGCGGGTGGCGCCCTTGGTGATCACGACGAACTGAATCACCACGATGATGATGAAGATGATCACCCCGACGGCCAGCGAGCCTTTGGTGACAAAATCGGCGAAGGCAAAAATGACGTTCCCGGCGGCGGTCAGGGCGGACTGGGCGTCGCCGGCGCGGTCGCCGGCCGTCAGAACCAGGCGCACCGTCGCCACGTTCAGCACCAGCCGGAACAGCGTCACCGCCAATAGCAGCGACGGAAACACCGCAAATTCCAGCGGGCTTTGCACGTAAATCGTCGTCACCAGAATCACCACCGACAACGTGATGTTGAAGACCAGCAGGATGTCCATCACGCCCGGCGGCAGCGGCACCAGGATCACCAGCAGCAGGCTCACGAAGGCCATCGGGAAAACCATCCCGCGGTTCTCGTGCAGCTTCACCAGCAGAGGATGGGATGAAATCGATGCCATTGATCTGGGCCTATACGGCAACCGCACGGCTCACCGTTTTGCCGGTCAGCTCGTACACGTACGCCAAAATTTCCGCTACCGCGGCGTAAAACTCCTCGGGAATCTCCTGGCCGACCTCGACCATGCGGTACATCGCCCGCGCCAGGGGCGCGCGCTCCACGATGGGCACGCCGGCCTCGACGGCGAGCTGGCGAATCCGCTGGGCCATGAAGTCGACGCCCTTGGCCACCACCCTGGGCGCGTGCATCGTTTCCTCGTCGTATTTCAAAGCCACCGCGTAGTGCGTGGGGTTGGTGACCACCACGTCCGCCTTGGGAATGTCTTTCTTGAGCTTCTGCATCGCCCGCTGGACGGCGATCTGGCGGCGGCGCTGCTTGATCAGCGGATCGCCCTCCATCCGCCGCATCTCGTCCTTCACTTCCTGCTTGGTCATTTTGAGCTGCTTTTCGTGCCGGAATCGCTGGTGCACGTAATCGATGATCGCCAGCACCAAAAGCAAAACGCCCACGCGCAGGCCGATGGCAAAGACGATGTCGCAGCCGATGCCGAAAATCTGCAAAAAGGAATACTGCTGAACGGACACGATCTGCCCTAGTCGATCGTTCACCGCCGAGTACGCGATCAGCCCCACCAGCACCACCTTGAGCAGGTTCATGAGCAACTGCATGCCGCCCTGGCGAGGGCCGAGGATGCGGTTCAGCCCGCGGAAGGGATTGAGGGCCGCGAGGTTGGGCGCCAGCCGCGCGCCGTTGATGTTGAACCCGACCTGGGCGACGTTGACGGCGATGATGATCAGGACCATCCCGCCCAAGAGCGGCGCCATACCCACGCCGGCCAGCAGAACGGAATGCAGGATTTGGGCCCCGATGCGCCCGGAATTGGTGTCCGCCAGGGCGGGGGCCGCGAGGTTTTCCGCCACGACGCTGTGCAAGGCCGCGACGACCCCCATGCCGAACCACCTCAGCAACAGCAGCCCGCCCAAGAGCAGCACGGCCGCGGTCAGGTCCGGGCTGCGGGCGACCTGACCCTGCTCGCGGGCTTCCTGGCGGCGCCGCGCCGTCGGGGCTTCGGTTTTGTCGGCCATTGATTCTTCCGCCATGAACTGCCTTCCCGATCTTCAGCCCGGCGACACCAGCGGCGTGTCGCTCCCATTCAGTGCAGGGCGTAGCCCGCGTAAACCGTTTTCATCGCGCGCAGCAACGCATCGCGGATCACCGTGCTGGTCAGGCTCAGACCCGCGATCAGGACAAAATTCCCGATCAGCGATCGCAGGGAGATTCCAGCGCTGAGGATGTTGAGTTGCGGCACCGTTTTTCCGATGAATCCCAGGATCAAATCGACGATCAGCATGGTGACCAAAAGCGGCGCGGCCAACTGCATCGCCAGCATCGTGGCCGCCTGGAACAGCCCCACCAGCATGCCCAAGAGCGGCTGACTCATGCCCACCGACAGCAGCGGCAGCACGTTGAAGCTGTCATACACGCCGCGGATCATCGCCCGATGGCCGTCGATGGAGATGAACACTATCAACGCCAAAAAGTAATACAGGTCACCGATCATGGAGCCGTGGGCGCCGAATTGCGGATCGAACGTTTCGCCCAGGTTCAGGCCCATCTGCTGACCGATGATTTCCCCGGCCCACTGGGCGGCCACGAAGATCATGCTCAGGATCAGGCCCATGGCCAGGCCGAAGACGATCTCGCCGCCGATGGCGACCGCCAGCTCCCAGGCCGTTGGCGGGAGCTGCACCCGCGGTGTGACGCCCGGCGCCATGGCCGCGGCCAAAACAACGGCGATCAGCCCCCGCACCCGCCGCGGAATCCGCACGCTGCCCAGCAGCGGCGCAAAGATCATCATCCCCGCCACGCGGAACAGGATCAGGACGTAGACGCCCACGAGATTCAGCGCATTTTGCGACAGCACCCGCGGATTACCTCACCTGGCCACTGACGAACATCTCGGCCGCGTAGAGCATGAGCCGGTGGCCCATCCAGGGCATCAGCACGATGGCCGCGACCACCATCGCGATGATCTTCGGGATAAAGGACAGGGTTTGTTCCTGGATTTGCGTGACGGCCTGAAGCAACGAGATCACGATCCCGACGATCAGGCCGCACACCAGCATCGGCGCAGAAATGAGCAGCGCCAGCACCAGCGTACTTCGGATCAGTTGGGAAGCCTGTTCCAAGGACATGTCACACCCTTCCATGAGTGTCGTTCGCCGGTGACGGCCCATCCATGAGCCGCTTTCTCGCCAGGTCTTTGCATCGGCGATCAACTGACAAAACTACTCATCAAACTTCCGGTGATCAATCGCCAGCCATCCACCAGCACGAACAGCAGCAGCTTGAATGGCAGCGAAATGAGCACCGGCGGCAACATCATCATGCCCATGCTCACCAACACGCAGGAGATCACCATGTCGATGATGACAAACGGCAAATAGACCTTGAATCCCATGAGAAACGCGGTCTTCAGCTCGCTGAGCATGAAGGCGGGGACCAGCGTCATGGTGCCGACGTCGCCCCACTGGGCCGCGGGCGGACGATGGGCGAATTGCGTGAACAGGTCCACGTCCGCCTCGTTGTGGCTGCGCTCGATCTGGGCAATCATGAACTGCCGCACCGGCGCCTGCGCCGCCTCCAGGGCCGCGCCCTGGCTGAGTTGGCCGTTGAGATACGGCTGCAGGGCCTGGCTGTTCATCCGCTGCCACGTCGGGCCCATCACCAGAAACGTCATGAACAGCGCAAGCCCGATCAGCACCTGATTGGGCGGAAGCTGCTGCGTCCCCAGCGCCTGGCGCATCAGTGACAGCACGATCACGATGCGTGTGAAGCTGGTCATCATCAGCAGAATCGCCGGCGCCAGCGAAAGCACCGTCAGCAGAACGATGATCTGCATGGCGGATGAGAAGTTTTCGCGTTTGGCCAGGTCGGGCAATTGGCGGACCAAGGAATTGTCGACGGCCGCCGCCGGACCGGCGCCGGCTCCGGACGGCGCAAGCTCATCGCCGCGCGCCCATGAACCGCTCATCCATAGAAGAAGTGAAAACGCGACAATGCCCCGAACCACCGGACTCACGAGAGCATCCTTTCTCTTCGAGCGTCCCAATCGACCCGCCGTTTATATCACGCAAAACGCGTTAGTGGTAGCGCATCGTCAAGATTTCTTATGAATTTTGTGAACGCCCAACGCGCGGGAAGTGCGCGATCAGGCGCGGCCCATTTGGCGCGCCAGGTCGCGGACTTTTTCGCTCAGTCCGGAAAGTTCCTTGCGCGTTTGGCTTAAGGACGGGTCGATCAATTCGTGGGTCGGGTCGAACGCTGCATCGGCCGGCGGAACTTTGGCTTCCGCTTCGGACAACTCCGGTTCATAACCCTTGCGCGCCTTGCCGAAAAACAGCTCGAACCGGTGCGTCGCGGCCGCCGAATCCTCGTGAACCTGTGCCAGCAGCGCTTCGATTTCATTGCCATCGGCGATCTCACACAAGGGATTGAGTTGCGTTCCGCTGTCGCCTACCACAATTAGACGTTTGCCGACGCGAATGAGCAGCAGATGTTGCCGCGGCGAGATCGTGCATCGGGAAAGAACCTGGATGGCTCGCGTGGACCGAAGGGCGATGTCGCCGGGGAATAGCCGCCGCATCCCCAGACGCAGCATCAGGATCAAGCCCACCACGCCGGCCAGGGCCAGGGTCACACGCACAGGATCAAACCCCGAACCGCGCGATTCCACCGGGCTGGCACTGCGCTGCCCTGCGGCCGGGATGGCGGGGTCTCGATGGATCGGCTGATTCGCCAGGGCATCGGGTCGCACAGAATCGTCAGCCCAGACCGGCGCCGGCCCCCGCAGCACGGCGATCGCGCAAAAAACGCCTGCCGTCAGAAGTGCGTGGCGGAGCACAACGCTCACGGCACCTCCTCCTTGACTCCCGCGACGATTTCGTTCACGCGCACGCAGAAATTGTCGTTGAGCACCAACACCTCGCCCCGGGCGACCAGCCGGTCGTTCACGAACACGTCCACCGGATCGCCGGCCAGTTTGTCCAACTCCACCACGCTCCCCTCGCTCAATTTGAGCACGTCTTCGACCATCATGCGGCTTCGGCCCAGCTCGATCTTCACGTTCAGTTCCACATCCCGCAGCAGATCGATGCTGGACACCTGCGCATCGGCCATGACCTGCTGGAAATTGGGGAGCTTGAACGCCTCGGCATCGGTGGGGGGCGCGGCGGCGACGACGGCCGAGACATCCTCGAACTGGGCGCCCGACAGCACTTCATCGCTGGACTTCGTGGCATCGGCCGGCTGGGCGGAGGACTCAGCGGTCGCGGCGGCTGCCGTTTCCCCCGCGGGCGCCGGCGTTTCCGCGGCGGCTGCCGGGGTTTGGGCTGTGGGCGCGGCGGCAGTTGCCGCAGCGGCGGCCGTCTCCGCAGGTGCGGGCGCGGCCGAGGGCGCCGGCGTGGCCGCATCAGCGGCAGGCGGCGTGGCCGGCGGCGTTGCCGCCGCAGCCGCCTGCGCAGTCGCCGGATCTGGCGTGGTTGACGGATTAGTCGGGGTGTCGGCGCCTGAAGGCGGGGGCTGATCTGCCATGCGTCACCATCCTTGGCTCTAAAAATGCGGCCTCATGCCGCGCGGCTCGCCGCTGCGCTGGCGCCGCTCAGTAGTCGGTCCGGAATGACAGGCACTTGGGTACCAGCACCTCGTCGATCATCCCCTCACCGATGATTTCATCCAACTGGTACTTGACCTGCCGCCGCAGCGTTTCCAAACCCGGCTCCGATCCACCGCCGAGTTTTTCCGGGTCCAACTGGGCGATTATCGTCCGCACGCGATCTTTGATCAAGGAGTCGTGGTCGCTAATCGCCTTTTTTACTTTTTCCGCCGACTCGCTCTTGACGGACACGGCGATGGCCACGTCGTAGAGGAACGCCCGGCCGCTGAGCTTGTTGGGGAACTTGGAGTCCAGAAGCTGGATTTCGACGCTCTTGCCCTTCTCGGGGGCGCCGGATTTGTCGTCCAGGCTTTCCTTTTTCAATTCGCTGGTGAGGTCGGCGCTGGCGCTCTTGGGGCTGGAGCCCAGGAATTTGAAGCCGGCGAACAAGACGATCGCTTCCAGGAGCATGACGCCGCCGAGCATAACCGGCGTCTTGCCCAACAGGGCGGTGATACCGCCGCCCTTGGCGGCGGCGGCCCCGTCCGCCGCGGGGGCCGAAGACGGCCGGCTGTCTTTCTTCTCTGCCCCGCCGCCAGCTTCCGGCTTTTTTTCCGCTTTCTCTGCCATGGGCGACAACCATCCCTTTCTGGCGTCCGATAACCGCGCCACCCTGTGTAGTGGCCATTACGTCTATCGGCACAAAGAACGGACGGCTCGATCACCTGCCGTAGCCCCGGATGCACATCCGGGGCTTGGCCCCGGCGTCCAACCCCCCGCCGCGGCCGCCTTGCCCTAATCGGTGATGGGCCGGCGGATGACGCGGGCGTACTCGATCGCCCGCCGGGTCACTTCCGCCAGCGTCTCCTTCACCATCAGCTTCTCGCCGGTGTCGCAGCAGACCACCGTGTCCGGCGTGGCTTCCACGTAGCGGATCTTGTCGGCATTGATCACAAACGACTGTCCGTTCAATCGCGTCAATGCAATCACGGCTCGCCCCTTCCTGGACCCCAAAGATTAAAAGGCCCCCGCGACAGCAGAATAAACACCTGCCGCGAGGGCTCATGTTCCGTCAAATCCTCCACCGCCATGGCTGCAAACGCATTCATCGTTGTGAATTCAGCAAGTCCGTCAGGAGTTGGTTGCTCGTGGTGATCACGCGGCTGGAGGCGCTGAAGCCGGTGGAGGCGATGATCAGGTTGATGAACTCCTTGGAGATGTCCACGTTGCTCTCCTCCAAGGCGCCGGCGCGGATGGACCCGGCGCTGGCGGTCTGCGGGGCGCTGATCTGCGCCACACCGCTGCCAGCGCCGGCGGCGTAGACGTTGCCGCCCTCGTCGATCAGGCCCTGCGGGTTGTTGAACGTCGCCAGCGCCACCTGTCCCACGGTGCGCGTCAGGCCGTTGCTGAACGAGCCGGTGATGGTTCCGTCCTCGCCGACCGAAAAGCTGGTCAGCGTGCCGATGGGCGAACCGTCCTGGTTGCTCATCAGCAGTTGCGAGCTGCTGCTGGCCAACGAGGTGGCGCCGCCGAAATTGAGCTTCATCACCACCGGCGTGCCGGCGCCGGTGCCGGCTCGAGAGATGGTCAGCGTCGTGCCCGTGCTGGATTTAAGGTTGCCGGTGCTGTCGAAGGTCAGCGTGCCGTTTCCGACCACCGGCCCGGTGCCGCCCTCGTTGTTGGGCGAGGTCGCGTAGAAGCGCCAGGTGTCGCCGCTGTCCGCCTTGCTCTCCAACACCGCGGTGATGTCCACGGTGATCGCGTTGCCCAGGGAATCGTAGGCATTGATGGTCGTGTGGGTGCTTTCGCCCACCGCGCCGCTGGTGTACTGCGTGCTGGTCGTCGGATCGGTGTAGGTTCCATCGGCCATGGTGAACGGCGAGGTGCCGCTGGAGTCGGCGATGCCGCCGGAGCCCAAGGTCAGAGCGTTGGCGGTGCCGCTGTTGCCGATGATCGTGAACTGTCCGGTCGTGCCGCTGCTCTGCAGCGTCGCGCCCGGGGTCGGAAGCCCCGTCTCCGAAACCGTCGTATCAATGCCCAGCGACTCGTTGATGAAGTTCTCCAGGTCGCCGAGGGTCGTGGTGGCCGTGACCGTCAGCGACTGTGACGGAAGCTGGCGCGATCCGCGCGTGCCGGCCAGGGTCAGCGTGTCGCCGGCCGTGAACATCGCCACCGGCGTCGCGTCCGTCGTGCGCAAGTCGACCAAATTGTCGGTGGCCGCCGGGGCGGTTCCGCCGACGTTGGTAAACGCCTGGCTCGTGAGAATGGTGGCGCCGGACGCCACGTCCCCCGACGAGTTCAAGTTCCCTTGCAGCGTCACGTTCTGCGTGGACTTGGCCTCCGTGGCTTCGCCCAGCGGAATGTTGATGTTCTCCAGGGCGCCAGTCACGACGTTTCCGTTGGTGTCGGCGCCGTACCCCTGCACGAACGACCCGGCGGAGTTCACCAGATCATTGTTGGAGTTGAGCGTGAAGGCGCCGTCACGCGTGTATTGCTGGCCGCTGGCCGATTGCACGACGAAAAATCCCGCCCCGTCAATCGCCATGTCCGTATTGACGCCCGTGGAGTCGATCGCCCCAGGGGTGAAATCCTTTTCAATGGCGGCGACCTGAGCGCCCAGGCCCGTCTGATTCGGATTGGTCCCGCCGAAGTTGTTGTCCGGGGCGCTGCCCGACTGCTGCGTCACGTAAAACTGCGGGCTGAAAAGCACCCGGCTGGATTTGAACGCCACGGTGTTGACGTTGGCGATGTTGTTGCCCACCACGTTCAGCTTGGTCTGGTTGACGTCCAGCCCGGACAAACCCGTGAACAATGTGCTGGTCAGTGCCATAAGAAACCCGATCGTCGGTCGAAGGCTTCCTCAAAAGGAACAACATCGGCCGCGGCTCCGCCGCGGCCGCCGGCGTTTACGCTGCCGCCGCGCTGGTCGAACTGCCGGTCGCCGCCGTGGACGAACTGCTGGTCGGAGCGTTGGTGATGCTGGTCACGCTGCTCAGGCCCAGTGTCGAGCCGTTGTCCAGCCCCAAATTCACACCGCTGGTCGTGACCTGCACCGTCTGCACGATACCCGACACCTGGTTGCTATTCTGATCGGTGCCCTTCACTTGCTTGCCGATCAGCGCCGACGCCGCCGCGACCTGGTTCTGCTGCACCATGCTCGTGAGGCTGGTTTGCAGATCGGTCGCCGACTGCAATTGGCCGATCTGGCTCAACTGCGTCAGCATTTCATCGCTGCTGGTCGGGTTCAGCGGGTCCTGATTCTCCAACTGCGTGATCAAGAACGTCAGGAAATTGTTCGCCGTCAACGACGACAGCGATGAGTTGGACGTCGACGAGCTTGGAATCTGATCCTGCGACGTCGGGGTGGTGACGGAATACGTAGTCATATCGTTCCTTTCGGCAGCGATGTAAGAAAGAATACAAAATTCCGACGGGGTAAATTAATCATGCGCCAAAGCTGCGCCGGCCGGCGCGGAAGTTGCGCCAAAAGGCCGGCGCTTCAGGCGACCAGGTCCAGCTCGTCGCGGCCCAGGGCCGCGCGCCGCCACAATCGCCGCATCATCTGGCGGTGCTGCTGCTCCTGCTGGGCGGTGCGATCGTCGTCGCCGCCTTGCCGCCCGCCGTCCTGGTTGGATTTTGAATTGGAATCCTCCGACGCGGAGGCCCGATGCACTTGCAGCCGCTCGACGCTCAACCCCTGCATTTCCAGGCTCTGCTTGAGCTGGCCCAGCGTATGGCTCAGCAGCCGCGTGGCCTCGTCGTTGGACGTTTGAAACGACGCGGAAATCACGCCGTCCTGCACCTTGACCGACACGTGCAACGTCCCCAGCTCCGGAGGATCGAGCCGAATCTGCATGGTGCCGCCGCGCGGAATCAGCTTGCCGGCAATGGCCGTCACGATCTTGTCGTGATTGCTCTGGACGATGGAATCGGCCGATGGCGCCGCCGCGGTCGCCGCCGTTGTCCCCGTCGCGTCGGTCGCGGCGGCATGACTCACCGCCGCTTTGAGGCCGACGCCGTCAGCCACCGCCTGCGTCAAATCCGTCGCAGGCGTTGCCGACGGCGTCTTGGCGACCACGGGCTTCTTGTCGTCGCCGGCGTCGCCGGGCTGTGCGGCGTCATCCGCATCATCGCCGTCAGTGGCGACGACGGTCTGCGTTTGACCGCTCTGGGAGGTCTTGGCGGCGGCATCCTTGGCTTGATCATCTTCGCCGCGAAACGGCGAGACATTCGCCCGATCGTCCGTTTGAGGGCCTGCCGCATTCTGCGCTTGTGGAGTTGCTGAGGGCGGTTGTGATGGCGACGGCTTGGGCAACGTCGCGACGGTGGCCGTTGCGGCCGCGGAGGCCGCGGCCAGCGACGTGTCCGACGACGCCGCCGCATCATCATCATGCGCCTGCGATTGCCGCTGCGGCGATGGCGTTGGTTTTCCGGATTCACTTGGCTGCGCCGTCGCCGCGGCGATCTGCTGGTCGATGACCGGCAGTTGTCCGTTCTGCTTGCTTTGCTCGGGGTCTTGCGCCGCCGCAGCCTCCTGCTGGGAGTCCTCCGCCGCCGCGGCGCCTTTGACTTTGCCGCTCTGCTGCGGCGCTTGCGGCTTGACCGGCTCGTCGATTGGCGGCTGCGGCTGCGCCTCTTGCGCCGTCGCGGCAGCCTCCGCGTCGGTTGCCTCAGATGTCTCGGCGGTTACGTCGGACGCGTTCTGGCCGGTCTGAGGCTTCTTGACGGACGCCGTGCTTCGGACCGCCGACTGTTTTTGCCGCGATGGGGTCGTGTCGGTCGATTGGCGAGCGTCGCTGCGCGCCTTGGTCAATTGATCGGAAAAACCGTGATCATCCTGCCCCGGCGATTTGGAGACGGCTGTGGATGCGATGGCGTTGGACCCGGGATTGGGCAGTACGTTCAAGATGGATTTGGTCATGATGATTTGCCGTTGCCGCCGGACGCTTGCGCCTGCCGCATGCGCTCCAGCACTTTCTGGATGAACGCCGTCTCCTCCGGCGTCTTAAACTCCTTGATGATCTTGGCCGCGGTGCGCGGCTCCATCGCCTCGAGGTATTGCTGCACAATGGCCTCGGACAAGGTCATGAAAATCTCCTTGACCTTTTTGCTGGGCATCGCCGTGTAAAGCTGCAGCGTGTCTTGAAACCCCTTGTCGGTTTCCATCCGCGCCGCCGCCTGCTCGCGCGCCGCCAGAGCCTGCTGCTCCTTTTCAAACGTCGCCCGGTCGGCCGCCAGCTTCTCATTGGCCAGGTCCACCTGGCGCTGCAGGTCCGCCAGCTCGCGCTGACGCCGGTCCAGCAGAAGCATCTGCGCGTCGAAGGTGTGCTGGATGAATTCGACCTGATCGGCGGCCGAGCGCCCGGCCAGCTTGGCCATGAGGCTTTCCAGTCGCAGCGAAGGCCGGGTCGTGGAAGCATCCGCGACCGGCTGCGCCGGCTCAGCCGGCGGAGGCGGTGGCGGAAACAGCACCTCCCGCATCTGCTTCAACTTGGCCTTGTCCACGTGGCCGCTTTGCATCAGCCAGCCGGCGACGCCCAGCACAAAAATAAAATTCAGCGCCGCCGCCAACGTCAGCACGGTGAATAGCTTTTTCATGAGACACCCGCCTGCGGCTCAACCGGCCGGTAGCGCCCCATCAGCATGGCCACCTCGTCCAATTCGTACAGCTCGCGCCGGGCGATCTTTTCTCGCCACCGCTCGAACTGCTTCTGGCGAAGCTTTTCCATCACTTTCCTGTGCTTCACCGCCTCGGTCAGGCGCCGCTGGGCCTGGTCGATCTTGCGTTGCACGACGGCCATTTGCTGGGCGATATCCAGCGCCTTTTTCTGCATGGCCAGGGTGTAGCGCCGATGCGCGGCCAAAAAACTCAAATTCAGGCGGCCGGTCAGGCGGTTGGCGCGCATGTCCTCGTTGGTCTGTTTCATCGAGGCATCCAGGTCGCGCAACTGGGCATCCAGGGCGGCCATTTGCGACTGGACCCCCGCCAGCTCGCGCAGGCGCTGCTGCTCGACGTTTTTGCGCTGCCGCAGCACGCCTTCAAGCTGAAAGACGAATCCCGCCATAGGACAAGCTCACCGGAGGATCATCTGGCCGCCGCCACGGTGGTCGCCGCCGCCGCGGTTTTGGCCGCTTTTTGCGCCGCCGCCTTGAGCGCCTTTTCCAATTGATCGATCCACGCGATCACATCAGCCAGTTGCCTGCTGGATTGCTCCAGCGTGTTGGGGGCATCGGCCGCCTGGCGCAAAAATTGCACGATCTTCGGCCGAGCTTGCACCGCCAGGTCGAACTCGGCGTTGGCGCCGGGCACGTAGGCCCCGATATTGACCAAATCCTCGATGTCCTCGTACACCGCCGTCAGCGACAGCAAACGCCGCGCCTGGCGGATTTGCTCGGACGGCACCACGTCGGTGGTCACGCGGCTGATGCTCTGCAGAATGTCGACGGCGGGGTAATGGCCGCGGTTGGCCAGCGACCGGCTGAGCCACAGGTGCCCGTCGCCGATGCCCTTGACGGCGTCGGGAATCGGTTCGTTGAAGTCATCACCCTCCACCAGCACCGTGTAAAACCCGGTGATCGACCCGATTTGGGTCTTGCCCGCGCGTTCGAGAATCTCCGGCAACAGCGCAAAGACGCTGGGGGGAAACCCCTTGGTGGCCGGCGGCTCGCGCGCCGCCAGGCCGATCTGACGCTGGGCATGGCACAGGCGGGTCAGCGAATCCATCAGCAGCAGCACGTCTCTGCCCTGGTCGCGGAAATGTTCGGCGACCGTGCAGGCCGTCTTGGCCGCCCGCACGCGCAACAGAGCCGCATCGTCGCTGGTGCTAATCACCACCACGCAGCGCTTCAGGCCTTCTTCGCCGAGGCAGCGCTGCAAGAATTCCTGGACCTCGCGGCCACGCTCGCCGATCAACGCCACCACCGACACGTCCGCGCTGGTGTATTTGGCGATCTGGGAGAGCAGCGTGCTCTTGCCCACGCCCGGGCCGGAAAAAATGCCCACCCGCTGGCCCAAACCGCAGGTCAGCACGGCGTCGATGGCGCGAATGCTGGTGGCGATGGGCCGGTCGATGTTGCGCCGCTGCAGCGGCAGGGCGCCGCGAGAATCGATGCGGCGCACGCGGCCCATCGGCAGCGCCCCCTTGCCGTCGATCGGCCGGCCAAATCCGTCCAGCACGCGGCCCAGCATCGCATCCGTGCAGTTGATGGACGGAGCGGCGGTGATGTTTTCGATCCGGTCGCCTCGGGCGATGCCGCCGGTGGCGCCCAGGGACATCAGCAGCGTGCGGTCGTGCTGGAACCCGATCACTTCGGCGACGCTGGTTTTGTCTCCGAAGCTGGTGATCCGGCACAGCGACCCCACCGGCAGCGCCAGCCCCGACGCCTCGATGGTCAATCCGCCGATCGCCTGGACTTGGCCCACGACCCGGTACGGCATCGCGGATTCCACCGCGTCGAGCTGGGCCGCCAGGAATTTCATGCGATCTCCGCAACGCCGCCGGGCATCAATTCACGGATGATCCGGTCCAGTTGCGTGTCGAGCTGGCCATCCACCTGGCCGTGTTGGCTGTGGATTCTCACCCCGCCGGGCGCCACCGACTCGTCAGCGACCAATTCGACGTGCTTCATCTGCGGCCAGGAAAGCCGCAGGTTGGGCAGCTCCTGCTGCAGCTTCTGCAATTGCGACGGGTGCAGAGCGATGCGGACATCGGCGGCGTGAACCGCCAGGGTCATGGCCTCCTTCAGATTGGCGGACAAAATCTCGGGATCGAGCGCCGCCTGCCGCTTGGTCACGCGGCGGGCGACGGCGCAGGCCAGATCCACCACCTCGCGCACGGCTTGGGTGTGAAGCTGCTGGCGGTTTTCGTCCAGTTGCCGGGAGGCCGCCGTCAGCGCTTGGACCAACTGCGTCATGGCCGCGCCGTGCTCAGCCAGGGCTTGGGCGTGTCCGCTCTGGCGACCTTCCTCGATCCCCTGGGCGATCCCCTGCTGTCGTCCCTCGGCCAACCCCTGGGCATGGCACCGCTGGCGGATGGCCTGGCCCTCGGCCTGGGCCGCGGCACGAATCCTTTGGGCCTCTTCGCGCGCGTCCCCCAGGATCGACGCCGCCTGCGCCTCGATGTCCCGCATCGAAAAGGGGGATAACGTCACAGGCATGTTCGCCGATTTGATCAGGCCCATGGCAAATGAGTTGCTTAAGAAGTTGCTAGTTGCTGGTTGCTAGTTGCTAGAAAATACCGAAGCGGCCTCGCCAATCTCTAGCAACTAGCAACTAGCAACCAGCAACTAAACCACCATTTCCTTTTCGCCGCCGCGGCCGGCGATGATGATCTCCCCGGCATCCTCCAGGCGGCGCACCACGTCCACGATCTTCTGCTGGGCGGCTTCCACGTCGCTGACGCGAACCGGACCCATGTACTGCATGTCCTCCTGGATGAGCTGAGCCGCTCGCTCGGACATGTTCTTGAAGATCTTCTGTTTCAGCTCGTCGCTGGCGGTCTTCAGAGCCAGGGCCAGCTCGTCGTTGTCCACTTCCTTCAGCACCGACTGAATGCCCTTGTCGTTGACCAGCAGAATGTCCTCGAAGACGAACATGAGCCGGCGAATCTGCTCCACCAGGTCCGGGTCCTCGGCTTCCAGGCCCTCCATGATCCCTTTCTCCGTGGAGCGGTCGGCGAGGTTGAGAATCTCCGCCACCGTGTCCACGCCGCCGGCTTTCTCGAACGTCTGGCTGACGATGTCCGAGAGGCGGTGCTCCAGCCCGCGCTCCACTTCCTCGATCACTTCGGGGTTGGTCTGCTCCATGTTGGCGATGCGCTTGACCACCTCGATCTGCTTCTGGTTGGGCAGGCCGACCAGAATTTCGCTGGCCTTTTGCGGCGGCAGGTGGGCCAGGATCAGCGCGATCGTTTGCGGATGCTCATCCTGGATGAACGTCAGGAGGTTTTCGCTTTCGGCTTTCTGCAAGAAGGAGAACGGCGTGGTCTGCACCTGCTGGGTGACCTGCTTGATGACGCGATTGGCGTCGGTTTCGCTGAGCGATTTGCGGAGCAGGGCCTTGGCGTATTCCAGGCCGCCCTCGCTCACGTACGAATTGGCCAGCGCCAGGTTGTAGAACTCGCCGAACACGTTCTTGCGCGTGGCCAGCGGAATTTCGCCCATGGAGGCGATTTCGCGGCTGACCTCTTCCACGGCCTCCGGCGAGAGCCGCTTGAGAATCTCCGCCGCCTGATCCTGGTTCATCGACAGCAGCAGGATCGCCGACTTCCGCACGCCTGTTGGTTCTTCGGCCATGTCGCGTCAAACCGAGCGAGGCTCGGTTCTCCCTTGCACTTTAGGGATGGGTCAGCCAACGCTTGACCAAGCTGGCCGCGGCGTCGGGGTTGGTTTGCACCATCTCCTGAACCTGATCGACCATCTGTTGAGCCTTAACGGCTTCTTCATCCAGCTCGACGCCGTCGAGCATGGCGCCGCCGCCGCTCACCTCGCCGGCGACGGTTTCGGTGGTGACCTGCAGCTTGGGCGTGGGGGTGGGCTCGGCGGCGACCACCACCGGCGCCGGGGCGCCTTTACGCACCGTCATCGACACCATGAACAGACTCACCGCCGCCAGAATCCCCACCGCAATCTCCTTGACGTGGCCGCTCATCAGCGTGCCGATGGCCGAGGGTGCAGCCGCCCCCGGCCCGGCGATCACTTGCGGCGGCGCGTCGCTGTAAGCGCCGACAATCACCGCGTCATCGCTGGTCAGGCCCGTGCAGCCCTTGACGTCCTGGCGGATGTGCGTCAGCTCCTGATCGGTGAACGCCGTCAGGGCGGCCTCGTCCGGGTCCTTGCCGCCGTTCTTGTTCTTGTAGGAGGCGACGAAATAGCTCCGCGGCACGCGCACCGAGGCGGTGACCACCGTCGCCTGGCCCGGACCCTGCCGCTCGACTGTGTCTTCTTGCGTGTTGTCGGTGCGGAATTCCTGCTTGGAATCGCTGGTGCTGGTGTTCCCGCCCCCGCCGCCGGCGGAGGGCGACAGGCTCACGCCGACGTTGGCCGCGGCGCCCGGCTCCTGCGCGGAGGCCATCGCCGCCGTGCTTTCCGACGTCTGCTCCTCCGTGCGGATGGGCAACTGCACCGTGCTCTTCGGATCGACCTGGTGTTTGCGGGTTTCCCTGTAGGACGTGTCCAGCTTGACGGTGACCGACACCATCAACCCGCTGATGTCGCCGAACAACGCGCGGATTTTGTCGCGATAGAATTCTTCATGCTGCCGCTGGGCATCGACGATGCTGTCATCGCCGCCCAGGGAGTCCTCATCGCGGTCGGGAACGTTGTACGCCAAGCCGTCGATGATGATGTTGATGCGGCTGCGCAGCAGGCCGGCCGCGGCGCCGCTGACCACGTCCGCCGCGGATCGCGCCAGTTGCTTGGGGCTGCCGTGGCTGCTGTGGTTGGTCGTGATCGTCACCATCGCCGACGGCTGGATCGCCGTGTTGTCCAGCCGCCGCTCGTTGGTCGGATCAATCACCACAATGGCGCCGGACACACCCGGAAAATTGCGGATCACCATCGACAGCGTGCGCTGCTTGGCCTCCAGATACATGTGGTCGGACTTGTCCGGGCTGTCCAGCCAGTTGATCTGCTTGACGATGTCGTCAAACCCGGTCTTGAAATCGCGCGGCAGGGCCTGCGAATAACCCAGCTCCGCCAGAACCTCCAGCCGGCGGTCGCTCGGAACCATCACCCGGTCCCCCGCCACCCGGTGCGGAATGCCCTTGGCATCCAGGTTGGCGACGATCACGGCGATGTCGTCCTGGCTCATCGACTGATTGAGCACCGGCTCCATCTCCGGCTGGGCTGCCCAGTTCGACCACCACAGCAGCGTCATGATCATGATCGCCACCAGCGAAGCGGTCAGCATCTTCTGGGTAGCCGACAGCCCGGCCACCTGCTCGGCAATACGCGCCAATTGTTGCTTGAGGAATTCCATCGCTCAGCCCTCCTTGGCCGAGGAGAAATCTCGCGGACTTGCTTTTTCCTGCCGCCCGTTCCCGGTTGCTTCGGACGGTTTTTTCTCGGCTCCATCCGAGAACGTGAATTTTAATCCCCCCTCAAGGGAATGCAATGCAAAATCACGATCAAACGGAAATTCCCTTGATCTCCTCGTAGGCATCCATCAGTTTCGCCCGGATGGTCAGGAGGGTTTTGAAGGCCAGGTCGGCCTTTTCCACGGCGGTCATGACGCCGGTCACGTTCTGCGTTTGCCCGGTGGCCACGTCATCCACGGCCTTGGAGGCATCCTGCTGAAGCTTGGCGACTTCGTCGATGCTCTTTTTGAGCACGTCGGCGAAGCTGGTTTCGCCGGTGGAAGAGGCGGATGCCCCCCCCGCCGCCCCCCCGAGGCCGCCGGCCCCGGTGATGCCCAGGAGATTATTGGCTGCTCGTTCGATCATAAGGACCGCCTTAGGCCAACAGACGCAAGCTGGAATTGAACATGGCTTTTGTCGTGTCCATCATGGTCACGTTGGCATCGTACGCCCGCGAGGCTTCCAAGGCGTTGACGTATTCGATCGCCATGTCGATGTTCGGATACGACACGTACCCCTGGGCATCGGCATCCGGATGCCCCGGCTCGTAGCGGCGGACCAGCGCCGATTGATCGATGCCGATCGACTGCACGTGCACGCCGGGCGCACCGTTGTCGGTCGTCTGCCCCGGGGCGAACAACACAAAACGCCGCCGATAGGGATTGGCCTTGCCGGCTGCGTCACGCGTGGTGTTGATGTTGGCGATGTTCCCCGCGATCGTGTCCAGCCGGATGCGCTGAGCCAACAGCCCGCTGGCGCCTATGTCGAGAATGTCCAACATGACTGACGCTCCCTATCAACCAACGCGTTCCTTGAGCGCCATCTCCATGACGCTGTACTGATGCTTCAGCAGCTCGACGGCCAGCATGTGCATCAGGCCGTTTTTCGCCTGGTCGGTCATTAACTGCTCCATCGAGCGGTTGTTGCCGTCGTGAAACAGGATGCCGCGAACCGGATGCTGCACCGCGGCCGCGACATCGTCGAAACTCGCCGTGTCCGCGGAGCCGCTCTGCGCGGATTTCAGCTTGGCGCGCAGCATCGCCTGAAATTGCTCCAGGGACAGGTCCTTCTGGACGTAATTCGGGGTGGAGGCGTTGGCGACGTCCTCGGCGAGGAAGCGTTGGCGGGCCTCGGTGAACTGCAACCACTGCTCCAGCAGCGGCGAGCTTCCGTCGTTCAGCAGCCGATCTAAAAACATCCAGACCTCACCTTACAAATCGCGTACCACACAAAAATGCTCGGGCAATTCAGTTGACGGATCGCGCCGGATCGCGCCAAACCAGCGTGGCACGCGCAATCCCTGCGCCTATCCCGGCCGTTTATTGGCCGTTGCCGGCCGTCTCGGCCAACACGCCTTCCTCGCGCCAGCGCTTCAGTTTCATCCCCAGCGTTCGCACGCCGATGCCCAGCGCCCCGGCCGTGCGCACGCGATGACCCTTGAACTGCTGGAGCGTGCTGAGGATCACCTGCTTTTCGATGTCCGCCAGCGGCCGGCCCGCCAGGCCCTCGGCGATCGGCGCCGCCGCCGCGTGCTTCAGCCACGGCTCGATCGTCGCGGCGCGGATGACGCCCGGATCGCTTTCCAGCACCACCGCCCGCTCCAGAATGTTCTGCAGCTCGCGCACGTTGCCCGGCCAGTCGTAGTGCTGCAGCAGCCGCACCGCTTCCGCCTCGATGTGCCGGAACGCCGTCTTGTCCCGCTTGCAGGCCTGATGCAAAAAATGGCGGCACAGATCCGCCACGTCCTCTACACGGTTCCGCAGCGGTGGAACCTCGATCGGCACCACGTTCAGACGGTAGAACAGATCGCGGCGAAAATCGCCCTGCTCGACGCAGCGATCCAGATTGCGATTGGTCGTGGCGATCACGCGCACGTCCACCTGCTGCGTGAGGCTGCTGCCCACGCGCTCGAAACAGTTCTCCTGCAACACGCGAAGCAGCTTGGCCTGCAGGGCTGCGGCGATTTCGCTGATTTCATCCAGAAGGATGGTGCCGCCGTCCGCCAGTTCGAACCGTCCGCGGCGCAGGCGGTCGGCGCCGGTGAAGGCGCCTTTCTCGTGACCGAACAGTTCCGATTCCAGCAGATTTTCCGATAGCGCGGCGCAGTTCACCGCCAGCATGGGCCGCTCGCGCCGCGCCGACGCCAGGTGAATCAGGCGGGCCACGACCTCCTTGCCCGTTCCGCTTTCGCCGCGGATCAGCACCGTCGCGTTGCTGCGGGCCACCAGTTCGATCTTCTGCCGCACCTGCTCCATGGCCGAGCTGCTGCCGATGAGCGGCCGCGGAGAACCGATCTCCGTCATGCTGCGATACGCCTGGTTTTCCAGCTTCAGGCGGCTGTGCTCGAGCGTGCGCTCGACCAGGAGCTTGATCTCCTCGCCGTCAAACGGCTTCTGGATGTAGTCGTAGGCCCCCAGCTTCATCGCCTCGACGGCGGTGCTCACGGTGGCGAACGCGGTCATGAGCACCACCGGCATGTCCGGCCGCAGCTTTTTGGCTTCGGCCAGCAATTCCAGGCCGCTCATCTTGGGCATCTTCAGATCCGTGATCAGCAGATCGAACCGCGTCGCCGCCAGCTTGTCCGCCGCCGCCGACCCATCGGCGGTCGCCACCACCTCGTGCCCCTCGCGCGCCAGCGTCGCCCCCAGCGAATCACGCATCATGTCCTGATCGTCGACGATGAGTATCCGAGCCATAAATGCTCCTGAGGAAGTTGCTAGTTGCTAGTTGCTAGTTGCTAGTTGCTAGTTGCTAGAGTTGCCGGCAGAGCCCCTTCCAGCAACCAGCAACTGGCAACTCATATTCGCAATTCAAACATCGCTCCGCCCTGTGGCGCATTGGTGACGACGATGGCGCCGTCGTGCGCCTCGACAATGCGATGCACAATCGCCAGGCCCAGACCCGTGCCGTTCTCCTTGGTCGTAAAAAACGGGTTGAAGATGCGTTCCAGGGCCTGCGGCGCGATTCCCGGCCCGCTGTCGTGGATCCACAGCCGCAACTGCCCGCCGCCGCTCGCCTCGGCCCAGCCGACCTCGATCAAGCCCGGACCCTGGATCGCTTCCACCGCGTTGATCAGCAGGTTCAGGATCGCCTGGCCCAAGAGCATGGGATCGACGCGCACCGGCATGGGGCGCCGACCGCCGGCGCGGCACTGCACGGCGGCCGCAGCCATGCGGTCAGAAATCAACTCGATCGACTGATCCACCAACTCCGCCAAATCCGTTTCCACCGGGTGCGGCTGGATTTCCCGCGTGAATTGCAGGACCTGGATCACCAGCGCCTCCAGGCGTTTGACCCCCGCGGTGATTTTGTCGACCCATTGCAGCGCCGCCGGCTGCTCTTGCACGTCCTTGGCCAGCATGGAGGCGTAAAGTTGGATCCCGCCCAGGGGGTTGCGGATTTCGTGGGCCATGCCCGCGGCCATTTCGCCCAGCGCCGCCAGACGCTGCTTCCGCTGCAACTGCTGGTTCTTTTCCGACAACTCGTTGCGCAGCGACTGCACGGTCTGCTGAAGCTGGGCGTGCGCGCGCTGCAGTTTTTCCGTGACGTCGCTGTAGGCCAGGATGATGCGCCCCAGCTCCTCCATGCGCGTGCCGGCGGAGACCGCCGGCCTGTCCGCTGGAGTCACGCTCGAGATGTCCGCAACAGCCTCCATGCCGATCTCATTGCTGCAGGTCCAGGGCGGTCTGGCGGCGGCCGTACGCGGCGGCGGCGTAGCTGGCGTTGAGTCGCCGCGCCGCCGTCGCCTGCTTGATCTCTTTTCCCAGGTTCAGCTTCCGCTGCTGAAGCACCAGGGCATCGTCGCGGTCGGCGGCGGTGATCTGGGCCAGGAGCTGCCGCGTCTGCTGCATCATGGATTCCGCCCGGGTGCGATCCTCGCCCGCCAAGTGCTCCAAAAAATCGCTCCACACCTTTTTGACGGGGGAAAGGGACTGCTCCAGCTCCGCCACCCGGTCCAGCAATTCCTGACGCTGGGCCAGCACGCGCAGCAGGTCTTCCGTGCGGCCATCCTGAACGTGCTCGTGCTGCACCTGGGCGAGCTTGGCCAGCGTCCGATAACACTCCACTTGCTTGGCAAGCGCCGCCAGCACCGCATCCTGCGCCATGACGTCACTCCTTGATCGCCCTCACCACATCCCCGCGCTGCTGGTCCACTGCAGCCACTGGTCCCAATACTTCTTGGGCATCGCGAAGCTCTCATCCTGGAAGGCCTCCGGCGGCATGTGCTTGAGCATCCACTTGGCGCGGTTGTTGGCGGCCTTGGCCTCCTGGGGCTTGCCCAGGGCGAAATAGGCGTTGACGATCTGCACGTACGCCGCCACCGAGGATGGATCGTTCTGGTAGTTGAACGCGGCCGCGTCGTACAGCTTGATCGCCTCCTCGTAATCCCCCAGGTCGTACAGGCAATCGGCGCGATAAAAGAACGCCATTTTCTGATACAGTTTGTCGATGTCCGTCGCCGGCGCCGACGCCCGATACAGATCAACCACCTGGTCGTACAGCGCGCGGCTTTTGAGCAGGCGGTCGCGTTTGGCGGCGACGGCCTCGGCGACGTCGCTCGAGCCTGCCCCACCGCCCGTCGGCCGCTGCGCCGATGCCAGCTTCACCTCCAGCAGCGAAGCGCTCTTCCGCAAGCTGTCGGCCATCAGAAAAATCATCTGCGGTTTGAGCTCGTCGGCCGGATACCGGTCGGTCAATTCCTCCGCCCGCGCCACCGCTTCCTCATACCGCCCGGTGCGGTAATAAAGCTGGGCCAGATTGTGCAGCGACTGGCGGAATTCCTCCGCCGACGGGTCCACCCGCGGATTGTTCTCCACCACGCTCAAAAGCGTCTTCTCGGCCTTGCCGTAAAATTCCGGACCCTTGGCCATGTACGCCTGCGCCAGCGGCACGGCGGATTTGCTGGCCGCCAGACTCTTGGGATAGAAAAGCTCGTTCCGCTGGTACGCGTCGATCGCCTTGTCGAACAGCCCCGCCGCCTGGCAGGCCTCTCCCAGACGCAGCAGCGCATCCGGCGCCAGCTTGTCCTGCGGCCGCTCGGCCACAAACAGCTCCAGCGACGAGATCACCGACGGTAAATTCCCCGCACGGTCGTACAGATTCACGCCCTTCCAGAACGCCTCGGCGTAGGTGTTGTCATCCGCAAACGTCAGCGAACGCGAATAGACGATGTACGCATCCGCGGCCTTGTTGCGCATCTCGCGGGCCTGCTCGCCGCGGCGAATCTTGTCCGTCGCCGTGGCATCGGCGATCGACGCCTCGAGCTGATCGGCGCGCTTCTCGTAGATGCGCGCCAGCCGCATGTAAAAGCCGCCCTTGGGTGAAGGATCCATCATCTGCTCGTCGGCCAGGACTTCCAGCGCCGACTGGAAATCCCCCCGGTCGACCAGGACGTCCGTGGCGAAGTGCAATCCGGTGATGGCCTCCGTCTTCTCCAGGGTGCGCGAGCCGCGCCGCTGCACTTCCACGGTGACGTCGTGCAAATCCTCCAGGCCGGCGTCGCTTTGACCGCGGACGATCCGGCAAACGCCTCGCCCCAGCCGCGCCAGCGGCACCATCGGCGATTCCGGATGACTCATCAGCACCGCGTCGTAGAACGACAGCGCCGTCGCCGAATCGTTGCGCTCCTGGTAAATCCGGCCCAGGTAGTAAGCCGCGTTGGCGTCCAGCGGATGGCGCACCCGCAACTGGTCGCGGGAAAGGCGCAGATACCGCTCGGCATCATCCGCCTGGCCTTCGCGGTAGGCGCAATAGCCAAGCTGATAATTGAACTGCCCCTGATCGACCGGATCCGAATCCAGCCGCAGGGCGTCGGCCAACAGCTTGCGCGCTTCGGCGAACTGCTTGCGATCGATCAGAATGCCGGCGCGCTGGTCCAGGGCCCAGGCACGCTCCGCGTCGCTCAATTCCGGCTGCCGCAAATATTCCCCCAACGAGACGTCCGCATTGCCCGGATCGTCGCTGGCAAGCTGCAAGTCGATCATCTTGCGCCGCAGCCGCAGCGAATGCTGCGGGTCCATCGCGATCGCCTGGCGGTAATGCTCGACGGCCATGGCGCTCTTGTGCAGGGCGGCGTAGCTGTCGGCCAACCGCCGGTGCACCGCCGCGTCCGCCTTGGCGCCCTGCTCCAGCGCCAACTCCGTCTGCTCGACGATCCGCTGATGATTGGCCGCAATGCTGATTCTCTGCTGGGCCTGCGCCGCCTCCAGCGCTTCGCCCAGCATCAGGTGGATTTGAGCCTCCTGCGAGCGCTCGGGCTTTTCGGTTTCGAGGGTGCGCACCAGTTGCTGCCATGCGGCATCAGGCCGGTCCTGGTTCATATACTCGCGGGCCACGGCGATCTTTTGATCGATGCTGGCCCCCGGGCCAGGGTTGATGAACAGATACCCCGCGTAGATGAACAGTGCGATGGAAACGATCAGCAGGGGCAACTGCCAGAGTTGAGAAATTCGAGCGGCCCAGCGGAGGGACAAGGCGCGGTTTGTCGACATGGCATCCTTGCCTTTTTAGCAACCGTCCCGATCTTCCTGATCGGCGCTAAAGGCCGAGTATATCCAGCCGAATTGCAAAGGCAAGCGACGCCGATGATTGCCGCGAGGAAAATCGCCCCGCCGGGGAGACCGGCGGGGCGATGGGATCGTCGGAGATCGACGGGACGACCAGAGGCTATTTGTTCAGTGGTGCGTCGCCGCCGGCGGGCACGTCCTTGTCCAGCCGCGACCGGGCGGCCGCGTGACGCGGCGCCGACACGCCTCCGGTGCTGGACGCCAGCGACCCGGAACGCGAACTCGTCGGCAGGATCAGGATTTCCACGCGGCGATTCTGGGCCTTGCCCGCCTCGGTGTTGTTGCTGGCGATGGGCCGCTGATCGGCGTAGCCGGCCACGCCGATGCGGCTCTTGTGCACGCCGTTGCGTACCAGTTCCGCCGCCACGGCGATGGCGCGATGGGAAGAGAGATACCAGTTGTCGAAGTGCCCCTGTTCCATCGTGCTGCGTTTCAAGACCGGCGTGTTGTCGGTGTGACCAGCCACCATCAACTCGTAGCCGCTAGCCCCCGCGGAATTGAGAATTTGCGCGAAGCGCTCGATGGCCGCCTTGGCCTTCTCCGAGACCTCCGCGCTGCCGGGGGTGAAGGTCACGTCGCTCTTGAACTTCACCACGCCGCGGGCCGCGTCGAAATCGACGATGTCCGGATTGGCCGCGGCGAATTCGTTCAGCGCGTTGGTCAGCGGCGCCGGCAGGGCCGAGCCGGAGGCCAACAACGTCGGTGGTCGGCTCAGCTCGCTCTCGTACTTGGCCTGCAGCGCCGCCAACTGGGCTTGCAAGTCGGCGTTCTGCTTGCCCATATTGGCCATCATCGCGTCCTTCGTATTACCGGAGTTGGCGATTTGATCGAGCTGCGACTTGTACGCATCGGCCTGAGCGCGGGCGCGCTGGGCGTCGGCGTCGGACTGACCGGCCTGTTCGGCCAATTGGTCGGCCCGCAACTTCATCGCATTGTACTTTTCCTGGGAAACGCAGCCTGTGAGCAACAGGCCGATCGTGGCTAGTCCAAGCCACCGGTGCATCCGTGCCATACGTGAGCCTCCATGCGGGTTGAATTGTAAATACGGTCAGGCGAGACGCACCATGCGCTTCCCGCATGCCGTCGACGTTCTTCCGATGTTCAGCTTCCCATCCAAAACACCGCAGCCGCCTCGGCGATTTTTGCCGGCCGACCCAGACGGGATTCGCCGCATTCTGACAAAAAATTAACGCTTTGCAAGTCCTCCACCCGACAAAAGTGCAATTTCTGCGCCACCCTCGGACCGGGGGTAGTTGTCCATTCCAGCCCATCAAAGACTCCCGATCCCTGATTTCTCTTCTTCGCGTCCTTCGCGCCTTCGCGGTTTTACTAAATTCGGTTTACCGCGAAGGCGCGAAGGACGAGACAGAGTCTGGAAGACGTGCCCCAAGGCGAGCCGTCGTTGACCTTGCCTGGCGCCCGGATTGCCCCCGTGTTCAGCGCAATCCCGCCTTGCCCAGCACCAGGCCGATCAGGAAAAAGACCACGCTCAGCACCACGCCGGCGCCGGCCAACACGCCGAAGCCGTACTTGCCCGCCGTCTGCATGATCGACGGCGCCGTGTCCAGCATCCCCGTGATCAACGCAAAGGCGCCAAAAATCACGAAGACGGTGGCGCCCAGAGCCGCGGCGCCGAAAGCCGCCGCCAGCGGATCGGCCTTTTCCACCAGCACCTGCGGCGCGGGCGCAGCCGCGGCGGCTGCGCTGCGTGCGCCAGCGGCAGCCATGCCCACCCCCGTCCCGGCGCGCGTGCCGCTCAAGCCCGCCATGCTCCCCACCGATGCCGTATCCGTGCCCGTCTTCTTCATGCCGCTGCCGCTGGCACTGGCACTGGGCGCGATCTCGTCCAACAGCTCGGCCCCCAGGCTGGTGTCGTCGCTTTCCTTGGTCAAATCGAGCAGCCCCGATCCGGAGCCGACGGATTCGACGTTCATCTGATCGCTGACGCCCCCGGCGACCGCCGTCGCCGCGCCCGGATCGACACGGTCCACTTCCTCGTTCTGGAACACGTCCACGCCGGCCCGGCTGCCGGACACCGGCTGTCCGGTGCCGCTGACCGCGCTGCCGGCCACGCTGCCCGTCGCGCTGCCGGCCAGACCCAAAGCACTGCCCGTGCCGGAGCGCGCCGGCGATGGCACACCGCCCACCGAGCCGCTCAGACCCAGGTCCGCCGACAGCGCCGTGTCCTCCTTGAGAGTTATGGGCGCCGCGGGGCTGTGCCCGGTATCGTCCGTCAACGTCAAGCCCGTGCCGCTCATGCCCTGGCTGTCCGTCAGCCCGATCGCCATCGCGCTGCCGCTGTCGGAGGGACCCAGATCGGCCTGCCCGGTCCCGCCGGCCAATTCCGCCTTGAGCGCTTCCACCTGATCCGCCTTGAACATCAGGCGCGCACCGTCGCGGAATTCACGCAGGCGGCCCTCGCGCGACAGTTGTTTGATCTCTTCCTCGTTCTTGGCCAGGGCGCCCTTCGCCTCGTCCAAGGTGTAAAACATCTTTGCCATAATGCACCTCAATCTCTACGGCTGCCTGGCATCCTCCGGCGCCGGTTGCGTCGATGGTGAAGCCGTCGCCCGATCGGCGTTCTCCTGGTCCTGCACCAATTTCTTGATGTCATACCAGGCGGGAAACGTGTCGTAATTTTTCAATTGCAAATCATACCGAAAATGGCGTGCGGCCGTCAGCACCAGAGCCTTTTCCCCCGAGCGGTATTCATACGTGCACAGCGTCTGATGCTCGGTGTCCAGCAAAAAACACCCCCAGACGTTGGGATGGAACTGACAAGGCATAACGTACACGCCGCCGCCGCCGGCGATCGGAGCTTGCAGCCCCTGGGCCAGCGCCGGCGCAGTCCCCGAGCCACGGGCCAACAACGCGACTAGAATCGCCAGCAAGATGGCCGCGTTGGCGTATAACGCGTAAGCAACGGTGTTCGGACGGCCGGTCATTTTCCTCGAGGCCCAAATCCTTCAGGTAGGTGCTGGGAACCGAACCCTTTCTACCGTATCTTAGCCGAGCAACTAAGCCGCTCGCAAGAAATTCTTACGAATCTAACTGATGCCTGGTCCGGTCGATACGACAATCCGCTCCGCCAAAGCCACTTCGGCTGCCCCGGCCGCGCCGCCGGCTTCGGCCGTGGCGGCCCCCACGCCACCGCCCCTGATCCACGCCAAAAAGCCCGGACCCTGGTTCCAGTTCCTCTCGGCCAAGGATTTTGAATGGACCGTGGCCGAATTGCCCGTGGCCCATCTGCCGGATGAATTGCAAGACTTGCGCCTGCTGCATCTGAGCGATTTCCACGCCCGCGCCCGGTGGGACCCGGCTTACGACGACTTGATCCGCCTCGTGCAGCGCCACCCGCCGGACCTGATCCTATTCACCGGCGATTTTGTCGAACACAAGTTCGACTACCGGCCCGGATTTCCCACCGTCAAACGCCTTCTGGACCAGCTCAAGACTCGCCTGGGCTGCTTCGCCATTCCGGGAAATCACGATGGCGCGTTGTGCCGCGGACCCCTGGCGCAACTGCCCGTCACCATGGTCGATCATCGCCGCCTGCTGCTGCCGGTCGGAGGCGCCACCCTGGAGATCATCGGCCTGGGCGGCATCACTCGGCGGGAGATCGATCTGCCGTTCATCCAATCCATCGGCGCAAAACCGCCGCGCAGCGTCCGCATTGTCCTTTCGCACTTTCCCGACCACCTACGCAGGGTGGCGTTCCTGGAGCCGGATTTGTTTCTCTGCGGCCACACGCACGGCGGCCAGGTGTGTTTCCCCGGACGATTTCCCCTCTTGCGGCACGATTCCCTGCCCCGACGTCTGTTCCGGGGCATCCATTACACCGGCGGGACCTGGCTGGTGCCCAACCGCGGCCTGGGATTTTCCGGCATCGTCCCGTTTCGCCTGTTTTGCCCCGCGGAAGTGATCGAAATCCGCCTGCGCAAGATGTGAGTCTCGCTTCCGCGGCCGCCCTGGCATACACTTGCCCAACACGCCGGCGATGGGCCGGCCATTGTCCTCCCGGAGGTGGATCATCGCGCCCCAGACCGCCGTCGTTCCCGCCCAAGCCTTCCCTCAACACCAACCAGAGCGCCTGCAAGCCGCCCGGCAATTCGCCCTCGAGGCCGCGCGCCTGGCCGCGAACACGCGTTGCCAAAACGTCCTCGTGCTGGACATGGTCGGCGTTTCGCCCGTCACCGATTTCTTCGTCATCGCCACCGGCACCAGCGCCCGGCAGATGCGCACCGTCTGCGACGACATCGACGAGTTGGCCGAGAAGCTCGGCTTTGACAGCTTGCACCGCTCCGGATACGAGGGCCAGACGTGGATCGCCGTGGATTACGTGGACGTGGTGCTGCACGTTTTCAGCTACGACGCTCGGCTCTATTACGACCTGGAAAACCTCTGGGGCGACGCCAAGCGTATCGAGTGGCGCGAACAGACTTAGACCGCAACTCAAGATTAACCACGGAGACACGGAGGCGCTCATTTCAATCCGTAAACAAACCTGCGAATCTTGATGCTTGGAATGAAGCTAATGGCTTGAGAAAACGAGTTGACCTCCGTGTCTCCGTGCCTCCGTGGTTTATGCCGCGTTGGCGCCGCAGCATTTTTTGTATTTCTTGCCGCTGCCGCAGGGGCAGGGGTCGTTGCGGCCGACCTTGGGGGCGTCGCGAACGATCTGCTTGACGGCGGCGGCTTGGCCCTGGGGTTGATCGGCGGCCTGCTGCATTTCGCCGCCGGCGCCCGGGGCGCCCTGCACGGCGGCGGCGGTCGCGGCGATGTTTTCCCCAACGCCGTAGCCCGCCAACGCCTCGTGAACCGCCGCGGTCTCCCGATACGCGCTGCGAGCCTCCGCCATCCCCACCACGCGGGCTCGGAATATCAAGTCCGTCACCTTGTCGCGCACCGCCTCCATCATTTCCTCGAAGTACCGGAAGCTTTCCTTCTTGTACATCACCCGCGGGTCCTGCTCGGCAAACGCGGTCAGCCCGATTCCCGCCTTCAGTACGTCCATCGCGTACAGGTGATCCTTCCAGCTTTGGTCGAAAATCTGGATCAGGACGAACTGTTCCAGATCGGTCAGTTCGCTGCGGATGAATTGTCGGCCGTGTTTCAGGAGCATCTGGCGGATCTGCTGGGGCGTGGCCGGAACCGACACCACGGCCCCGTCGTCGTCCTCGCTTTCGCTGCGGATCTCAAAATCGCGATGCGTCAGCTTGAGGCCGAAGCGCTCGTTGGCCGCGCGGCGCAGCGACTCGGCGTCCGTATTGTGCGCCACCATTTCATCGACGGTCTTTTCCAGTTTTCCGTTTTTCAAAAATTCTTCCTGATGAGCGGTCAGTTGCTTTCGCAGCCGCTCCATGCCGGCGGTGCGGACCTGGTCGGCCGTCAGCCGCAATTCGTACTTGCGCAGGGCCCAATCGCGGATGTACTCGGCGACGTAGGGGTTGTCGGTGGACGCTTCGGGTCCGCCGAAGGCCAACGTCAGGGCGTGCTCCACCGGGTATTCGATTTCGCGCCGCGCGTACGCCGCCCGGGCACGCGATTCGATCAGCTCGACGATGTCCTCGGCGCTTCTGAGGGAGCGGCTCTTGAGGTCCGCCATCATGTCCTCGGTGGAAATCTGGATGCCGAATTTCTCGCGGGCCCAGTTGGCCAGTTCCCGCTCGGCGTACAGCGGCTCGAGGTATTTCAGCAGTCCCGCGCAGCTTCGGCGGTCGATCTGCTCCACCGCCGCTTCGCGCAGCCGCTGCTCCATTTCCGCCGCGGTCATCTGCCGCATCTGGTTTTGCGAGAGGTGGACGCGGAAGCGGCTCATGGCCCAGCTCTGCAGGCCCTTGGTATCCCATCTGGACTTGTCCCCCGGATCGTCCCCCATGAATTCGCCAAGGGTGGCGGTGATGTTGGTTTCCGCTTCGGCGCGGGCCTGGTTCTTGATGTAATGTTCCAGTTCCTCGATGGACCGCATGCCGTGCAGGTCCTCGGGTTCCACCGATGTTTCAAAGTTCACGTGGGCCCATTCGGCCACGGTGGCGGCCACAAAATCCTCCGTGATGTGGTTCTGCACGGCATCCTCGATGGCCTGGCCGATCATATCCCAGATGATCTGGTCCACGTCTTGCCCCAGCAGCACCCGCTGCCGCATGCCGTAGAACGTCTTGCGCTGGTGATTCATCACCTCGTCGTATTCCAGGAGGCTTTTGCGCGCCAGGAAGTTGCGCTCCTCCACTTTCTTCTGTGCCCGCACGATTCCCTTGGTGATGCGTTTGTCCTCGATGGACATGCCCTCTTCCATGCCCAGCCAGCCGAAGACCTTGATGGTCCACTCGCCGGCGAACAGCTTCATCAGATCGTCCTGCAGGCTGACGTAGAAGCGCGAGGAGCCGGGGTCCCCCTGGCGGCCTCCGCGGCCGCGAAGCTGGTTGTCGATGCGCCGCGCCGTGTGGCGTTCCGTGCCGATGACGTGCAACCCCCCGCCCTTGGTGGTCGCCGGCGTCAGCTTGATGTCCGTGCCGCGACCCGCCATGTTCGTCGCGATCGTCACGTTCCCCACGATTTCCCCGTGCGTGTTCTTGTGCTGCTGTCCGGCCAAACCGACGATCTGCGCCTCGCGCTCGTGCTGCTTGGCGTTGAGCACCTCGTGGTGCACGCCGTATTTCCGCGTCAGCATGCCCGAGAGCATTTCGCTCTTTTCCACGCTGGTGGTGCCGACCAAAATCGGCCGGCCCTTGTCCGATTCCGCCTTGATCTCCTCGATGATCGCATCCCACTTTTCCCGGGCCGTGCGATAGATGCGGTCATCGTTGTCGGTGCGGACCACCGGCCGGTTGGTCGGAATCGTCACCACGTCCAGGTTGTAGATCTTGTTGAATTCCTCCGCCTCGGTCATCGCCGTGCCCGTCATCCCCGCCAGCGACTTGTACATCCGGAAGAAATTCTGCAGCGTGATCGTGGCCAGCGTCTGCGTCTCCTCCTTGATCGGAACCCGTTCCTTGGCCTCCGCCGCCTGGTGCAGCCCTTCGGACCATTGCCGCCCCACCATCTTCCTCCCCGTGTACTCGTCGACGATCACCACCTCCATCTGACCCTTGGCGCCGCGCTCCACCACGTAGTCCCTGTCCTTCTCGAACACCACGTGGGCGCGCATGGCCTGCTCCATCAGGTGCGGCCACTCCATGTTGTTCCCGACGTAAAAGCTCCCCACCCCCGCGAAATTCTGGGCGGCGGCGATGCCTTCGTGCGTCAGTTGCACCGTTTTGCGGTCCAGCTCCACCTCGTAATACTCCGTCAACGCCGCCATGTGCCGCTCCGCCTCCTCCAACTGGCGCTGCGCCTCGGCCCCGCGCTGCCGCGCCGCCTCCTTCTGCTCCCTGGACTCCGCCTTGGATTCATCCCCCTCGGCGGCCTTGATGGCCCGCTTGGCCGCATCCGCGGCTTTATCCGCCGCGTCCCACGGCTTGTTCAACTCCAGCACCTTCCGCGCCACCGCGTCGGCGGCGCGATACTTGGCCGCATCGTCGTGCGCCGAGCCGCTGATGATCAGCGGCGTGCGCGCCTCGTCGATCAGGATCGAGTCCACCTCGTCCACCACCACGAATTCCAGCGTCCCCTGCACCTGCAGCGAAGCACGCTCCTTCATGTTGTCGCGCAGATAATCAAAGCCGAATTCCGCGTTGGTCCCATACGTGACGTCGCACGCGTACGACGCCCGCCGCGCATCGCCGCCCGGCTCCAGGTCGGACTGGATATATCCCACCGTCATTCCCAGGTTCTCGAACGCCGGTCGAATCCACAACGCGTCACGCCGAACCAGGTAGTCGTTCACCGTCACCACGTGGCAATGATCCCCCTGCAGCACGTGCATGAAGCACGCCAGCGGCGCCACGAACGTTTTGCCTTCTCCCGTGGCCATCTCCGCGATCTTCCCCTCATACAGCACCAACCCGCCGATGATCTGCACGTCAAAGCACCGGCAGCGGAACGGCGGGCGGCTCTCGGGGTAGAGTTTGCGCACCGCGTCGTAAATCTTCGGAGAAATCGGCACCGTGCGCCAGGACTGGCCCGAGCCGATCAGCGCTCGCTGCACGTCGTCGTACGCTTGCAGGACCTCATCGTCGAACTGGTCCGGATCGAAATGATTCTCCGGATCGAAAATCGAGCGGATGCCGATGTTCCGGTCCATCGACTCGCGGATGATGGCGAACGCCTCGGGCAAGGCTGCGCTGCGGCGCAGACTGCCGCTGGTGATCAGCTTGCGCAGCTCCGCCGTGCGCTGCCGCAGCTCCTCGTCGCTCTTGGCCCGCATCTGCGGCTCCAGGGCATTGACCTGATCCACGACTTTGTGATACCGCTTGAGCAGCCGCTCATTGCGGCTGCCGAAGATTTTCAACAATACTTTGCCGATGTTGACTGCCATGAAGCGACTCCGACGAAGGCCCGGACTCGAATGGACAAAGGGACGAGGCCCGCCGCGGCGGGCCATCAGGCCAGTGGAGGCGGCAGGCGGAAATAGAAGGGAGAGAGTTGAATAGCCGGCGGAGCCTGCGGGCTGACCGTCGCCCGCATCGGCCGAACAACGGGTTGAACTCCATATCGGCTGGAGCGGTAAAGCCGCGCCGCCGGCAGCACACGGCCAAAGCTGTTGCTCAGACGTTGGATGAACTGCCCAGCCAACTGCGTCACCGGCTGCTGCGAGGGCACGGCCAGAGCCGCCCGGTCGGCGCACAGGGCCGTGGCCACCAACGTCACCGCGATCAAATGCCGCGTTTTTCGCATGTGAGGAACTGCACTATCCCCCGGCCCAGCCGAGGCGTCAAGGGTGCCAAAATCAGGCCCCTACAATCATAGTCGGCATTCAGCCAAATTGACATAACCCCTGCGACGCGCGCAGCGCGATTTAGCGGCGGTGCGCAGCACCGCGGGTTCACTCGCTCTGCTCAATCTGCCAGAATCTTTTCCGCCTTGAACCACGGCAGAAGAAGCAGCGGCCAATTAGCGGGTTCGCCGCCGCGGATGCCCATGCCAAACCCGTGACCTCCCTGGGCAAATATGTGCATTTCGCAGTGGACCTTGTTCTTGAGCAGGGCCGCGAAGTACTGGACGCTCTGTTGGGGATCGGCCTTGGCGTCGTCGGCGGCCAAAACCAAAAATGTGGGCGGCGTCTGCGCCGTCACGTGCAGCTCGTTGGAATACTCCTCCACCATTTCCTGGGTGGCCCCGTCGCCGAGGAACCTCGCATTGCGGCCAGCCAACGGCTGCTGAAGGGTTATGCCTGGGTAACAAAGGATCGCGAAATCGGGCCGGCTGCTCAACCGATCGGCCGCATCCGCGGCCCCGGAATCACCCGGGTCGTTATGTGTTGACACGGCCGCCGCCACGAATCCGCCGGCCGAGAACCCGATCACTCCGACTCGTTTGGGGTCGATTCCCCACTCGCCGGCATGCAGGCGCACCAGCCGCACGGCGCGTTGAGCATCCTGCAACGGAAAAGGAAGTAAGCCCCGCACCGCCTCGCCGCTCGGCAGACGGTATTTCAGAACGATGCCGGCGATGCCGTGGTCGACGAAAAAGTCGGCCGCATCCTGACCTTCCTTGTCGACGTCGAGTTGGGTCCATCCACCGCCCGGGCAGCATATGACGGCCGCGCCCGTCCGATGCTGGGCAGGCGGCAGAAAGACCTCGATTTGGGGATGAGTGACGTTGAACATGGATCGCTGCTGGATAGCCCCCTCCGCGTGGTATTCGATGCGATCCTCGCTGGGCGAGGTGGCCGGCCGAAGGTCGGCCCAAAGCGGCACCACGATGCCCCGCCCGGACGGCTCCGTGCTCGCGCCGCGGGCGAAACCCGCCAACCACAGCAGAGCCGCACACAGAGCCAGACCGAAGATGGGACGCAGCATGGAACCTCCTTCAGCTATCAATCCTCCACAAGATCGCTTTGCGGTAAAGCGCAACCCAGAGCGCAACACGCAGGCAAAGCGCGCTTTCGGCCCCGGCTGATGCTCTACGCCTTGCTGCTGAAAGTGCTCTACTGATCGACTGTTCTACTGGTCTACTGCTCTCGCGCAGCGCGGCTCTACTCTCTCCTTTCTCCAGCTCTCCTTTCTCGCGCAGCGCCCCCCTTCCGGCGTCTCCCCCTTCCGACTTCTGTGGCTGACTGGAATTTTTGGATTTGGAAATACGTGCCTGGTCCGCTTCATCGAGAATCTCCTTGCCCCTTCCAGGGCGATAGACTCTCATAGCGGCTGCATCAGTTTCTGGGGAGCAGGTCAGTGTGAAAGCGAATAGACAAAAGGGTGATAATTCGCGGGCCCACTACAGCCATCGTCCAGGATCCTGCCGCTCAGATTAACGTATTTGCACGCGTATCACGTGAGGAAGGCCGCTAGCGATAGACAGTGCCGCAAATGATGCGGATGGATCTGAAAGTGATTCGTATGGAGCACGTTGCAGAATGCGCATCCGATCATAGAAGGTTTCAGCATCCCAGAGGATAACGGGAATCCCAGCGTTGCAGGAGTCCTGAGCTGCCGAGATGGCACCTGGCCGGTACGACGAAGTAGTGACGAAAATGCCTTTGGTTAGTCGTTGTGAGTAAAGTGCCCCCACAAAGGACCTTATCTGTTCGGCTTCGATTTTGCCGGAGTATCTCTTGACTTGAACTCCGATGCATTCCCCGTTTGGGCCGTCGAACACGAAAACATCGATCCCCTTGTCCCCAGAAAACGACGTCACCCGCACTTGATAACCAAACTCCGCGAAGACACTGCCTACGAGGTCCTCACAACGTTTTGGTGGGAGCTTAATCCTATCTGAATACCGCGCCAGCAGATACGACCTAACCTCGGACAGAGGGACCGTGACATCGGTCAAGTCGAGGTTACGAAGAGCACCGGCAGCGGCATAGAAATCGGCCCAGACATCATCCGGCCCAGCATTATTAGTCCTGATGTCGTATTTCAGCCACCACCCGCAGGTATTGCATACCATCACATCCCCCCCCTCCAGGTTTGGAGCGCCATCGTGGAACACAGCAAGAGGCGATCCGCAATACCTGCAACAGGGTCTGCGCTCCTGCCAGTGCTTCGCACTCCCAAGGGAGAAATCACTGGACTGCGGTGCGTATCCCGTAAGGCTCACAGGCGATGTAGAAGAATATTCCCAGATGGACATGGCTTTCTCCTGTGCCATATTCAGGGGCGAATAAATCCGGACCGCTCTGGGGCGAATAAATCGGGGTAGCTCTGAATTTTGGGATATCTTCCTAATTCAGAGCTGTCCCGATTTATTCGCCCGTGTACCAATCTTGCCCTGTGGGCCTTCAGTAAAATTCTCCTGCGTTTCCTGAACGGCGCGAACGTCCGCATCCGACGAGTTGATCGGCACAAGCATAAGCAACACATTCCAAATCTGAATAACGGCCAGGATGCAGCTAGCGGCGAAACTGGTACGGCGAAAAAGCTCAGCGTGGTTCCTAACCCCTTGGATTCGGCCAACAATTGGCGCAGAAAACTGCATCACGAGAATTACCCCAACGATAGCAGCGGACCAAACAAGACACCTCGTGACGGCGCGAAAGTTCGCGAGCTTCTTTTTGTCTATGGAAAGCACCGCGGTGGCGCGAAGCGCATTCTTCAGCTCGTCGGGATAGACGATTGCAGACCACGCGCCAGCGATTCCAAAGATAATCATCGAGACTTCCCGCAGCTCTCGCAGCAACTCGACCTGCTGCGAGAAATACAAAGTTTCTCCCGCCCACCACCCGGCTGCTGCCGCGCCAGCGCAGCTCGCCAAGAACACCATATGGCGCACCCATGGTCGCATTTACGTCCATCCAATGCTAGGTGGTGACGACGTCTCGGTGCTCGCGCAGGGCGTCTAGGAGGGCTTGAGCCGGAGCGAGGGATCCCGGATGACTGTGCAGGTCGTCCGGAACCTCAACCTCTGCTTTCAGCGTCGCGCTACTCAACCATAAGCGAGTGGGATCGTCGTTAAAGTCAAAGCCAACGTCATCCCACGCGTCATGCTCCTCCTCTTGCCATTGAGCAATGATGCCATTGAGTTCTGCTACGCTAGGCGTGTAGGGAATCTCGAAAATGAAATTGTGCTCCGGTAGAACCCGGTCATTGCTTGGCGCACCGATGAACGTGAGGACGCGGTCGAGGATTGTCCTTGTCACAGCGCCGCCTCCACTCGGCCTTCCCTTACGAATAACGCGCACAATGTGTGAGCGACGCTTGCGAATGATGACAAGTTGTGCTTCGCGCCGAAGCAACGAAGATTGGAAGCGTGGGTGCAATCCGCTGTTAGCTGCACTCGCAACGTTATCGAGGGCGTACCTAATGGCATCAACTTAAGCGTAACTCCGCGCCAGAACTGTATTTACAGCATTTGCGCAAGACGTGACCTCCTGTCAGAATGGTGGTGTCTAAATCACCCACCAACAGGAGGCCACGGATGGC
>DBZL01000046.1:289-10792 GCA_002311745.1 Phycisphaerales bacterium UBA1161 | reverse complement strand
TAAGTTGATGCCATTAGGGACAGTTCTGGCTTTCCCGCCGTTGGCGTAGCCCAAGCTACTGTCCCCTAGTCATTTACATTGCGGATTATCCGCCCCCGAGATTGACGGGGCAAGCCGCAAGATGCGGGGCTGACAGCCTGCAAGTCGCCGCGCGGGCGATCCATTCACCGAAGGAGGACGAAGAGACACTCAATAATATCGACTCAAGCAGGATAAGCGGGCAGGGCGTGGGCACGCCACGGTTGGCCCCGGTTGCGAGTTGGGGAAAGCATAAAATTAGCCACAGATGAAAATCAGATGAACACAGATGGGAATTTGGATTTCCAGCGATGAAGCCGGACACGCGTGGAACCGGATAAGGGAAAACCGGATAATGGGCCATCATTGATTGACAGAGAATTTATCCGTGTGCATCTGCAATTAATCTGTGGCCGCGCTGCGCGAGACCAGTAGAGCAGTGGATCAGTAGAACAGTAGAGGAGTCGCGAAGGCGGCACCGGTGTGCGATGGGAAAATGGTCGGGCGGGTGGGGCGGGATTCGTCGCGTTTACATGGGACTGACATTATGCGAGCCGATTTTTGGCGCGCAGCCAGCGGATAAGACCGAGCAGGCAGAGGGTGCTCAGTCCTGTCCAGAGCGCCGGCGGAAGTGGAACGGCCGTCGGGTCCCCTCCCACGGTGGACCCAGTCTCCAGCGCATTGCCGAACGGGTCCCCTCCCCCGATCGCCAGCGCAATGCCGTGCGGGTAAGCCAACCCCGAGATCAGGGAGGCGTTCACCGTCGCGCCCGACGTGGTGTATTCGCCGATCGTACTGTCGTCGAAGTTCGAGACAAACAGGTCCGATCCAGATATGGCAATGCCGGTCGGACCACGCAACCCCGAGATCAGGGAGAGCTCCACCGTGGCTCCCGACGTTGTGTATTCGTCAATCGTGCCGCTGCTGTAGTTGGCGACAAACAGGTCCGACCCGGACACGGCAATGGCCCACGGATCACTCAACAACGAAATCAGGGAGACGGTCACGGTCGCTCCCGAGGTGGTGTATTGGTCAATCGTGCTGTCGCTTTGGTTCGAGACAAACAGGTTCGTTCCGGAGATGGCAACGGCGTTGGGACCATTCAACCCCGAGATCAGGGAGGCGTTCACCGTGGCTCCCGAGGTAGTGTACTGGCCAATCGTGCCGCTGCCCCAGTTCGTGACAAACAGGTTCGATCCGGACACGGCAACGCTCCACGGAACATTCAAACCCGAGACCAGGGAGGCGTTCACGGTCGCTCCCGAGGTGGTGTACTGGCCAATCGTACCGCTGCCCGCGTTCACAACGAACAGGTCCGATCCAGACACGGCAACGTTTCCAGGGTAATTCAAACCCGAGACCAGGGAGGCGTTCACCGTCGCTCCCGACGTGGTGTATTCGCCAATCGTGCCGGTGGTGTAGTTCGTGACAAAGATTTGTGCATGCGCGGCCGCCGGCATGAGGGCCGCTCCGGCCAACATGCCCAATGCCACGATGGAGATGGCGCTTAACTTGAACCCACTCACATGTCTTCCCATCTCCTAGGCGTGATTCGATTTCTCGTTCGGGCTGCCTAAGTGAAGCCCCGGCGAGGAAGGACGCGGTCACCTACGACCGCTTTGCGGCGGTAATTTTAACCTTGCAGCGAGCAGAAACAAGCGGTGATCTAGATGTCAGGGGCGAGGAATTCTGTATCCTAATCCGTGGCTGAACATCTGCCATGCTGATCCTCGGGTTGGATATTGGATCGTCGGCGGTGAGAGCGGCCCTGGTGCGCGAGGGGAGGATCGTGGGGCGGGTGGGGCGAGATACGTTTGCGACGCGGTTCGACGGCGTCAGGGCGGAGGTGAATCCGCGCGATTTGCTGCGGGCTGTGGCCATGGCCGTGGGGGAATTGGGGGCCGGGACGCGGAAGGCGGAGGCGATCGGGCTGTCGGTGATGGCGCCGGCGTGGGTGGCGATGGATCGAACCGGGCGGGCGATTACGCCGATCGTGACGCATCAGGATCGGCGAAGCCTGGAGGTGGCGCAGGAAATCGAGCGGCGCGTGGGGCGGCGGCGGCATCTGCAGATGGCGGGAAATCGGCCGATACCGGGGGGAATCAGTTCCACCACGGCGGCGTGGTTCGGCAAACACGAGCCGTCCGTCATGCGCAGGGCCGACCTGGTGGGGCATCTCAATACGTTTCTGCATAGGCAGATCACGGGCCGGCGTGTCGTCGATCTCTCCAATGCCTGCTTCATGGGGTTGTATGAAACGATCAAACTCGGAGGATGGAATGAAGAGCTGTGCGAGGCGGCGGGTGTAAGCAAGGGGCAGTTGCCGGAGATTTTGGAATCGAACGTGATGGCCGGGCGTGTGACGCGCGGCGCGGCGGCGAGGCTGGGGCTGCCCAAGGGGATGCCGGTGATGGCGGGGATGATCGACACCAGCGGGGCGATGTTCCTGGCGGGGGCGAAGGTGGGGCAGTTGCTGAACGTCAGCGGGTCGACGGATGTGCTGGCGCTGTGCACGAATCGGCCGCGGCCGCACGAGCGGCTCTTGACGCGGGCGCTGGGGGTGGGGCGGATGTGGCTGTCCGTGGGCACGATCGCGGCGGCTGGGTCGGCACTGGACTGGGCAAAACAGGAACTGTTTGGCGATCTGTCGGAACGGGAGTTCTACCGGTTGGTGGGCAAACTTGCGCGGCGGACGGCAAAGCCTTCCGGTGAAGTTAAATGCGACCCATCCTTTGCCGGGGATCGCTGCAGCGTGGAACAAAAACGCGCATCGTTCGACGGCCTGACCCTGGCGAGCACGCGGGAGGATCTTCTGGCGGCGCTGATCGACGCGCTGGGCGAGGCGAGCGCCAACCGGCTGCGGCTGCTGGCGTCGCGCGGGGTGCGCCTGCGGCGACGCGTGGTCGTTAGCGGGAAAACGGCGATGGGGCTGCGCGAGGTTTTGTACCGTGATTGGCCGGGAAACTGGTCGTTTGTGTACGAAGACGAAGCGTCACTGCGCGGGCTGTCGGTGGTGGAGCCGCAATAAAGCGCGAACCCGCGGTGCTGCGCACCGCCGCTAAATTGCGGTGCGCGGAGCGCCCCGCGGATCACTGCGATTCGGTCATCAACGCCTGGAGCTGCTCCATGGCGTGATCCGTCTGGCCGAGAATCTTGTACTGCTCGGCCAATTGCACACGAATGGCCCGCTGCACGGCCCGGCTCTTGGTGTCGTAGAGCATCTTCTGGAAATAGCCGATGGCCACGTTGGGGTCCTTGCCTTTGAGCAATTCATTGGCTTCGAGGACGGCGGCGACGCCGGAGGCGTCGGCGTCCTTGGCGATCTGGGCGTAGCGCTCGACGAGCTTGACGCAGGTGTAGACGTCGCTCAGGTTCCGCGTGGCCGGCGGAACGGGGGGCGTGGCGAGGTCGTCGGCGCGAAGCAAAGCACAAAATCCAACGGCCGCGACGAGCGGCACGAGCCAAAATAGCGGTCTTTTCATTGTGCCTCCGGTTGTATGTCCATGGTCCGAACAGTATCTTACGCCCCCCCTTTAGCTGAAACGCGGTTAAAATGAGCGCAGTGCGCAACGACATCCGCAACGTCGCGATTATCGCCCACGTCGATCACGGCAAGACGACGCTGGTGGATGCCCTGCTGCGTCAGAGCGGCAATTTCCGCCAGAGCCAGGTGGCGCAGGACACGCTGCTGGACAGCGATCCGCTGGAGCGCGAGCGGGGGATCACCATTTTGGCCAAGAACGTGGCGATCCATTACACGGCGCCGGACGGGCAGACGACCAAGATCAACCTGATTGACACGCCGGGGCACGCGGATTTCGGGGGGGAAGTGGAACGCGTGCTGGGGATGGCGGATGGGGTTTTTCTGCTGGTGGATGCGGCCGAGGGACCGATGCCGCAGACGCGGTTTGTGCTCAAGAAAGCGTTTCAGCACGAGCTGCGGCCGATCGTCGTCATCAACAAGATCGACCGCAGCGACGCCCGCGCCCACGCCGTTCTGGACGAGGTGTTTGATCTGTTTGTGGAGTTGGGGGCGAATGATGAGACGCTGGATTTCCCGGTGCTGTACGCCAGCGGGCGGCAGGGGATCGCTTCGTGGCACCTGGAGAAGCCCGGGACGGATATCCTGCCGGTGTTCGAGGCGATCCTGAAAAACGTGCCTCCGCCCAGCGGTGATCCGGCCAAATCACTGCAAATCCAGATCAGCAGCATTCAATACAACGACTACGTCGGGCGCATCGGCGTTGGGCGGATTTTTAACGGGCGGATCAACAGCGGTCAGCAGGTGACGGTCTGCCGGCGGGATGGGTCGCAGCTCAAGAGCAAGGTTCAGCAAGTCCAGGTGTTCGACGGCCTGGGCCGCAAGAACGTCGAGACGGCGGAGGCGGGGGACATCGTCGCCCTGGTCGGGCTGGAAACGGTGGACATCGCGGACAGCCTGTGCGAGGCGGAGAATCCGCAGCCGCTGGAGGCGACGGAGATCGAGCCGCCGACGCTGACGATGATGTTCAGCGTCAACGACTCGCCGTTTGCGGGCAAGGAGGGGAAGTACGTCACCAGCCGGAATCTGCGCGAGAGGCTGTCCAAGGAACTGGAGAGCAACGTCGCGCTGGCGGTGGAGGAGACCGCCAACAAGGATGCGTTCAAGGTGTGCGGGCGGGGGCTGCTGCACCTGGGCATCCTGATCGAAAACATGCGACGCGAGGGGTACGAGCTGTCGATCAGCAAGCCGCACGTGATCTTGAAGAAGGATGCCGAGGGGAACGTGCTGGAGCCGATCGAGTACCTGGTGATCGAGGTGCCGGAGAAGAACCTGGGGAGCGTGATGGAGCTGGTGGGCAACCGGCGCGGGGAACTGGTGCGCATGGACAACCGCCAGGGGCACGCGCACCTGGAATTCACCATTCCGGCGCGGGGGTTGATCGGCTTGCGGACGCGGATGATGAACGCGACGGCGGGGGAGGCGGTGATGCACCACAATTTTCACGAGTATGCGCCGATGCGCGGGCCGGTGCCTTCGCGTATCAATGGGGTGATGATTTCCAAGACGGGCGGGAGCGTGAACGCGTATGCCCTGAACACGCTGCAGGATCGCGGGGTGATGTTCGTGGAGCCGGGCGAGGCGGTGTACGAGGGCCAGGTGGTGGGCGAGCACTGCCGGGTTGATGACATCGTGGTGAATCCCACCAAGGCCAAGCGGCTGAGCAACATGCGCACGACCGCCAGCGATGAGAACATCATCCTCAAGCCCGCCACGAAAATGACCCTGGAACAAGCGCTGGAATACATCGAGGAAGACGAGTTGGTGGAAGCGGCGCCGCAGAGCCTCCGCCTGCGGAAGGATTTGCTGACGGAGAATCAACGCAAGCGCGCTGGGCGCAAGAAGACGGCCCAGATGGCGGAAACGTAACATGGCGCGCCCACTCATCGGCATCACCACCGACCAGCACGACGACGGGGACAAGTACGAATCGCCGCTGGCCTACGCCAAGGCGGTGGATATGGCGGGAGGGCTGCCGCTGCTTTTGCCGTATGGCAGCGATCTGTCCTTGATCGCTCAATACGTCGATGAACTCGACGGCATCGTATTTACGGGGGGCAACGATCTGGACCCGGCGGCGTACGGGGAAGATTGGCACCCCAAGGCGGATCGCGTCGATCCGGGCCGCCAGGCGTTCGAATTGGCGCTGTTGGCGGAGGTGGAGAAGCGCCGGCGGCCGGCGTTGGGCGTGTGCATGGGGCTGCAACTGATGAACGTTTACCGCGGCGGCAGCCTGCACCAGTTTTTGCCCGATGTGCCGCGAGAATCGGCGCTGGAACACCGCAAGACGGGCGAGCAGACTTTGCGACATCCGGTGAAGCTGGACGTGCAGTCGCGACTTGGCGGAGCCATCGGCAAAGGCGAGATTTCCGTCAACACGCATCACAAGCAGGCGGTCCATCGCCTGGGGCGGGGACTGAAGGTGATCGCGACGGCTCCCGACGGCGTGATCGAGGGTTTCGAGGACCCGACGCTGCCCCTGTTTGCCGCGGTGCAATGGCACCCGGAACGCCTGACCGATGAGCCGGAGCATCTGGCGCCGTTCAAGCTTCTGGTCGACGCGGCCAAGCAAGCGCGGCCGTGAAATGCGTCATTCGCGGCTTTGCAGGCGCACCGTCCAGAGCTGCTGAGCCATGACGTTGTAAAAGCTGGAGCCGATCAGGACGCCGGTGTGCTTGTCGAATTGGCTGTCGATTTCTCCGCCGGCGTTGGCGGATGAAATCGTGACCGAATCATTGTCCGCCTTGGCGACGATCGTCTTCATCTGAGTAACGGGGTCTTGATCGAGGACTTGGCCGGTTTTCAGTTGTGCCAGGGCCTTGGGGCTGGCCCACAATCCTGCGAACTGGCTGCGGCCATAAAAAATCTGCGATTTACTCGGCAGAGCGGGCGGAGCGCCCTGCATCTGGCTGTTGAGGACGGAATCGACCTGAATCCAGCCTGGGCCACGGCCGGCGGTGGTCATGTCGATGGTCAGGACGTTGGGAACCTGGGGCAGGGCGCCGCGGAACTCGATGTCGCCGCGATAATGCAGGGCCTTGATTGTGGCCACCCAGTCGGGCGTCGCTTCCTGCGACCAGGGAATCGCCAGGTCGCGCATGGCGACGAAATCGCCCTCGGTCGCGCTGCCTTGGCCGGAGGCGTCAAAGTGCAGACAGAGGCCGGTCTTCAGGTCATAGAGGTGATCGGTGTAAGACGCGCTGCCTCTGACCTGGATGCGCACGGCCTTGACGGTCTGACCCGCCATTTTTGCGGTTTCGGAAGTGACCGAGACGCCCTGGTCGGGATCGCCGTGCATGGTTGCCAATTGGGCGGGATCCATCCAGAAGTCACCGGCGTTGGTTGCCTGCACCATGGTGGTGGTGGCGCCCATGAGCGGGACGGGAGCGTTGTTCCCCAGCGGGCCGGCCTTGGCAAAGGCCTGGCTGGTCACGACGACTTTATCGCCGTCGATGCAGGCGATGGTCGTCTGGCTGTACCCGACGCCGCCCAGGCCCGCCCCGGCCGAGGCGCCCCAGGTGTAAGTTAGTTGCAGACCCTCGTGGAGCCAGGGAAGTTTGGCGATCGGACCGTCCGCCCAAGCCGTCCCGGCCATGCAGAGTAGCGTCACAGCGGTCATCGCTGGCCACGTGAATCGGAATCTCATCGCGCCTCCTTGGGAAATCCCGCACCGTGTCGCCGCCGCGCCGCCCCGAGGCCAGGCGCGGCGCCGGCTTTGCCTAAGCATAGGCTGACGGTACGCTAAAAGGCATGTTGGAATCGGTTTTGCGATCGATCGACGCGCGGCGGAACGCCGCGGTCGCGGCCCTGAAGGAATTCCTGGCCATCCCCAGCGTCAGCGCCAAGCCGGAGAATCAACCGGAAATGCAGCGTTGCGCGCAGTGGCTGGCGGATCAGCTTGCGGCCGGCGGGTTGGAGGCCAAGGTGCTGCCCACCGCCGGGCATCCCGTGGTGCTGGCCAAGAACAAGCACGTGGCGGGGAGGCCAACGGTGCTGTTCTACGGCCATTACGACGTGCAGCCGCCCGAGCCGCTGGAGCTGTGGAAAACGCCGCCGTTCGAGCCGGATGTGCGGGACAACGCCATCTACGCGCGCGGGGCGGCAGATGACAAGGGGCCAGTCTGGGCCCACGTCGAAGCGACTTTTGCGTGGCAAGCGCACGGCGGGCTGCCCGTCAATTTGACGATGTTGATTGAAGGGGAAGAGGAGGTTGGTTCGGATCACCTGCGCGATTTTGTCCGGGCCCATCGGCAGCAGTTGCGGGCGGACGTGGCCGTCATCAGTGACACGAACCAGTTTGCGCGGGGCATCCCGGCGATCACGTACGGCCTGCGCGGGCTGGTGTACATGGAAGTGACGCTCACCGCGGCGGACCACGATCTGCACAGCGGGCTTTTCGGCGGGGCGGCGCCCAACCCGGCCAACGTGCTGTGCCAGCTCCTGGCAACGCTGCACGATCAAGACGGCCGCGTGAACATTCCCGGCTTCTACGATCAGGTGCTGGCGTTGTCGGAGGACGAGCGGCAAATGTGGGCGAAACTGCCGTTTGACGAGAAAAAAATGGGCGAAGAGCTGAAAGTTTCCTCTCTGGCCGGCGAAGCGGGCTACACGGTCCTGGAGCGCCTGTGGGCTCGGCCGACCTGCGACATCAACGGCCTGAGCAGCGGATACCAAGGGCCGGGGGCCATGACGGTCATTGCGTCCAAAGCCATGGCCAAGGTATCCATGCGCCTGGTGCCGCGGCAGGATCCGATCGCCGTTCGCGACGCGTTCACCACGGCCATGCGCGAACGCTGTCCCAAAAACGTGTCGCTGGAAGTGATCTGTCACAGTCACGCGCCGGCGGTGCTGGTGCCGATGCACAGTCCCGCCATGGAGTTGGCCGCCGAAGCGGTGGAGATCGGCTTCGGCAAGCGCCCGACGCTGATCCGCGGCGGGGGAAGCGTCCCGGTGGTGGAACTGATCAAATCCGTGCTGGGCATCGACACGCTGCTGATCGGCTTTGGCCTGCCGGACAATCGCGTCCACTCGCCCAACGAAAAGTTCGACCTGGACGGCTTGCACCAGGGGGCGCGCACCGCGGCGGCGCTGTACGAACGCCTGGCGCGATTGGTGGGCATGCACTGAGTCTGGAATCTCAGATTTCAGATTTGAGATTTCAGATTTCACCGCGTCAGGCAAATGGTGCAGTCACCGTCCAGGTACCGGCTGTTGACGATGATGTGGCGGGACAGCGGGGTAACGAATCGCACCACATCCTCGATGCGATGCCAAGTCAGATGCCTGGCGGCGGCGAGGTGATGGGAGCAGAGAAAGTTGAACGCGAGCTGGCCGGGCGCCAGAGCCCCGGCGGCGGCGAGCGTCGCATAAAACTCGGCCGGGGCAAGCGTGTTCAAAGAGCCGCAGAAGACGATCACGTCCGCGCCTTGATCCAGCAAATGCCGGCGCCGAACAAAATCGCCATGCAGGATGCGGGCGCAGGGGTGGCGTTTTTGCCGGGCGGCCTCGGCGAACGCCTCGACGGCCTCGATGCCGATGTATTGGGCCGGCGTGACGTGCGACGCCAGCAGATAGTCCAGAAAATCCGCCCGGCCGCAGCCGGCGTCGACGACGACCCGGCCGTGGAATCGGCAGCAGGCGACAAGCGCGTCGAATCGCGCCGCCTGCGAGCCGGGGCTGGCCCACAGCAGCGACTTGAATCCCGCCCCGTGCCGCTGCACCGCTTGCAAATAGGGCTGAAGATAGGAAGGCGAGTGCATTGGAAATCCGGAAAGATTTTGCCACAGATTTCAATCAGATGCACACAGATGCAACGCGAGATTTGAAATCTCCAATCTGAAATCCGAGAATCGGGCTCATGCAATGGTTGTTGCACGGATCGGTGGCGCCCGCGGCGGTGGAGACGCTGCGGCGGTACGGACATGAGACGCATACCGCGGCGGAGGCGGAACTGACGGCTGAATCGCCGGCGGATCAGGTGCTGGCGGAGGCGGGGCGGCGACAGTGGGATATCTGTACCGACGAGTCCGCCCTGGCCCGGGCGCCGTATCAGGGGGCGATGCCGTTTGGGCGGTGCATCGTGCTGATTCAATCGGCCGATCACGCGGATGCGATCGAGCGGCTCTTTGCGCGATTTAAGCGTCTAAAGGCCGGCCGGCTTTACACGATCACCGCGTCTGGCGTAAAAGTGCGGCAATTGCCCGCGCGGCAGTTGCCCGTCGCCTCGGGAGAATGAGTGATGTCCCTATTAGTGACCGGATCAATCGCCATCGACACCGTGGAGACGCCGTCGGGCAAACGCGCGGATGTGATCGGCGGATCGGCGGTGTATTTCGCGTACGCGGCGTCGTTCTTTGCGCCGGTGCGGCTGGTCGGCGTCGTCGGCGATGACTGCCCGCAGGCGCTGCTCAACGTCTTCGACGGCCGCTGCGTCGATACGTCGGGACTGGAAATCCGCAAAGGTTCCAAAACCTTCCGCTGGCACGGCTCGTACGTGAAGGACCTCAACGATGCGGAAACCGTCGCCGTGAATTTGAACGTCCTTGCCGAGCGGTCGCCCAAAATTCCGGAGAAATTCCTCGATAGCCAGTACGTCTTCCTGGCCAATACGCACCCGGTCCTGCAACAGCAGACGCTGGCGACGCTGGCGTCGCCCAAGCTGGTCGTCGCCGACACGATGAACCTGTGGATTCAGACGCAGCGAGAGGAACTGCTCAAGCTGCTCGGCAAAATCGACGGCCTGGTCCTCAACGACGGTGAAATCCGTCTGCTGACGGAGAAGACGAATCTGATCGCCGCCGCGCGCGACGTGCTGAAAATGGGCCCGAAATTCGTCGTGATCAAAAAAGGCGAGCACGGCAGCCTGCTGGTCAGCGATCGCGACACGTTCGTGCTGCCGGGGTTTCCGGCCCAGCAGGTGGTCGATCCCACCGGCGCCGGCGACA
>DBZL01000046.1:0-240 GCA_002311745.1 Phycisphaerales bacterium UBA1161 | reverse complement strand
GGCGCCGGCGACAGCTTCGCCGGCGGGATGATGGGCTACCTGGCCACGCAGATGAGCCTGTCGCCGGCGACGATCAAGCGGGCAATGGCGTTCGGGACGGTGGTGGCCAGTTTCACGATTTCCGATTTTTCCCTGGCCGGCCTGGCCGCCGTCACCCGCGAACAGATCGACGACCGCTGGCAGGAGTTCAAGGCCGCCATGAGCTTCTGAGAAAAATATTTAACCACGGAGGCACGGAGA
>DBZL01000069.1 GCA_002311745.1 Phycisphaerales bacterium UBA1161 | reverse complement strand
TCGTTGAGTCCCGGCGGATCGAGGTACGGGTCGGTCAGCCGGTAATCGATGGTTCTTAATCCCGTGGTTCCCGGATAGCCTGCGAAGGTTACCTGAACCGGTGCCGGCTTGCGGGCAAACACCAGCAAGCGGCTGTCCGCCATCTGCATCGTCAGGTCCACCAGAATATCGATCTGATCCGAGCGGATCAGTTCGGTGGCCTGCTCGTCATCGAGATCAAGAATGTCACGCCACACGTCGGCGAAACTGTGGAACTGCTCGGTCAGCGGATCGGGCCGGGCAATATGGGCGTAACAAAAAACCTCAAATTGCTCGTGATCGTGATGACGCAACAGCGGCATCATATTCTGCCCGATGACATGCCTGCGAAAATTCGGCGAAACGTAACCGATGCGCAAGCGACGCTCCGGCGCGGGATCATTGGTATGTGGTTGAATCGCGTCGGCCAGCGGCTGCGCGTATTGGTCGTTCCATCGCTTGTGCTCTTGGAAGATCGCTGCGGCATCGTAATTCGGATGAAAATAAAGACTGTAGATGCGATTGGCCATCGCATCCGCGCAACCGGGGTGGGCGGCAAAGGCGCGTTCGTCGCATGCCAGCGCTTCATCCATCTGGCCGACGTCTCTCAGCGCGTTGGCCAGATTTAAATGCGCGTAGGCCGTGTCCGGCGCGAGTTGCGCCGCCTGGCGGAACGCCGCGACCGCCTCGTCCAGGTCCCCCTTCTCTTGCAGTGCGTTACCGAGATTGGCATACGCCTCGGGGAAATCGGGTCGCAGCTCGATCGCCCGGCGCGCCGCCGCAATGGCTTGGTCCCATTGCTGGCATTCCACCAGCGCGTTGGCCAAATTGTGTTGCGCCTCAGCATGATCGGGTCTTGCCGCCACCGCCTGGCGGAACGCGTCCACCGCTTCTTCCAGCCGTCGCTGGCTTGCCAGCAGGATGCCCAGTTCGATGCGGGCCTCGACGTCATTCGCATCCCGCGCCAATGCCTGCCTGTACGCGTCGATCGCCCCCGCGACGTCCCCGTTGGCCCGCAATGCCGTAGCGAGGTAGGATAGCGCCGGCGTCAGATCGGGTTTCAGCTTCAACGCCTGCCGGAATGTCCCTATCGCCTCGTCCAGGTATCCGTCGTCGCACAGCGCGTTGCCCAAGCCCACCATCGCCTCGGCAAAATCCGGGCGTATCGCCAGGGCGCGGCGGAATGCATTGACCGACTCTTCCAGACGCCCTGCCGTACGCAGGACGATTCCCAAATTGTAATTCGTTTCCACGTGGTCCGGCTGTAGGACCAGGGCATGGCGATAGGACGAGATGGCTTGGCGCGTCTGGCCCAGGGCGGCCAGGATCATGCCCAGGTTGCAGTAATAGTTCGGTTGCCCTGGATCGGCTGCCACCGCCTGGCGGATCAGGTTCACCGCCTCGTCGGGGCGGCCCATCTGAAACGCCACCACGCCCGCCAAATGCAACGCCTCGGCGTTGCCCGGCTGCTCGGCCAGCACACGCCGATACGTCGCCTCGGCTTCCGAATACCGCCCGGCGGCGTGATGCTGCTTGGCCGATTCCAGTTCCTCTTGAAGCATGACGCCTGCTTGCACCGATCCTTCCAACCCGAACGCGACATCTTATCAAGCCCATTCATCTTGTGTCCATCCGACGCTATGCTGGGCCTGACCTATGCGGGATTGACCATGTTGCGAACAACGCGACTCTGGCTGGCTTTGGCGGCCTTGCTCTGCGGCGGTGCCGCGGCGGCGCAAGAAAAATACGCGTTTCGCGAAAACGTCAAAGTCGCGCAGAAGATTCCGGTCGAATTGATCGCCCAGAGCCACGATCAAACCGCGACCACCGTCGGCGGCCAAACCACCCGCAGCGACACCCGATCCAAACAGGTGCTTAAGCTTATGCTGACCGTGCTGGCCGTGAAGGACGGCTCCGCCACGGAAATGCGCGCCGATGTGCATCCCGATAGCTACGACACGACCCAGGAAGGCGCTGCGGCGGAAATCAAAACCCCGTGCAGCTTCGCCGGCAAGTCCCTCACCCTGCGCCGTCGGGCGGATGAATCGGTCGCCAACGATTTTCCCGGCCAGGCCGACCCGACCGACCTGGACAATCTCAATTCCGCCCTTAACCCGGACCAGGATTTCTTTCCCGATCATTCCGTCGCCATCGGGGACGTCTGGGATGTTTCTGAAAAAGTGGCCAAGCACTCCAATCTTGGACCGCTCGATCAGTTGATGGCTCAATGCCGCCTGGACTGGGTCAAGACCGTCGATGGCAGGAAATGGGCCCAGATGAGTTGCTCGTGCGCCTCGATCATGCATCAGTCGGGCAACGTCGAAGCGGACTTGGAATCCACCATGATCTTGCAGGTGGATGTGGCCGCCTCGCAAATTGTACAGGGTCAGACCGCCGGAAGCGTCAAGTACCTGACGCCCAATACCGAGCCCACGCAAATCAACGGAACCGTCGATTTTACGTGCCAATCGCGCGTTCTGCCCGCCACCCGGCCGCAGTAAAACTTCCCAGTGGACAACCACCGCCAAAACCGCCACAATGTCGCCCCCGAAAACTCAAGGAGCAATATGGCAGAGGAAATTCAAGACGCGGCGCAAACCCAAAGCGTGCAGGTGTTGTTGGACGAGCGCGAGTTGCGGCAGATCTACAGCAACGCCTATCGCATCCACGCCACCGCCGGTGAAGTGGTCATCGACCTGGGCTTCAACATGCCCAACCCCAATCCCCAGCCAGGCCAGCATCAACTGCTGCTCAAGATCACCGACCGCGTGATCATGTCCTACATGAACGCCAAGCGGCTGGCGCTGTCCCTGGGACAGCTCATCAAGCGCTATGAGCAGCAATTTGGCGAATTGGTTCCCCCCAACGTGCAGCGCCCCAACCCAGAGCGCTGAGCGCTCCATTTAGGAAGCAGACCAACCGGAGAACCGGCCGCCTCCCCAATTGAGCCAGCCCGTCCTCGGGCCGGTCTATCGACGTGTCAATCTTGACGCGGCGCTAAGACGCCAGACGCGCCGTCGCGACCTCTTGATGATGGAGGGCCGTCGCGAGTTTCTCTGCATCCAGCGGCTGGTTGCCCAACTCCCTGATTTCGATCGCCGCCGCCAACGCCCCCAGGTACGCCGCGGCTTGCAGTGAAGAGCCGGCGGCCAGGGCCAGGCTCGCCGCCGCCAAAAGCGCATCCCCGCAGCCCAGAGGATCCACCACGTGATTGGATAATGCCGGAAGGTATTGGCTGCTTAGCCGCCCCGGCGCCCCGCCTGCGCCATCCACCGCCGGCCGTGAAAAGGTCACCAGTCCCTGCTTGCCCAGCGTGATCAGCGCCTGCCGCGCGCCCGTCGCTTCGAGCAGGTTCCAGACCACCGCGCCAAGACCGCTGGAAAAATCGTGCAACGTCTCGCGCACTTCGCGCTCGGTGGGGCAGAGCAAATCCACATCCTTGAAGCGCAGCAGGCTGCTTTGTCGGCCGCTGACGTCCGCGGTCAGGATCGGCACCCTCCGGCGAAGCTGCGGCATGATCCGGTCCAGCAGCGATTCGGTGATCAAGCCGTAGCCGAAATCCGCGAAGATGACCGCCGACGCGCCCGCCGCGGCCGCGACGATCGCCTCGGCCACGCGGTTTTCCGTCTGTGAATCGATGGGACAGACCGGCCCGTCGTCCACCTTGAACAGTTTGGTCTGCTCGACCAGGTAGCGGTTCTTGACCACGATCTGCCGGCGGTGGGTGGAGGATTGCACGGCGATCCCGCTGGCGCCCAGCCGCATGGCCGCATCCTGCGACGGCTGATCATCCGCCAACGACGTGACCAGCGACGCCGCCGCGCCCAGGGCGGCCAGGTGCAGGGCGATCACGGCCGCTCCCCCGTCGAAGTCGCGGGTTTGCAGATGCCGCAGAGCCATCATCGGCCCCTCGCCCGCGACGCCCGTGGCATCACAAAAATGGTAGCGGTCCAGGATGTAATCCCCGACCACCACTACCTTCATCCGGGCAAATCGCTCCAGCAGGCGCGACAGCGACGCGGCCGAGAGATCGAAGCGGTCGCGGAAGCGGATCACTTTTTCATCCGCGAACGCGTCGCGCTGCATCGCGCTGATCAGCGCCGTGGAGGAGTAGACGACGTCGCCGCTGGAAAAGACCACGCGGCCGCCATGCCGGATGACGGCGTCGCGCTCGGCCAGGAAACGCGGATCGAAATTCCGCTCGTATTCTTTGCCCTTGACGTAGATGTCCGGTTGAAGCTGCTGAAGCAATGGGACCGCCGACGGATGACCGTTGACGTGCACCCAGTCCACGCATTGCAGGGCCGCCAGGCTTGCGGCACGCAAATCCTCCGGAATCAGCGGCCGGTCCGCGCCCTTATTCACCTGCGCATCGGCGCTGATCGTGACGATCAGGTCATCGCCCAGCGACTTGGCGTATTGCAGGTGCTGGATGTGCCCGGGATGCACGATGTCGAAACATCCATGGCAATGCACGACCACGCGCCCGGCCACCCGCGCCTGCTGTCGGACAGCCACGAGCCGTTCCAGGGTGCAGATCTTCTTTGTGGGGTCCATGACGCTTGCATCCATATCGGCGTGAGATGGCTTACAGATTCAGAATTTATCGGACCATGCCCGCTCAACCTCGCCTGGGTGATCGTCCGATAATGAACCCGTGCCTCCGCAAATGAGCGTCGATCCGCAAGCTCAGGCCGCCGAGCATCCAGCCCAGGCGCACCTGCGGGCTCACCGCTGGCGTCAGGCCGCCGAGGCTCTGGGAGCCGAGGTCCACCGCGATGCCGCCGGCGAATTGCGCCACCGCTTTGCCCGCAACCTGGCCGACATCGCCCAGCACCGCCCGGCGATCTACCCGATCCTCATCGAGGCCCTGCAGCGCGACGCTCAGCCGTTCGCCGTCATCCGCGCCAAGGCCGGGCAGTGGACCATCGGCGCCGCCAGCGACGGCCGGTGGGTGCCGCTGTCGCGCGGCGGCGATCCGGTTCTGGCCGCCGTGCAGACGCTCGGCGAAATCCGCTCCGCCTGGCAGAGCGGCTCGCCCCTGGCCCTATGCGGACTGGGGGATGGTTATGTTCTGTCGGCCCTGGCCCATCACTCTCCTGTCTTGCCGCTGGGACGCCACCAAGCCGTTTTTGTCATCGAACCCGATCCGCAACTGCTTTTGGCCGTCTTGCTGTTGCACGATCTTTCCGGTCCGTCCGGCCCGATCCAACAGGGACGGTTTGGTTGGTTTGTCGGCCCGGATTGGCCGACGCGCTTTGAAAACGAATTGTTGGCCGACCTCTTCCTTCCCTTTCCGGAAAGCCACGTTTGTCAGAGCACGCAGTACGCGCAAATGGAAGCGGTTTTCCAGCAGACCCTGGCCAAACTACTCGAGGCCGACCGGCAAGCGGCCCAGCAGACGGCCGCGTTTTACGACTCGTCGGGCATGGATTCCGCGGCGCTGTCGCAGCTCTTTTCGGACCGTCCGCCGCGGCGACCCCGCGTGCTGCTGATCACCAGCCGATTCACCACCGTCCTGCAGTATTCCACCGCCGACGCGGCCGAGGCTCTTGCCAAACTCGGCTGGGAAACGCGAACGGTGATCGAGCCTTCGCCGCATCACGCCCTGCGCAAGCATGCCATGCGGTGGGCGCTGGCCGAGTTCCAACCGGATCTGGTCCTGCTGATCGATCACCTGCGGCACGAATACGAAGACGTATTTCCGCCGCGGTTGCCGTTTGTCTGCTGGATTCAGGACCATCTGTCCAATCTGACCAGTAAAGAAGCCGGCGCCAGCGTCGCCATCCGCGATTTTGTTCTGACCGCCATCGGTACACACTTCGTCCAGCAGCACGGTTATCCGCCTCGGCAGATCGTCGATCTGCCGAACCTGGCGCGCATTCCAGCTCGTCCGCAGTCGTGGATCAGTGATGGTTTGGATTTGGCGTACCTCTCCAACTGGTCGAGGACGACGGATCAGATCGTGCAGGAGGTCCTGGCCCGCGCATCGGCCTCGCCGCAATTGCGCAGCATCGCCGAAGCGGCCGTGGCGCAGGTGCTGGGCGTCTATGAGCGAGGCGGCTGTTTGGCCACGTCGCGGCAGGTCCGCCGCGCCGTCGAGCAAGCCCAGCTTGACTGCGGCATCGGCATCTGCGACGCACAGCTTCTCGATGGCCTGGTCAATCTCCTGTGGGACCGTCTGAACAATCATCTGTATCGCCACCAGGCGCTTTGCTGGGTGGCCGATCTGGCTCGGCAGGGCGGCATCCGTTTCGGCATCTACGGCCGCGGATGGGAGGATCATCCGCATTTCGCACCCTATGCGCGCGGGGTCGTTCAGCCCGGCGCCGATCTGGAGAATCTGGTCCGCAGCACGAGGATCAATTTGCAGCTCGAGCCGTTCGCGTGCTTCACGCACCCGCGCCTGCTCGCCGGCGTTTTTGCCGGTGGCTTTTTCCTGATCCGCGATCATCCCTTCAACCATCTGCCGCAAATGCTGCTGGATTTCCTGAGCGACCACGTCGGCGACGACGTCCAGACGCTGCAGCAGGCCCGCTCCGCGATCGCACCGCAGCACCGCGCGGAACTGGAAGCGATTCTCAGCCGCTGCGACGCGATGTCGGAGCAGGCCGATCCCGTCCAGATGGCGCGGAACTGGCAGAGGGCCGGCCTGCTGCGCCCAAGGCGACCGGCGGTGGCGAATTTGGCCGATGTTTTATTTGCCGATCCGCTGACATTACGGGACAAGGTCCACCGTTTCCTGGCCGATGAACCTTTACGTCGCAAGACCGCCGGGGCTATGCGCGGGGACCTGGAATCGCGCCTGAGTTATGAAGCGGGCCTGCAGCGGGCTTGCCGGCAAATCGGCCATCTGTTGCGGACCGAGCCATGCGCCTAAGTTACGTCATCATCTCCTACAACCGCTGCCAGACGCTGCTCCAGACGCTGGCGCGGCTGCCGAGCGTTACGCCCGTTCCGGCCGATGACTGGGACATCTGGGTCGTGGACAACGCCTCGACCGATGGCAGCGCCGATGCCGTACAGCGGCAGTTCCCGCGCGTGCATCTGATCCGCAACTGTGCCAACCAGGGCATGTATGCCCGCAACCACGCGTTCGCTCGTTGCACCGGGCCATACGTGATCTGCCTGGACGACGACAGCTATCCCGCTGACGCGCGCGCCGTCGCCTTGGCCCTGTCGCACATGGATGCCAATCCCACCACCGGCGCGCTGGTCGCCAAGGTGCTCTTACCGGACGGCTCGACCGAAGCGCCGGCGCTGCCCAGCATCGTCATGGGCGGCGCCACCTGCTATCGCAAGAGCGTGCTGGACCAGATCGGCGGTTTCCGCAAGGAATTTTTCCGACAGGCCGAGGAATACGACCTGAGCTTCCGCGTCTGGGGCGGCGGCCACCGCGTCGACCGCCGCGAGGACGTCGTCTTCCGCCACGACAAAGTGCCCGGCGATGGGCGCGCATCTCCACTGGTTCACACCTTGGATCTGCGGAATAATCTGATCATCGCCCAGCGTTTCCTGCCGGCCAAGCTGCGCAAAATCTACTGGCAAGACTGGCGCCTGCGCTACCAGGCCCTGGCCCGCGGCCATGCGAAGTGGCACGAGATCCAAAAGGCATTGCTGAGCGCCCGCCTTTGGCGCCTGCGTCAATCGCTTACCGGCCGATCGCCCCTGGACGATGCCGCCCTGGAAAATATTTTCCATTTCCGCCGGCAGGCGGCTGCTATCGGTGACTGGGCTCGCCGCTGCAGCGTCTGGCGCGTCGTCCTGGCCGACTTCAGCAAAAACATCTGGCCCGCCTACAACGCCGCACGCTCCAGCGGTCTGCAACTGCGCTGCATCGCCGATGACAACCCCGCATTCGACGGCGTTGAATACCGCGGCCTGCCCATCGTCTCCGTCCGTAACGCTTTCGAAGGCGGCGGCATCGACGGCGTCATCATCACCAACATCAATCCCGCCCAGATCGAGTTGCGCCTGAAGACCATCCGCCGACACTTCCCCGGCCCGGTATTACGTCTGTGGCACCGCCCGCGCACGGCCACGCAGGTCCAGGTCGCCGCCCGCTCTGCCGCCTGAATCCGCGGCAAGATGCCCGGCATCTTCGTCATAGATTGCCCACTTTGCACCCCCCCGAACCGATGACTCGGAATAACGTGCGCAATCCATCTGCGCATTCACTTAAGCTGCGGCATAATCGACGCATTCAACGGAAGGGGTCCGCTATGATGCGTCGGCAACTTCGGGCGTTTTTGAGAAAGCTCATTTCTGACCAAAGCGGCGGCGAGGTGTTGGAATACGTGCTCATTGCGTCCCTGATTGTCGTCGCGGCCATTGCCATCATCGCCGCGGTGGGCTCGAAGGTCGCCGCCAGTTGGACCTCGCTTAACTCCTCCATGTGACCGAGTCCTTCTGTCTCGCGCCTCGGCGCAACAGGAGAGGCTCTTAGGTTCGCCACCTCAGCGAAGCGATTCGCCGCCGAACCGGCTTGCCCCTACACTTTCGGGATGCCCCAGGCCGGACGCCAACCTCGTCCCATCGTTGAACTGCTTTCCCTGGCCCTGCCCACCGTGGCGCAGATGGCCTCGTACACCGTCATGCAGTTCATCGACACCTGGATGCTCTCGCGCCCGCAGGCCGGCGGCGAGATGGCGGCGACGGCGGCGGCCAACAGCGGCATGCTCAACTTCGCCGCCCTGAGCCTCGGCATGGGCACCCTCGTGCTGGTCAACACCCTGGTCAGCCAGAGTTTTGGCCGACGCGATTTTCGCGAGTGCGGGCGGTATTTGTGGCAGGGGGTTTGGCTGGCGTTGATGTACGGCGCGGTGTTGCTGCCGCTGATGAACCTGGGACCGCAGATTTTTCGCGTCGGCTTCGGGCATGCGGCGGACCAGGCCAACCTGGAAAGCGCTTACTGGCGGATCGTGATCTTCGCGGCCGTGGCGAAACTCATTTCGATGGCGTTGTCGCAATTTCTGCTGGGCATCGACCGGCCTCGAGCCGTTCTGGCGGCGGCGGTCTTGGGCACGGGCATCAACGCCGTCGTCGCCTGGTGCGTCGTACTGGGCCATGGCGGCTTTAGGTCGCACGGCGTCGTCGGCGCCGCCTGGGCGCAGAACATTGGCGTCACCTGCGAGATGCTGACGCTGATCGTGATGACGCTGCGGCCGAGCGTGCGCGAGCATTTCGGCGCGGGCGATTGCTTGCCGCGAGCCGGACATCTGGCCACGCTCGTGCGCGTCGGCGTGCCCTCCGGGTTGCAGTGGTTCAGCGACGTGTTGGCCTGGGGCGTGTTTTGCAACGGCGTATTGGCGGTGCTGGGGACCACCGCCATGGAGGCCAACACGTTCATGCTCAGATACATGGTGGCCAGTTTCATGCCATGCGTGGGGATCGGCGTGGCGGTGACCGCCCTGGTGGGGCGGTACATCGGTCGCGGCATGCCGATCGTGGCGGCCCGGCGGGCGCATCTGGGATTTTTTCTTTCCCTGGCCTATGTGACGGCATGCGGCGTCGTTTTTATTGCGGCTCGCGGGCCGCTCATGCGCCTCTTTACCCACGATCCGCAGGTGGTTCGCATCGGCGGCCTCTATCTCGTGTGCGCCGCCATCTACGAAATCTTCGACGCCCTATACATCATTTACGTCGGAGCGCTGCGCGGCGCGGGGGATACACTCCGGCCGGCGGTGGTGATGACGACGCTCTGCTGGACGGTGTCGGTGGCGGGGGGTTACGCCGTGGCGCGGTGGACGCCGGGCCTGGGATTCGGCGGGCCATGGTACATGGGATGCCTGTATGGCGTCCTCGTGGGGGTCTACATGCTGGTGCGATTCGTCGGCGGCCAGTGGCGGGATATTCGGCTGGCGACGGTCTCGAATGCGCCGCTGTCATCCGCTACACTGGACCCGTCATGACGCAAGCGCAAGTGGACAAGAAAAATTACAAGTCCACGCTGAATCTCCCGCAGACGCCTTTTCCCATGGAGGCCAAGCTCACCGCCAACGAGCCGCCGCGCCTCTCTCGCTGGAAAGAGGGCCGGCTCTACGAAAAGCTGATCACCCACCGCGCCGCCGGCCAAAAATGGGTCCTGCACGACGGCCCGCCGTTCGCCAACGGCGACATCCACATCGGTCACCTGATCAACAAGACCCTCAAGGACGTGGTCCTGCGTTTCCGCTCGATGCAGGGGTATCAAACGCCGTACGTTCCCGGCTGGGACTGTCACGGCCTGCCCATCGAGCACAAAATCCAGCAGGACCTCGGTCCCAAGCTGCGCCAGATGAGCGTCCTGGACATCCGCCGCCTCTGCCACGAATACGCCCAGAAATACGTCAAGATCCAAAGCGAGCAGTTCCAGCGCCTGGGCATCCTGGGCGAGTGGAACAATCCGTATCTGACGATGAGTCCGGCCTACGAAGCGCAGACGCTGGAGATTTTTGCGCGATTCGTCGAAGCTGGCCTGGTCTACAAGCAACTCAAGCCCGTGCACTGGTCCGTGGCCAACCAAACCGCCCTGGCCGATGCGGAATTGGAATACCAGGACGTGGAAGACGACAGCATCTTCGTGCTGTTTGAGCTCGAAGACCGCTCGAAGCTCCCGGCTTCACTCCAGCCGCCCGCGGACGTTCCGGTTCACTTGATGATCTGGACGACCACCCCTTGGACCCTTCCGGCCAATTTGGCGGTGGCCGTCAACGAGGAATTCGAATACGGCCTGTATGGCGTACCGGCCGGAGGCCGAACGGTTCCGGCATTGATCGCTAGAGACCTTTCAAAAGAGGTGCTTCCGCTTGAATGGGGTCGTCCACCAAACGCGCCTTTCTATGGATACTGCAAAGGTCGAGACTTGGTGGGCTTGACCTATCGCTATCCGTTTGCAGCAAGAGCGGCCAAAGTCGTCTCAGCAGCGTACGTAAGTCTCGACACCGGTACCGGCTTGGTTCACACCGCGCCGGGTCATGGTGAAGAAGACTATGTGACAGGTGTCGCCAATGGATTGGACATTTATTGCCCCGTTCTGGCCAACGGCCGATTCGACGACACGGTGCCGGACTGGATCAAGGGCAAAACAGTTTGGGAAGCCAATCCGATCATCGTCCAGCATCTTGCCGACAAGCGACTACTATTCCATCAGCAGAAAATCACGCATAGCTACCCGCATGATTGGCGCAGCAAGACCAAGACGATCTTCCGCGCCACCGAGCAGTGGTTCATCGCCATCGACAAGCCGTTTGCGGTTAAAGGCGATTCGCCGCGCTCCCTGCGCCAGCGGGCGTTGGATGCGGTGATCCATCAGATCGAGTTTGTCCCAAATTGGGGCCAAGCGCGCATCACCGGCATGCTCGAATCGCGCCCGGATTGGTGCATTTCGCGCCAGCGGGCCTGGGGTTTGCCCATTCCGGTGTTTTACAACGAAAAAGGCGAAGCGCTTCTGACCCCGCAGTCCGCCCGCGCCGTCGCCAAGCGCTTTGCCGAAAAAGGATCGGACGCCTGGTTCACCGATTCGCCGGCGCAATTGCTCGGTGATTGCGATCCAGGACCCAATTTCCCCAAGGACAAGCTGCGAAAAGAAAAGGACATCTTCGACGTCTGGTTTGAAAGCGGCAGCAGTTGGCGGGCGGTGCTAAACGACCGCTCGTATCTGCACTTCCCGGCCGATCTGTATCTAGAAGGCTCCGACCAGCATCGCGGCTGGTTTCAACTTTCGCTATTGCTCGGTCTGGGCGCGACGGGCCAGCCGCCGTTCAAGCAGGTGCTGACGCACGGTTTTGTCGTCAAGCCGGATGGCACCAAGGTCAGCAAATCGGACAAGGAATACGTGACGGCCACGCAGGAGGTGAACCGTCACGGGGCGGATGTGCTGCGCCTGTGGTGCTGCAGCGTGGATTATCAAAACGACATCCCCGCCAGTCCGCAGGCCATCAAGGAATTCGGCGATAAATATCGCAAGATCCGCAACACTCTGCGGTACCTGCTGAGCAACCTGTACGACTTCGATCCGCACGCCGACAGCCGGCCCATCCCGCCCAACAGTCTGGACGGCTGGGCCTGGGCCCAGCTCGATCAGCTCATCATCGATGTGACGGCCGCGTACGACACGTATCAGCTTCACCGGGCGTTCAGATTGCTGCACGATTTCTGCGCCGTGCAGATCAGCGCGGTTTACGGCAACGCCATGAAGGACCGCCTTTATTGCGAGCAGCCCGCTTCACCTTCCCGCCGGCGTTGCCAGACGGTGATGTATCGCATGGCCTCGGCCCTGACGCGCTTGCTGGCGCCGATCATCGTCTTCACCGCCGATGAAGCCTGGGAGCACATCCCGCACAAATCCGGCGAAGACGCCGCCGTCCCCAGCGTGCACCTGATGTCATTGCCGCAGCCCGCCGGCCCCGATCCGTCGCCCGACCAGCAGCACGAATGGTCGCTATTGATGGACCTGCGCGATCAAGCGCTAGCGCAACTGGATGCCCTGAAAAAATCATCCGGGCTGAACAAGGCCCTGGATGCGGAATTGGTGTACGAAATCAGTGACGATGCCCTTCGCCGCCGGCTGCACGCGTACGGGCCGGACCTGGAAGACATGGTCGGCGCCGGGCATCACAGTTTTGCCGAGACGCCGCCGCAGGGTCCGGGCGCGCGGGTTCAGGTGGTCGATCGCCGCCAGACGTACAAGGCCTGTGCGCGGAGTTGGAAGCGCCGGCCGGATGTCGGCGATGATCCGCAGTATCCGGATTTGTCGTTGCGTGATGCCCAAGCCGTGAAAGCGGCTCAGAGTAACCGGAAGACGGAATGACGAAATTCGAATGACGAATGACGAATGAAAAACATGGCGGCGCTTTTCATTCGTCATTCGTCATTCGAATTTCGTCATTCGAACCCACATGCCACCGCGTCCTCTCCAACTCGCGGTCCTGATCAGCGGCGGGGGAACGACTCTGCAGAACCTGATCGACTGCATCGGGCGCAAAACCCTGGATGCCCGGGTCGTGCTGGTGATCGCATCCCGCGGCGGCATCGCCGGCATCGACCGCGCGCTCGCGGCCGGTTTGCGCTACGAACTGGTCGAGCGGAAAAAATTCGCCGGCGCCCGCGATTTCAGTGTCAAGGTCTTTCGCCTCTGCCAGGAAGCCGGGGCGGATCTCATCTGCCTGGGCGGCTGGCTATCGCTGCTGGAGATTCCGCCGCAGTGGCAAGGCCGCATCATGAATATTCATCCGGCCCTCTTGCCCAGCTTCGGCGGTCCCGGTATGTACGGTCTGAAGGTGCATCAAGCGGTGCTCGATCACGGCTGCAAGGTCAGCGGCTGCACGGTGCACTTCGTAGACGAGCAATTCGATCACGGCCCCATCATCCTCCAGCGCGCCTGCCCCGTGCTGCAGGATGACACGCCGCAAACGTTGGCCCATCGCGTTTTCGAAGAAGAAAAAATCGCCTACCCTGAAGCGATTCGGCTTTACCAGGCCGGGCGCCTGTGCATTGAGGGCCGCCGCGTTCGCATCGTCTGATCCTGTTTGCAATCGATTAAATCACGTAGACTTACGTGGATTTCTCCGCCTGCATCTTGACGGCCGCATCCGAGTTCGTACGCTTTTTGCCTTGCCCGACACCCCCCAAGGAACCAACGTAATGAGTGGCAGTTCAAAACCGACGACACTTGGCCTCAAAGCAAGCTTTGGATTTGGCGACCGTTTAGGTCTGGCGACGCCCGGGCACGCCGCGGCGCTGAAGCGCTGCGGTTCGGGCATCCTGCCGATGTTCGCCCAGCAATCCATCCGCGAGATGGGCCGGACCAACCGCACGCCGCAGCAGGTCATGGCCGACGCCCTGGCCGGCGCGCAGCAGGCCGGCTATGCCGGAATCCAAGGCGCTGATGCCGATCACCTCAAGACACCCGCGGACGTCGATCGCACCGCCGACGCCGGTTTCGTCTTTTTCACCATCGACCCCTCCGGCGACGTGGATGCGCAGGCCGATGATTACAACTCCGATCAGCTCGCCGAGAAATTCAAAGCCATAGCGGGGCAGGTGAGTTGGCTCAGCCAGTACGAGATGAAGAAGATCAAGCTGGCCAACGGCACGACGATCGATTTTTCGCCGCCGGTGTGTCGCCGCGCCGCCGTGAAATACGGCCGCGCCATCAACATGGCCACGGCCCTGGCCAAGCACATTGAGCAGGTCCACAAGAAACTGGGCCGCGATTTTGAAATCGAATTGAGCGTGGACGAAACCCCCCGTCCCACGACCCTGGCCGAACATTACATCATCGCCGACCAGTGCGTGCGCTCGGGTATGAAATTGGTCAGCCTCGCCCCGCGGTTCATCGGCGAATTTGAAAAGGGGGTCGATTACAAGGGCAGCGTCGCCAAGCTGGAAAAATCCCTGGCCGACCACGCCGCCATCGCCAAGCAGCTTGGTCCCTACAAGCTCTCCCTGCACAGCGGTTCGGACAAGCTGTCGATCTATCCCGCGCTGGCCCGCACCACCAAGGGCCTGTTCCACGTCAAAACCGCCGGCACCAGCTACCTCGAAGCCCTGCGCGTCGTGGCCCAGGTGGATGCCAGGCTCTTCCGCGACGTGGTCACGCTGTCGCGCAGCCGCTACGAGACCGATCGCGCCACCTATCACGTCTCCGCGACGCTCCAGTCCGCTCCGCCGGCCGAGGCCAACTCCGATCCCAAGGCCATGGAGAAGGCCTACCTGGGCCTGTGGAAAGACGTGCCCAAGGGCAAGGGGCTGAGCGATCCCGGCCGGCAGATCGTGCACACGACTTTCGGCTCGGTCCTGTGCGATCCCAAGCTCGGCCCGCAAGTCAAACAATGCGTCAAGGAAAACCAGGCCCTGTACACGCAGATCCTGGACGAACATTTCGGCAAACATTTGGACGCCCTGAAAGCAGGGCTGTAAACATCAAGAGAGGATTTTTTCGTCATGTTAAACATTCGCAATGCCAAGGACTGTAAATTTGATCTGGTGAGTTTGGGCGAGAGCATGATTCGCCTGTCCCCACCGGGGCACGGGCGGATCGAGTTCACGCCGGTTCTGGAAGTGTGGGTCGGCGGCGGCGAGTACAACGTCGCCTACGCCCTGGCCCGGCTGGGTCTGCGCACGGGCTTCGCCAGCCGGTTGGTCGACAACCCCGTCGGCCGGCTGGTGCTGAATCACGCCCGCTCCGTCGGCATGGACATCAGCCACGTCGCCATGGTCAAGTACGACGGCGTCGGCCGCGCCGACCGCGTCGGATTGAATTTCACCGAGGTCGGCACCTCCGTCCGCGGCAGCGTCACCATGTACGACCGCGGCCACTCGGCCGCCATGAACCTCAAGCCCGGTGTCATCGACTTCAAGAAGCTCTTCAAGGAGCAGGGGTCCCGATGGCTGCACACCGGCGGCATTTTCACTTCGCTCTCCGACGGCACCGCCGCCGTCTGCAAGGAGGGCATCCTGGCCGCCAAGGAAGCCGGCACCATCGTCAGCTACGATCTTAACTTCCGTTCCAAGCTCTGGACAAGCCAAAGGGCCCAGCAGGTCACCAAGGAAATCGCCCCCTACATCGACTGCATCATCGGTAACGAGGAGGACTTCCAGAAGGTCCTGGGCTTCGAGGTCGAGGGCGTGGACGAGAACCTCTCCGCCCTGGACACCTCGGCTTACAAAAAGATGGTTGAAAAGGTTGTGAAGACCTATCCAAACGTGAAAGTCGTCGGCACGACGCTGCGCGAGGTCAAGAGCGGCCTGATCAACAACTGGTCCGCCATCCTCTACGTCGACGGCAAGTTCTACGAGAGCCGCCATTTCAACAACCTGGAGATCGAGGACCGCGTCGGCGGCGGCGACGGATTCTCCAGCGGTTTCGCCTACGGTTTTCTCACCGGCAAAACCCCGCAGGAATGCGTCGACCTGGGCGCCTGCCACGGCGCACTGCTGCAAACCACGCGCGGCGACACCAGCCAGATCGATCTGGACGAGCTCATGCACGTCTTCAAAGGCGGCAGCGCGCGGATCAAGCGCTGAGAGTATTATCCTATGAAGCCAGCAGGTTTAACCACAACGGCGCTTCACCTACAGGGCGACGACGACCCAACGCTTCCGGGTTGCCAGCATGGTTATCGAATTATGATGCGACTTGATGTGGCGAGGAAGCGACATCTACGAAGTGGATTGCCGGCACGAGCCACATCATATGATAGCGGTTGAAGCGATCGCAAAGCCGGTGAAAGGTCCGACCATGAGCACTCTCAAATCGTTAGTGCATTTAATGGGCGGTACGGCGGCGCTAGCAGTTTGTATCGGGCGCGGCTTTCTAGGACGGCTCCGTGGATCTAGAAACGAAAAGCTTGTTGTCAAACTCGGATTTGAGCTTGATTGGAATCGTTGCGACTCCCCTATGACGGCTAAAACGCAGAATCGTGATGCGAAAGCAGCTTTGCCCGGCACCCATCCTGTGAATTCGAGCCATAAATGCGCGCCAGAGAATGCCGAAACAACAAGCAAAAATCGAAAACCGCCGACACCCCAACGCAACACGTGATCGCGGCATTTTTTCGATGAGCCCAAGTATCGTTACAATTTCGGGTCACAAAATGACAATAGCCCACGTTCTTTAGGTTTTTTTGAAAAGCCCATGGCGCGGCCGTGGGCTTTCTGGGAAGTAGGCCATGGCAATGCGAATATTGTTGACCACCACCAGTTTTCAGGACACACCCGGCGCGCACCATGACGTGCTGAAAAAGTCGGGATTTGAGGTCGTCACGGCGCGCGGGCCGCTGCCGGAGAACCAGATGCTCGATCTGGTCAAATCCGGCGGAGGGTTTGACGGACTGCTCAATGGCGACGACCAGATCACCGCCAAGGTCATCGACGCCGCCTTGCCACGGCTCAAGGTCATCGCCAAGTACGGCATCGGCCTGGACTCCATCGACGTCAACTACGCGACGCAGAAGAAAATCCCGGTCCTCTACACCCCGGGCGTGAACCACACGACCGTCGCCGAGCACGCCTTCGGCCTCATGATCTGCATCGCCAAGTCGTTCTGGCCGCATCTCAAGAGCACCAAGAGCGGCGCATGGAAGCGCCAGACCGGCACGGAACTGATGGGCAAGACCATCGGCATCCTCGGCCTGGGCCGCATCGGCAAGGAAGTCGCCACGCGGGCCATCGCCTTTGGCATGCCCGTCATCGGCTACGACGTGTATTGGGATGATGCCTTCGCCCGCGAGCACAACGTCAAGAAAATGGCCGGCAACGACGAGGTGCTCAAGGCCGCCGACATCGTCACCCTGCACATGAATCTTTCGCCCGAGACGCGCGGGTACATCAACAAGGCCCGCCTGGCGACGATGAAGAAAGGCGCGATGTTGATCAACACGGCCCGCGGCGGCCTGGTCGTCGAGCAGGACGTGGCCGATGCCTGCCGATCCGGCCAACTTTGCGGCTACGGGGCCGATGTGCTCGAGGTCGAGCCGCCCAAGCCGGGGCACGTCTTTCAGGATTTGGACAACGTGATCATCACCCCGCACGTCGGCAGCCGCACCTTCGAAAGCGTGCAGCGCCAGGGCCTGCGGGCGGCCAACAACCTGGTCAATTTCCTCAACGGCGACAAGGACTACATCCAAGCAAACAAGTTTTAAGAGGTGTAACACTAAAATGGCGACGCAATACGTGATGTCAGCGAAGGCGCACGACGATCTGGTGTCGGCGGCGTTTCGGCACCGCGGCTACACGGCGGAGGAATCCGCCGCCGCCGCACGCTTCAGCCGCATGACCGCACGTCACGGGATCAAAACCCACAACGCCATCAAGGCGCTGCACTTGGACGAGCATTTCGGCTCCAAGGCCGGCGGCTGCGTGCCCGGGGCGACGATCACCAAACTGCCGTCCAAGTTCAAGGCCGTCGCCCGATGGAACGCCAACAAAAAGCTCGGCCAGGCCGTCGCTTTCGACGCCATGGCCGAGGCCATGCGCCTGGCCGACCAGTTCGGCATCGGCGCCGTCGCCGTGGACAACGCGTTCCACTACCTCTGGGGCGGCGGCTACGTCATCGACGCCGCCTCCAAGGGATACATCGCCTACACCTGCTGCACGGCCGCTCTGGCGGAAGTCGTTCCCTTCGGCGGAAAATTCCCCACCCTGGGCACCAATCCCCATTCCTGGGCCTTTCCCACCACCGATGCCGTGGGCTTCCCCGTCTGCATCGACTGGGCCACCAGCGTCGTGGCCATGGGGCGCGTCCAGCAATTCCTCCGCGAAGGCAAGATGCTTCCCCCCGGCTGCGGCGTGGACAAAGACGGCAACGAAACCACCGACCCCAAGAAAATCGTCGCCCTGTTGCCGTTTGGCCAGCATAAAGGGTACGGCCTGTCCCTGATCGACGAACTGCTGGGCGCATACATCGGCGGATCGCTGCCGACGCTGCGAAGCCGGTGGAACACCGGTCCGGGCGATGAGAAATACACGCCCTCGTTTTTCTTCCAATGCATTCGCCCCGAGGCGATCAGCGGCGACAACTTCGCCCAGAAACGCACGCAGGCCCAGAACGTCAAGGCGGTGCTCGCGGACATCCTGGGCCACGGCAACGAAAAGGCCATGCTCCCCGGCCAGCCGGAGGCGATGGCCGCCGCCCAAAGCGACAAGCTGGGCGGATTGCTCTTCACCCCCGCCGAGATCGACGCGTTCGAACAAATCGCCGCCGAGGCCCAGGTCAAGCTCGACCGCGCTGCTCTTCGTCCCGTGGAAGGAGTCTGATCGTGAACGTTCCATTTAAGGTGAATTTGAAGGACCAGGTCGCGCTCGTGACGGGCGGCGGCGGAGTTTTGTGCAGCACGATGGCCCGGGCCCTGGCGGCCTGCGGTGCGAAAATCGCCGTGGCGGATTTGAGACAGGACGCCGCGGAAGCCGCCGCGGCACTGATCCGCAACGAAGGCGGCGTGGCCATCAGCGTCGGCTGCAATGTGCTGGAAAAACAAAGCCTCGCCACCGCCAACGACAAGGTGAAGAAAGAACTCGGCCCCATCGACATCCTCATCAACGGCGCCGGCGGCAACCATCCCAAAGGCACGACCAGTCTGGAATACCTGCGCAAGGAGGACCTCTCCGGCGCCGCCAAGGACCTGGTCACGTTCTACGATCTCGACCCCAAGGGCATCGAATTTGTGTTTAACCTGAACTTCCTGGGCACATTACTGCCGACGCAGGCCTTCACCCGCGAAATGGTCGCCAAGGGCAAGGGCACGGTCATCAATATCTCCTCGATGAACGCGTTCCGTCCGCTGACGAAGATCCCCGCTTACAGCGGGGCCAAGGCGGCCGTGAGTAACTTCACGCAATGGCTGGCGGTGCACTTCTCGAAGGTCGGCATCCGCGTCAACGCCATCGCACCCGGCTTTTTCGAAACAGACCAGAATCGCGACTTGTTGAAAAATCGGGATGGCTCATGGACTCAGCGCGGAAACACCATCCGATCACACACGCCAATGGGGAGACTTGGCATGCCAGAGGATTTGGTTGGTGCTCTGCTGTGGCTGACTTCAGATGAAGCCTCCGGTTTTGTGACCGGCGTGGTGATCCCGATCGACGGCGGCTTCGCCGCCTTCAGCGGCGTTTAGACAGACAAATCGTAAATCCTGATTCCGCACATGCCTGCGCGCCTATCGAGTTGATTGCGCGCGCACAGTGATGCATCGCTTGCACAGGCGATATCGCTTGTTCCCGCCATGGGTTGCGCTGCAAACGCAGGCAATTTTCCAAAAATATTTTTCCCGGGCACTCGGACCGAACTGGAAGTGAGATTGGCGAAGCGGTTTTTGGCGCAATATCGCCACTTTGAGTTGTAACTCCTGTAGCGAGCGGCCCCTAAAATGGGCAGAAAACGCGTAAGCGATGGTATGGATTCGGGTTGCGAGAAAAATTTTGAAAACCTTCACCCCGGGCGCGCTATGTAGAGGATGCTCTAGATGGACGACATTTTCGCAGATGTGATCGAGGTATTTCCCGAGCCATCAGGCGGGAAGGCCAAGCGGCGTTACAGGATTTCAGCGGTGGGCGTGGCCCTAAAACGGGCGGCCATTGTGCGGACCAAGCCGTGGCTCAAATCCACCGGCCCAACGACGGTTCCCGGCAAGAAGACGTCGAGCCAGAACCACCTGCTGCACGGCCTGTACACGGCCGAGTTCGCGGGCGAGCGTCTGGTGCTATGGCGAGCGATGGGTGAGATCCGCCGAGCCGGCAGCCCCGGCCGCGGCCGCAAGAAACCGCCGCCGGAGCCGCAACTGGAGCCGAGAGTGAGTTAGGGGGAGCTTGCAGGGAGCGTCGAGCGGGTGAGCCGGTGAACAGTAGACTTGGGCGCCGATCAGAACGGCGTCGCGCAGCGCTCGCTGAATAAGGGGTTGTGTTTTGTACAGTTACTCCGAGTGGATTTGTAGGGTCAAGGGCGGTTGAGCTACAATTTGCTTCATGGCAAACCAAGAAAATGCGAAGGCTTCACCCGAAACAGATGCGTTGACCACGACTAGCCCGCTGGTGTTCATCAGCCATGATGCGCGCGATGCCGAAATGGCCGAGGCATTCGGGAAACTTCTAAAGAGCGTTTCCGCGGGAATGATCAAGACCTTCAGATCATCCGACAAGAAAGGCAACGAGGGGATCGACTTCGGCGACGAATGGTACAAGCGGCTCATGGAGAAGCTGCAATCTACCTCGGACGTTGTCTGTCTTTTCACCGAACGTAGCCTTGACCGTCCGTGGATACTCTTTGAGGCAGGCGTTGCGAAAGGAAAGTTGGACACAAAAGTAATTGGAGTTGCGCTCGGGGTCCCGCTCAATCGCGTCACGACCGGTCCTTTCTATCAGTTTCAAAACATGGACGACAGTGAGGGGGACCTTACAAAACTCGTGAATCAGTTGGCGCGTCGCGTTTCAAACCTTGAACTAGACGCGGACGTGGTGAAGACTCAAGTGCAGGGTTTCAAGACTACGGAAGCCTCGATTCTTAAGTCTACTGGAGTCACTGGAGGAAAGAAGGCAGCGGCTGATGGCGCGGAAGAGTCCGCCGTGGCGAAGCTGGTCGAGGAAATGAAGTCACTCCCTTCGCGCGTCGCCGAGCGGCTTGCTGAGGAGGGAGACCCCTATCGACGGCGCAGAATGCGCATGTTTCATCCACGAATGCTGGAAGAATTCATGCGTGTGTCAGGAGAGCCGGGCGATCCGGTGGGCATCCTGATGGCGGCCAGCTTAATGCGCGACGACGCCCCGTGGCTCTATGAGTTGGCGATGGAGGTATATCGAGCCGTCAAATCTGGGGATTCTGAGGGCATCGAGCGCGAAATGTCACGTCTTCGACGGTTTTCAGAGATGATGATGGAAGGGCCATGGATGAGGGACTTTGGTGACAGAGAGTCGCATATGTTTGTCATGGAGTTTCCGCGAATGCTGGAACACATGCTCCGGCGTACCCTCGAACGGCGGCGCTCAGCCGAGGTTAAGAAGCCCCTTAAACGACTGCGCTTGCCTAAACCGCCGTCGGATAGCCAATGACTACCTAGCGGAGGCAACCAGAGGAGTTCGCGTGGATAAGGGTCTTTTCGAGCGGCTGCTCTACGAGGAGGAGAGCCCGACGCTCGATTTCAAGAAGGAGCAATATCGCTTCGCGAAGGCGACCCAGGAGGAGAAGGCAGAACTGCTCAAAGACGTTCTAGGGTTCGCCAACGCGTGGAGGCGATCTGAGGCGTATATCCTTATTGGCGTCGAAGATGTACGAGGTGGCCGGGCCAACGTCGTCGGCATCCCATCTGGCGATCACCTCGCCGACCATTCGTTGCAGCAATTTGTGAACAGTTTGACGAACCGGCCCGTGCGATTCCACTACGAGGCATTCGGTTTCGAGGGAAAGCAGGTCGGCGTCATCCGCATTGAGGAACAACCTCGGCCTTTTTACCTCAAGAAGTGCTACGGCAAACTCAAGGAGAAGGAGGTCTATGTCAGGCGGGGCAGCTCCACAGACCCGACGAAACCGGCATCGCCCGAAGAAATCGCCGAGATGGGCCGCAATTCGGTGCCCGAGGACGCCGAATTGGTTGTCGAGTTCGCCGATATCGAGCGGGATAACGCTCTTGGAATGCACATTTCATGGGACGCTGAGTATTGTGAGACACCTCCCAGGGAGTCAATTCCAGAGCTCGTCGTGCCAACGGCGGACGACCCCTTCAGCAGCAACTGGTTGTTAATGCGCTCCGGCTCGACGGAGCGACTAAACGAGAACTACTTCCGAGAGATGGCACTTTACGAGTTTGCCCGACGATTATGTAGGCCGGTCCGCTTAGTGATCAAGAACGTCGGACAGGTATCCGCCAACCGTGTTCGGGCCGAACTGGCCATCCCTATGACCCTCGGCGTGTGGGTGCTATATCCTTCGGATATGCCAACCGCGCCAAGGCCGTATCGGGACCGAGTGCCACACATCGCCGGCGAGCATCTTCACCCCGTATTCCGCCCCTCGCCTGGCCTCGTAACCATACATAAGAATGACGATCGGTTCCAGGTCGAGATTGACTGTGGGAGCTTACAGCCGGGAAGGTGGGTGTGGTCCGATTTGTTTTACATCGCCAAGGGAGCAAGCGGCGATGTATCGCTCATCGGCCGGATCTTCGCTGACAACTTGTCCCACCCGAAGGACTTCAATCTTTCGGTATCCGGGAATGTTGCCAAGACCCGTCTGAGCGTCGATGAATTGACGTCGCTCCCTGAACCAGTAACCGACGATGAATGAGGTATGAACTGGGAATCTGGCCGCTACATCGGGCCAAGCAAAAGGACGCACCCAACATTTTCTCGTATTTTCAGGTTCCGGGCGCGGGTGGTGCTGAGCGGGAAATACGGAACCGCTACGTCCTCGTTTCGCGTCTCCCGAGCAGACGCGATGTCATTTCACTTTTTCTCGCAAGTAGCTCTCCATGCGTGCTGCAAGAGCCTCGACCTGAGGGGTCTGCAAAGTGTTACGGTCCTGAAGCCGATCGAATGACTTAAGGAAGTATTCTTGATTCATGACGATTACGTCAGCATCGCGGGGGTTCGGTTCAACAAACCAATTCACATACAAGAGCACGGGTATAACGTTAGGCTCTTGTCCGGTCATTTCATGCAAGATCTTCCGGATACTGCGAGCCGCAGCGCGCGCTTGAATGACCGGATCTCTGTCGGGCTGATATCCGCCGATCGTTACTGTTTCGCCGTCGAAAACCACTTCGGCTTGCCCTCTCAGCGGTTTGCTGATCGTCTTTGTCTCGATGGCAAACACGCCATGCGGACCGATGATCACATGATCAATGTTGTACCCATCCTCTGCGATGTCGTGATAAATCTTGCAGCCGACCGAGCGCAAATTCTCCAGCAACTGGCCAACGATTCGCTCGCCATGCACTCCCTGCCCTCGTTGCCTTAACTCGGCTAGCCCGGTACGAATGCGCCAAGCAGCAAAGGGAACGCTGATCAAAAACAAAATGGTCGGAGGCCACGGCATGGGCCTGGATTTGAAAATCACATGCTGCCATTCCACCCACGCCAAAAGCCCGAGGACTACAGAAATGAGGACTGGAGGTAGAGCCCGACCATACCATCGGTCTTCCATTATGGTTTGCGAAGATTCGCCGGGTTGTGGCAACGATGGCTCGGGCACCGGAGACTTTGTCTGGCGAGGTTGGAGTATCATTTTGGCGATTCTACCACATCGGAAGTCTTTTCCGTTCTTTTCCCCCGACTCCCGTTCGCGGGGGATCGGAGGCGGTGGGAAACGGACAGCAGAAACCCGCGGTAAATTGCGCTGCGCGGGAACCCGCGGTGCTGCGCACCGCCGCTAAATCGGGCCATTGCAGGCCGATGAGGAGGGCGGCGGCCGGCGTGGCTTACTTCGGGCGCGACAGCCCCGCCGACCTCGGCGACCACCTGACGACACAGATCATCGAAGGAGAGGACGCGGACACGGAACATGTGTTTCAGCTCGGTGCTGCAACGCAGATCGCGCTGGGTCTGGAACGTCGCCTGGCGCGGAACCAGCCGGCAAATCGGCGGACCCAGCGCGTCCGCTTTGCAGGCGGCGATGATGCGCTGGCGGCACAAGGCCGTCTTGCCGGTTCCGGGTCGGTAGGTCGGAAACTGGACGCTCAAAACAAAATCCTAACGGCGGCAGGATACGATCATTGTCGCGCAGAATCGAAGGAATTGCCCAGCTTGAGGGGCGGTGGGTATGATGGTATTCAGCAATCTTCTACGCGAGCAGAATTTTGGCGACCAAGTCAGGGGTATAGGCCATGTCAACGAATTCTTCCATCGCTCCGGCGTCATCGTCGGGAATGGGCGCTGTTCTGGACACGGGCGGCTGCACGTTTCGCTGCTGGGCGCCGGATGCCGCGGCCGTGTGGGTGGCCGGTGATTTTACGACGCCAACCTGGGACAGCGGCAAAGTTTCAATGGCTCGCGATTCCATCGACCCAACCAATGAGGGGTACCCTTACTGGTCGGCCGCCGTTCCTGGCGTGGCTGCCGGGGCGCAGTATCGGTTCGTCATCCAAAATGACGGGTTCGGGCCGGGAAATCCGGGCGGACCGCTCATCTGGAAAATGGACCCCTATTGCAGTGACGCGACCAGCTCGACCGGGAATTCACTCGTGGTCGATCCGACGTACGCCTGGAGCGCGACGCCGTATCAGATGCCGAACTTCAACGAAATGGTGATCTATGAATTGCACATCGGCACGTTCAACGCCGAGCCGGGGAAGATCGGCACGTTCGCAGACGCCATCGGGCGGCTGGAGTATCTGCAAAGACTGGGGGTGAACGCCATCGAAGTCATGCCGGCGGAGGACTTCGATACCGAAATTTCCATGGGGTACAACCCCTGCCTGCCGTTCGCCATTGATGACGCGTATGGGACGGCCAAGGCGGTGCAGCAGTTCGTCGAAGCGGCGCATGCCCGGGGCATCGCGGTGATCTTCGATGTCGTATACAACCACTTCGGGCCGGGAGACGCGGGAATGGGCGCTTGCCTGTGGCAATTCAACGGGTGGAGCCAGAACGGATACGGCGGAATCTATCTATACAACGACGACCGTGCCTCGTGCCCCTGGGGCCAGATGAATCGGCCGGATTATGGCCGCCCGGAAGTCCGGCAATACCTCCGCGACAACGCCATGATGTGGTTGCACCAATATCGGGCGGACGGATTGCGGCTTGATTCTGTCGTCAATATCCGGCAGATCATCGACAACAACAGCCAGAATGACGGCGACAATCCGCAAGGGTGGCAATTGCTGCAATGGATCAACAACGACAAGAATTCCGGAGTTCCGTGGACCATCACCATTGCCGAGGATTTGCAGAACAACGACTGGGTGACCAAGCCGACCGGCGCGGGGGGAGCGGGGTTTGACGCGCAATGGGATTCGATCTTCCGTGGTGCCATCCGCGACGCCGTGGCGGCGGCAAATGACGCGGACCGTGACATGAATGCCGTGGCCGCGGCCGTCGGCAAAAACTACAGCCAGGCCGGCATGTTTCAGCGCGTCGTCTATGCCGAGTCGCACGATGAGGCGGATAAGCTCCGGCTGCCGGACGTCATCTGGCAGGGAAACGCCACAAGCTGGGCGGCCAGAAAACGATCGACCCTGGCGGCGGCCATCGTCATGACGGCGCCGGGAATCCCCATGATCTTCATGGGACAGGAATTTCTGGCGTGGGGAACGTGGTTGGATACTAGGCCGCTGGATTGGTCGCAAGCCGGCACGTTCAGCGGAATTGTGGATATGTACCGCCAACTGATTCAGCTTCGGCGCAACTGGAACAACAACACGCGCGGCCTGCGCGGGCCGAACATCAACATCTTTCACGTGAACAATGACGCGAAGGTGATCGCGTTCCATCGGTGGGATGACGGCGGGCCGGGGGATGACGTGATCGTCGTGGCGAATTTTTCGACCAACTCGTTCCCAAGTTATAACATTGGCTTTCCACGCGACGGGACGTGGCATCTGCGATTCAACAGCGACTGGCAGGCCTATTGCTCCGACTTTGGCAACGTCGGCTATGACACCACCGCGTCCACCGGCGTCAACCAGAATATGCCATGCAACGGCAACGTTGGACTCGGGCCGTATAGCGTTTGCCTCTATTCACAATAAATCATCCAAGCGTGAAGGAGTATTCACGTCACCTGCCTCGATTCGGATTCCTTGCCGGAAGAGAAACGGGGGAAACGGAAGCCCCAAAGGGGAGGGGACACCCGTGCTTTTTGCCGACGGGAGGTAACGGGAAATGGACAGCGGAAACCCGCGGTAAATCGCGCTGCGTGCGAACCCGCGGTGCTGCGCACAATACTGTCCGGAACC
>DBZL01000039.1 GCA_002311745.1 Phycisphaerales bacterium UBA1161 | reverse complement strand
CTGCTCGCTCGATTCCGGCCCGCGCGTCCCCGCTTGCGGCTCGCGGACCTCAATCTTTACGACCGGATAATTCAGCTTGAGTTGCACTTGATCGTCACCGACGGCCTTCACCTGGCCCCAGCCTTCGGCGCTGCCGTGGATCGCGACGGCGATCTCCCGGCCCGACTGATAATCGAAGTGCAGGGACCGTAGGTGCTGCGGACCGCCCCTGTTCTGGGCGAAGGTCATGGACTGCGCGACGTTATCGACTCCGCCGGCCTGCTTGGCCTGGGCCACCACCCCGCGCAGGGCCGCGGCGTTGCAGAGCATCGCGTCGTAAACCTTGCTGCCGGTCTGAACCGGCTTGCTCTCAAGTTGTTTGATCGTGTCCAAGCCGCTGTCGTTCAGTAGCACGTCCCATCGCGCGAGCTGCACGATCTCCTTGGGCGGATTCGCCGCCACCGCCGGTTGCCATCCCGCCAACAGCCATACCGCGACCGCCATCGCCGCCCCAACCGCCATCCGCCTCATGATTCCTCCCGCGTCGTCATTACGACGGACTCATCGCCCACAGCTTTCGCGCCACCTGCATCGCTTGGTCCCTGTCGGCGATCTTGCCCTCAAGCTGCGCATCGTACACGCCGTCCAGAACTCGCTTGAATGTCGGACCGGGCGAAAACCCGGCGGCGGCGAGATCATCTCCGCTGATCAGCGGCGCCGGGGCGATCTCCTGCGATGCCAGCGATTTGAACTGCCCCGCCAGCCAGTCGATCCGCCCTTTCTGGATGCCCACCGCGGCCAGCGCCTCCAAAAGCAGGCGCGACAGCCCCGACGTCGGCTGGGACAGGAATCGCTTCTGCGCCGCGATGCCCGGCAGCTCCTCGGCCAAGAGCGGCTCCAGGCCGATCAGCGTCTGGTTCATTTGATCCGATTCAACGTTGCTCAAGCGCAGCGCCTGCCGCATGGCCTTGACGCCGCGCGATACTGCCGGCTTGTCCAACAGCGTCCGCGGATCGGTGGCCGGATCGGCTTGAACCTGCGCGCACAGGGTCGCGGCGGCGACAGCCAGTCCAAAGGGGATGGTTTCCTCCGCCGGCAAGTGCAGGAAAATCGATTTCTGGGCGTCCAGCCTGCTCGCCGCTTTGGGAAGCAGCCGCAGCAGCACCGCCGCCAGGTTCAAATCCCAGATCAGCTTCCACGCCGCGTTGCGCGTCGACGGCGTGAGCATCAGGCGCAGCTCATCGCCGATGCGTTCCGGGCTGACGCCCTTGAGCAGCGGCGCCGCCTTGCGGATGGCATCGGCCGTCGCCGCCTCGATCTCCAGGCCGAATCGCGCCGCAAAACGCACCGCGCGCAGCAGGCGCAGGTGATCCTCGGCGAATCGCTGCTCGGCCACGCCGATGGCGCGCAGCCGCCGCGATTCCAGGTCCGCGCGTCCGCCCACGAAGTCGATCACGCGGTTTTCCAGCGGATCGAGGAACAGGCCGTTGATGGTGAAATCGCGTCGGCGGGCATCCTCCTCGGCCGAGGCGAAGCGCACGCTCAGCGGCCGGCGGCCGTCTTCGTAGGGGCCGTCGGCCCGGAACGTCGCCACTTCGATCACGCTGCCGCGGTGCCGCACCAGGATCACCCCGAACGCCGCTCCCACCGCCTGCGTATCGGGAAAAAGTTGGCGCACGCGCGGCGGCGGGGCGTCCGTGGCGATGTCCCAGTCCTTGGGCGCCAGTCCCAGCAGCGTGTCGCGCACGCACCCGCCGGCAAAATAGGCGACGTGCCCCGCCTCGCGCAGGCGCTTGAGCACCTCCAGGGCATCCTGCTTCTCGCACGGAGGTTTGGGGCGTGGATCGGCGGCCGCGTTCATGCGATGCGTCATGATAACGGGCCGGACGCGGCGATGAAATTCCGCCGCCGGCCGCCGCCATAGTCCTGCGCTCGGATTTGTTTGCTGGGTGAAGACATCCGGCCCACCATCGCCGCCATATGGCGCGGCCGCGTCTGGGCATATTCCGGATCCACCAGCCCATACTCCGCGTTGTAGACCCACTTGGAAAAATCGTCGAAGAAGAACGAGCCGAACGCGACCGTGAACAAAAACCCGCAGGCGCGGCGGCGATGGTAGTAGATCGCAATGCCCGACGGTTCCTTGAACCGCTCTGCGTTGGCGCGGTTATTGTGGAAATCCACGACCCCGTAAAGCCGCGCTTCCCCGCCGCAACATTTGCACCGCCTGCTCGCGGGGGCGATTGGGTTGGGCAAATCGGCCGCGTCGCAAGGCTTGGCTGCCCTCCCCGCGGTATCAAGTGATCTCACGCGCCTGACCCTGCGGCGTTCGGCGGATGCACGAGGTGGCGCGCGAACGGCGGAGGCTGGCGCCATATCGCGTGCCAGAATTCTGATTCCGCCCCCCGGACGTACTGCAGGCCCAATTTCGTCACAATGTGGATCAGTGACTGTCGCGAGTAAATCGAAACGTGCCCGTTGCGCGGCGCGACGTACCAGAATTGCACACCGATGTGGTCAAAAATCGCCGGCAACACGGTGGTGGAGAAAAGGATCATCCCCTCTGGCTTCATGAACTGCACCATATCCCCGAACGTCTGCAGAGGCTGGGGCGTATGCTCGGCAACCTCGATGGCCACCACCACGTCATAACGGTCTGCGGGACGTGCGGCGAATTGCGCCACGAGCGGATCGTACGTGTCCACCGTGGCGAACCCCCCCGCTCGGAGCAACTCCGCCAGTTTTCCGTTGCCGCCGCCGTAATCCAGAATGCGGATGTTCCGGCTCGAGTCGAACAGTTCACCGATGTAGCGCGCATTGTCTTTCGGCCGCTCCAACTCGTAGCCCGGATCGACCAGCGCGTAGTCCTGGTTGTAGATCCACCTGGAAAAATCGCCGAGGGAGAACGCGTCAAACGCGACCGTGAACAGAAAACCGCAGTGCTGGCAGCGATGATAGTAGATGGGAATGCCCGAGGGCTCCTTGAACCGCTCGGCGTTGGCGCAGTTCTTGTGGAAATCCACGACGCCGAAAAGCCGCGCCTCGCCGCCGCAGCACTTGCACGGCACGCATGCGGCGACGATGGGGCTGGGCAAATCGGCCACCGCACCACCTTCGGCCGCCGCAGCAAGCCTGTCAAGTGATGGCGGAAATCACGGGCGCACTTGGCCGCGGCGACGCCGCCTGGCGCCATCTTTGCCAGTTGCTCACCAGCGCCTCCAGGCACAGCAGCAGCAGAACGATCGCCAGGGGAAGCGGCCACCGCGGCTGCGGACCGCCGGCCTCCTGCAATTGGGTCTGCAACTGCGGCACCGAGCGCGCGACCATCACGTTCGGCCCCGCCGGCGCGATTTCGGCGGCCAACCGATACCGCAAGTCCGCTTCCGCGGCGGGATACTCCGCGTTGCTGTAGGCGATTGTTTGCTGCCCGCGTTTCCACGCGTAGACGCCGGTTTCGCTCGTCGGCTCGGAGACAAACCGCCGGCCGCCGCCGTCATCGCTCAGCTTCACGCGATACGCCGGCCCGTGCGGCCCTGCCAGGTCCACCGCGGCATCGCCGGGGGATTCCGACGCCGCCAGCGCGAGGCGCTGACCCAGCTCCACGTTCAATGCCTGCATCTGTCCCGCCGCGGGCAACGAACTGTTTACCAGCATCGGCAAAAACAACTCGTACGTTGCCAGGTTGCCGTAGAGCGGCGTGGGCAGCGTGCTCCAAATATAAGCCTGGCCGGCGCCGATCGGCCGGCGCATCAGCAGTCCGCGCAGTTTGGAAGATGGATTCGCCTCGTCCGCCGCGGCCGCCAGGATGGTTTGCACCGAGCCATCCGTCACGTCGAAGCCGACCATGCGCCCGATGCGCAGCTTGCCCGAGGCGGATGGGGTCGGTCCGACGTTGCTCAGCAGCGGGTCGTCTGGCCGCATGATGATGCCGTGAAATGGCCCGCTCGCCGCCGGCCACAGCAATTGGCCCGGCAGGATTTGCAGCCAGATGTTTTTCTGATCCTGCGGCAATTGCTGCCAGCTCTGTTCCAATCCCGGCTGGATAAACAGCACCAGCGTGCCGCCGCGGTTGGCGAAATCCGCAAGCTGCTGCGCCGCGGCCGAATCGAGCCATTGGGTGATGTTGGCGACGATCAATCGTTCATCGCCGCGCAGCGGCCCCGCCGGCCGCACGGAGATTGGCCAGGCGCTGTCCGCCCCCTGGCTGGGGTCCAGGGCCAGACGGACGATCGCATCGGCCTGCGCGTTGGGCCGCGGGACCTGCAATACCGCCGTCGCCGTCGGCGCCGCAGTCCGCACCAGTTCCCCGCGCCTGGCGGCCCAAGCCAGGTCCTCCGGAGTCGCCAGAGACGCGGTCAGCAGCGTCCAGCCCGGCGACGAGAAGACCAACGGCACACGGAGCAGCGCCCGTCCCCCCGCGTCGAGCTGCGCCATGGGCAGCGCCGGCGGCCGCGCCGCCGCTTCGGGGCTGTCCAGCGATGCCACCGACAGATTCACGGCGCGCTGCTGGCCCGGCGGGCCGGAAACACGCACCGCAATCTGCGCCCCGATGCCCAGCCGCGGCTGCGCTGGATCGCATTGCACGCCCACGACGGCCGCCGATGCCGCTTGCTCCGGATGCAGGTCGATGATGACCGTGTGAATTTTGCCCATGTCGCCCAGCGGGCGCCCAAACTCCCGCTGCTGCAAATCGCTCAGGAGGATCAACCATTTCTGCGGTTGCGGCTGTTGTTGCAGCAATTGGACGGCGGCGGCGACGCGGTCCACCAGCGGCTGCGGCGCCGGTTGGGGGCTCAGGGGCCGCCAATTCTTCTGCACGGTCGCGGCAGCCGCGAACGTCTCGGGCGGATCGGACGCCTGGCTGGTGAAGATCGCCACGCGCGCGTTTTGCAGGTCCTGGCCGAGCAGCTCCACCACGGCATCGTTGGCCATGGACAGCAGGGTGGTTTGCCGGTCCCGCAGTTGCATGGAGTAGCTGGTATCCACGACGATGGCCGCGGCGACGCTCTGGCCGGCCGTGAGGCTGGCGGACGATCGCCGCGCCGGCTGCGCCACCGCCCACACCAGCAGCGCCAGCAGCGCCATCCGGCAGATCAACAGCCCCCAGCGCCGCACGCGCCGCCTCGCCGCCGTCCGCCGCTCGCTGGCGCGGATGAAGCGCAACGTGCTGAACGGCACCCGCGGCGTGCGACGCCGAAACAGCAGATGCAGCACGATCGGCAGCGCCGCCAGCGGCAGCGCCCACAGCGCCGACGCGAACAGAAATTGCAGATCGAACACCGCGATCATTTTCTTCGGCTCAACCACTGGACCAGCGCCCGGTCGTACGGCTGGCGGACGTCAAACGCCTGATATTCCACGTCGCAGTCGTTGCAGATGCGGCGCAAGTCCGTCAGATGTTCCTGAACCGCCCGCTGGTAGGTCGCACGCAAATCCGCCGGGATGATTTGCAGCGTTTGGTCCGTCTCCAAATCCACCAGCGTGACGGGGCGGTCGTACGGCAGCTCAAGCTCCGCCTTGTCCAGCAGGTGCAGCACGATCCCCTGGTGTTTGCGATAACGCAGATGCTGCAGCGCGCCCGAAAGCTGCGGCGCATCCATCCACAGATCGCTGATGAGGATGACCAGGCTTCGCCGCGGCAGACGCTGCACCAGGGCGTGAAGCTGCGCGGCAAAATCGGTTTTCTTTCCGGCTTCGAGCTGCTGTAGGGCGACAAACAAACGATCCAGGTGCCCCGCCGTGGAGCCGGGCGCCAGCTCGACGTGGATCGACTCGTCGATGGCGGCCAGACCCGCCAGGTCCTGCTGCTCGGCCAGCAGGTACGCCAGGCACGCCGCCAAGTGCCGCGCGTAGTCCATTTTTCCCGCGAACGTCATGCTGGCGCTGTTGTCCAGGACCAGCATGGCCTGCAGGTTGGTTTCCTGCTCGAAGAGCTTGATGTAATGCCGGTCGCTGCGGGCGTAGGCTTTCCAGTCCAGGTGGCGCAGTTCGTCGCCGGGGACGTAGTTGCGGTGCTCGGTGAATTCCACGGAGAATCCGTGATGCGGGCTTTTGTGCAGCCCGGTGATGATCCCTTCCACCACTTGCCGGGCGGTCAGTTGCAGTCGGCTCATCTTGGCCGCGTCGCCGGGCGCGAAATATTGGTAGCGGGGAATTGGCATGACCCATCGCCGTCAACCGCGGGGAGAAACGAAAAACTCCACGCGCATCTTGCCGTAATCGCGCTGATCGTATCGGGCCAGCGGCGCCAGTTCCAACTTGTCGCGCCGGTCGTGGCGAAAGACCAGGATTCCGCCCGGAGCCAGGTGTTCCCGGGCCAATCGGCCGACCAGCCGGTTCAGCTCGCCGGCCTTTTGCGCCACGTAGCGGTAGGGGGGATCCAGGAAAATCAGATCGACCGGCTGGGGTGGCGGCGGGGCGGTCTCGATCCAGGCAAACAGATCGCCGGCCACGAGGCGCGATCGATCCGTCAGGCCCAGCGATTGCACGTTTTGGGCCAAGAGCCGCAGGGCGTCGCCGTCGGCCTCGAAAAACGTGGCAAACGTGCTTCCGCGGCTCAGGGCTTCCAGCCCCAGGCTGCCGGTCCCGGCGAAGCAGTCGTAAACCGCCGCTCCGGCAATCCAGGGCGTCAAAACGTCGAACATCGACTGTTTGGCCCGGTCGGTGATCGGCCGCGTGGCTTTCCCTCGCGGTCCGAGCAGTTTTCGGCCCCGAAATTCGCCGGCGATGACGCGCACCGCCGCTAATGTAGCCATGCGCGATCCCCTTCCGCTAGAATCTGCGGCCCTGGAGCCCATCGGTGGCCGACCGCAACGTGCATTATGAGGCGGCGTTCGAGGCGTTTCTGCGAAACCGCAAAGTCCCCTACGTCGCCGTCGACGAGGCCAAGAGGGCTCTGTTCGCCAATGCCCGGCTCAAATCCTTCGATTTCGTCGTTTACAGCAAGCGAGGCCCCAACCTGCTGATCGACGTCAAGGGGCGCACCTGCCGCAACCGCACCGGCCGCAGCGGCTTTGAAACCTGGGCCACTCAGCGCGACGTCGCCGACCTCATGCAATGGGAGGAGGTTTTCGGCGAGGGATTCAAGGCCATTCTGACCTTTATCTATTGGATCGACCCGCCCCTGGAGCCGCAGCCGGGCATGTTCGAGCATCGCGACAAGTGGTATCTCCTTATGGGCGTTGACCTGGCCGAATACCGCAACCACATGCGCCGCCGGTCGCCCAAATGGGAAACCGTCAGTCTCCCGGCCAAGGAATTTCGCGCGCTTGCCCGGCCCGTGGAATCGTGGTTATGATGAAGTGGATGCGATGGCCGGTGATGCTCGCGGGATTTTGGGCGGTGGCGGCGACGCCCCTGGCGGCGCTGGCGGACGAAAAGCAGCCCTACGACGGCCGCCTGGAAGGCTACGGCCGCTCCGTCACCCTCGATTCCAGTTCGGGCTCCCTGCTGTGGCTGCTGCTGATCGGCCTGGCCATCGTGATCCTGAGCGTGCTGTTCAAGAACGCCCGCAGAACTCACCTGGATTGACTCCGGAGGAGGCCCCGATGAAATCAAGTCTCTTATGGGCTCTGGTCGGCCTCAACGCGCTGCTGCTGGTGAGCTTCATCGGACGTTTCACCCCGTCCAGCATAGCCGCCGCACCAGTCCACCGGCCGGCCGATTACCTGCTGATCCCCGGTGAAATCCAGTCCGGCTCCACCGAAGTCGTCTACATCGTTGATACCAGCAACGGCATGCTCGGAGCTATGGCCTACGACGAGTCCGCCCGCCAGCTCAATGTCATGCCGCCGATTAGTTTGAATTCCGTTTTCAGCATCACCGCACCACCCAGATAACCAACCACGGGACATGACCATGGACCGCAAACTCATTGCCATCTGCATCCTGACGATCTCCGCGGTCGCGTTGATGATCGCCAATTTCGTCGCCGTACCGCTGCGCGCCGACACCGCCGCCAACAGCCGCGACTACCAGTTGGTGACCGCCCGCCTGCAAAGCGGCGGCGAAGGACTCTACATCCTGGACAACCGCACCGGTCTCATGGCCATATTCACCTACGACACCGGCACGCGCAGCCTGCGTCCCCGCGCCGTGCGCCCCATCGCCGACACCTTCAAGTAAGGACCGATGCTGGACCCCATCCGTCACGACTGGACGCCCCAGGAGATCCGCGGCCTCTGGGGCCAAGGACTGCTCGATCTGGTTTTCCAGGCCGCCTCCGTGCATCGCCAGTTCCACGACCCGGCCCAGATGCAGGTTTGCAAACTGATCTCCATCAAGACCGGCGCCTGCCCCGAAGACTGCGCCTACTGCGCCCAATCTTCCCGCTACAGCACCGGCGTCGAGCCGACCGGCGTGATGCGCCGCGATGAAGTCCTCAACCTCGCCGCCGCCGCCAAGAAATGCGGCGTCAGCCGCGTCTGCCTGGGCGCCGCCTGGCGGAGCGTCAAAGACAACCAGCAATTCCAGTCCGTCCTGGACATGGTCCGCGACATCACCGACATGGGCCTGGAGGTCTGCTGCACGCTGGGCATGCTCACCGAAGACCAAGCCAAGCGCCTCGAAGCGGCCGGCCTCTACGCCTACAACCACAACATCGACACCTCGCAGCGCTTCTACCCAACGATCATCACCACGCGCAAGTACGCCGATCGGCTCGACACCTTGCGGCACATCCGCAAGACCAGCGTTACGGTTTGCTGCGGCGGAATCATCGGCATGGGCGAGAGCGCCGAAGACCGCATCGCCATGCTGCACACCCTGGCCACGATGAATCCCCACCCCGAGTCCGTCCCCATCAACATCCTGGCCCAGGTTCCCGGCACGCCCCTGGCCGATCAGCCGGACGTGCCTATTTGGGAGACGGTTCGCATGATCGCCCTGGCGCGGCTGCTGATGCCGGCCTCCGTCGTGCGTCTTTCCGCCGGAAGGGCCAAGCTTTCCGTCGGCGATCAGGCCCTCTGTTTCCTGGCCGGCGCCAACTCGATTTTCTCCAGCGACAACGGCCAGATGCTCACCTGCGCCGTCCCCAGCCCCCAATACGACGCCGATTTGGCGCTGCTCGATTTGCTTGGCTTAAAGCCCCGCCAGCCATTCGCGGAGCCTGTCCCGGCAATTAGTTAGCGGCGGTGCGAAGCACTGCGGGTTCGCCTCTTGAATCGCCCGCCTTCACCTTGCCGGCCCATGCGTATGCGATGGATCCAGCAGCGTTGGGGCGTAAATCGGCAAACGCATGGTGAAGGTCGTGCCTTCACCCTCTTTGCTCTTGACCGCGATCGAGCCGTCGTGCTCTTCGACGATCTTTCTGGCCACGGCCAACCCCAGGCCGGTCCCCCGGTTGCCCTTGGTGGAGTGGAACAGCTCGAACATGTGCTCCATCATCGGCGGTGCAATGCCCACGCCGTTGTCGATCACCTCGATCACGCATTGCTTGTTCTCCGCGTCGTAGTGGCCCAGCACGCGGATCAGGCCCTTTTGCGGCTCGACCGCGTCCAGGGCGTTGCTCAGCAGGTTCATCAGCACCTGATGCAACCCATCGGGGTCGGCCGGAATCGTCGGCACGTCGGGATCGATGACCGCCAAGGCCATGACCCCTTTTTCGCTTGCCCGCGCCGCGATCAGTTCCAGGCAGTCATCGATCATGGTCTTGGGATTGATTTGCTCGACCTTCGGCTTGCGCGGCCGGCTGTAAGCCAGGAGGTTCATCGTCAGGCTGTAGATTTTTTCCAGATTGCGCTCGACGACGCGCCACCCCTTGGTGGCCTGCTGCACGTTGTTGGCTTTCAGGCCCATTTCCACCACGTCCGCTCCGCCGTGAAGCGCTTGCAGGATATTTTTGATCGAGTGCGACAGCGCCGCGGTCGTTTCCCCGACGGCGACCATGCGCTCGCCCTGCAGGGCCGACTGGTACAGCTTGGCGTTGGAAATCGCCATCCCCGCTTGCAGTCCGATGGCCGACAGCAACCGAAGCTGGTCCGGCGCATAGGTGTAGTTGCGCACCGAGCTGTCGATGTAGATCACGCCGACGATTTCTTCCGGGTTTTTCCCGCCGAGTTTGCGCGCCTTGATCGGCACGCACAGGACGCTGCGGATGCCCAGGTTGTGCACGCTTTTGCCCCTGGAGAATCGCTTATCGGACATGGCATTGCTGGACAATACCCCTTCGCCCGTGTTCAGCACGTGATGGATGATCGTGCGCGAGGCGTGGATTTTTTCCACCGGCGGTTTGTTGCCGTCGCCTTCGGCGGCGGCCGCCGGCGCTTCCGGCGCTGCTTCGGACGCTGCTTCGGGCTGCGGCGGCTTGGCGGCGGCGGCGGCCGCTTCCGATTTCTCATCATCGCGCGTCCGCACCACCGTCGGGACCAATTCGTTGGTCTTCTCATCCAACAGCAGGATGATGCCTCGATCCGCCTTGACGTGTTCGAAGACCAGGTCCATCACCACGTCCATCACCTGGTCGATGCCGAAGCTGCTGCCCAGGGCCGCGCCCAGTTCGTACAGGATCTTCAGATTGGTCATGGCCGCCGCCGCCGGCTCCGGCACCGCCAGGACCATCGAGTCGTCGTTGGATGTCACCGTGTGCATGATGGACGCATCCATCCCCGCTTCGGCGCCGGTCAGGGCGACGTTTCCACCGTGGGATCGGCTGATGCCCGGCTGCGATCCGAAGACCATCACCGTCCGCCCAACGCGGATCTGGTCTCCCAGTTTCAGGATGTAGCGGCTTTCGACGCGCGTGCCGTTGACGTAGCTGCCGTTGGAGCTGCCCAGATCGCGCAGAATCCACGCGCCGTCGGCGGGGAGCAATTCGGCGTGCCGACGGCTGACGGTGTTGTCCGTCAGGGGAAGCTGGCGGCTGTCGCGGCCGATCAGCATGGGCTCATCCGGCAGCTCGAAGCGCCGCCCCTTGTCCGGCCCGTGAAGCACCAGCAGCGTTAGCACGTCATCAGTTTACCCCTGCCCTCTACGCCGGGAAAGCATCTGTTGCAGTTGACCCCCGCCGCCACCGCACTAAGCTTAGGCCCTCCAACCAGGAAGATGCCCTTATGGGTCTTTTGGCCGGAAAAAAGGGATTGATTCTCAACATCGCCAACGATCGCAGCATCGCCGCCCACATCGCGCGCAATGCCGTCAACCAGGGCGCCACCTGCGGCTTCGGCTTTCTGCCCATGGACAACCCCGAAAAAAGCGAGCGCCGCGTCCGCAAGGCCATGGAGGAATTCGGCTTCGGCCACGAATGGCTCTACCCCATCGACGTGGCCAAGGATGAGCAGATCGAAAAGTTCTTCACCGCCGCCCGCGAGCGCTTCGGCACCATCGATTTCCTGGTGCATTCCCTGGCGTTCGCCGACCGTGCGTTCCTGCAGAAGGACCCGGGCAACTTCACCACCACGCCGCGCAACGTCTTCGCCCAGGCGTTGGACATCAGCGCCTACAGCCTCATCGCCCTGACGCGCGCGGCGCTGTCGCTGATGCCCAACGGCGGCTCGGTCATCGCCCTGACCTACCTGGGCGGCGAGAAGGTCATTCCCGGCTACAACGTCATGGGCGTGGCCAAAGCCGCCCTCGAGGCCGCCGCACGCTACCTCGCTTTCGACCTGGGCCCCAGGAAAATTCGCGTCAACACCATCTCCGCCGGACCCGTGCGCACGCTCTCGGCCATGGCCGTCGGCGGAATCGACGAGATGTTCGCCCACGTCCAACGCAAAGCGCCGCTGCAGCGCAACATCGACGCCGATGAAGTCGGCAAGACCGCCGTGTATCTTCTCAGTGATCTGTCCAGCGGCGTCACCGGCGAAAACATCTACGTCGACAGCGGGTTCAACACCGTCGGGCTTTGATCGGTTGCCGCGCCGTGACAGGAAAACGCATGGCCAAACCCTGGACGCGATGGTTTTGGATGACCCTGGCCGCCTCGCCGGCGATTGTGCCGCTCGTTTGGATCTACTGCTACGGGGTGAATTCCCACTTCCGGGATGAGTGGATGCCCGATATCGCCGGCGCGCTGGTCAAGGCGGCTCATCATCAACTGACGCTGGCCGATGTGTTGGCCCAGCACAACGAACATCGCATCATCATCCCCCGGCTGTTTCTGCTCCTGATAGCGCCGCTGACCCATTGGAACAACTTCGCCACCCTGCTCTTTGAATGGGCCATCCTCTGCCTCACGTCCCTGCTGGTTTTGCGGTTGTGCCGTCAGACGGTGCGGGATTCCGCCCGGCCCCATTCTCGGGCCGACGCGCGCGGACTGGGCGGCCGTACGCTGTGGCTCTGGTTCCTGTGCAACCTGCTGATCTTCACCCCCGCCCAGGCCGAAACCTGGCTGTGGGGCATGCTCATGGCCAACGTGATGCCGACGTTCTTTGTCCTCCTGGGAATCGTGGTCGCTTGCTCGTCGATGCGTTACTGGATCAAGCTGCCGATCAGCGTGCTGGCGGCATTGGCGGCCACGTATTCCTCGGGCAACGGAATTCTTGCCTGGGGTTTGGTGGGCGTGCTGCTGATCTGGCCGGCGGCCTGGAACGACTACAGGACCCGCAAGGCGGCGGTGGCGGTTTGGATCGCGGCGTGCCTTCTGGGCGTTGGACTTTACTTCGTGGGTTACGTTAGGCCGATCTACACCGTTGGAGGTTATTCCCCCAGTGCCCGCAACGTCGTCCTCTATACCCTTGCTTTTTCAGGGGGTGCGTTCGCCAACGCGTCAAATGTTCCGCCGTTGGTGTTCGCCGTGATCGTGGGCTCCATTCTGTTGGCGATCCTGCTCTTCGCCGCCGGGTATTTCGTTTACGGCTGGGTGCATGAGCAGCGGCTCTTGTGCGACAGCATCCTGATCTGGCTGGCCGTCGCCGGCTACGGCGTGCTCAGCGGTCTGCTGGCGTCGTTCTTTCGCGCTGCAACTGGAATTACTGCGGAATGGGCCCTCTTGCGTCGCCTCGTCTCCTACGGCCTTTACGTGCCGCTGGCGGTTATCCCGCTGGTGCTGATCCTGCTCGATCATCTTCCAGCCATTCAACCCCGGGGCTCAAAAATACGGATTCAACTGTCCGCCGCTCTGCTGGCGACGTTGCTGGTCCTGCAACTGCTGAGCCTTCCACGGCCAGTTGATTACGGTCGGTTAAATCGGTTGGATCGCCGCCAGGCCAAAGCGACGCTGCTCTTGGCCAACATTTTCCCGGACAGTCCACAGTTGGCCGCCACGGTGTACCTGGAGCGCGGCGAGTTGCTCGACGAGGCGCGGGCGCTGAGCGCCATCGGCTACCTGCAACCTCCCCTGATCCACACCCGCGATGCGCGGAAGATTTACCAGGAAGAGCCCGATCCCGCCGCCCCAAGCATCGGGGAACTCGACGGCATCGGCAGGGATGCTGTTTCCGGTGAGATCGTCGTGAACGGATGGGCGATCAATCCACGCGTTGGCGAGATTGCCGACGCCGTCTTCCTCACCTACGACGATGAGCATCAAGAGCCGATCATTTTTTCTCTGGCCGTCTTGAACGGGAGAAGGGACGATGTGGCGACGCAGCTGCACAACCAGAATTACCGGTGGTGCGGCTGGATCGCTCCGGCGCCTTTGGATCGGGTGCCGGCCGGCATCAAGACGCTGCGCCTGACCGCCTGGGCCTTGGATGCCGATACAGGTAAGGCCCGCCTGCTGGACGGCGTCGTGACGCTTCCACGCCCGGAGCCGCCGACAAAATGACATCCGCCGCAGGGCGGAAAATCCACGATGCCCCTCCGCATGACAACATCCAGAACACGATGGCTTTGGCTCCTGCTGGCCGCGTCGCCGGCCCTGGTGCCTCTGGTCATGATCCTCCACTACGGGGTCAACCTTCATTACTGGGACGAATGGGACCCGGGCCTGGCGGGATTGGCCATCAAGCAGCACAACCACCAACTCACCTTCCATGATCTGATCGCCCAGCACAACGAACATCGCCTCCTGATCCCCAGACTGCTCCTGCTGCTGCTGAATCCGCTGACCCACTACAACAACATGGCCAATTTGCTGGTTGCATGGGGATTCATCTGCGCCGCGTCTCTGTGCGTCTTGCGACTGTCTGACCGGACGGCGGCCGATCCCGCTGGAGTCGATTCGCCTCCCAGCCAGCGCCGACCCCGCAGCGGGCGAACGATCTTCCTCTGGTTCCTGTGCAATCTGCTCCTCTTTACACCCGCGCAGCACGAAAACCTGCTCTGGGGCGTTTGCCTGCAGAACGTGATGCCCACCCTCTTCATCTTGCTGGGATTCGTCGTCGCTTGTTCTGGGCAGAGATACTGGACCAAACTGGTGGTGTGCGTGCTGCTGGCGTCGGCGGCCACGTACTCCTCGGGCAACGGCGTGCTGGCCTGGCCTATGGTGGGACTGCTGCTCATCTGGCCGGCGACGTGGAACGGCCGCAAGACACGCAAGGCAGCGCTGCTCGTCTGGATCGCGGCCTGTTTGCTCAATGTCGGCCTTTACTTTGTGGGTTACGTCAAGCCCACCCACGGCGGCACCCACCCTTATACCGCCCATCCCGCCTCCATCCTGCTGTACAGCGTGGCCTTCATGGGCAACGCGCTCGCTTACGGAAGCAATTTTCCTCCGATGGCCGTTGCCGTGACCGCCGGCTCGATCCTGCTGGCGATCCTGCTCGCCGCCGGATACTGGGGCTTCCGCTGGCGGCGTCAGCAGCCTCAGGAGTGCGACCGCTTGCTGGTTTGGCTGGCCGTGGGCGGCTATGGCTTGCTCAGCGGTCTTCTTGGCTCCTTCTTTCGCGCTGGATTTGGCGCCCAAGAGGCCCTGACCTCGCGCTACGTCATTTACGGACTTTACACGCCCCTGGCCGCTGTCCAACTGGTCCCCATCCTGCTCGGTCATCTGCGGACCGAGCGCCGCTGCAGCCCAAGGCTGCTGATCCAACTGCCGGCGGCTTTGGCGGTGCCGGTCTTGTTCCTGTACCTGTTGACGTTTCCGCCGGTGCTGGAAAGGTGCGGGGAAAATCGCCTCAATCGCCGCGAGGCCAAGGCCGCGCTGCTCCTGGCCAACATCTTCCCGGACAATCCGATGTTGACTCGCTTGGTTTCCCCGCTGCGCGATCCGTTGCTCAACGAGGCGCGGGCGCTGAGCGCGATCGGCTATCTGCAACCCCCCCTGATCGATACCAGAGATGCGCAAAAGATTCGCCAGGAAGAGCCCGATCCCGCCGCCCCAAGCATCGGGCATTTCGACGGCATCATGAACATTTCCGGTCAACTCACCGCCGTCGGCTGGGCGATCAATCCACGCGTTGGCGAGATTGCCGACGCCGTCTTCCTCACCTACGACGATGAGCATCAAGAGCCGATCATCTTTTCTCTGGCCACCCTAAACGTCAGAAGGGACGACGTGGCGGCGCGATTGCAAAGCCAGGATTACCAGTGGTGCGGATGGATCGCTCCGCTGCCTTGGGATCGGGTGCCGGCCGGCATCAAGACGCTGCGCCTGACCGCCTGGGCCTTGGATGCCGATACAGGTAAGGCCCGCCCGCTGGACGGCGTCGCGACGTTTCCACGCCCGGCGCCGCCGACAAAATGACGTCCGCCGCTGGAAGGAATATCCATGCTGCCCCTCGGCATGACAACATCCAGAACGCGTTGGCTTGCTCTCCTGCTGGCCGCCTCGCCGGCGATCTTTCCCCTGGTGCTCATCCTCCGCTACGGCGTGGACATGCCCTTTTGGGATGAATGGGATCCCGGCCTGGCTGGGATGTACATAAAGGCCCACCAGCATCAGCTCACGCTGGCCGACCTGCTGGCCCAGCACAACGAGCATCGCGTGCTGATTCCACGCCTGCTTTACCTGCTGCTGAATACCGCCACGCACTGGAACGACGTCGGCGATTTGGTGTTTGCCTGGGGGATCGTCTGCTGCACATCCCTGTGCGTTTTGTGGCTGATCCATAAAACCGCCGGCCAGACGGATGACCAGGCCCCCTCGCTCAGCGGAGGCTTTGCCTTCCGCGACGGCCGCACGATTTTTTTGTGGTTTCTGTGCAACCTGCTGATCTTTTCGCCGGATCAATCCGAGAACTGGCTGTGGGGCATCGGCCTGGCGAATCAGGTGCCCACGCTCCTGCTGTTCCTGGCACTGGTTATTGCGTGCTCGAGCTTGCCGATGGGTTGGAAGCTGGGGATTTGCACGGTGGTGGCGGTGGCGGCGATCTATTCGTCGGGCAACGGGATTCTATGCGGGCCGCTGGTGGCGCTGGTGCTGGCCGGTTCATCGCGCCAACTGCTCAAGACCCACCGCTGGACCATGGCCACCTGTCTTGCGGTGTTTCTTGCGGCGATCGGGCTGTACTTCATCCATTACACCGAGCCGACGCACGCTGGGGCGCACAACATGTCGAGCGATCCGACGGCGATCTTCCTGTACACCCTGGTGTTTGTCGGGGGGCCGCTGTGCACCGGGACCCAATATCCGCCAGTGCCGGCCGGCATCACCATCGGATCGGCGTTGCTGTTCTTGCTTGCCGCAATGGCTGGGTACTGCTTGTATGCCCGACGGACCGGTCGCCGCGAACTGGCCGACCGCATGATCGTCTGGCTGGCGGTCGCGGGTTACGGTTTATTGAGCGGTTTCATTGCCTCGTTCTTTCGCGCCGGAATCGGAACGCAGCAGGCTCTGAGCTCGCGTTACGTCAGCTATGCCCTGTACGTTCCGCTGGCGCTGGTGATGTTGCTGCCGGCGGTTTTTGCGGATTTGAGTCGCCGCCAGGCACTGGGGACCACTCGGTTATGGATCCAGGCCCCCGGCGTCCTGATCGCGGCCATGATCGTGCTGCACGTGCTGTGTTTTGCTCCATCCCTGCGTTTCTACCCCATCTGGCGCATGGACCGCCGCCAGGCCAAGGCCACGTTACTGTTGGCCAAGGTGCTGCCGGGCAATCCCCAGATCAAGAGCCTCATTTACCAGACGCCGGCCGTTCTGGTTGAAGAAGCCCGCATTTTGAATGACATGGGCTATGTGCACCCGCCGCTGATCGACAGCAACAACGCCGAGTTGATTCGCCAAACCGATCCGGCCCACAAGGACGACTTTATCGGAGGGCTTGATCAGGCTGAGCAAGGCTCCGATGGCACGGTGAATACGACCGGCTGGGCGTTTTGCCCACGAACCGGCCAATGGGCCGATGCCGTCTTTCTCACCTATGACAACGAACAACACCAGCCGATCATTTTCGCGGCCGCTCGAACGGGTATGAGACGGGAGGACATCGTCGAAAAACTCGGTCCCGACTACGCGTGGTGCGGGTGGTACGCCTCGTATCCCGCTTCGCTGTTGCCGCAGGGGCTCAAAGTCATGCACGTCACCGCTTGGGCGCTCGATGCCGACACCGGCAAAGCCGTCCACCTCAGCGGCGGTTACACCGTCCAGCGATGAGCGCCTCTTATATGGGCGCCGTAAGGTTTTAACGCCCGGCGCCGCCGACAAAATGACATCCGCCCCAGCGCGGAAAATCCACGATGCACATCGGCATGACAACATCCAGAACGCGTTGGCTTTGGCTCCTGCTGGCCGCCTCGCCGGCGATCTTTCCCCTGGTGCTCATCCTCCGCTACGGCGTCGACTTCCCTTACTACGATGAATGGGATCCCGGACTGGCCGGCATGTACGTCAAGGCTCACCAGCATCAACTGACGCTGGCCGATCTGCTCGCCCAGCACAACGAGCATCGCATCTTCATCCCGCGACTGGTCTATCTGCTGTTCAACACCGCCACGCATTGGAACGACGTCGGTGATTTGCTCTTGGGCTGGGCCATCGTCTGCGCCACCTCGGCATGCGTGCTTGCCTTGATTTGCAGGACCACGGCCGAGCCGGCCGACGGCACGCCTTCCCTGAGCCGACGCGCCCTTGCGCTGTGGTTCTTGTGCAACGTCATGATCTTCACCTCCGCGCAGCACGAGAACTGGTTGTCGGGGATCTGCGTCGCCAACTTTCTCCCGACGCTTTTGGTTTTCCTGACGCTCTTGATCGCGGGTTCGAGCCTGCGCCCGGCGTGGAAGCTGAGCCTCTGCGCCCTGATGGCGCTGGCGGACCTGTACTCCTCGGGCAATGGCATCCTCGCTTGGCCGCTGCTGATCCTCTTTTTCGCCGGCGCGTGGACGCGGACGCAGTTCAGGGCCCGCCGATGGCCCCTCGTCTTGGCCACGGCCCTGTTCGTTCTCGGCGTCGCGCTGTACTTCGTCCATTACACCAAGCCAACCCACGTCGGACATCCGCCCATCGCCACCGACCCGCTTGCGATCCTGAGCTTCTACGTCGTGTTCATGGGCGGTTCGCAGTACGTCGGCGGCGACTATTCCACCGCCATGATTGTCGCCACGTGCGCCAGCGCCGTGATGTTCCTCTTGTTCCTGGGGGCATTGGCGCACTTCGTCCATTGCCGGCGGGCCGGCCGCCGCGATCTGGCCGATCGCATGATCCTCTGGCTCGTCGTCGCCGCTTTCGCGATTCTCAGCGGCTTGATCGCTTCGCTCTTCCGCGCCGCGTTCGGAACGCGGTACGCGCTGAGCTCGCGATACGTCAGCTACTCGCTGTATCTTCCCGTCGCCTTGATCATGTTGGTGTCATTGGTGTGCTGCGACATGCAGCGGCGCCGGGCCTTTGGGCGTGACCGCTTGTGGATTCAGATTCCGGCGTTTCTGGCCAGGGCCATCATCGTCATGCAATGCATCAGTTATCCCGCCATCATCCAGCATTGCGCCTCGACCCAGCTCGTCCGCCGCCAGAACAAGGCCGCCCTGATGCTGGTCAATGTTCTGCCGGACAACCCAAGGATCCCCAAGTTGGTTTACTTCGCCCCGAGCGTTCTGATTGAAGAAGCTCGCGCTTTAAGCGCGATGGGGTATTTGCATCCCCCCCTGATCGCCGGCGCCGACGCCCAGGCCATTCGCCAGACGGACCCCGATCGCGTGAGCGACACCGTCGGCCGCCTCGAGAAAGTCGATCAAAGTGCCGATGGAATGATCCACATGCTCGGCTGGGCGTATTTCCCGCACAGCGGCCGCCAGGCCGACGCCGTGTTTTTGACCTACGAGAACGAGGAGCATCGGCCGATCATTTTCGCAGCCGCCGGCGTCGGCGTGGCGCGCGATGACGTGGCGCAAAAACTCGGCCCCGATTATCAGTCCAGCGGCTGGTACGCCGCTTGCCCCGCGACGCTGTTGCCGCCGCAGCTTAAGACCACGCGCGTCGCCGCCTGGACGCTCAATGTGGATTTTGGCAAAGCCGTACCACTTGACGGCGTTGTGTCGCTGCAACGCCCGCCGCCGGCAAAATGAAACCCGCGCCGACGCGGGAAATCCACGATGCACCTCCGCATGACAACATCCCGAACGCGATGGCTTTGGCTCCTGCTGGCCGCCTCGCCGGCGGTCGTGCCCCTGGTTTGGGTCTACCAGTACGGCGTGAATTTTCACTATTGGGATGAGTGGGCGCCGGACATCGGCCCAATGCTGGTCAAGGCCCACCAGCATCAGCTCACGCTGGCCGACTTGTTCGCCCAGCATAACGAGCATCGCATTCTTATCCCCCGGTTGTTTCTGGTTCTTCTGACGCCCCTGACTCATTGGAACAACATCGCCAATCTGCTGTTTGAATGGGTCATCCTCTGCGCCACCTCCCTGGTCGTCCTGGGCCTGTGCCGCCGAACCGCCGGCGATCCTGCCGAGCCGGATGCCGGGCGGCAATCCCGCGGCGTCGGTGGGGGGTTGCTGCTTTGGTTCTTGTGCAACCTGCTGATCTTCACCCCCGCCCAGCACGAAAACTTGCTCTGGGGCATGGGCCTGGTCAACGTGATGCCCAGCTTTTTCGTCCTCCTGAGCATCCTGGCTGCACGCTGGGCCTTGCCCCCTTGGACCAAGCTGCTCATTTGCATGCTCCTGGCGACGGCCGCCAGCTACAGCTCGGGCAACGGATTTCTCGCCTGGCCCCTGGCCGGACTTGTGTTCTTTTCATCGTCCCGCGGCAGCGCCCATTCCAAAACCCCCATGCTCCTGATCTGGATCGCCGGCTTTGCCGCTAGCGCCGCGCTCTATGCCTATCACTACCTCCCGCCTCCGCATCGCGGCTCGCACCCTTACACCGCCAATCTCCTGACCATCTGCCTGTACAACCTCGCTTTCGTCGGCGTCTCCCTGGACTACGGCCCGGCCGACTCCTGGCCCGGCACCGCCATCCTCTGCGGCGACATCCTCTGCACCCTCTTGGGCATTGCCCTGATTTACTTCCTCCACTGCCGGCGGCACGCACAACGCCCCTTGTGCGACCGCATGATCCTTTGGCTGGCGGTCGGCGCCTACGGCATTTTCAGCGGCTCGATTGCCGCCCTGTTTCGAGCCGGCTTCGGCCCACCACAGGCCCTCAGTTCCCGCTATGTCACCTACGCCATTTATGTCCCCATCGCTCTGATCAATCTCCTGCCCATGATCGCCCAGGACCTGCGGCAAAAGCGGGCCCTGGGACGGCAGCGCCTTTGGGTCCAACTGCCCGTTCTCTTGGCGGCCGTCATGATTGTCCTGGAGGTCCTGGCTTTTGGGCCGGCGATTCGCGACTCTCGATCCACCCGTCTCAGTCGCCGTCTGGAAAAGGCGGCCCTGCTCCTGGTGAATCTCTTTCCTCACAATCCTCAGCTCGGTTTTGTCTTCTACGAACCCTGGCAGTTGCCGCAGCAGGCCAACGCCTTGAATCAGATCGGCTATCTTCAGCCGCCTCTGGTCAGTTCGGACATCGCCCAAAAGGATGCAGGCCAGGCCGCCAAGCTGCGCGGCCGCATCCAACACCCCGGCTCGCCGACCAGCCCCCCCGCGGGCGCCGCCGACATCACCGTCACCGGATGGGCGATTGATGGGCAAACCCACCAGCCCGCCGACGCCGTGGTTCTCACCTACGACAACGAAGACGGCCAGTCCATCATTTTCACCATCGCGCGCACGGACCTGCCGCGGTATGAGTTGGCCCAGGACGACCCGGCCCGCTTGTCCGGCTTTTCAGCGACCATCTCCCTGGATCGCCTGCCGCCGCAGCCCCGATCCCTTCGCATCGCCGCCTGGGCATTGGATTCGGATACCGCCAAGCTGTCGTTGCTCGACGGCGCCTTTACTCTGCAGCGCTGAACCACACGCTCTTAACGGAATTGGATGTCCGTCCAGTACGAGAGACTGGCGGTGTGGCTTGGGCCCGGCACGGTTTGCAAAGTCAAGCCGCCCGGCGCCGGCTCTGGAAGGGAAAGATCCACCTGCTGCGGTCCGCGATCGGCCTCCACGTTGAGCGGATCCAGCCGTCGCCTCCAGATCACGTCGCCTTCCACGCCCCGCGGCGTGACCTTTCTGATCGCAACGACCCGAAATTCCACGCCATCCGTTTTTCCCTCGCGGTACGAGCTCGCCAGCATTCCAAAACCCAGGTGGACGATGCTCTTCCCCGGCGGCAGACTCACCAGAAGCGTGCACGCCGCCGGCGCCAAATACACCGTTTTGCCGCTGTCGGAGCTGATCTGCGGCACGGCGTCGGCGTGCAGAATCACAAACTCCGACACCAATCGGCGAAAGCGCAATTCCTCGGCGATCCCCGGCACCTGGGACAGGTCCCGATGGGCAAACTGCAGCCGCGAAAATGCCATCCAGTATTGCGGCTCGTACGCCGAGGATTTGCCGCTGTCCGTCCCCACCGCCACGGCGATTTGCGTCACCCGCGATTTTTCCGATGTTTCGGCCCAGTCGTTCCCGCCCAACAGCGCCAGCGACAGCGGGTCGGAAATCAGCGGCGAGAGCAGAAATCCGCTTTCGGCTTCATACGGCATCAGACGGAAGACCCGCACCTGCCCATCGGCGGTCTTGATCCCAATCAATATCGGCGGCACTTTGTAAACGGCCTGCCTTAGCTTGCCCATGGGGGTCATTTCCACGCCGATGCGCACCCAGATCGGGTCGCTGGACTGCGGCACCGCCTGCCAAGGCACCAGTTGGCCCATGTGCTGATCTATGGGAATCAAGGTGAAGTTCCGCGGGTGGGGCGATCGCCGCAGCACCACCAACCCCTGCTGGTACGCCTCGACGTCGTAAAGCGTCAAGAGCAGCGGCAACGCCAGCGCATCTTCCTGCGATGCATAGTGATATTCGATCGGGCAGACGTTGTACAAGATCGTGCCGGGAGCCAGCGGGCCGGCCAGGAAATCCGCGTTCAGTTGCGCCAGCCGCGAGGTGTACGCCAAATAGCTGCCCAGCACCGGCAGGGATCGACAATCCAGTCCCTCCGCGATCAGGGCGTCTTGTCCATAGGGCAGAATGTCAACGCTGCCCCGCACGACCGGCAACGGGTGCCGGCGAAACGGTTGGACGCTCTGGTCATACCACTCGTGCACCGCCGAACTGCGGGTCATCCACTGACCCGCCGCCTCTGCACGCCGGGGCAGCGCGGTGACGGTTTCCGCCAGCAGCCCGGCCAGCGACCGGTGACCATAAACCTGCTGCGAATACCACGCCAAACTCAGCGAACCGGCCACCCCAAGCCCCACCAGAATCTGCCCGACCCGCGACGGCAACCGAGGCCAGATCGCCGCTGCGTACAGCAGCCACAGCACCGCCAGCGCACTGGTGGCGGTTATTTCGTGCTCGTCATGCCGGACATAGCCGACCTTGAAAATCATCAGCAGCACGCCCGCCAGAGCCGCCGCGCCCAGCAGGCTCTTGACCGCCGTCAGAGGCGGGCCCTCCACGGCGACGCGCTTGGCGGGTTTGGCTCGCCACGGGTGGATCAGCCCCAGCGCGACAAACAGCGGCAGACAGCAGGCAAGGAACAGCAAGGCCGGCGTCACCCTGTCGTTGGTGCTGGCTTCTCCCTGGGTGTATCCCCTGGCCACCTCCCACGACCAGGCCAGGTAGGGACCCAGGTTTCCCAGCGGCTGATTCGCCGCCAGCCACAGACCCAGGTACGCCAACAGAAAAATCAGCAGCAACCACGGCGCCCGCCGCCGCCGCCGCCACAGCGTCTCCACGCTGACCGTCATCAGCACCATCAGGGCCGTCAAGGCCATCGTGAATTTCATCTGGCTGCTCAGCGCCATCGCCAGCACCAGCACGATTTTCGCCCACGTCAGCGGCCGGTCGTCCGCGCAAAAATGCAACACCAGCAGCACCAGACTGACCGCATAAATCCGCGCGTCCACGGGGCTTGATCCCGCCAGAGCAATCACCGCCGCCATCCACAGCGCCGCCGCCCATCGCCGCGGGGTCAGCCGCTTGGCCAATTCCACCAAGCCGCCAAACAAGGCGATCGTGAACAGCGCCCACCCGCCGACCAGAAAGCCATAGGTCTCCGGGAAATATCCCTGCAAGATGAATCCCCACGGGCCGAACGTGAAGACAACGTCTTTGCCAAAGGCCAAGCGATGCACGTGCGCCCAGTGCAGGAGCAGCAACCACGATGCATCCAAATCGTCGGGCGGAAGCGACGTGATCCACGGCACGTACAGGCTCAGTTGAAACAGCAGCAGCAACGCCAGGGCCGCGCCCCACGCCGTGCGCCCCTTAAGCCCATGGTCCGCCGGCGCCGCGGTGGCCTTGTCGCGATCCAGAGCGGGGGGATCCGTCGCACTCATGCCAATGCCTGCTCAACCTAAACTCGCCCACCGGCAAACACCAGGCGCGGATGGGCAAGGTTCCACTCGCCTCAGCGCTGCGTGAAAACCAGACGGCTGAACCTGATCGCGTAGTGCGGCTCGTAGGCCCAGTTGCCGCCCCATCCCTCGCCCACGTCGATCCCCAGTGCGCTGACGCGCAAATCGCGCATCTCCCGCGACGACGCCAGCCGCGCAAACGATCCGTCATCCAGCACCATGGGCGAGAGCAAGAACCCACCCCCGGCCGCGCTACGGATCAGCCGAAACAAACTTTGCGATCCCTTGGGCGTTTGCACGGCCAGCAGCAGCTCCGGCGGTTTGTAAACGGCTTGCATCAGCTTGCCCAGCGGCGTCAGCTTCACGTCGATCGTCACCCAGATCGGGTCGGGCGAATCCGGAACGTCGACAAAATGCCGCATCGGCGCCGTGCCGTTAGCCAACGGCACGATGGAAAATTCCCGCGCCTGCGCCGCCCGCCGCAGCAGCAGCCAGTGGTATCGGGCATCGGCCAGGTCGTAGCGGCTCAGCAGCAGCGGCCAGGACAAGCCATCCTCCTGCGAAGGATAATGATCGTCGATGTTCTCGATGTGCAGCAGAATGTTCTGCGGCGCCTGCGGGCTGCTGAGGAACTGGGCGTTCAATTGCTCAAGCGGGGGCGTGTAGGCGAGGTAACTTTGGAACACCGGGCGGGGTTGGTAATCCAATCCCGCTGCCAGGACCACGTCCTGTCCAAAGGAATAAACGTCCACGCTGCCGTGCACGGGAGGCAGCGGCGTTGATCGCACCCGCTGCAGCTCCGCCTGCCGCGTCTCCTCCAAAACCGGGCGACCCACCACCCACTGGGCCGCCGCATAGGCGCGCCACGGAAAAAGATCGATCGCCCGACTCCAAAGATTCCCCTGCTCTTCCAGCCATGGCCCCCATACCCCCGAAGAATGCCAGTTCAGATACAAACACCCCACGGCCAGGCCCGCCACCAGCGTCTTGCTCATCCAATGCCGCAGCCGCGGCCAAATCGTCCCGGCATACACCAGCGAGAACACCGCCAGTGCCGCCGTGGCCGTCACCTCGTGTAGGTCGTGCCGGACGTATCCCATCTTGAACACCAGGATCAGCACGATCGCCATCCCGCCGACCCTGATCAGCCTTCGCCGTATATCGTCGCGATGGGCCAGGCCCGCGGCCGCGAGAAGTCCGCCGCCGCCCAGCCAAAACCACGTGACGTCCCACGGTTCCGTCGGCGTCGACAGACCCTCGCCCTGGGCGTATCCCGTGGCGATCTCCCACGAATGGCTCAGGTAGTGAAAAAGACTCCCCAAGCTCTGGCCGGCGGCCAGCCACAGTCCCACCGTCGCCGCCGCATAGGCCGCCAGCAACCACGGCCACCGCTGGCGGCGCGCCGGGACCTGCCGTCGCAACGCTTGGTCCAGGCTGATGATCGCCAGAACCCCCACGGCCATCAGCATCATCGAGAATTTCGTCAGGCCGGCCAGCGCCATCGCCGCCACCAGCAGCAGCTTGGTCGCTGTCACCGGCCGATCATCCACGTGAAAATGCAGCACCAGGAGAAGCCAGCTCAACGCCAGCATCCGCGTATCCGGTAACTGCATTGCTGACAGGCCCAGGGCGGCCGTCACCACTGCCAGCCACACGGCGGCGGTCCATCGCGGCCAGCCGCCGCGCCGCGCAAGCCGCACCAGCCCGCAGAAATACGCCGCCGCGAACAACGTCCAGCCGCCCACCGCCAGATCGAACGTGGCCGGATCGTACCCCTGCAAAATGAATCCCCACGGCCCGTACGTGAAGACGATCTGGTTGCCAAAGTCGAGATGATGCACGTACGCCCAGTGCAGCACCATGCACCAGGAGGCGTCCAACTGGTCCGCGGGATACCAAGTCGTCCACGGGACAAAAACACAGAGACAAACCAGCAGCATCAGCGCCAGCCACGCTCCCCAGGCTATGCGTGACCAGCGGCCCCGGTCCGGCCGGATGACCCGCGGACCGCGGCTTGCGCCCGAAACTGGAAGATCGGCCTGGCTCATCCGCCTGCGCTCATTCAACATACTTTCGGTCGATTCGCAAACGGCAGACCGCGGCGATCACCTCTTATCTGAACCAGATGTCCGTCCAGTAGGACAGGCTTGCCGTGTGCGTGGGTCCCGGAACGGTCTGCAGGACTATGCCCACGGGCGTCAGCGCGGGCAACGCAACGTCCGCATGTTGCAATCCCCGGTCCGATTCGACGGCGACGGGATCGAGCCGACGGCTCCAGATCACGGCGCCTTGCATCCCCTGGGGCGTGATCTGGCTGATCGCCACGAGGCGAAATTCCACCCCGTCCGTCTTTTCCTTCAGGTACGAGCGGTCCAACATGCCGAATCCCAAATGAACTGAGCGGCTCTGGGCGGGCGCATGAATCAGGATGTCGCATCGGGCCGGCGCGAGGTACAGACCCCTGCCGCGCTTGTCGGCGATGGTCTGCGGCGGCGCCTCGGCCTGCAGGACCTGAAAGTCCGCGAACAAGCGCCGAAAACGCCGGCCGTCGGCGACTCCCGGCACGGCCGACAAATCCGCATGTGCAAACTGCAATCGCCCCAAATCCACCGTGTATCGCGTTTCAAAATCCGGGCTGGTTCCCGAGGGCGTGTTGACCAAAATTCTCAGGTCGCTCACCTGCATGTCGCTTAAATCTTCCGCCCAACTCGTCGAACCCAGCAGGGCAAAGGAGATGTTGTCCTGCACCATCGGCGACAGCAAAAAGCCGCTTTCGGCCGTGCGGCGAACCAGCCGGAACGGACCGGCCGGCCCCTTCTTCGTCTTGATGTCCAGCAGGAGGTCCGGTGTCTTGTACAGCGTTTGCATCACCTGGCCCTCGGCCGTCGGCTGCACGTGGATCGTCACCCACACCGGGTCGGGCGACTCCGGGACGTGGACCCATTGCCGCATAGGCGCGTCGGTTTGTTGCAGCGGCACGATCGAAAAATCCCGCTTCGCCGCCGCACGCCGAAGCAACAGCCATCCTTTGCTGGCATCGGTCAAATCGTAACGCGTCAACAGCAGCGGCCAGGACAGCGAGTCGTCCTGCGACGGATAGTGCGCGTCGACGTTCTCCACGCGCATCAGGATGTTCTGGGGAGCTTGGGCGCTGTCGAGGAAATCGGCGTTGAGCCGCTGCAGCAGCGGTGTGTAGGTCAAGTAACTCTGAAACACGGGCCGCGGATGGTAGTCCAGTCCCGCCGCCAGGACGACGTCTTGCCCCCAGGAATAGACGTCCACGGTTCCGCGCACCTGAGGCAGGGCCGTGGAGCGAAGTTCCTCCAACTGCGCTTGATGCTTCTGATCCAAAACCGAGCGGCCGACGGTCCATCGTGCCGCCTCCAACACGTGCGCGGGGAAAGTGTTGATCGCGTCGGCCCAGAAAAAATGGGCGTCTGCGTGCGCCATGACTGCGGTCGAATGCCACCCGAGCCACACGGAGGACCACGCCACCGCGGCCATCGACCATTTGCACCAGGGTTTTTCCAGCTTCGGCCACAGGGCCGCCGCCGCGAGCAATGCAAAGACCGCGATCGCTCCGGTCGAGGTCATTTCGTGCTCGTCGTGCCGCACGTATCCCACCTTGAAAACGAAAAACAGGGCAACCGCTGCTGCCGCGGCTGCGGTGACGCTGCGCCCGCCGCCCTCCGACAGCGCACTCGCCACCGCTGCCATCGCCACCAGAGCGGCCGCGCACAGTAGGAACATCGCCACATTCCATGCTTCGCCTGGCTGCGTGAGCGCTGCTCCCTGGGCGTAGCCGGCGGCGAGGTCCCACGAATGCCGCAGATAGCTTCCGATGCTGCCCAAGCGCTGGCCGGCGGCCAACCACCATCCCAGGCAGGCCACGACGTAAATCGTCAGCAGCCACGGCACTCGCCGACGCCGCACGTGTTCAACGCTCATCACCACCAGGATCGCCAACGCCATCGCCAACGCCGAAAATTTCATCAGGCCGGCCAGGGCCATCGCGATGACCAGAAGCAGCTTGGTCGCGGTCACCGGCCGGTCATCCACGTGCAGATCCAGGAGCATCAGCAACCAACTCAGGACAAAAAGCCTGATATCCGGTGCGACCGAGGAACCTGCCAGGGCGATGACGACGGCCATCCACAGCGCCACCGCCCATCGCGGCCACTCCAAATGCCGCGATATCCCCACGATCCCGGCAAAATACGCCATCGCCAGCAGCGCCCACCCGCACATGACCCACTTGAAAGTCTCCGGCCCCCATCTCCCAAAGATGAATCCCCACGGCCCGTAGGTGAAGACGATCTGGTGGCCGAAGTCCATCCGATGAATGTGAGCCCAGTGCAGCACCATGCCCCACGACGCATCCAACTCATCGCCACGCCCAGGCGACGACGTCCCCCACGGCATAAAGAGACTGAGATTGAAGACCAGCAGAATCGCCAGCACCGCCCACCACGCCGTCCGCAGCCAGCGATTCGGGCCGGACTGGACCGCCTGCGGACCGTCGCTTACGCCCGAAACTGGAAGATCGGCCTGGCTCATCAACCGGTGTCTACTTCAACATATCCGCCGTCGATTCGCAATTAACGATGCGGCAATACCAGCCGTGAAAAGGTGATCCGATATTGCCTACGGTACGCCCAGCTCGAGCCGAACCCTTCCGCCACGTAGACGCGCAGCCGCGTCACCTGCGCATTGCCCAGGGACTGCCCCACGTTGGACGAGTACAGCATGGCAAACGACCTGTCGTCCGCCACCAGCGGCGACAGAAGAAATCCGCCCCGCGCCACCGCCGGGATCAGCCGAAACGTCTCCGTCCGCCCCGACCGCGTCTGGATATCCAGCATGACGCGCGGCGGCTTGTACACCGCGCCCAGAACTTCTCCCAGCGCCGTCAGCTTCAGGTCCAGGGTCGCCCAAAGCGCATCCGGCCAAGCCGCGGCCGACACCCAATCGCCCAGGTGCGCCGTGGTTTGTTCCAGCGGCACGATGCAAACCCCGCGCGCCCGCTCGGCACGCCGCAATACCAGCCACAGGCCGCCGGCGTCCTTCACCTCGTAACGCGACAGCAGCAACGGCCAGGACAGCGCATCCTCCTGCGCGGGATAGTGCTGATCGATCGGCTCGATATGCAGCAGGATGTTTTGCGGAGCCTGCGGACTGTCCAGGAACTGGGCGTTCAAACGGGCCAGCTCCGGCGTGTACGTCAGGTAGCTTTGAAACACCGGCCGCGGGCGGTAGTCCAAGCCGTCCGCCAAAAGCAGATTCTGGTGCCAGGAATAGCTATCCACGCTTCCCGAGGGGCGCGGTAGCGGCGTCCGTTGCCACAGGCGCCGCAGCGACTGGCGATCCTCATTCGCATCGCCCAGCGCCCACTGCGCCGCTGCTTCCGGCGTCGATTTCAGCGCCTTCAGCTCGCGCAGCAGATGCTGACACAGACCCACCGATGTGCGGAGTTTGTCTGAGTGCCAAACCAAGCAGAGGCATCCGGCCACCACGCCGGCCAACAGCGCCTTGGCCGCCCAATGCCGCAGCGCCGCCCACAGCCCGGCGCCGTACAGCAGGGCCAAGACCCCCAAGCCCGTGGTCGCGATCACTTCGTGTGCGTCATGGCGCACGTAGCCCGTTTTGAAAAGAAGCAGAAGAACCAGTGCCAGCGCGCCGGCGGATAGCCTACTGCGCCCGCCAAGCGCCGCGGCCGCAAGAACGCCGCCGGCGGCCAACGCGAACCAGAAAACGTCCCCGGCCTCGGTGGCCGTCCAGAGGGATTCACCTTGGCCGTAGCCGCTGGCGATGTTCCATCCATGACGCAGATACGCCGGGAAGCTGTCCAATCTCTGCCCCGCCGCCAGCCAGGACGCCAGCACCGCTCCGACGTAAATCACCGCCAACCACGGAACCCGCCGGCGAAATATCAGGTCCGCCGTGATCGCCGCCGCCATCGGCAAGGCCATCGCCAAAGCGGAAATTTTCACCAGGCTGGCCAGCGCCGCGGCCAGGATCAGCAGAACTTTGCTCCCCGTCAGTGGCCTGCGGTCCGCGTGAAAATGCAGGATCAGCAGCACCCAGCTCGGGCAGAACAAGAGGATGTCTTCTCCTTGCCATTGCAGGGATCCGGCCAGGGCGGTCACCGCCGCCATCCACGCCAGCCCCAGCCATCTCCCGCGCGTCAATCGGCGCGACAGTTGAAAAATCCCGGCAAAAAAGCCCGCCCCCAACAGGGCCCACCCGCCCGCCACGTAGGGGGTATTCGCCGGCTCGTCGTTCACCACCATGAATCCCCACGGACCGTAGGTGAAGACGATCTGGTTGCCAAAGTCGAGATGATGCACCTGCGCCCAGTGCAGGACCATGCACCAGGATGCATCCAGTTCAAACGACGGCAGGGTGGCGGTCCACGGGACGAACACCCCCAGGTCGGCCAGCGCCAGCAGCGCCAACAACGTCACCCAAACCAGCGGCCATCGCGCCGGCGGGGCGTTGCATGGAGCGTTGGCTTGGCTCATCGGAATTCCAGGTCGGTCCAGTACGAGAGGCTCTGGCGGTGCTCCGGTCCCGGATCGGTTTCCAAGAGGACGCCCAGCGTGGCCGGCGACGACGGCAGGTGAATCTCCACTTGGCGGCGGTCCCGATCCTCCCGGACGTTGGCTGGGTCGAGCTTTTGCGACCACGCCAAGTCGCCGCCCACCTGTCTCCCCTGGATCTGGTCCACCGTGTAGACGCGGAATTCCACGCCGTCGGTCTTTTCACGCATCTGGTACGATTGGCGCAGCATGCCAAAGCCGAAGCAAAAGTCCTTGGCTCCGGCGGGTGCGGGGAACATCAGTTGGCACTTCGCCGGCGCCAGTAGGATGAACTTGCCGTCCTCTTCCGACGTGAATTGCGGCGGTGTGTCCGCGCGGGCGACCGTCATCTGCGCCAGCAGCCGGAGAAAGCCGCGGTACTGGCTCATTCCCGGCACGGCGGACACGTCCACGTGCCCGAAGACCAGCCGCGAAAAGGTCACGGTGCACTGCTCGTGGTAACCGATGCCGGTGGCACCGCTTTCCGTGCCCACGGTGATCGCGTCCACCTGCGCGTCGGCCAGTTCCTGCTTCCAGTGCGGCGAATAGAGCGTCGCAAACTGCATCCGATCGGAAATCAGTGGCGACAGCAGGAATCCGCCCTTTGCGATTTCGGGCACCAGCCGGAACGGGTGGTCGCCGCCCGCACGCATCTTGACGCCCAGCGCCAAGTAGGGCCGCTTGTACGCCGCGCGCAGTAACCGCCCCAGCGGCGTGATTTGCGTCTCCACCTGCACCCAGATGGGATCATCGGACGGCGGAACCGCCAGCCACTGGCCCATCGGCACGGCCACGCGCTCGATCGGCGTCAGCGTAAAGCCCCGGTCCGGCGCGGCGCGGCGCAGCACCAGATGCACTCCCCTGACGTCCTGCACGTCGTAACCGCTCAGCAACTGCGGCCAGGACAGCGCGTCCTCCTGCGATGGAAACCGCCCATCAATCGGTTCCACGTTGAACAGAATCGTCGTCGGCGCGCGCGGGCCGCGGAGGGACTCGGCGTTCATTTGTTCCAGCGCGGCGGTGTAGGCGACGTAGCTTTGGAAGACCGGCCGCGGACGGTACTCCAGCCCCTGCGCCAGCAGCGCCGCCTGCCCGTACGAATACGTGTCCACCGGCCCCTCGACCTGCGGCGCCGGCCACACGCACAACCCCTGACGAACCTCTTCGTAACGCTGGTTCCGCCGCTTCCCGCCCAGCGCCCATTGAGCGGCCGTCGCGACGCGGGCAGGCAATTGCGCTACCGTCTGCACCAGGTAGCCCGCTCCCTCCGATTCGTCGAATCTGTGAAAGGAATTCCAGGTCAGCATGAGCGTGAGCAGACTGGTCAAAATGACGAACCCGCGAGCGACGTGGTGGTCCAGCCGCAGCCAGACCGCCCCGGCAAGCACCACGGCCATCATTGCCGCCGTCGCCCAAGCGATTATCTCGTGGCGGCCGTCGTGCCGAACGTATCCCGATTTGAAGACCGTGAACAGCACCCACGTGAGCGCCGCCGCCCCCACCAAACTCCTGCTTCGGCTCGGGCGCGTCCCCCCGCGTCCCCCCGGCGTCGTCGGTTCGTCGATGACGCCTTGTCTCCTACGCCCCGGCCGCGAGGCGCGCCAAGGGTGGATAAGCGCCACCATGGTCAGCAACAACCCCGCGTCGAGCAGGAACAGCGTAACGTCGGTCGCTTCCGTCGGCAGGGTGAGGGACTCGCCCTCGCTGTACCCGCTGGCGATGTCCCAGCTATGGACCCAATAGGGCCACAGGCTGCTCAGGTGCTGCCCCGCCGCCAGCCACAGACCCAGATATGCCACGACGTACACGAGCAGCATCGACGGAACACGGCGCCTCCACAGTTGTTCTGCGCTGATGGCGGCCAGCACCGGCAATGCCGTCAGCGCCATGCTGAATTTGATCAGGCCCGTCAGCGCCATCGCCGCCGCCAGAGCGATCTTGCTCGCCGTCCAGGACCGGTCATCCGTGTAAAAATGCAGGACCAGCAGCAGGACCGTCATCGCAGTCATGCGCGTGTCCAGCGCGCCGTCGGAGGCCCCGGTGACGCCGATGACGGCCAACATCCACAGCGCCGCAGCCCAGCGCTCACCCTCCAGGCGCCGCGCCAGCGCCATCGCCGCCGCAAAGAACGCCGCCGCCAGCAGCGACCACACCGCCACCACCAGCTCGAACGTCGACGGCAAGTACGGCTGCAAGGCAAATCCCCATGGACCGTAGGTGAAATCCAGATCGTGCCCAAAATCGATCCCATGGACGTGCGCCCAGTGCAAGGTAACGACCCAGGACGCGTCCACATCGTGCCTAGGCAGCGGCACGTTCACGGGCACGAACACGCTGAGCGTGAAGACAAACAGCCCCGCCAGCACTGCCGTCCAGAGGAGCGTCGCTCGCCGGGCCGGCTGCTTGTCAGATGCGGAATCGGCCGCCTTCGTCGTCAAGGTTCACCACAGCCACCGTCGCCGCAGCGCCCAAAGATACCAGCGCAGATATTTGGGCAGCCACTTGACGAGCTTGAATCGGCTCTTGCCTGCCGTGCGGTCGCGCCACGTGGCTGGCACTTCTTCCACTCGCCCGCCGCCGAAATGCGATTTCACCGTCAGTTCCAGTCCCAGGCAAAACCCCTCGCTGCTCTCGATGGGGGTCCTGAGCAGGAAATCCCGCCGGTACGCCTTGAAGCTGTTGGTCGGATCGTGCGTCGGCAAACCCGTGAGCCAACGCAGACTCAGTCCCGCCATGCGGCTGAGAAAGGATTTCACCATCGGTCCGCCGATCTGCTTTCCCCCTTGCATGTACCGGCTGCCGCTGACCACCTCCGCTCCCGCCGCCGCCCGCGCCACCATCTGCCCCACGTTGGAAAAATCGTCCGACAAATCCGCCATGGTCACCAACACCACTGGCCCGCGCGCCGCGCGCATCCCCGCCTCGATGGCCCAGCGCACGCCCCGCCCCAGCGTGTTGTGTACCAGGCGCAGATTCGCCGGTTTCTGCTCCGCACCCAGCGCTGCCAGCGCCGCCGGCGTGTTGTCCCCCTCAAAATCATAAACGATCAGAACTTCGTGATTCCCCGGCAGCTGCTCCCGTGCGACGCGGCAAAACACCCCGATGTTCGGCCCCTCGTTGTACACCGGAACCACCACCGAATATTCCGGCTCCGCCCCGCCCTGATCAAACCCGCCCATGGGCAATCTCCTGGCGTATCCACGGAATCACCTCATCCAGCATCGTGCTCAGCGGCGTATTGGCCTCAAAACCCAGCACCCGCTTGGCCTTGCTCACGTCCGGCACGCGCCTCTGCACGTCGTGCGGGTAGGGCGGATCGCACACGTACTCAAACCGTTTGTCCGGTCCGTGAATCTTTTGCCAGATGAGCTGCGCCAGTTCCAGCACGGTGGTGGAGACCGGCGTGGACAAATTGAAATCCTCCAGCCGCGCCCCCGGATGAAACATCGCCGTCACGATCCCCTTGGCCAGATCCCCGCCGTACGTGTAGTGACGCACCTGATTGCCGCTTCCCAGGATGTGCAGCGGGCACTGGCCCTTGAGCACCTTCTGCACCAGGTCCGGCACCACGTGGCTCATCGCCAGCTTGATGTTCCCGCTGGGAATGTCCTTGTCTCCCAGGGCCCGCCGCTCTCCGATCCCCACGCAATTGAACGGCCGCAAAATCGTGTACGGCAGCTTGTACTGTTCCCAGGCCCCCTTGGCGAAATACTCGCTGGCCAGTTTCTGAAACCCGTACGTGCTCGACGGCGGCGGGCAGACCAACTGGTGCCCCTCCGGCGTCGGAAACACCGTCGCGTTCTCAAACACCATCGAACTGCTCAGCACCGTGATCTTCTGCAGCTTGGATTTCTTGAACGCGTGAATCGCCGCGTCGAAACTCGCCGCCAAAATCCGCTCGTTTTCGCTCAGCAGGTCGTACGCGTACTCATGAAAATAGCTGATGCCCCCGATCTTGGCCGCGCAGGCCGCGAAGTGATCGCATTGCACCGCCAGATCGCTCAGCAGCGTCACGTCCTTGGCGTCGCCCTGGATAAAGGTGTACCGCGGATCGCGCTGGTAGCTTTTCTCCACCGGGCCGTACTTGGAGAAATCATCCACGCCGATCACCTCGTGGCCCGCCGAGAGCAACTGCTGGACCAGATATCCCGCGATGAATCCCGCCGACCCCGTCACCAAAATCTTCATATCACTCCACGCTGATTGAGCCGATCACGCCTGCCCGTTTTGATGGGGAATGCAATCCCACACGTCCACCAGCTTGTCCTGGCCAATCACCAGCGTGCGGTACACCTTGTGCGGCACGCCGATGAAGATCACCTCCGCCTCCCCCAGCACCTTCTCCATCGGCACGAAGCTGGGATCGCGCACGTACGGATCGCTGCACAGCACCCGCCGGCATTCCAGCGTCAGCAGCTTGCGCAGCTTGAAGCTCAGCGAATCGCGCGGATCGTCGCTTTCGGCCTTGAAGGCCATGCCCAGAATCCCAGCCGTTTTTCCCCTTAAGTCCGTCCGCCGCTTGGCCAGATCGACCAGGTGCGCGGGCAAGCCCTCGTTGATCAGCATGGCGGAATGGCCCAGCACGAACTTGTTGTGGCTGAAGGCCGCCAGTTGCATGGTGTCCTTCACCAGGCACGGCCCGGCCGCCAGGCCCGGCCCCGGCATCGCCGCCATCCGCGGATAATGGTGCCGGCATCCGTGCAAAATCCGCCCAAAATCCAGCCCGTGCTCCGTGGCAATCATGTAAAACTGGTTCACCGCCGCAAACTGGATGTACCTCCAGGCGTTGGTCATCAGCTTGCACAGCTCCGCCTCCATCGGCGTCATCTCCACGAACTCCGGCGTGAACCGCGCAAACAGCTCCCGCACCGCCGACAGCGTCTGTGCATCGAACGCGCTGACAATCTGCGGCAGCTCGCGAAACTCCCGCAAGCTGTACCCCTGCGCCACCCGCTCCGGGCAAAACGCCACCGCTATGTCCAGCCCCTTGTCCTTCACGTACGCTTGAATCAGCCGGCTGATCCCCGGAAACACCGTGCTGCGCAGAATCAGTATCTGACCGTCCCGCAGGTGCTCGCAGCACAAATCCAGCGCCTTGTGAATCGCCGTGAACTGCGGATTGAGATGCTCGTCCACCGGCGTGCCCACGATCAGCACGATGAACTTGCAGTCCTCCAGGTGCTGCGGCGTTGCCTCCGCCTCCAGCGTGCCGCGCTTCAGCACGCGCTGCAGCATCTCCTGGGCGCCTTCCTCGCTGAAGGGCATCTGGCCACGGCTGATTTTCTCCACCACGCCGCGATCGATATCGTAGATCAGCGTCCGCAGTCCGCTGTCGGCGAACGTCAGCGCCAGCGGCAAACCCACGTGCCCGCCGCCTCCGATCACGCACACGTCGCGCCCGAATGAACGTGCCTGACTCAACGCGCACCTCCGCAAGAGCTCCACCGCACAGACGCCGCGCCGTCGCGCGGGCTTTGACCCGCGGCTCTGGCCAGCATGTAATGTACACGGTGATGGGTCGGCGTCCAAAGGCGGCGTTTTACGGCCCAGTGGCCAGCCGCAGGATCGTCGCCTGCAATGATTTGAAATCCACCGGCTTGGTCAGGTGCATCTCGAAACCCGCGGCATGGCTGCGGCTAATGTCCTCCTGCTGGCCAAACCCGCTCAGGGCAATGCCGCGCGTTCGGTGCCGCTGTTTCACGTAGCTCATGACCTCCGCTCCGTTGCCGTCCGGAAGCCCGATGTCCGAGACCAGCAGGTCGAATCTCTGGCAATCGGCCATGGCCAGAGCTTCCTTGACGCTTCCCGCTGCCGATACCTCGCACCCCACGCCCTTGAGCAGCCGTGCCAAAATCCGCCTCGTATCCTCGTGGTCCTCCACCAGAAGGATCCGGCATCCCTTGCCCGCCGGCGCCCCGGTCTTCTCCTCCGGCGGCGCCGGGCTTTCGACCGCGCTCACCGTCGGCAATTCCACCACGAACTGTGAGCCACGGCCGGCGCCTTCGCTGGCGGCGCGGATCGTCCCGTGCTGCATCTCGACCAGCGCCTTGGCGATCGACAGCCCCAGCCCCGTCCCCCCGATTCGCCGCGACACCATCTTTTCGCCCCGCTCGAATGCATGGAACAGCCGCGGCAAAAACTCCGGCTCGATCCCGATCCCGGTGTCCGATATCGTGATCTGCAACCGGCCGTCGGACATGTTGGCCGAGCGCGCTTCGATCGACTTTCCCTCCGGCGTGAACTTCACCGCGTTCTGCATCAGATTCAAAAAGACCTGCTCGGTCCGTCCCGGGTCCGCCCAGGCATGATGCCGCGCCGCCCCCAGGGCCACCGTCAGCGCGATCCGCTTGGAGTCGACCCCGCTCTGGCAGGTCAGCAGTACGTTCCGCAAAATCGCGTGAACGTCCACCAGCTCGAAATGCAACTCGATCTTCCCACGCGCCACACGCGTCAGATCCAGCAGGTCCCCGATCAGCCGCGCTTCCATCTGCACGTTGCGCTGGATCATCGCCACGTCTTGATGCACCTCTTCGGGAATATCCTGCCGTTGCTCCAGGTGATCCAGCGCCGCCGAAACGGCCATCAGGGGTGTGCGCAGCTCGTGGCTCACCACCGCCAGGAAATGGTCCTTGGCCTTGCTCGCCGCCTCCGCCGCTTCCTTGGCGGCCACCACCTCCTGCTCGCCGCGCTTGCGCAGCGTAATGTCGCGAACTATCCCCGTGAATAGCCGGCGCTGTCCCAGCCGCACCTCACTCACCGCCAAATCCATCGGAAACGTCGTGCCATCCTTGCGCAATCCCACGACTTCCCGACCGATCCCGATGATTTTGCGCTCTCGCGTGCGGAGATAATTGGCGAGGTACGAATCATGCCGCCCGTGATCCGGCTCGGGCATCAACATCCGCACGTTCTTGCCGATCAGTTCCTGTTCCGCGGCCTCGTATCCGAAGATCGCCATCGCTGCGGGATTGAGCCACTCGATCGTCCCTCGCTCGTCGATGGTCAGAATCCCGTCCACCGCCGTCTCGACGATCGCCTTCAGCCGCGCCTGCGCCTCGCCTGTGGCCTGCTCGGACCGCTTCAACTCCGTGATGTCATCGGACATCCCCAGGACGGATTCGATCAACCCGTCCGCGGTGCGCTCCGGCGTCAGCCGCGTCAGCAGATGCCGTTTACCCGCGGGCAGGGGCATCGCGCACTCGAACTCCACCGCTTGGCCCTGCAACGCCTGGCGCAGCTTGGTTTCCCAGTTCTGGCACTGCTCCTCCGCGAAGCCGGCCTGGCGCATCGTCTTGCCGATGAAATATTCCGGAGGCAGTCTCGTCAGCGATTCGATGGCCGGATTGACGTAGAGATAACGAAGCTCGCGGTCGAAGCGCACGATCACATGCGGCGCGTTTTCGACAATGCGACAAAAATCCATCGCATCCACCTGGGACGGTTCGTTAGGCAAGGCAGCATCCATGCTACACCCGACTCGAATCCCGGCCCGGCTCGCTCGCCCTCCCGGCGCGCCGACTTAATCTATCCGGCGATTCTACTCTAAGCGCTGCCCGATCGTGCAAGCTAGGCGCGATTTATTTCAAAATTATTCCCACGACCGCTCCGCCCAACATCAGCCACGTCGCGTTGAGACCGAGGGCAAAGAGCAGCGCCGCGCCGGACGCTGCGATCACGCCCACTGTGAGATTCATTACAGTCGCCCGGCCAAGCTGCCGCGTCACCGCCGCCATCAACGTCGCCGATGCCACGTTCAAACCGTCCAGAAAGGTATCCAATGAACGTTGCCGTCGTGAACACCGGCCCGGGTGTAATCTGGCTCACCGCCACCGCGCCCCGGGCGCGCCGATTTAACCTATCCGGCGATTCTAGGCGCTGCCCCATCGTGCAAACTAGCCGCGATTTAATGCAAGATTATTCCCACGACCGCTCCACCCAACACCAGCCAGGTCGCGTTGAGACCGAGGGCAAAGAGCAGCGCCGCGCTGGCCGCTGCGATGGCGCCGGTGGTCATATCCACCACCGCCGCGCGGGCAAGCTGCCACGTCACTACCGCCATGAGCGCCGCCGATGCCACGTTCAGGCCGTCCAGAAACGCCCCGGCGATTGGCGAGCCGCGCAGCCGCCGAACCACCGGCGCCGTTGCCGCCACCAGCACGAACGCCGGCAAGAAAATCCCGGCCGTGGCGACGATCGCCCCCTTGCTCCCGCCCAGCAGGTATCCAATGAACGTCGCCGTCGTGAACACCGGACCCGGCGTCACCTGGCCCACAGCCACCGCGTCCAACAACTGCCCTTCGTTCAGCCAATGCAGGCGCGACACCAGGTCCGCGCGCAAAAACGCCAGCAGCACATATCCGCTGCCAAATACGACGCATCCAATCTTGACGAACACCCAAAACAGCGGCCACAGTCCGAAGGGGATGGATACCAGCATCGGCCACACGCCCGGCGCCAGTGCCGGAACCGCCGATTGACCTCGTCCCTGCTTCACCCACGCAATTGCCGCGACGATCAACCCCGCTCCAAACAAAACCGCCACCGGCGTCGCCGACACGGCGCTCAAAATCGCCGCGCCGATCCCCACCGCCGCCAGCAGCGGCGTTTTCACCGCCGTCCTTCCCAGCCGCCACAACGCTTGCACCACGATGGCGATGACCACCGGCTTGATGCCATACAGGATTCCCTGCAAAGCCGGCAGATGCCCAAAACGCACATACGCCCACGCGATGACGCCGACGATGACAGCCGCCGGCAGAATGAAGCAGCACCCAGCCACCAGCAATCCCGGCACTCCGCGTTTACGGTAGCCGATGTAGATCGCCAATTCGGTCGAGCTGGGTCCGGGGATCAGATTCGCCGCCCCCAGCAGGTCGAGGAATTCCTGCCGCGTGAGCCAGCATCGCCGGCGGACGACTTCATCCTCCATCATGGCGATATGCGCCGCCGGCCCCCCGAACGCGATCGTTCCCAGTTTCAGATACAGCCGCGCGATTTCCCACAATGACGGCGGAGCGGGCACGGCTGAAGAAGTTTCGGTCATACCTGTCCGCGGATTCTACCGGCCAGCCGCGGCAATCCGAGGGCGCTGCCCCGTGTCACAACCCCACGTCGAATTCATTCCCGCGTCGCCTTCACACTCTTCACGCCAGAGGGCCGCATGAGTTCAAATCCTATCACTTGGACTATGGCAGCGGTGACGACGAAGCGGACTGACGACGGAACACCAAGAAGTGCATTGGGTCAACCATTATGGTTTCTCACTCCAGCGGCTGGATGGTGGCTGCGGGACCGCGTCTTTCCGTCGGCGCCCACCTCGCCACATCGCGGAATTGGCCGCCTTGCTTTTGCTCGTTCGCGGGTCGGTCGGAGCCATCGCCGGTGTAAAAGCTATAGGCCGGCCGGTCGATTCGGAAGAACAACCCATCCTTCATTTCACAGCGAGAGTAAACCAGCGGCCGATCCGAACCGTCCGGCAAGCCGCCTTTAATCAGGGCATAACCGAGAGTCTGCTTCCCATCCCCCCAGGGATCCAGCGGCACGCGCGGCAGCTCGGTCTTTAGTTCCTCCAAATTCTCCGGCCACCGGCCGTGCTTGTGCTGATAGACATGGGCCGCCAGAGACATCGCGGCCATGTCCCGCTCGCTCTGCACGCGATGAATGGTCTCGACGATGCGAGCCAGCGACGGCTTCAACATCGGATTGATCGCCGCCCCGGCCGGCTCCCCCTTCATCGCCTGATCGAACTCCGCCTGCGCATCCGGATGATCCAGCAGCCGTGCGATCCATTGCGTTGCCGTGGCCAGGGGCAGGTCATGCGTATTGCGTGCGTCCTCGGTAATTGTCGCCCCTGATATCATCACCATCAGACGAGCGGTATCCAGCGACTCGATCCCCTCCGCGACCAGCAGCCGTATCAGGTTCTCCCCCGGCGCGTTCTTTAGATGATCCGCCAGGGGCAGCAAATCCCCCGCCGTCTCAAACGCCGCCGGTTGATCCTTCAAAATCACGCTCTGATACACCGCCGCATCCCCCATCTCGTTGGCCACAATCTTACAATGATTCAGATATTCCATATTATGCGGATCAAACTTATGCGGATTAAACGCCGGCCACGTCGCATGCTTCAACATCCCCGCCTCATGCACCAGCGCCCGCACCTGCCCATGCGCCTCGTAATCCTGCTTCTCCATCCGCACCCATTCATCCGACATCGGCGGATATTCCGGATAAGTCAGACTGGAGGCCGCCGGCGCCATGATGTTCCTCGTATCATCATCACTGAGCACCTTCGCGGCCTGCAGGTAGAGCTTGGCCGCGTCATTCCCAGGCTGAGTCGCCTGGGCGGCAGCCGATTGCTGCCATATGCCTAAGACGCCAATAATCAATAGCAGTCTGAGCATCTTGAAGACCTTTCCGGCGGGTGTGGAATTACGCGCACTATGATAAGGACGGAATCCTCAGCACAATCTTACAGCCTGGACTTCCCATTTGTAACCGACGCCCCCGCGATTGCTGCACCGCGCTGATCGGAATGATAGGGCGCTCCAATCCTCATTTTTGAGCAACCAGCCGCAGAATGTTCAACCCGTCTCCCGTCACTCCGATTTGCAACACGTCCACCTTTTGCGATACCAATAGAGGAGAGGCTTCTTTGCCCTATGTTCGACGAACCCATCGAAGACCCGGCGGAGCGTTCCATTGATCCGGCGGATCGGGCGAGAGAAAAATCCGACCAATGCCGCATGCACGCGGAACTAGCCGCAGTGTTTGAAGGGATCACGAAGTTCGACGCCCAAATTCTTCCGCGCTTCCGGCCGCAACTCGCCCGCGATATCCAGCGGAGCATGGGCAAGCTGGAAAAATCGAAGCTGCCCGACATGCCGGTCCTGCTCGAGCAATCCGCCGCCGCCGACGCGGCCAAGCTTCTGAACCTCCCCAAAACCCGCCGCCTTTCCACCAACGACTACCACATCCACCGCCGCCCCGGCGAAGTGCTGATCGCCCGCTGGCTTCACGGCGATCAGGTCGAATCGTTCTACCAGCGGATGCAGGAGCACTTCGACGCCGCCCTGGAGGGGTGCCGCGAAGACGAGCGACAGGCCCTTGAATGGAAACAGGACCCCCAAACGCCCGCGTACCTCGCGGCACTTGACGCTCTTGAAGTCAAAATGGCCGAACGGTATCTCCGCAGTTTAATCCGCGCGCACAATCTCTTCGTCCTCTCCACGCAGACGGCTGACGAGATCAACATCTCCTATCTTTGCGAGTACATCATGAGCGTGCCCGTCGCCAAAGTCGTCGGCCCCGCATCAGCGCCACCGGACGAGCCGACCGAGAGCGATCTGGCCTGGTTCTTCAAACTCTTCTCGCTTCGCGGAATCCGCAAAGGCATCGAGCAGATGTGCTTCTTCGCCTATTTGCAAAAATCAGGCGACACATTCGACACCGACTGACGAACGGCGGCCTCGCACCCACGCATCACCCATTTTTCTCTTGCCGCCGACGAGCCTTCCCACAGTGCCGGTCGCGCCGTTGCCACTGTGCAATTTGCAATGGGGTCATGCGCAACAGCACGCCCTTTTTTGCTCGCCGCCGTCTGTTCGATGCGAATTGAAGTGGGCTTTGCACAACGAGATAGGAAGTCCATCAACGCCGGACATTGCACGTTGCGACACCCCTGATTGCATTTTGCAATGCACGGCCGTGGTTGGCGGCGCCTTGTCGGTCCAAAACCGGGGTGGCCATGGATTAGTACCCACTGACGCGGGTGGCATTCCTTTCGCTGTCAGGGACCAACACCAACACGCCCGTGGCGGACGAGTTTGACCGGGCGTTGGGATCGAAATGCGTCTGGCTTTGGCACGAAAGGCGTTCACTCTCCGCCTTTAACCACCGTGCCTGGCCAGGGAACTTGGTCTGCGGAGCACCGGCGGATTGCCACTCGCCGACTCCGCAGACTTTATATTCACAATAGACCCTGCGATGCTGCAAGGAACAATCGCCATCCCGCACCTGGATCGCCTGACGGCGTTCGGACTGCTCGCCGTCAGTCTCATGCTCCTTTTCTATGCGCTCGAGGAGCGATCGCCCTCGTTTGTGATCGCATTTGCCGGATCGTGTCTCATGGCATCCCTGTATGGCTTCCTGCAAGGGGCATGGCCTTTCGGCCTGGTCGAAGGCGTCTGGTCTCTTGTGGCCATCCGCCGTTGGCACAAGTTGGCCATGAAGACCGAGCCTGCCCCCGCCCAGCACCAAAACAATGTCCATGCCTTTCTTGGCGAGCTAAAGACCATCGCGCAGCCGGCGGGCCGCGGCGACTACACATTCCCCAAGGTTGAAGGCGGCCTCCACGGTTCCGTTCAATTCATCTTCGATTCGCCTCGGACGGTCACGATTCATCGCCTTTGGACCTTGCAACCGGGTCAGGGCAGCGGCTCCCAAATGCTTCGCACCCTATGCGATCTTGCCGACCGTCATGGCGTCGAGCTCAAACTGAAGGTCATCCCCATTGGCCGCAAGCCTTACCCCATGACGCGCGGCCAATTGTTCGCGTGGTATCAGAGGCACGGCTTTGAGGGCACTCGCCGCAAAATGATCCGCACACCGCGCGAAGCTACTCACGCGGGCCGGTGAGGCGCGTGTGCAGGGGCCCTTGATTCATTGTGAGGGGTCAGCAAGGTTTTCCGTCGCGCGAGACTGCGTATCTCCCGTTTTCATCTCCCTATTTCGCATCGTTCCACCATTTCTTCTGTGGGAACGTTACCACGGATTGCGTTACCGCGACCTTGCCGTCGGTATTTCGGAAGACAATCTCGTTGCCATTAGGCATCTCGGCTGATAGGTCGCCTCCCGCCGGCACCAACCGATCAAGGAAGCACGTCCACTGGGTTTTGTCATAGTCGTAGTAATAGACGTCCAAGAAGCAGTCGCCACGGCCCGAAAAAGGGCAGTACCAGATCGCGAATACCTGGCGACCCCAACGATTGAATTGCGCGGTCTGGATGCATCCGAAACCTTTTTGCGGTTCGACAAACTTGATTACCTCCTCCGTAGTCTTTGCGCTCAATGGAGCGCTACGCGTTGGCCGAGAAGCAGGTTCGTCGGCATGCAACAGCGTGGCGACGGCAATTACCAGAGCAAAATGGATCGCGGTACAGGCTCTCATATCCGCCTCCGATCGTCGAAGGTTCATCTCAAGACACATTTAGACGCCCGGGACGCCCCAAGGTTTCCTTGGCACCGGTTTGACGATTCTCAGCGCTTAGGGCCTGGTGGCAAATGAGTCGCTGTCCCAGATCGAATTCGTTACGGCGTCGGCGGCCTCGCCCCGGAAGTCACTATTTTTTTCTTGCCGCCGCCGATCCCGCGCTGGATATTGACGCAAAAGACCTCGGCCACCTCTAACCAGGAGGTTGTTATGAATCTGCAGTCCTATCTGGACGAGAAGGGCGTTCATTATTCGGTGTCGCGGCATCCGGCGGTGTACACGGCCCAAGCCCTGGCCGAGGCCGAGCACATCCCCGGCCGCCGGGTCATCAAGCCCGTCGTCATCCAGGCCGACGGCAAGTCCGTCCTGTGCGTCGTGCCCGCCTCATACCGCATCGACCTGGACAAGGTTCGCCAATTGCTCCACGCCAATAGCGTGGCTCTAGCCGATGAGCAGAAGCTGCAGGAACTGTTCCCCGATTGCGAGCTGGGCGCCGAGCCGCCCATCGGTTGCATCTACGGCATGCCGACCTACGTTGACGAGGCCCTCATGCAGGACGTGCACGTCACCTTCCAGGCCGGAACCCACGAGGATGCCGTCACCATGCCCCTGGCCGATTACCGCCGCGTTGCCGAGGCGCAGATCGCCCAGTTCAGCCATCCGGGTTGACTTCAGCGCACGTGCCCGTCGCCGGTGACGATCCACTTGTACGTCGTCAAATCCGCCGCCCCCATCGGCCCCCGCGCGTGCAGCTTGTCCGTGCTGATCCCGATCTCCGCCCCCAGCCCGTATTCGCCCCCATCGGCCAGCCGCGTGCTGGCGTTGATCATGATGCTCGCCGAATCCACGCCCGCCGCGAATCGGTCGATCGCCCCCCGCGAGTTGCTCAAGATCGCATCCGTGTGATGGCTGCCGTATCGGTTGATGTGCTCGATCGCCTGCTCCAGCGAATCCACCACTTTCACCGCCACGATGAGGTTGAGATATTCCAGCGGCCAATCCGATTCCTCGGCCGCCTTGGCCTTCGGATACAGAGCCCGCGTCCGCTCGTCGCCGCGGATTTCCACCCCCTTGGCCGCCAGGTCCTGGCACACCTTGACCAGCAGCTTGGCCGCCGCGTCCTTGTGGAACAGGATTTTCTCCACTGCGTTGCAGACCGCTCCGCCCGGATAGCTGGTCTTGGCGTTCACGCAGATGTCGCGAACCTGCTGCTCCATGCCGTCCGTCTGGCCATCCACGTAAATGTGGCAATTGCCCGTGAAATGCTTGAGCACGGGAATGGTCGATTCCTTGACCACCGCGCGGATCAGCGACTCCCCGCCGCGGGGAATCACCAGGTCGATGTACTGATCCAGCTTCAATAGCGGCGGCACCAGGGCGCGGTCGGTGCTCGTGATGAGCTGCACCGCCGCCGGATCGATCCCGCTGTCCGTCAGCGCTTTGCAAATGATCGACGCGATGGCCAGGTTGGAATTCAGCGCTTCCTTGCCCCCGCGGAGGATGATGGCGTTGCCGCTCTTGATGCACAGGGCCGCCGCGTCGCTGGTCACGTTCGGCCGGCTCTCGTAAAAAAAGAGGATCACGCCGATCGGCACGCGGACTTTCTGAATCCGCAGGCCGTTGGGCCGCACGTACCCCTCGATGATTTGCCCGACCGGATCGACCTGCCCCGCGATCTGCTCCACGCCGTCGGCCATGGACGCGATGCGCTTGTCATTGAGCTTCAATCGCTCGATCAGCGCCGGCTGCACCTCGGCTTTTTTCGCCGCCTCGACGTCCTGCGCATTGGCGGCCAACAGCGCTTCGCGACCCTCGCGGATCGCCCCCGCCATCTTCCTTAGCGCCGCCGATTTCACTTGGTCGCGCAAGCCGGCCAGTTGCCCCGCCGCTCGACGCGCGGATTGACCCAACTGCGTGATGTAACTCGGCGCATCTGGCATGGCTCGTGGGATTCTAGCAGCCGCTGCCGCCCGGGAATAGTTGGTGCCTCTGCACGGTTGGCGACAGTACAATCATGCATCTTCGCATGCGGCGCCCCGGCTTCTTTCTTCTTGCCCTGTTCCTATTGGCTCGCTGGTCGTGGGCCGCGCCCACCACCGCCACGTTTTTTGCCAGACTCAACGTCACTGCCCTGCAAGCCGGCCAAACCGCCGTCCTGGCCGTCGCCCTCGACGTCGCCCCGGGCCTGCACGTCCAGTCGCATCAGCCGCTCGATCCCAATCTGATCAAGTTCGACATCGACCTCGATCGCAACGTCGCCCTGGAGTTTCTCGATCCCATTTATCCTCAGCCGGCGGTGCTCAACTTCCCCGGTTTGGGAAACCAGAGCGTCTACACCGGCCGCGTCATCGTCTATGTTCCCATCCGCATCCAACCCGCCGCTCCCCTGGGCGACACGACCATCGCCGGCAACGTCACCTGGCAGGCGTGCAATGATCAGGTCTGCTTTCCCCCTCAGCGCCATCAGCCCTTTTCCATCACGACCAAGATCGTCCCCGCCGATCAGCCGGTTACGGTGCGGGATCAAGATCTGTTCGGCGGATTCAATTGGACCGTCTTTGCCCGCGGCGCCCCGCCCCAGCCACCGGCCACGCATTCCGCCACCTCCGTCGATTTCTTCGGCCATTACTTCCAATTGGGCTCCTCCAACACCGCTCTGGCCATGGGCGTCGCCCTGGTCGTCGGCATTTTGTTCAACCTGATGCCCTGCGTCCTGCCCGTCGTTCCCCTCAAGGCGATTGGCTTCTTCGAAGTCTCCCGCCACAACCGCGCCCGCTGTTTCCTCCTGGGCGTGGTCTTCAGCCTGGGCGTGATCTCCCTCTTCATCATCCTCGCTCAGCTCATCGTCGTGACCCGTCACTTCACCTGGGGCGAGCAGTTCAAATACGGCTGGTTCATCTGGACGATCTGCGCCATCCTGGTCGTCATGGCCCTGGGCATGTTCGGCCTGTTTGAAATCGTTCTGCCCGATGCCGTTTATCGCATCACCCCCAGCCACGAATCGATCTGGGGCAATTTTGTCTTCGGCATGCTGGCCGCCGTTCTGTCCACGCCCTGCACCGCACCGATGTTCGCCGGGCTTCTGGCTTGGTCCCTGGCCCAACCCAAATGGCTCGGCGAAGCCACGGTGATCATGGTCGGCGTGGGCATGGCCCTGCCCTATTTGCTGCTCAGCGCCTTTCCCGCCCTGGCCCGTCGCGTCCCGCGCGCCGGACCCTGGTCCGCCATCCTCAAACAGTTGATGGGTTTCTTGCTTCTGGCCGTCGCCGTCTATTTCGCAGGCGGCCGCCTCGCTTCCAGCAAAGAATTTTTCTGGGCCGTCTTCGCCGTCATCGCGGCCGCGATGATTTTCCTGGTCATCCGCACCGTGCAACTGACCCGCCGACCGCGCCCGATCATCATTTCATTGATCGTCGCCGCCGCGGTGATCTGGTCGGCCTTGGCGGTCACGTTACGTCTCACCGGCGGCCCGCATTGGCAGCCGTTTTACCCCCAGGCACTCGCCGACGCCCGCGCCACCGGCAAGCCCGTCCTCGTCGAATTCACCGCCAACTGGTGCGGCAACTGCCTGGCCCTGGAAGCCTCCGTCTTTCACGATCCCCGGGCCGCGCAAGCCATCGCCCAGCACCAGGTGATTCTTCTGCGTGCCGATTTGACCGATGAGCACGCCCCCGGCTGGGATGCCGTCAATCAGCTCAACCCCGGCGGCGGCATCCCCCTGACCGCCATTTACGGCCCGCACCAATCCGAACCCACGAAGCTGACTAGCCTCTATACCACGCAGAACCTGATCGACGCCTTAAATCGCGCCACTGCCGGGGGTTAAAAGTCAAATGCAACCGCAGAGACGCAGAGACACAGAGACAGACGCAGAGATGAAATCAAAAATCAATTAATTGTCTTCTCTGCGGCACTCTTGCGCCCCCTGCGTCTCTGCGGTTGCATTTTGTGTTCTTATGGAATTGAAAGGCGCTGAAAATGCCCATCTATCGTTGCCGCGCCCGCCGCTGAACGTTATCCTTTCGCGTTCTCGCTCGGCGGGCGGTCCGCTGCGCTTAACTTGGTCGCGTGCCATCGGCATCGCGCGGATGCCGGCGGCGTTTTGTTGGCCGCGCAAAACACAAGGCATGGGCAAGCCGATCCGCTTGCCGCATTTTTAGTCGTATGGTCGATTACAATCTCATCAATTCCCTGGGGAACCTGGACGCGGACGTCGATGCCGCGGTGACCACGGCTCTGGGCGATGCCGCCAATGATCTTTCCAAGCTCGTTGCCTCCGACGAAGTCCAGGATTTCACTCCAGGCGCGATTCTCAAGGGCAAGATTTCCAGCGTCGCCGGCGACGATTTTGTCGTCGAGATGGGGCTCAAGAGCGAAGGCATTTTGGAGCGATCGGAGTTTGACGAACCGGAGAAGGTGCAGGTCGGCGACGAGGTGCGCGTCCTGCTGGAGGATGTCGAGGGCGACACCGGCCTGGTCAAGATCAGCAAGCGCAAGGCCGACCGCATCATCAACTGGGCGGCCATCATGCAGTCCAAGAAGGAAGGCAACCCCGTCACCGGCAAGGTCACCAAGAAGATCAAGGGCGGGCTGCTGGTGGACATCGGCGTGCCGGTGTTTTTGCCCGCCAGCCAGGTCGACATTCGCCGACCCGGTGAGATTTCCGACTGGATCGGCCGAACCATCGACGCCGTCATTTTGAAGATCGATGAGGAGCGGCGCAACATCGTCATCTCCCGCCGAAAAATGATCGAGCAGCAGCGCGAGGAGATGAAGCGCAAAACGCTGGACGGCCTGCAAGTCGGCGAGATTCGCAAGGGCACGGTCAAGAACATCGCCGATTTCGGCGCGTTCATCGACCTCGGCGGCATCGACGGCCTGCTGCACATCACCGACATGAGTTGGGGCCGCATCAATCATCCCAGCGAACTGCTCAAGATCGACCAGGAGGTCGAGGTCAAGGTTCTCTCCATCGACAAGGAGAAGGAAAAAATCGCCCTGGGCCTCAAGCAGCGCGAAGCCAGCCCCTGGGAGAACATCGAGCAGAAATACCCCGTCGGCTCCGTCCACGAGGCCGAGGTCGTCAACATCATGTCCTACGGCGCGTTCTGCAAATTGCAGGAGGGCGTCGAGGGACTGGTCCACATCAGCGAGATGTCCTGGACCAAACGCATCAACCATCCCAGCGAGGTCGTCACCCAGGGCCAGCGCGTCCGCGTCAAGGTCCTGGAGATCAACAAGGACAAGCAGGAAATCTCCCTGGGCATGAAGCAGGTCGAGGAGAACCCCTGGGAACGCGTGGCCGAAAAATACCCGCCCGGCTCCGTCGTCGAGGGCAAGGTTCGCAACATCGCCAACTACGGCGCCTTCGTCGAGATCGAGGAAGGCATCGACGGCCTATTGCACGTCTCGGACCTGTCCTGGACCAAAAAAATCGGCCATCCCAGCGAGGTGCTCAAGAAGGGCGAGACCATCAAGGCCGTCGTCCTCAGCGTCGATCAGGAAAAGCAGCGCATCGCCCTGGGCCTCAAGCAAATGCAGGAAGACCCCTGGACCACCGTCATCCCCGCCAATTACCGCCCGGGCATGGTCGTCAAGGGCCACGTCACCAAGATCGCCAACTTCGGCGTCTTCGTCGAACTGGAGCCCGGCCTCGAAGGCCTCCTCCACATCTCCGAAATCTCCGACCAGAAAGTGGATAAGCCCGAGGATTCGCTCAAGGTCGGCCAGGAACTGGACGTCAAGATCCTTCGCGTCGACAGCGAGGAGCGGAAGATCGGCTTGTCGCTTAAGCGTGCCCAGTGGGCCCAGGAAGAGGAAGCCCGCGAGACCGCCCGTGCCGAGCGGGCCCAGAAACGCGGCCTGCGCGGCGGCCTCGAAGGCGGCGAGCAAACCCGCGGCCTAGGCGACATCAACCTCGAGCGCTAACCCGCGATCCCACACCAAAAACACTCCCCGGCCCGCCGATACGCCCGGCCCGCCTCGGGGGGTTCCTTTTTCCACCTCGCGTGCTCGCGCTCCCAAAGTCGACCTAAGTGGCTACCGATACTGACACTGGCCGGAGGTCTCCGCGCCCGGGCGATCCTGCGGACTGGCTCGTTTATCGGACCCGCCGGATCGCCCGCAGCCCAAGCCCCGGCCATCAACGATGCCCTCGCCAACCCTCCAATCCGGTCTGCAGCTTTACCTGCGGCAAATCAACCAGTCCCCGCTTCTTTCCGCCGACCAGGAGAAGGACCTGGCCCGCCGCATCATCCACGACAACGACCCCGAGGCCCGCGAACGCATGGTCCGCTCCAACCTCCGCCTCGTCGTCAACATCGCACGCCATTACGTCAACCGCGGCCTCTCTTTTCCCGACCTGATCGAGGAAGGCAACATCGGCCTGCTCAAGGCCGTCGAGGGCTTCGACCCCGAAAACGGCTCTCGCTTCAGCACCTACGCCAGCTGGTGGATCAAGCAGGCCATCAAACGCGCCCTCATCAACAGCGTCCAGCCCATCCACATCCCCGCCTACATGGTCGAGATGATGTCCAAGCTCAAGTACGCCAACCGCGAGCTGGAGGACCGCCTGGGCCGCCTGCCCACCATCGACGAGCTCTCCGCCCACATGAAGATGTCCACCAAGAAACTCAAGATCATCCGCAAGGCCGTCAAGGCCTACCACTCCCCCACGCAATCCGGCAGCGCCGACGGCGAGCTGACCATCAACGAGTTGGTGGCCGACACCTCCAACCCGCCTCCCGACCAGATCGTTCGCCAGGTCGACGAGCTGCGCCAGCTCGGCCAACTGCTCAATCAGATCGACTCTCGCGCCGCCAAGATTCTCAGACTGCGTTACGGCCTGGAAGGCGGCGACGCCCTGACTCTCAAGCAGATCGGCGAGAAGGTCGGCCTGACGCGCGAGCGTGTTCGTCAGATCGAGCACGACGCCCTGCACAAGCTCCGCGACGCCATGATGGCCGGCACGTGAGCAACGCTCACGTGCCACTTAGCGGCGGTGCGTAGCACAATACTGTCCGGAACCAACTTAATCTAATCTTAACTTGCGCCCGGCCGGTTTCTGTGTTTTGATTCCGTCCGACGTGAGTGAGCAAAGCAAATCCAATCAGGATCAACG